>CAZOGI010000001.1:0-37931 GCA_964579435.1 uncultured Planctomycetales bacterium
CAATTAGTTCCTCTTATCAACCACTGGTTACCGAGGGGCGTGTCCTGAGCTTCCCTCCACAATACTGTATTTACGGGAAGCAAAGGACAGCCCAATTAGTTCCTCTTATCAACCACTGGTTACCGAGGGGCGTGTCCTGAGCTTCCCCTCCGCTTCAAGTTAGGAGTTCTGAGTTTGGAATTGGGAGTGTGCTTCTACTCCTAACTCCTAACTCCTATCTCACGCTCACTGTCCCTGCGCATCAACTGCCTTCGACAAAAACCGCCCGTCAACTGCCCGGGCGCACGGATTATTCTGTTGACCGTTGCTATTTTAGACTATAAAATACTCTGCGTCAACCTCAAATTTATGCCGAGGTGGTGGAATGGCATACACGTCGGTCTCAAAAACCGATGAGCTCACGCTCGTAAGGGTTCAACTCCCTTCCTCGGCACCACTCTCCTGCCTTCCGGAGAGATCACGCATACCCCGAAAGACCGTCACCTCAAACGGTCAGGGCGCCCTGCCCTGGCCGGCCAGCTCGCGGGCCCTCTGGCTGTGTTTCTGGGCCGCCTCATACTGTTTGGCATAGTAGTAGGCAGTGGCGAGATTCCGGTGCGCGGAAACCGAACGCGGATTGAGCGCCACCGCCGCCTTTCCGCATTCGATCGCCTTCTCATACTCCCCCCGGCTGCCGTAGGCACTGCAGAGGTTGTTGAAAGCAGTCCCGTTGCGGGGCTCCCGCTCAAGCAACGCAGTGCAAACCCGGATCATCGCTTCATGATCTTTCTTCCTCCCGTACACATTCATCAGCAGCTCGTACGCCCGCCGATGCCCGGGATTGATCTTCAGGACCGTATGCGCCCGCGCGATCGCCTCGCCGTCCTTGCCTGACTCCGCCAGGAGACTGGCAATATTGAAGTGCGCCTCAAAGAATCCCGGGTCGATGGCCAGCGCCGCGGTAAAATCGGCATACGCGCGCCCGTAGTCCTTGCGCGCCAAAAATTCGGCGCCCCGGTTATTGTACGCCGTTGCGGCACGGGGATATTTTTGCAATACGTCGCTCCACAGCGCGACACTGTCTTTCCAGACCGTGCAGCGTTGGCGCGCGAGCATGATACCGCCGACACCTGCCCCGATCAGAAAAACCGCGCCGGCGATCTTCAAGAAGAACCCGATGCGCCCTTTCCGGCGCGCGGCCCAACATACGGCCGCGGCGATCAGATACAGGACTCCCAGCGTCGACAGATACATATAGTGATCGGCAACGACGGTCGAGGCGATCGGGATGAATTGCAGCACCGGCAGCAGGGTCAGGAGGAAAAAGAAAAAGCCGAAGGCGATTTTTCGGGTGTAACGGGCGGAAAGAACCGTTCCCGCACACAGCACCACGCAGATGATCACGGGATACGCGTAGGAAGACAAAGGCTTAAGCCCTTCATAGGGATACAGGCAGGAGAGATTGAGCGGCGCAAAGACCTTGCCGAGATAGAACGTGACGCAGGAACCGGCGATGGCAAGCCTGGCGGCGATATCCGCACCTGCCTCGTGCCTGATGCCGCCGATCGCATGATGTGCGAAAACCGTGAGGGAAACGAACAAGACGGAGAAAAAGAGGAACGGCAGTTTGTTTTTGAGCAGCTGCCGGGTCAACGGTACTCCGACATAATATTCGACAAGCATCAGGACAAAAGGCAGCATGACCGCCTGGGCTTTTGCCGACAGGGAGAGAACAAACAAGAGCAGGGTGCCGTAATAATATCCCCGCTTTTGTCCGCGGCTCAGGTAACGGCAGTAGCAGATTGCGCTGGAGAGAAAAAAGAGCGTGTAAAGGAGGTTCCGGCGCTCGCTGACCCAGGCCACGGTTTCCACGTGCAAAGGGTGGATCCCGAATAAAAGCGCGCAGACGCAGGCGACCGGCAGGTCCTTCGTCAGCGCCCAGAGAAACCACCATACCAGGAGGCAATTGCCGAGATGCAGGATGAGATTGGTCAGATGGTAGCCAAACGGGCGCAACCCGAAAAAACGGTATTCGACCCAGTACGACAGCATGGTCAGCGGCTGGTAGTTCCCGAGGGCAAACGAGGAAACGAGCCGCTTGAGGCCCCCGACAGAGCCGTCCTGGACCAGGCTGTTCTCGGTTACGTACTCATTGTCGTCGGAATTGACAAACCCGTTGGAAAGGCACGGCGCAAAGGCAACCAGCGCGCCCGCGAGGATCAACCCCGCACAGATGAGGAATCTCACGTTTTTCATTTGCCTCTGCTTTGCGCAGAAAAACCCCCTTCTCTGCATAAGTTCCGAGCTTGCCGCGCACGACGCCAGCCGGCCCGCTCAGCGACCGCCCGGCCCGGCCGCAGCTGAACGCTGGGCGAGATAGGGTCTTATCCAGACAATGATGCGCTCGGCGATCTGGCGGTACCCTTCGGCATTGGGATGAACGAAATCGCTCTTCAGGGAAGGATTGGTCAGGATGCCGTGGAAAACATCGGGAATGAAGAGCGCCCCCTTTTCCGCGGCGAGCCGGCTTAAGCGCACACGGTACTCCCGCAGGACCATCCCGGCGCTGGGGTCAACGACTGCGGCGATCGAACCCTGGGCCTGTACCGCCTCGACCATCCGGGCGATGTTGCGCACCGACGCATCGAGCGGCACTTTCTGCAGGAAATCGTTCGCCCCGAACTCGATCAGCACCAGGTACGGCCGCTGCGACAGGACATCCTTCTGCATGCGCGAGAGCCCCGCCGCCGAAGAATTGCTGTCCACCCCGGCATTGACCACCGGCACCTCGATCAGGCGCGCCAGAACGCTGGGATAGTCCTGGCCGCGCTCGACGCCGTAGCCGTACGTCAGACTGTCGCCGAAACAGACGACGGAGGCTCCGCCGTTGCCGATATTGGCGATCTCCCGCTTCAGGCATCCGCCGGCGCCGAGGCAGGCGGCAAAAAGCAAAACCGCACCCAACCTGCGTATCCCCATCCCCTTACTCGGTTTCATATCGGGCCCTCAGTTGGCCGCACGCCGCGGCGATATCCGCGCCCCGGGAAGAGCGCACGGTAACCGGAATGCCTCCCGCCTTCAACCCTGCGGCGAAAAGCCGGACCGCGCCGGAAGACGGAGCCTCCAGCCGCTTTTCACCGGCGGCATTCGCCGGTATCAGATTGACCTTTGCCAGGGGAATAGTCCTTAAAAGCGCGGCCAGGCGCACCGAGTCCTGCCGGCCCGCATTTACCCCGTCGATCAGAATATACTCGAACGTCACCTGCCGGTTCTTGCGCCGGACATACTCTCGGCAGGCAGTCATGAGCTCTTTCAGAGGGTATTTTTTGTTCACCGGCATCAGGCGCGTGCGCAGGCTTTCCTCGGCCGCATGCAGCGACACGGAAAGCTCGATCTGCAGCGGCTCCTGCGCCAGGCGCAGGATACCCGGGACAATGCCGCAGGTGGAGACCGTGATGCGCCGAGCGCCGAGGTTGAAGCATTCGGGAGCGTTGATGCGGCGGATCGCAGAGAGCACCGCCTCGTAATTAGCGAGCGGCTCGCCCATGCCCATGAAGACCAGATGCGTCGGCTTGCCCAATCCGGAAAGCTTCCCGAGCAGAAAAACCTCCTCGATGATCTCGGCACAGGAAAGGTTGCGCTTCAACCCGCGCGCGCCGCTGGCGCAGAAAACGCAGTTAAAGGCGCAGCCGGCCTGCGAAGAAAGGCAGCCGCTCACCCTGCCGCGCGCCGGGATGCTCACCGCCTCGATAAGATTATCATCCCGGAGGGCAAAGAGGAACTTTTCGGTCGTATCCTGCGAGCGCTGCCGCTGCCGCAGGGTCATCGTCTGCAGGCTGAACGCTTCGGCCAATTGCGCGCGAAGCCCTGCGGGAACATTCGTCATCTGAGCGAACGCTGCGCACGATGAACCATATACCCAGCGGAACACCGAACGCGCCTGGTACTCGGGAAAACCCCGTTGCGCAACCCAATGCGTAAGTTCGCCCAATGTCAGATCCCAGAACGGCTTTGCCATCGTCCCTTCTTCTTACGGCACCGGCTGCCGGCCCGACGCCAACGGCAGGGGCCGGATACCTGCCACGCTCAGGAACAGATCGGCGCCCTGCACCTTTTCCGCGTGGCGCACCTCGCGGATGCGGCCGGCAAAAATCCCTGCGGTCAAAAAGCGCAAGACGCTGGAAAGCACAAAGAGGCTGAAGATCCGGTATCCCAGCAGCGGCGGCAGGATCGTAACCAGCATCGCTCCCGCCAAAGCCCCGCAGCAGGTCGCCAGCCCGGAGATCGCGCTGAAGTAGGCTAAACAGCGCACCCTTTTCTGCGGCGTGACCGCATCGTAAATGAAATTGATCGCGCACAGGTTAAACCCCGCCCAGGCAAACCCGCCCAACACCTGCGGGAAAAAGAGGTAGTACGGGTTGTGGTTGAAGAGCCACCAGAGCGGCAGACTGGCGATAACCAGCGCCGTCAGGCGCAGCACCCTGAGATTGCCGAAACGGTCGGCATGGCGGCCCCAACGGTCGATGGTCAAAAGCTGGGTAATGGTCACCGCCGTCACCAGCGCGGTATAGGTCAGGTAATTGAAGCGCAACTCCCGCAGCATAAAGACCGAAAAGAACGGCGCGGCGATGTTGACGCAAAAATTGAGGCCGGCGACGAAAAAGACGAAGCGCGCGAAGTTCGATTCGCGCGCGCGCCTGAGGAAATCAAAAAAACTGAAATACGCCGCACGGTCGTGCCGGTACGGCGGTTCGTACATCTGCGTCAGGAAAAACCAGGAAAGCAGGCGGCAAAGGGTCGCGGTGAGGAAGATGAGCGAAAACCCGTAGAGCGGCGCATGCCGGAAGAACAAAAGCGCCCCCCCGGCGGCGAAAGAAGCCGAAACCGTCACCGCGCCCAGCACCTTGCTGCGCCAGCCGAAATACCTGCCGCGCATGCGCGCGGGGATATACTCCCCCATCAGCGACAGCCATGCCGGGCCAATCAGCGCCTGTGCGGCATTGAAGATCGCCACCAACGCGATAAACCAGACCACCGTGCCTTGCAGGCGCAGGAAAGGCACGGCCGCCAAAGCCGCTCCCACGCACACCTGAAAAAGCACAAATCGCGTCACCAGCGCCCTGCGGCTGCGCAAATGATCGGTCATCTCCGCGGTATGCAACTGTGCCAGCGCCGCGGCCAGCGCGGGAAAAGCGCTGAGTATACCGATCTGGCGGTTATTGGCGTTCAGGGCAAGGGCGTAGGGCGTTATATAGTCCGCGGTCAGGCCGAGCATGCAGGCGGCGAATACTCCGTCGAGGCAGGAGACACGCAGGCTCTTTTTGATGCGAACAGGCGCGGACATAGGGTTCGAACGCCTCGCCTTCAGGCGAGCGTTTTGCTCTCTGGCTCCGGGCGTTTCAGCTGTTCCTTGTCGATCTTGCCCAGGCGGTTTTTCGGCAGCTCGCTCCTGAACGCGAAGGCATGCGGGATCTTGAAATGAGCCAGCTGGTTCTTGAGGAAATCCCGCAGCGCCCCCTCGGTCACGCTCTCCCCCGGTTTGAGGACGATGAACGCCTTGGGCACTTCTCCCCGCAGGGAGTCGGGGATGCCGACCACCGCCACGTCCTGCACCGACGGGTGACGGTGAATGACCGCCTCGACCTCCGGGCAGAAAACGATCTCTCCGGCGACCTTGAGCATATCCTTTTTGCGCCCGACGATGGAGAAACGCCCCCGTTCGTCTTTGCGCACCATATCCCCGGTCTTGAGCCAGCCTTCGGGGGTGAGAACCTCGGCGCTCAGTTGCGGCTCCCGGTAATATCCCTGCATGACGCACCTGCCGCGGATCCAGAGTTCGCCCTCCTTGCCGTCGCGCACCGCGCGGCCCTCCTCATCCACGGCCATCGCCTCGGTGCCCGGAGGGAAGGTCCCGGTATGCGGAATCTCTTTGGTCTGGGTGCCGGTGGGCAGGTAGGTGTTCGGAGCGGCCGTTTCGGTCATCCCCCAGCCGTTGAGCAGATACGCGTTCGGACACGCCGTATGGAAACGCTCAAGAAGCGCCGGAGAGGAAGGCGCCCCGAAGACCACGGCGTAGCGCAGCGACGAGAGATCGAACCTGTCGTATTCCTTCAGCGAAAGGATCGCCACGTACATCGACGGTACGATACAGAAGATGGTGGCGCGGTGGGTCTCGATGTTCTTGAGGAACTCCAGCGGCTGGAAACGCTCCATGAGCACCAGCGTCACGCCGAAGGAGAGCATCAGGAGCACGAAATCCAGTCCGCCCAGATGCGAGAACGGGACCCCGCCGCCCAAGAGCACATCATGATCGGTGATGGTCAGGAAATACCGGAAGGTGTCGATCGGGTTCTGCAGGTGTCCGTAGTCGAGCACGACCCCTTTGGGTTTGCCGGTGGTGCCTGAGGTGTAGAAGATCGCAGCGGCATCCCGGTCGGAAACGGTGTCGACGGCCGGCAGCACAGCCCCGGTGCGCAGAAACCCTTCCCATCTCATCAGGCCGTCGGTATCCGGGGCTGCCCCGGCTGCCTGGCCGCAGGCGACTACCGAGCGCAGGCGGGGACAACGCTCCTTGACGGCCCGCAGCTCGACTCCTTTGCGCTCCTGGGCAATGAGCAGCGTCGCCTCGCTGTGATTCAGGAAGTGGACGATCTCCTCCTCGGTGAGCATGTAATCCAGCGGCACGCATACCCCCCGCAAAAGAAAGATCCCCAAAAAGCTAAAGATATATTCGGGGATATTGGGCAGAAAGACGGCGACCTTAGCACCCCGGGACACCCCCTGACGGGAGAGTGCCGCGGCAATATCCTTTGCCGTGCGCGCCAGTTCGGCGAACGAAACCGATGCGTCACGGAAAACAAAAGCGCGCTTGGCGGCGTAGCGCTGCGCCTGTCTGTCCAGCAAAGGCAGGAAATCCATAGCCCCTCCTTCTCCTTGAACGCTCATTCTGTGCCCCTGCGCTTATCGTGCGCGGCGCGGGGAAACGGGTTCAGCCGCCGTACCAGTAATTGACCAGCGGTTTATTCCCCGCCGCCGGCTCTTCCACGACCACGGTTTTCAAGCGTGTGTATTCCAGCAACCCTTCGCGCCCCAGCTCCTTGCCGAACCCGCTCCTTTTGAACCCGCCGTAGGGAAGCAGGGTATGGAACATCCCGTAGGTGTTGATCCAGACGATGCCTGCCTGAAGGCGGCCGGCAAGCTCGCGGGCGCCGGCGGCATCGCGCGACCAAACACTCCCCGCCAGGGCAAAGACGCTGTCATTGGCCAGTACCAACCCTTCTTCGGCATCGGTGAAAGTCTGCACGCAGGCGACCGGCCCGAAGACCTCTTCCCGCAAGATCCCCATCCCCGGGGTCAGGCCGCTTAAGACCGTCGGCTCGAAAAAGAAGCCGTCCTTCAGGCGCGGGTCATCCGGCACCCTGCCGCCGCAGAGGATACGCGCACCTTCGCTGCGCGCGTGACCGACAAAGGAGCACACCGTATCGCGGTGGGCGCGGCTGATAAGCGGCCCCATCTGCGTCTGGTAATCGAGACCGCTGCCCAAATGCAGGCGTTTTGCCTTGGCCACGAAATGCTCCAGGAACTCATCGGCGATCTCTTGTGCCAGCAGTATGCGCGACATTGCCGTGCACATCTGCCCGGCGTTGAGGAATATCCCGCACAGCAGGGCGTTGACCGCCAGATCCACGTCCGCGTCTGCACAGACCAATGCCGCGGATTTACCACCCAGCTCCATGATCAGGCTTTTAACGTTGCCGCCCCGGTAGCCCATGATCTTTTTGCCGACCGCGCCGCTGCCGGTAAAAGAGACCATATCCACCCGCTCGTCGGCGCAGAGCCGCTCGCCCAGACGCTCCCCCGGCCCGACCAGGACATTGAAAGAGCCAGCCGCCGCTCCCGCCTCCTGGACGATCCGCGCCAGCTCCAGCACGCTCAGGGGGGTGAGGCTCGACGGCTTGACGATCACGGCATTGCCTGCCGCAAGCGCCGCGGCGATCTTCCAGGAAGCGATCAGCAACGGATAATTCCAGGGCACGATAATCACCACCACCCCCCGCGGCTCGCGCAGGAGCACACCCCGCGTCGTATCGTCGGCCCGGCGCTCTTCGGGAGCCAGCAGCTGGGGCAGATGATCGGCGTAATACTGGAAGGTTTGTGCCGCCGCCGGGATATCCATGAACGTCGTTTCCTTGATCGGCTTGCCGGTATTGGTGCTCTCCAGGGTCGCCAGCTCCGCGGCATGGGTGCGGATGCCCTCGGCAATCGCCTCCAGGAGGCGGCGGCGCGCCGGGATGTCTTGCGGCAGCGCCTGTGCCGCAGCGAAGGCCGCGGAGAGCGCCGCCTCGACGTGCTCGACGGATGCCACCGAGACGCTGGCGCACTCTTCTGCGGTCGAAGGGTTGATGACGCAGAGGCTTTCCGGGGTATGGAGGAACTCGTTCTTGATGAAGAGCGGATATGCCGACGCCATAGACGGCTCCTGTTTCGCTTCTAGGGATAGAGGATAACCTTGATGCACTCGCGCGCCTCGGCCACGAGGCGAAATCCCTGCGCCGCATCCGCGAGCCTGAGGCGGTGGGTGATCAGCTTCTCGACGGGAAAAGCCCGGGAGCGGATCAGTTCCAGCGCTGCGGCCGAATCGGCGGGGCTGCTGCCGTAGGAATGCACCAGCCGAACGCTCTGACGCCAGAAATCGTTGACCGGTATCGGCAGCCGGATCCCCGGGGGGGACGGCGCAAAAAAGAGGATCGTCCCGGCGCGGTCGACGCATTCAAGCGCCTGTTGGAATGCCGGGAGCGCTCCCGTGCAGACAATGACCACGTCGGCGAGGCGGCCGCCGTTGGTGCGGCGCAGCAATTCGGGAAGGCTGCTGCGCGCATCCACGGCATGATCGGCGCCCAGCGCGCGGCCTGCAGAGAGGCGGTACTCGTTGACGTCGGTGACGACGACCGGCGCGGCCCGGGACTGCCGCGCAAGGAGCAGATGCAACAATCCCGAGAGCCCTGCGCCGAGGATCAAAACGCTCCTGTCCGCAGTCACCCCTGCCAGGCGCTGGCCGCGCAGAACGCAGCCGAGCGGCTCGATAAACGTGCCGGCATCGAAGGAAACGTCCTCGGGGAGCTTCAGGACCCCGCCTTCGACGTTCAAGGCCGGAATGCGGATATATTCCGCAAATCCCCCGGGATCGAAATTCGTCGTCTGCAGAGTCTCGCAGACCGTATGGTCGCCGTGGAGGCAGTAATGGCAACGGTTGCAGGGGACGTGGTGGGCGGCAAACAGGCGGGTGCCGACGGGATAGCGCTCGTCTGCCGATTCGGCGACCTCGCCGCACATCTCGTGCCCCAAAATCAGCGGGGCGCGCTTGATCCGGTACCATTCCATCACGTCGCTGCCGCAGATGCCGCTGGCGCGCATGCGCACCAAGAGCTCGCCCGAACGAATGGCCGGACGCTCCCGCTCCTCGATACGCACATCCCGGTTGTTGTAGTACACTGCCGCGCGCATGGAAAGATCCTTATGCCTTGCCGGAACTGCCCTTCAGCGAATCGTATACCTGCTGCGCCTTTTCGACCGACGCGTTCTCGTGGATGATCGCGCAGAGTGCCGCGGCCATGGGGACCGGATACCTGCTCTGCCAGACGTTCCTGCCCAGGTTCACCCCTACCGCCCCCCGGTCCATCCCGTCGCGCACGAACGAGAACACCTCGCGCTCGGTCTCGCATTTGGGGCCGCCGGCGATGACGACCGGGACCGGACAGCCGTTAACCACCTTCTCGAAGTTCTCGCACCAATAGGTCTTGACGATGCGCGAACCAAGCTCGGCGCAGATCCTGCAGGCAAGGCCCAGGTAGCGGGCATCACGCTTCTCTAACTCCTTGCCGACCGCAGTCACGGCCATCACCGGAATGCCTGCCGGTTCGCAGGCATTCACCAGGGAGCTGAGGTTCATCAGCGTCTGGTGCTCGTACGCGCTGCCGACAAAAACCGACACGCCGACCCCGGAAACGTTCAGGCGCACCATCTCATCGAGGGAAGTGGTCAGGCCTTCGCGGGCAAGATCTTCTCCCACCATGCTCGTGCCGCCGGAAACGCGCAGGATGATCGGGGTCGAAATCCCCGGATCGATACAGGCACGCAGCACCCCGCGCGTCACAAAGAGCCCGTCGCAGTAGCGCAAAAGCGGCCGCACCGTCTCCCCGGGCTTCTCCAGTCCCGTCGTCGGCCCCTGGAAATAGCCGTGGTCGATCGGCATGAAAAAACATTTCCCGTCGGGGAACAAGCGTTTCAGGCGGTTCTGCATACCCCACTCCATGGCATCCTCCTCTTAGCGGATCGGCACTTGCTTGAAGATCTGAAAGAGCCGCGAGAGCGGCACGTACCAGCGGGAGAGCTTGCCCAGATCCCCCTTGAGCTTCATCTTCCCCTGCGTGACGGCGACGAACGGGTCGAGCTTCCCCAGAAAGACCAGCTCCCAGACCGCCTCAGGGGCGGTGGCGACGAACGGCGCTTCCGCGTCGGCGTCGAGGCGCACGATGCGGCCTTCCTCAAAAGTGAATTTATGCACCAACGGGGAGTTTTCCATCCGGATCGCGTACTGCATGCTCAGCCCCAGCTCGCGGCCTTTCGTGCGGATAAGCTCGTCGGCATTGACCCGCTCGACGATCGCCTGGATATGCTCGCGCGAGAACATGGCGTAGGCCTGCGCCGAGGCCAATTCTTCCTTGAGCGAGCAATCCAGCTCATCGAGTATCTCTTTTTTGTAAAGCCGGGCGACGGAAGCGGTCTTGACCGCGTCCTCCAGCATCTCGATGAGATTGAGCGCCTCGCGGAAAGTTTTTCCGACGGAGACCACCCCGTGGTTTTTGAGGACCACGATATTGCTGGACCCAAGCGCCTCCACCACCTCCTCGGGTTTCGTCACCGCAGGCGTCTCCTGCGCCACGACCGGGACGCTGCTGATGTAGAGCTTGGTCTCGAAGGTCAACGCCTTGATATCCGCGTAAACGCAAAAATACCCGTTGGTCAACGCCGGATGGCAGTGGATGACGACCTGGTGGGGGAAATGACGGTAGATGAGGCTATGCAGGGGAAGCTCCGTGGTCGGTTTTTTAGCCGGGACGCGGCCAGGATCGGCCAGGTCCACGCAGACGATATCCTCGGGGGCAAGCTCCCCCAGCGCGGTTGCGGTCGCGGTGATCAATATCCGCTCGTCGCTCAAGCGGCAGCTGATGTTGCCCGAGGTGCCGGCGACCATGCGCAGCGCGTGCACCTTTTTGCCCACCGCGCTGATCTCTTTCTTCAACTCCTGCTCTCTTCCGAATATCATCGTGCGATCTCCAGGTGGATATGCCGGGTGACCAGCTCCCGCGGCGTGACGTCGAATGCCGGATAATAGCCGCCCACACCCGCCGGGGCGATGCGCGTTGCCCCCAGGTACAGCAACTCCTTGTCCGGCCGCACCTCGATGGGGATCTCGGCGCCGCTGGGGGTCGCCGCGGGCGGCGGGCAGAGCACGTAAAAGGGCAGGCCGAAGTGCCGCGCCAGGAGCGCGATCTGATAGGTGCCGATCTTGTTGGCAAAATCCCCGTTTTGGGCGAGATGGTCGGCACCGACGATAACGCAGGTGACTTTGCGTTCCTTCATCACCTGCGCCACCATATTGTCGCAGATAAGCGTGACGTCGGCGCCGCAGCGTCTCAGTTCCCAGGCGGTCAGACGCGCCCCCTGCAGGTACGGCCGGGTCTCGGTCGCGAAAAACCCGATCCGCTTGCCCTGCCCTTGCGCGAACGAAGCGATAAGCGGCATCAGGCCGCTGACGTTGCAGTGGGTCAGGACCGTCTCCTCCTGCCTCAGGAGAGAGGCGGCGCTCTGCGCTTGGCGGATGCGCGCATGCTTGAGCCCCGAGAGGAACCCCTCGAGCGCCCGCTCCAGCGGTATTGCCTGCGCCTGCCAGCCCAGGACCATGTCGGTCAGGGTCTTGAAGGAAAGGGTCGGACGCGTGGCGTTGATCGCCGCGGCCAAACGCTGCGCCTCTTTCGCCGGCAGAACGCCTTTATGCCGGCGCAGTGCCTGCAAAAAGATGTTCATCACCAGAAGCACCTGGCCGACGGCGCGCGTCTTCATCTGGCGTATCGCCCGGCAGGCCTGGCGGTCGTCTTTGGCCTTTATATAGGTAAGCGCCTGCGGCAGGGCAGTTTCGTCGAGGATCGAGATCGTCGCGCCCTTCAGCTCGACCGGCCAGAAGAGCGGGGAGAATTCCTGGTGCTCAGGTTTAGGCATCGGCATCATTTCCCGGCGAGTTTCTTGACCGTCGCCAGGGCGACGTTGATCAGGTTCGTTTCCGCCATATAGTAGAGCGGGTTCATAAATCCCATTTCTCCGGTTATCACGTTGTCGCTCACCGCCAGGATCGCCCCGGCGCGCACGCCCGAGAGCTGCGCGATCGTCAGGAGGGTCGAGGAGACCATGTCAACCGACATCGCCCCCTCTTTGCGTTTCGACTCAACCAGATCCCTGGTCTCGCGCAGGAGCGCGTCGGTCGTCCAGCAGCACCCGCGATGGACGCCCAGGCCCATCTCTTGGGCGACGGCAAAGAGGGTATCGGCGATTTTTTTGTCCGCGGCGGTCTTGAACGAGCCGTCGACGTAGTAGGGAGTGACGCCGTCGCCGCGCAGGACCTGGTCGACCACGATGAGGTCCCCCACCTTGATCTTTTCATCGAGCGCGCCGCAGCTGCCGACGCGGATGATCGTCTTGATCCCGGCGTTGCACATAAGCTCGCTGGTGATCGAGGTGTCGGTCGAAAAGCGCCCGCCGTTCATCCCGGTGACGCGCAGGCCCTGGTAGGTGCCGGTGTACATCATGTACTCCATGAAGGAAAAGTTGCGCACCGGGCTCTCCAGGCGCTTGATCAGCACGTCGAGGCGATCCTTGGGGCCGGGCACGATCGCGTATTCGCCGATATCCTGCGGCCGCAGTTGCACCATCGCCACCAAATCCTTGCCCGACAAATGGATCTCTTTCTGCATCTGCATGTCTGTTTCTCCTTTTTTCATTTGCCCCTGCCGCATAATAACGCCGCCAGGTTGCCTCCCAGGATGCCCCGCTTCTGGTCTTCCCCGACCGGCAGATCCCGGATCGCCCGCACCGACACCGCCGGCTCTTTCTTGGCTGGCCAGTCGCTTCCCCAAAGTATATGCTCGGCCCCGAAGAGCGCAAGCGCCGCTTCCAGGTTCGCCTTCTGCGTATCGCCGCTGGTATCGACGTAGAGGCGCTTCAGGTATGCGGACGGATCGGAGCGCAGGTCCTTGACGAAATTGATCCCGCGCAGCATCCGGTACGTCGCGTCGTAGCGGTACGCCAGAAACGGCGTCACCCCGCCGAAATAGGCAAAGACAAACGGTATCTCCTTGAACTCCTCGAGTACCCCGGCCATCAGCAACCGGCCGATCGAGATCGTCGTGTCAAAGACGTATTCGATGACCGGGGTCAGCAGCGGATCGCGTACCCGCTCGGAGCCGATCGGATCGACGATCTGAGAATGGACGAAAACCGGCAACGAGCGGCGCCGGACCTGCTCCCACAGCGGCAGGAACCGCGCGTCATCCAGGTAGACCCCCTCGTAACTCGAAGCGATCGAGACCGCTTTAAATCCCAACTCATCGGTCGCGCGCGCCAGCTCAGTCAGCATCTCGGCCGAAGTGCCGCAGGGCAGGACCGCCGCGCCGAAGAATTGCTGCGGATACCGCCTGATCACCGCGGCGATCGCGTCGTTGAAAAGCCGGGCGACTTCCTGCTGGCTGCCGAGCTTACGATGCGCGTCGGAGGTCGGATAGCTCAGCACCGCCGCGTCGATGCCCTCGCGGCGCATCATCCCCACGTGCGCTTCGATATCCCCCCAGCCTTTATGGTAAAAGTGGGCGTTCTCGATGATTTCCTGCGGCAGCCAGTGGGTATGCGCGTCGATGATCTTCATGGCAGCGACTCCAGGAACCGTTTGACTCTCGCGGCGAGGAGTTCCCGCGACTCAAAAAAAGCGGTGTTGTGCCCGCCGCGCACTTGCAGAAACTCTTTCGGGTCAGCGGCGGCGGCGAAGAGCTCCTCTCCCTGCCGGTAGGGAATGATCTCGTCGTTTTTGCTGTGGATGATCAGCTTCGGCACGCGGATCGAAGCGACCTTGGTCTTGGAATCGAACCTGCTGGCGAATAACCCCGGCGGCACCCAAGGCAAAATGAGCCGCGCCATCTCCGCGGCCGAGCTCATCGAGCTCTCGACGATCAATCCGTTCAACGGCTCATGCGCCGCCAAATCGACGATCACCGCCCCGCCCAGCGACTCTCCGTACCCGACGATCTTCTGCGCCGGGATACCGCGCTGCAGGAGCTGGGCGTAGACGCAGCGCACATCCCGGTAGAGGCCCTGCTCGTAAGGCCTGCCGGCGCTCTTGCCGTAGCCGCGATAGTCAAAGATACAGACGTTGCACCCCAGCGAATGGAAAAACAGTATCTTTTCAAGCCGGTGGCCGATATTGCCGGCATTGCCGTGACAGAAGAGGATCGTCTTTGCCGCCGGGGCCGTGCCGGGGACGAACCAGCCGTTGAGGAGCCGGTTATCCGTTGTCTGAAACGTCACCTCTTCGAACGCCAGGCCGACGTCCCGCGGCGTAAATTCGATCGCGCGGCTCGGATAAAAGATGGTGCGGTTCTCGATGAGCCGCAGCCACACCACCCCCAACACCGCGGCGATCGTCCCCGTAACCAACCAGGAAAAGAACTTCATGCGGACCGCCTTATACCTTCTGCTCGCGCTCGGCCAGGATCCTGCCGGCCATCTCCTGCTCATACGCGGCCTTGATGCGCGCCAGCGCTGCGGGGCCGAATTTCGCGCGGGTTACCGCCTCGACCGCGTCAAGCTTGACGACGAGGAATTCGTACTCGCCGCGCAGCGCCCCGGCCTCGTCCCATTTCAAAGCCCGGGCAGCGACCTCTTTATCGTTGAGGTAACGCTCGAAATCGGCGATCTGCTGCGTGAGGCGGCTGGCGCCGGCTGATTTGCGCAGCTGCCCCAGGAGCGCGCGGTCGACCTCCAGCTGGGTAAACTTGCGCTCGATGCGGTCCAGCGCCTCGCGCGTGGTCTTGTAAAGCCACAGGCAGTAGCGCTTCTGCAGGCTCTTGCGGTCAGCCGCGGTCATGACGAAAGCTCCACCGCATCGAAACAGAGCGTCCCTTTGCCGGCAGGCAGCGGCTCGAACTGAAAACTTTTGAGCGGAAAATCCATGTTCGCGTTCTTGTCGGCGGCATCCGGCTGCCAGTCGCCGCGGGCGAAGAACTCTTTCAGCGGGCAGACCACCTGTTTCCATCCCGCGGTGTCATCGGTCACCAGGAAACGCCACATCTCGTTGCCGCTGTCCTTGACGTCAAAGGCGATCTGCTGCTTGGAGCCGGTCCCGTAGAGCCAGAACGAGAGCCTGGAATAGGCAGCCCACTGGATATCTTCGGGCTTCAGCAGCCACGCAGAGTTTTTCGCGTCCAAGCCGAACCCTCGGGCGATGTACATATAGCCGCCGGAGACCGCATCGAACGTTGCCTTCAGCGACTGGGTGCCCGCCTTGACGTTTGCCGTATCCGCAACGACCTCAAGGGAAGAACCGTTGCCCGCTCCGAAATCAACCGTCCCCTGCGCGCCTCCGGAAAGCGGCCCTTCGAAATCATCCAAGAGCACCGTCTTCTCCTGCGCGGAACAACCGCTTACCAAAAACAAACACATCCCCAGCATCAACAGTGTCTTCATGTCCCTCTCCTACGTGTGTCTGGTGTCTTGTGTCATGTGTCCGGTCGCTTATTTATCCGGATGAGCCTGCTTATACGGGATGATCGGCGCCGTCCAGGGCGTCTGCTGATTGATCACCGCGATCTCCAGCGGGCAGACGTTCGCCGGCACGGTCAAGGCGAAGCGCAGCGCGTTCTCGATCGCCTCGGTCGTCATTAACCTGCCGGTTTCGGCGGTGATGTTCTTGAGCTTGCCGGTCAGGTCCGTATCGGTTACCCCCGGCAGGAGCGACGTTACCTTAATACCATGATCGCGCATCTCCCAGAAGAGCCCTTTGCAGAACGCGCGCAGCCCGACCTTGAGGGAGCTGTAGACAATGAAACTTTTGGGCACCGGATCGACAAGCGTAGAGCCGGAGACCATATTGATGATCGCCCCTGCCTTGCGCGCCACCATATCCGGGATGACCAGACGGATGAGGCGCACGTACCCCAGATAATTCGTCAGGGCCAGTTTCTCGAAATCCTCGATCGGCTGCTCGTGGAACGGATACTGGCTGGAGACCCCGGCGTTATTGATCAGGATATCCACCGGCCCCAGCTTTGCCTTGGTCTCCTCAACCACCCGCCTCAGATCGTCCAGCCGCGTCACGTCGCAGACAACCGGCAGGACCTTGACCTTGAATTTTTCGGCCAATTCCTGCGCAGCCTCTTTGAGCGGCGCTTCCTGCCGCGCGGCAATCGCTACCTGCGCCCCCATGCCCGCAACCGTCGCTGCCAGGGCTTTGCCGATGCCGCGGCTTGCGCCGGTGACCAAAGCGACCTTGCCTTTCAATTCGTTCATGACCGCTCCCTCCTTGCCGAACCGCCGCTGCCGTCCATCAGCAGCGATCGGGAAAACCATAACAGGATCACAAATCCCGCCGCGAACAAAATGAACCCGGCGCGGAAATCATACTGCATCACCACTCCGGCCGCCGCCGCGCCCAACCCGCCGGAGAGGAAACGCACCCCGCTGTTGAGGCTTGCGGCCTCGTTGATGAATTCAACCGGCAGGTCGGTTAACAGCGTCGAGACACCGGCGTGGTTAACCGTCCAACCCAGGCCCCAGACCACCATCAGCACCGCGAGTCCCGCCAGGGGCAGGCGAAAAATTAGCAGGAGCACGCTCACGATCATCAGCAACAATCCTGCCCGGGTTGTCTTCAGGCGTCCCCAGGAATCCGCGGCCCAGCCCCCGAGTGTTTCGCCGAAGATGCCGGCCAGGCTCGTGAGGGTCAAAAGCAGACTCACCGCCAGTTGCCCCAGGCCGAAAACCCGGGAAAAATAAACGCCCAGCCACGGCTGCACCCCGTGGTATATCAGGCTGACCAGAAAGATAAAAAGAAAGATCGAGGCAACCCGCCGGTTTCCCAGCGCCCGGACGTAGTTGCAGGCGAAACCCGTCGCATCTGCCTGGTAACTGGGCAGAAAGATAAAGAGCGCAACCCACAGCAGAGCGCCGAATACGGCCGGCACCAGAAAGATCAGCCGCCAGTGCACTATCCCGCTCAGGAGAAGCCCTGCCAGTGACGAAAAGAACGAAGCCGCGAAGAATACCCCGACTGCCTTACCGCGGCGCGATTCGGCGGTATGGCGGGTGATCAGGATCAGCGCCAGCGGCGTCACCGACGCCCCGAACACCCCCAGGAAAAAGCGCGCCGCAAAGAGCGCCTCAAGCGAGCGGGAAAACGCAGCCGCCAGGTTGGCCAGGGAGAACCCCAGCACGCACACCAGCTCCACGCGCTTGGCGTCGAAGGCGCGCACGAGCGGCCCGTAGAGAAACGCCGCCAGCCCGTAGGGCAGCATATAGATCCAGACGATCCGGCCGACCACGAAGGGCGAACGGCCCAGCTCCTGCGCGATAGACGGCACCAGGGCCGAGCAGGCGGCGACATTGAACGACAGGAGCGCCGCCTCAAGGCACAAAAGAAAGAACGTAACGCCGCTCACCGCTGCGGGGACACCCTCGCACGGGAGGCTTCCCGCTCGATCACCTCTTTGAAAATCTTGAGGTTCTCTTTCGAATGCGTGTTGATGAATCCCTCAACCTGGGTGTCGTTGAACGTGGCCTTGGGATCCATCTGGAAATGCTGGATCCAGACGAGCTCCACGCCTTCCGGGCGCTGGGTATACAGCCAGACAATCTTCATGAAGACAAACGGGAACCGCGGGTCGTGGCGCTCGGCGTAGGCGAAGAACTGTTCTTTAAAGAGCAGGCGCCAGGAAACCCAGGACTTGCCTTCGTCATCGGTCAGGCGAAAGACGATCTTGTTGCCGTTCTTCTCCAGGACCTGCGCCTTCTGATACTCGCCGCCGAAAAGCTCGGTCCAGCGCGGGATATCGTTGGAGAGATCGAAAACCGTCGCGTACGGGGCGTTGATGACAATGGAATTGCAGGTATGGCCCATCATTCCTCCTCGTTGTGCTGCTGCGGTGCGCCGAAGAGACTCAGGAGTATCGCGCAGTCGGTGTCGGCGTGCAGGGCATGCGGCGTGCTTTTGGGCAGGAAGATGACGACCCCCGGCTTCATCCGCACCCGGCGGCTGCCGATCGAAAAAGTCCCGGTCCCCTTGAGCACGCTCACCGAAGCCTCGCGCAGGGTGGTATGCTCCGAGATCTGTGTGCCTTTGGAGAGGCACATCAGGGTAACGTTGGAGAGCGCGGTCTTGACGATGACCCGGCTGAAGATCCCCGCGCGCGGGAACGTCATCACCTTTACGAGATCCTCGACGACAATCCGTTCCATGGCTTACCCCTCCAGAAAGGCGACCGCCCTCGCCCAGGCGGCGCCGGTGCGCCTGATCCTGACCGGGAAGCAGGCCAGGCGGAAACCCGCCGCCGGCACCGACTCCAGGTTGGCCAGCCGCTCGATGTGGATGAATTCGCGTTTCCTGCCGTAAAAATGGGCAGGGTAAAAAGTTCGGGGGTCCTTGCTCTTCAGGAACTCGGAAAGCATGAACCGGTACGGCCGGTCGATCCCCATCGTGTCGGTGCCGAAGATCTTGACCCCCCGGTCGAGCAGGAAATCGATCGCCCCGGTATCGACGCCTGGATAGTCGCTGAAGTAACGCGGGGTTCCGTAGAGCTTGTCCGCGCCGGTCCACAGCAGCACGATATCGCCGGCAGAGAGCGTATACGAAAGCGCCGCAAGGGCCGCCTCCAGATCCGCCGCGCCGATCGTCTCGGCCGGTTTTTTGTGCCGCAGGTCCAGCTTCACCGCCGGGGCGAAACACCACTCCAGCGGGATCTCTTCGGCGGTCTTTGAAGCGCGGCCCTCGGTCCGCGAGCCGTAATGAAAGGAATAATCCAGGTGTGTTCCGACATGGACCGGGGCATGCACGATCTCCAGGGAGAGGAACTCCCCGTCCGGCAGGTCCTGCGGCCGAACGATGCGCCGCCCCAGGAGATACCGCAGCTTCCCGGCCAGGGTCTTGCCCATGATCACGCGGTTGAACTTCTCCACCCCCGCGGCATGGGAGACCCGCTCGATGTCGACGCGGTGCACCTCAAACGCCTTCTCATCGATCGGAAGGCTCAGGTCGACGAATCGCATCAGCGTGCGGCGGAGAGCTTCGCCTGAATGACCGCTTCGATGTCGTTGAGGGTGGAATTCTTGGTGATCTCCTTCGGGCTGAGCTTGGCGTTGAACTCTTTTTCCAGCGCGATCACCATCTCCACCATCTCGGTCGAATCAACCCCGATGCCGCTGACCAGCGGCACATCATCCTGAAGCTCCTCGGGTCGGATGCGCAGCAGCTTGACGATCACACCCCGGACCTTGTTCTTGGTATCCATCACTTTTATGCCTCTCCCTTCTGCCCCCATGGCCTCAGATGTGTACCTCACCCTTGGTCGCCCCCGCCTCCCACTTGCCGACGCCGGCCATGACGTCCTGGAAGCAAAGCTTGGCGAGGATATCGAAATTGCTCTCCATGATCCGGTTGATGCGCCCGGGCTTGGAGTAAAATTCGCGCATGCACCAGGCGCCGAGCCGGCCCAGGTCCTCGATACCCAAGTGGTCCGTCGGGATGACCGGGTGCAGGAAATCCCAGGTGCTGAAATCGACCTTTTTCGGATCGATCCAGTTCTTCTTGAGCGAGATCCGCCACATCGGCGAATTGGGCGCCGGGGTGACGTAGCCGATCCAGAGCACGTCCGGATCGACCTCGTCGGCGAACTCGTAGCGCTGCTTGATGATCGCCTCGGTGTCGTAGTCGAACCCGATCATGATATCGGCGACGATCGCGATGTCGTTCTTGCGCAGGATCTCGATCGTTTTCTTGATCTGGTCGATCGTCGTGCCCTTGGCGATGCGCTTGAGCTCCTCCTGGGTCGTGACCTCGATGCCGAATACCCCCATGAACAGGCCCGTCTCCTTCATCAGGGGCAGGATCGACTCGCAGTTGACCCAGTCGACCGCGCGGCCCAGCGACACCCACTTGACCGGGATATTCTTCTTCTTTTTGAGCTCGCAAAACCGCTTGACGCGGGCCGGGTCGACGTTGAAATTATCGTCCTGGATGACCACGACCTTCACCCCGTACTTCTGGTGCAGCAGCTCCAGCTCCTCGATCACCCGCTCCGGGGATTTGGCACGCCACTTCAGGAAATCCGACGGCGAACGGGGATCGAACTGGTCCCACTCATAGCAGAAGGTGCAGGCGGACGGGCAGCCGCGCGAGGTGATCATGTCCACGAACGGTTTCCAATGGGTATGGCCCACGTATTTGTCCATGGGGAACAGATCGTACGCCGGCAGCGGCAGCTTATCCAGATCGGTCATCAGCGGCTTGTGGGGCCCCATGACGATCTTGCCGCCGATGCGCGAGGTGACGCCGCCGACCGCGGCAAGGTCCTTGCGTTGTTCGATCGCCTCGATCAGCTCGGCGAACGACTCTTCTTCCCCCATCACGACGAAATCGACCGCCGGATTCTCCTCCATGGTCGGAACCGGCATCGCCGAATACCATAATCCCCCCAGGATAATCTTGACCGCAGGCAAGGCCTCTTTGATCCGCTGTGCCGCCTCACGGAAATGGCGCAGAACCCCGTAGCCGGCAAACCCGTGGATCTGCTCTCCCAGCACGACGATATCGGGACGGCGCGCCTTCACCTGCTCGACCAGATCCCCCATCGGGATCTCCAACGCCCTGCCGTCGATGACCGCGACGTCCTTATAGCCGCGTTCGCGAATATAGCTGGCCCAGTGCGCATAGAGCTGGTTCGGCGATTTGTGTATCCCGTGCGTTGCCCAGGCTCCGACCTTCGGCATGACAAACAGTATCTTCATTTCCGCTCCTTTTGCTCGTTGGCCCACTCAACCAGAAATCCCAAGAGATAGATGATCGTGAAGAGAAAAATGCCTTTGGCCAGGAAATACCACGCCAGCCCGTCGTTGTCGAATGACCCGCGGAAAAAACCGTTCCCCAGGAGAAACGTATAGACACAGATCCCAAACCCCAGCAGCGCCGCCGTGTTGGCAACCTTTCGCATATCAGCCTATCCTTTCTCGATTACCAGTGCCGAATTGATCCCGCCGCGTCCTCGAGAGAGCACCAGCGCTTTGTCGATCGAGGCGCTCTGCGCCTCCCCCCGGACATAGGCCAGGCCCGACGGATCGGGAGCCTCAAGATTGATGGTCGGCGGAATAAGGCCGTGCTCCATCGCCAGGATCGTGATGATCGTATCGACCGCCCCCGAAGCCCCCAGCAGGTTGCCGAACATCGATTTCGGGCAGCTCACCGGCAGCGTGCGCGCGCGCGCGCCGAAGACGCGCTTGATAGCCTCCGCCTCGGTGCGGTCCCACGCCTGGACCGCAAGCCCGTCCAGGCTGATATAATCGATCTCCTGCGGGCCGCATCCAGCGTCGGCGAGCGCCCCTTCGATCGCCCGCACCAGCTGGCGCGTATCCGCAGCCGGCTGTATCCGGTCGCTGCCGTCGCAGGTCGAGCCGTACCCGGTCAGGTACGCCGCCACTTTTGCCCCGCGGCGTGCCGCGCGTTCGGCAGGCTCCAAAACCATGATCCCGGCGCCTTCGGCAATGACAAAACCGTTGCGCTTGGCGTCGAAGGGCCGATAGGCCTCCTGCGGGTGCGCATTATCCGTGGAGAGCCCGCCGTAGGTGTTGCAGCACAGGAGCGCATACGGGGTCACCGGCGCCTCCATCCCGCCGCCGAGGATCAACTCCAGTTTTCCCTTGGAGAGGGTTTTGCGGGCATAGCCCAACGCCTGCAGGGAACTGGCGCGGTCGGCAACGACGGTCTTGGAAAATCCCTTTATCCCGTAATAGATCGAAACCTGCCCCTGCGGCGCCGCCGGGAACCAGGCGGAGGCCATATAAGGAGAAACCCCTTCCCTGCCCTCGATATAGAGATCGCGCAGCTCGGTCTCGGCGTAGAGCCACCCGCCGATGGCATTCCCCAGGAATATGCCGACGAGATTGGGATCCTCCTGTTTGATGTCGATGCCGGCGTCCTGCAAGGCCATTTCGGCGGCGATGAGGGCCATGTGCGAGAACGCGTCGATCTTTTTCAACAGCCGCTCAGAGACGTGCGAATATTTTTCCAAATCGTCGATCTGACCGGCAATATGCGCCGGGTAGCGCTGCGCGTCAAAACGGGTTATCTCCTTGACAAAGGAACGGCCGCTCTTGATATTGGCCCAGAACTGGCGGCGCCCGATCCCCGACGGGGCAACGATACCGATTCCGGTGACCGCGACATTTTTAGCCATTGTATCTCCTCAGGATGAGCGTCGAGTGTATGCCGGAAAAGCCGCTGCTGGTCTTCATGATCACCCCGACCTTCTGCGCGCGCGCGACGTTCGGCACGTAATCCAGGTCGCATTTGGGATCCCTTTCCTCCTGGTTGATCGTCGGCGGCAGAAGGTTCTTCTCGAAGATCTGCGCACAGACGGTCAGCTCGACGGCGTTCGCTGCGGCAAGCGGATGGCCGATCATCGACTTCAGGGAGCTTGCCGGGACCTTGTAGGCATGATCGCCGAAGATCATCTTGTACGCGGAGGTCTCGAAGATGTCATTCATGCGCGTCGATGAACCGTGGGCGTTGATGTAATCGATCTCCTGCGGCTTCATCCCCGCGTCCTTGAGTGCCAGGCTCATGCACTTGGCCATCGCCGATCCGTCGGCGGGAAGGTCGGTCATGTGAAAGGCATTGCAACTGGTGCCGAACCCGAGGACCTCGGCATAGATGCGGGCATTGCGTCTCTGCGCGCAGGAGAGCTCCTCCAGGATCAGGATCCCCGCGCCTTCGGAGAGGACAAAGCCGTCGCGCTTGTTGTCGAACGGCCGCGAGGCGCGCGCGGGCTCGTCGTTGCGCGCCGAGAGGACGTTGACAACGTCAAAGGCGCCGAAGGTGATCGGGGTGATCGGGGCTTCGGCGGCGCCGGCGATCATCAGGTCGTGCTCTCCGTCCTGGATTGTCTCCAGGGCAAACCCCAGCGAATCGGTCCCGGCAGTGCAGCCGGTTGAGATCGTGTTGCATCCGCCCTTGAGGCCATAGCGCGCGGAGAGCTCGATAGACGGGGTATTGAACATCGCCGCATCGTAGAGGTCCGGCCGCACCTTGCGCGGGTCGATGGGCTGGCGGCCGTCGTCGGTGACGAGGGCAAATTCCTCCTCCATATACTTGGTCCCGCAGATGGCGTTGGCCAGGCAGACCCCCGCGCGCTCAAGATCGATCCGGCCGAAATCGAGTTGCGCGTCTTTGACCGCCATCTCGGCCGCGGCAACGGCGAACTGCACGTAACGATCCATGCGCACCGCCTCATCGTGCGTCAATCCCAGGAGGAAGGGGTCGAAATCACGCGCCTCGGCGGCGATCTTGGTATTAAAGACCGAAACGTCGAACCCCTCCACCCTGCGCACCCCGGAGACGCCGTTGACCATCGCCGTCCAGCATTTCTCCTTGCCGATACCGTTGGGCGAGACGACCCCGATACCGGTTATCACCACTCTTCTTTTCTTCATACGCCTCTTCTTCTGGTTAGGCCGGGGCTCCCCCGGCAACTGCGTTATGGTTGGGCAGAACCCGGCTGCGGGGGTTCCCCGGGAAGACGCGAAACCTTAAAGACGATGCTGCCTCCATCTGGACAGGTTACCGTGTCAATACCGTCGGGATCGTTCATAAAGAAGAATTTCGCCCCGAAATTGAGGGCAAAGAGCGCCGGAAAGGCGCAGTGGAACGCCGCGCCGCAAAAACCGGGAATGCACTTAAGACCCGTCGTCTCCCAGCGATCACCGAGCTTGTAGCCGAGATGGCACTTACCGTCTGACTTGACGACCTCCAGCAGCATCTTCTGGGGCCGGGGGCCTTTCCAGGAAGGATCTTTGGGGATGACCTCGACGGCACCGTTCTGGTCGAGGATCTCGGCCTTGAACTCCAGTTTTCCCCCGTCAGGACAGGTGACCAGGAGCGAACGCTGGTTATCGCGAAAGGGGAACCGCGCGCCGAAGCTCAAGGCGTAGATAACCGGAAAGAGCGCATGCGCCAGGCCGAGGCAGAAGAATTTCGGCGGATGCGTAAAGTCCTCAAGAAAAATCTCATCGCCCGCCTTGTAGCCGTGATAACAATGGCCGAAGACGTTCATGACGGTCAGTTTGAGTTGGGGAAACGGGGAATCGATCTCTTTCATGAAGCAGGCACCAACCCTTCAGTCGCGTTCAGGAGCTGCTCTTTGGAAAAATAGAGGCCGTTGCGTTCCACCGCATGCACCATTTCGACGAGCTTCTCGTTCAGCGGCGCGGCGACCCCGCTGCGCTGCGCGAGGCTAACCAGCTCGCCGTTGAGGTAATCGATCTCCGAGAGGCGCTTGCGCCGGATGCTCTGCAGGATCGAGCCGTAGAGCGGCTCGCGCGAAAGATTGGTCATGATCCCGCAGAAGATCCCGGCGGCGGCCGACGTCGGCAGGGCGGCCAGGCGCGTGACATTCTCGACGGGAAAACCGGGCAGCGATTCCAGCTGTATCCCGGCCGCCGTCGCCGCGGCAAGCCCCTCTTTCCATATGCCGACGCTCAACGCGCAGATACGCTGGTCGGCGAACGCCTCCTGCATGCTTACCCCCAGGATCGCCGGGATGCAGTTGTTGGCATTCACGAAGACCTTCAGATATTTCATCCCGCGCAGGTTAGCGGCGGGGAGTACCGAAAACGCCTTTGAGAAGGACGATTGCAGCTGCGCGATGCCGACCCCTCCGGGCCGTTCTCGAAAAATGCCCAGCACCCAGGCACCCTCGAAATTGTGCACCACCTCAGCCGGCGGCAGGTACGTTGCGCCGAAGAGTACGATACTGGAAACGATCGATGCCTGCGGCAGGTGGCTGGCAACGATGCCCTCGGCCTGCAGGCCATTCTGCGTCGTAACGATCGTCGCCGACCTTAAAACCTCACCATGCTGGCGCAGGGCCGCGGGCAGGTCCTGGGTCTTGGTTGCCAGCACCGCCACGTCAGGAGGCTGAGCCAGAGACTCGACGGCCTCCAGGTTCACCCGCACCGTCCCGCGCACGCCGCTGATACATAAACCGGTCTCGCGGATAGCTGCAACCGCTTCCGGGCGCCCCAGGAGCACCACATCCTCGGCAGCCTGCCGCAGGTACCCGGCCACGAGATTCCCGATCGCGCCTGAGCCGACAACGGCTATTTTCATCGCTTGGGGGCAGCGGAACCGTTTACCCGGGGGAATCCGTACTTCTTATAATCAAACCCGGTCTGGTCAAAAAGCCGGATCATCATGCTGTAGAAAGGGCTGGGGACGTCGCAGAAAAAAGCGGCCAGGACATCTTCCTCCTGAATACAGACAGCCTTTCTCCCTGAGGCGATCTCCGTGGCTTTCTGCACCACTGCTTCCTGTGTCAGGCGGCGGTGAAAAACAGGGATCTTTGAGATCAAAAGATCGAATTTCTCCTGGGTCTTCTTTTCCCACTCCATAAGCGCATCCCCTCAATAGTATGCTTTTGAATAGTCAAATTTTACTAATGGCGAATTAGAAAGTATTATCGCAGCATCATCAGATGCTGTCAAGTTTTTTTACGCTTAAAACCGGCTGGGGTCAAAACAGATACGGAATCCTCGACAGGAGCGCTCAAGGGCGGACGCGCGGGTCCTGGGGACCGAAATAATCCTCTATCGAATCAAGGAATTCCTTGTCCTGCGGCCAGGCCTTGCCCGGGGAGATATCATCGAGGTCAATTGTTTCTAGGAGCTCTTCGGTTGCGCTGCTCTCTACGTCCAGGCAGCGCTCCAGGATATCGCCTTCGGCGAGAAACCGGGAGATCTGGGTAAAGACCGAAGCGCCCTGATCCATGTACCCGCGCGGAGAACGCTCGAGGTGAGGCTTCACGAGGAACAGATTCTCCTTCGCCCGGGTCGTGGCGACATACATCAGGCGCCTCTCTTCTTCCAGCGCCTGCGGATCTTCGAGGGAGAGATAGGACGGCAGGTGCCCTTCGGCGGCGTAAATGATGAAGACCGTATGCCACTCCAGCCCTTTGGCCGAGTGGATCGTCGAAAGGGTCAGGCATTCGTCGTCGCGGGACTGCCGGCCGGCCTCGATGATGCTGCGCTCCGGCGGCTCCAGGGCCAAATCGGCGAGGAATTCTTCGAGGCTGCGGTAGCGCTCGGCAATGCGCTGCAGGGATTCAAGGTCGCTGGTGCGCTTGTTGAAATCGTCGTACTTCTCCCGCAGCAGCGGCACATAATAGTCGATCAGGGGCTCCAGGAGATGCTCGACCGGCAACTCTTTGCCGCTGAGCTGTTTCAGGAGGTCCAGCAGCGCCTGGACCGCCTCGGTCTTGGGCCCCAGGTCAAGGGAGCAATCCAGGCCCTTGCCCTCGGTGACGATCTGCAGCAGCAACCGCTCGGCGGTCTTGGGGCCGATCCCGGGCATGAGCAGGAGCGCCCGGTGCCAGGAGACGGCGTCGCGCAGGTTATAGAGTATGCGCAGGTATGCCACCATATCCTTGATATGCGCCGCCTCGACGAATCTCTGGCCGCCGTATTTGACGAACGGGATCGAGCGGTTAGCCAGCTCGATCTCCAGGTCGTTGGAGTGCCACCCCGAGCGGAACAAGACCGCGCATTCCTTCAGCTCTATCCCCTCTTCGCGCAGCTGCAGGATCTTCTCGGCGACAAACCGCGATTGCGCATGCTCATCGGCGGCATCGACGAAAACCGGCCGCAGGCCGCCGCTCTTTTCGGTAAAGAGCCGCTTCTCGTACTTCTCTCCGGCAAAGCGGATGATCTCATTCGTCAGGCTCAGGATCGGCTGGCTGGAGCGGTAGTTCTGCTCCAGGGTGATCACCTGCGTCCCGGGGAAAAGCTGGGGAAAATCCATGATATTGCGCACGTTGGCGCCGCGGAAAGAATAAATACTCTGCGAATCGTCTCCCACGACCATCACGTTCTTGTGCGCCGAGGCCAAGAGGCACACCAGATGCGCCTGCAGACGGTTGGTGTCCTGGTATTCGTCGACCATGATATAGCGGTAGCGCCGGGAAAGGGCAAGACGCAGTTTCTCGTTGTCGCGCAGGAGATCGCGCAGGCGCACCAGAAGATCGTCATAATCCAGAAGCTCTTTGGAGCGTTTGTATTCGCCGTAGGCCTTTTGGAGCCGCTCCAGGGCCTCTTCCCATTCGATGAAATGCGGGTACTCCGCTTCCAGTACCGCGCGCAACGAACAGGATTTGTTCACGGACTTGGAGAAGATGTCGCGGATAGTCGACTTGCGGGGAAAGCGCTTGGGCAGTTTATGCAGCCCCAGCTGCGTGCGGCTCAGATTAAGGGCGTCTTGCGAATCGGATTCATCGAGTATCGAAAAGTGCGGCGAGAGCCCGGCGAGGGAAGCGTACTGGCGCAGCGTCGCATTGGCGAAAGAGTGAAAGGTCCCGCCGGCGACCCGGTTGCAGCGCTCATCCAGGAGCTGGGTTGCCCGGCGCAGCATCTCGGAGGCCGCCTTGCGGGTAAAGGTCAACAGCAGGACCTCGCCAGGCTGGACGCCCTGCTGGACCAGGTACGCTACGCGGTAGACCAGCACCCGCGTCTTGCCGCTGCCGGCGCCGGCAATGACCAGAAAAGGGCCTTCGGTTGAGCGCACGGCCCGCAGCTGTTCGGGGTTCAGCGCTCGCTCGTAATCAACGGGGGTGACAGCCATATCGGTACTCGTCGGAGACGATGGAGAACGTACGCTGATGGAACACAGGCGGGGGGAACGGCTCCCGGCGGGAGGCCGTTTCGCGAACAGCGCACTGCCTTCTCGGTTATTCTTTCACGTAAGCCCGCAGGATCCGCTGCTCGGCGCGCGGCCGGTCGCCCGGACCGGTCGGGGTATTCTCGATCTTCTGGACGACGTCATAGCCGGTCTGGACCTCGCCGAAGATGGTGTGCTTCATGTTGAGCCAGGGGCAGGGTGCGGTCGTGATGAAAAACTGGCTGCCGTTGGTATTGGGCCCGGCGTTTGCCATGGCAAGCAGTCCCTGGCGGGAAAAGGTGATGCCGGGAACGACCTCGTCTGCAAAAGGCCGGTTCCAGATAGAAGCGCCCCCGGTCCCGGTGCCGGTCGGATCGCCGCCCTGGATCATGAATCCGGGGATGACGCGATGGAAGATGATGCCGTTGTAATAGCCTTTCTGCGCCAGGCGCGTGAAGTTCTCGCATGCCTTGGGCGCAAATTGGGGAAAGAGCTTGATCACGATCGTGCCCTGGGTGGTCTCCAGGACCACGTCCTGCGCAAAACTGACCGTGGTTGAACCCAGCACACACAGCGCCAGCGCCAGCGGAATCCCGGACAAAGCGGCATAACGGATCATCGTCGTCATCTCCTGTAGACAGCGCCTCTTAAAAGAGCGCCTTGCTGGAAATCCCCTTGAACGTCTCCGAAAGCACCACGATCAGCGCGTACGCGGCAACCGCCAGCAGGATGATGAGGATAACGGTTGCCATTTTGTTCTGCCGCCCGAACCGCTTGACCTTTTTGTACTTCTTAAAGACCTCGCCGTCCTTTTCCACCGACTCCAGATATTCATACTTATAGAACATCTTGTCGATCAGGCTCTGCTTTTTCATCTCCTGCCCCTCGCCTGCGCTTGGCCGGACCGCGCCGCGGCATTCCTCGTCACTCCGCCGGTTCCTGGTTCTGCTCGACGAACTTCTTGATATCCTCTATATGCTCGATGATCAGCCGCGCCTTGCCCAGACCGAACGAAAAAGGATACCGGTCCTCTTCGGTGCGCCTCAGGATCAGGATCGGCTTACCTTTATACTCTCCGTATTCAACCATGATACTGCCTCCTTTGCCTTGTTCCTTGGTCAGCGCCGCTCTGTTGGCTTATTATACCTTCCCCGCGCGCTCAGCGGAAGTCATTTTTATTCGATTGCGCATCGAAGAGTTCCTGCAATCCTTTCAGTCCCGGCTGCATACGCACCGCAGCCTCCTGCCCCGGCGGCCGGCAGGGCTCAAAAGACAGACCGCCTTCGCCGGAACGCGCCCCCATGATGCGGTTGCCGGTTGCGCCGCAGTGACTGGGAGACGCAGAGAGCGCGTAGGCATTGGCGCCGAAGGTAACCGAGAAAACGTATCCGGATATCTCTTTGTGGTGATAGGTGTTTTTCAGGTACGGCGGATAGGCGTATTTGAGCGCCAGCTCGTCCTTCGGGTACATGCCGTTATGGTCGCGTGCGTAGCGCTCGAGGGCGTCCTGGACGCTCGTCAGGACCGCTTCGGCGTGGCGCTCGTTGCGGGCGATGCGGGCGCTCAGATAACGCGGGAGAAAGAACTGGCCGGCGGTCAAAAAAACCAAAAGCGTCAGGAACGGGGAGAAAAAAACGAATACCGCGCGCAGCGGCGAGCATCCGTGTACGAATCGGTACCCGTTGACGTAGATAAAGGCGGTCCAGGAGACCTGGATCAACAAACCCAGCGCACCGGCGAGCTGATGGATCCGGAACCCGGCAAAGGAAAAGATCCCCAGGAAGGCGGCCGAGCCGGCGTACGCGATCACCGCAAAGGTCCCCCGGTATCCCCCCTGCCCGCCGAAAAGCGCCACGAACAGGTGCAGGAATCCGGCGGTCACAAAGATGCCCCCGATGAGGGCAAAGGGCAGGACCGCCAGCGCCACGGCCAGCGACTCCCGCGTCACCGTGGCCGTCCGGGAAAACGCCAGCCCCAACCCCAAGTCAAGGCAAAGCCAGATGGTCTGCACGACGAAAAAAAAGAGCAGCCCTTCGCCGAAGCTGCGGCGAAGGGGGAGCGTCCGGAAGAAACTGCCCGGGCGCAGGAGAACCGCCAGAACCGTTTCCCCCAACGCCCTCCAGAACCCAAGCTCTTCCCGCCGCTGCCAGGCAGGCAACGGCTCCGGCCCGTGCTGTTGCATGGTTCTTTTCCCGTCTCTCTTATTGCGTCTTTTCCGAAAATTCGGCGATCAGGTGTTCCAGGAAACTCTTTTCGGTTTCAACCATACGCAGATTGTGTTCCAGGATATAGGCGCCGGCAAAAGGCTCTTTTTTACGCGCTTCGGCGACCATCTGGCGCAGGCCGCTGGCGAGGCGCTCCAGGATCCCCATACGCGCCCGCAAGCGCCTGCGCGCGATATCGCGCCTGCTGTGATGCAGGAAATAGAGGCTGACGTCGAGGGTGAATTGCGGACGGCGAAAATCAAGGAAACTCTTGTTGAGCAGCTCCTGGAAACGCGCGTCTCCCTTGGGAGTCAGCTCATAGACGATGCGAGGCGGGCGCCTGCCCTGGCGGGTCGAGCGCTTGCGCACCAGGCCGTTACGCTCCAATATCTGCAGCGGGTAGTAGATCGAGGAGATGTCCAGACCCGCAAAGAGGGTCAGGATCTCCTTAATGCGTTTCTTGATCTCATAGCCGTGACGGGGGCTCTCTTTGAGCAACCCCAGCAGGACCAGCTCTTGCTCAATCACTTTTTTTCACCATGCCGATGCGGCGGTATTTCTCGTAGCGCTGCTTGACCAGTTGCGCCGGGCTCAGGGCGCTCAATTCTTTCAGGTGCCGCGCGATCGCTTCCCGGAGCGCCTGCGCCGCCGCTGCCGGGTCGCGGTGCGCGCCGCCCAACGGCTCGGGAACAATCTCGTCGATCAGCCCCCGCTCCAACAGGTCCGGCGCGGTCAGCTTCAACACGCTTGCCGCATCCGGCGCCCGGGCCCCGCTCTTCCAGAGAATCGCAGCGCAGCCTTCGGGTGAGATGACCGAATAATAGGCGTTCTGCAGGATGAGGACGCTGTCGGCAACGCCGATCCCCAGCGCCCCTCCCGAGCCTCCCTCGCCGATGATCGTGGCGACGATCGGCACGCGCAGCTGCGTCATCTCGCGCAGGTTCAGCGCGATCGCCAGCGCCTGCCCGCGCTCCTCGGCATCCACGCCCGGGTATGCCCCGGGGGTATCGATGAAAACGACGATCGGCAGCGCCGCGCGGTCTGCCAGCTCCATCAACCGCAGCGCCTTGCGGTACCCTTCGGGATGGGCGCAGCCGAAATTGCGCCGCAAATTCTCCTTGGTGTCCCTGCCCTTCTGATGCCCCAGAACCAGGACGGACTGGCCGTTGAACTTCGCGAACCCTCCGATAAGCGCCTTATCGTCGGCAAAGCTGCGGTCGCCGTGCAGCTCCAGGAAATCCGTCATCAGGGCCCCGAGGTAATCCAGGGTATACGGCCGCTGGGGGTGCCGGGCCAGCTGCACCCGCTGCCACGCGGAAAGGTTGCCGTAGACATCCTTGCGCAGCGTCTGCAGTTTCTCCTCGAGCTTGCGCACTTCCGCGGAGAGATCGATTTTCTTCTCGGCGATGAAGTGCTTGAGCTCCTCGATCTTCTTTTCCAGCTCGACGACCGGCTTTTCGAAATCCAGCCCGCTCATAGCTTCTTGCCTCGCCGCCTGCGCGGCGTTAATCGACGATCGTCACCGTCGTGCCGACGGGGACGATATCGTAGAGCTCCTCGACCTCGGGATTTGCCATGCGCACGCACCCCTCGGTGACCTGCCGGCCGAGCGACTGCGGCTCAACCGTTCCGTGAATGCCGTAGCCGGCCAGATCGAATCCAAGCCAGCGCGTCCCCAGGACATTCTCCGGGCTTTCGGCGGGAACGATCGCCCCGGCCTTGAACCACGTCGGGTGGGGCAGCTTATTGACGATCTTGAACGTCCCGACCGGCGTGCAGTTGTTGGCGCCGGTTGAGACAAGGTAGGTCTTGACGAGCTCTTCGTTGGACTGCAGGATCAGCGTGTTCTGCGACTTATCCACCCGTATCGAGAACGGCGCGGTCCATACCTTCAGTTTCCTGCCCGGCATGATCATATCGGAGGTCAAGCCGTTGCTGCGTTTGAGCAGCTCCACCGTCGTATTGAATTCCTTGGCGATACGGGTCAGGGTATCCCCCGCCTTGATCTCGTACACCGTGGATTTCGCGGTCGGGGCAGGAGAGAAGAGCAGCCGGATATTCAGTTCCTCGACTTTCTTTTGCCAGCTCATCGCCTCGGCGGAGCCGGGGAATTCGCTCAGCAGTTGCTGGTATGCCGCGCGGCCGGCCTCCATATCCCCCTGTGCCTCGGCGGCGCGGGCCTGAGTCAGAAGCGCTGCTTGCGACGCGGGGACGGCTGCTGCGGCCGGTTGTTTCTGCGCCGGGGCGCTGCGCTGCAGCCGCATCACCAGCACGGCCGCTGCCGCACTGAGGGCGGCGACGACGACCAGGGTCAGGACCATACGTTTGTTCACGATACCCCTCCTTAACCGAACCGCCCTGCGCTTCCGCGCTGCTGCGGAAGCGACGGGGCGGCAGAGGCCAGTTGAGCAGAAAATCTAGGAATGTGCGACGATCGCGATCAGAGAACCCAGGAGAAAACCGACGATCACCTCTACCGGCGTATGCCCGATGAGTTCGCGCAGCCGGTTCTCGTTGACCTTGCCCTGCCAATAAATATCTTCAGTTATCTTATTAAGCACCTGCGCCTGCTTGCCCGTTGCGCGCCTGACCCCTTGGGCGTCGAACATCACGACCAGGGCGAACGAAGCGGAGAGCGCAAAATAAACGGTGTCAAATCCGTACGCAAGCCCGATCGCCGTGGCCAGGCACGAGGCGCCCGCGGCGTGGCTGGAGGGCATGCCCCCGGTGCCGACGAACCAGCGGAAATCGAAACGGCGTTGCCGCACGGCCCCGATGGAAACCTTCACCGTCTGGGCGATCGCCCAGGCAGCAAGCGTGGTCATAAAAATCTTGTTTCGGTATATCTCCAGGAAAAACGGGTGCATCTGCATTTAATCCGCAGGCAGGATATCGACGCTAATCTTGGGTTTGCCTTGATAGGTGCTCTTTCCGTCCCGAAGCAGATACCCCCGGTTGCCGTACACCGCATCCTGCGTCACCGTACTCTTCCGGCGCACCTGACGCAGGAACCCGGGCAACTGCCTGCGCACTTCGCGCAAAGCCCCCTTGATCCCTTCTGCCGATTTAAGCTGCGCTTTAAGCATCCGGTTTTCCTCTTCGAGAGCGGCAAGCTGCTGCTGCAGCTGCTTTTGCCTCTGATGCAACGTCTGGGTTTCGCTGCGCACCACCCCGCGTTCCTCGCTCGTGCGCTTGAGTATCTCCTCGGTCTGGGAAAGATCCCGGCGCAGCTGCGTGATCTTGCGCGAGCCGGCGCGCAGTATCTGGCGCATCTCTTCGCGGCGCGCACGAAGCTGTTCCTGGGTCTGCAAAACAGCCTCCCGCTCCTGAAGCAGGCCGAGCTTCTCGTACTGGAGGGTGGAGACGGTTTTACGCGCCCGGGAGACTTCCGAAAGCAGTTCCACCCGTTCTTTCAGCAATGTAACATACTGAAAAACCGAGAAGAACGTCACTCCCGCCAAAAAAGCGATCAATACTATGGTGAGCTTTTTCATAGTCTTTTCCTTCTTTGCGGTACGCGTATATTATAGGCCCTCTCTCCAAAAAAGCAACTTATTTTCGAGTGCCCCCGCCGCGCTTAAAAAACCCCGTTAGATTCGGGGCCTTGGCACGTCTTATACTCCAAGCGGATCCCGCGGGGGAAACGCACCCCCTACCCTTTAACAGGAGGCATGCCCATGCTTGCCCGTTTAACCGGCTTCACCGTCTGCGGGATAGACGCGTTTGCGGTCGCCATTGAGATCGACATCCGCAGCGGACTCCCCTTTGTCGCCATTATCGGCCTCCCGGATACGGCGGTCAAGGAAAGCCGCGACCGGGTAAAGGCGGCGATCAGGAACTCGGGTTTCGAATGGCCTGCCGAGCGCATCACCATCAGCCTCAGCCCCTCGGATATGCGCAAGGAAGGCGCGCGGCTGGATCTGGCCATCGCTTTGGGGATACTGGCGGCGACCGGACAACTGGGTCTGCAGCGGCTTCAGGAATACGGCGTGGTCGGCGAGCTGGCGCTGGACGGATCCGTGCGCCCGGTACCCGGCTTGCTCTCCATCAGCCTGGCACAGGCAACGCGCGGCAAGAGCGGCCTCATCGTGCCGCAGGCGAATGCCGCAGAGGCGGCGCTTAACCGTTCGGTCGCCGTATTCGGGGTGGCGCACCTGCGCGAAGCGGTCGAATTCCTGCATCATCCGGAGACGATCCCTCCCTGCCAGGTTGACGCGGACGCACTCCTGAAGCAGAATGCCCTCCACCGCGTCGATTTTTCAGAGGTCAAAGGACAGCTTCTGGCCAAACGCGCCATCGAGGTCGCGGTAGCCGGCTGCCACAACCTGCTGATGATCGGGCCCCCGGGCAGCGGCAAGACGATGCTTGCCTGCAGGATCCCGACGATCCAGCCGGATCCGGTGCTCGCCGAAGCCCTGGAGATCACCAAGGTCCATTCGGTCGCCGGGGCGCGGCCGATCCCCCAGGGGATCATGGCCACGCGCCCTTTCCGCGCGCCGCACCACACGGTCTCCGCTGCCGCCCTCGTCGGCGGAGGAAGCGTCCCCCGGCCGGGGGAGATCAGCCTCGCCCACCACGGGGTGCTCTTTCTCGACGAACTCCCCGAGTTCCGGCGCGACTGCCTCGAAGCGCTGCGCCAACCGCTGGAGGAAGGCGCGGTCTCGGTCGCGCGCATCAACCGCAGCGTGCGTTTCCCCGCCTCCTTTATGCTGGTGGCGGCGATGAACCCTTGCCCCTGCGGCTACGCCACCGACCCCCAACGGCCCTGCCGCTGCAGCAGCGAAACGATACGCCGCTACCTGGCGAAGGTCTCCGGCCCGCTCCTGGACCGCATTGATATCCATATCAACCTTCCCCCCGTGCTTTACCGGGAGCTCAGCGACCCCCGGGACGCCGAACCATCGGCGCTGATCAAAGAACGCGTCGCCCGGGCACGCCGGATTCAGGCAGCGCGCCTTCAGAACGAAGAGATATTCTCGAACGCGGCGCTGAATATCAAGCTGACGAAGAAATATTGTGTGCTGGAAGAGACGGCGCAGGGGTTGCTCAGGAAAGCGCTGACCGAACTGGGATTGTCGGCACGGGCCTACGGCAAAATCCTGAAGGTGAGCCGCACGATCGCGGATCTGGAGGCAGCAGAACGCATTGGGCCGCAGCATATCGCCGAGGCGATCAACTACCGCAGCCTCGACCGCTGCGTCTGAGCGCGCAGCGAGCGCGGTTGTGTTTCTCTTTGTCGCTAAAACCAAAAGCCCCCCCGAAGGAGGGCTCCTGGTAAACGAACGGTGTTATGAAAAAACCTTATTTCTCTTTATCCGTGACCAGATGCGTCTGCTGGCCCCGCTGCACGTATTCCGGCTGAATGATCGAACCGTACTCCTCGGGCAGAGGGAAGGCGAACGTCGCCACATCCCATAATCCCGACGCCGCACGGGCAAGGCCCCAGAAGAGCCCCTTGAAGGTCCCCGCAAGGCAGCCGACCACCGCATTCTTGCTCTCTTTCCACTCGGTATCAATATTCTGCGGTATTTCCAAAACCGAAGAAAAGACGTTCGCGACGCCGCGGGAGAGTTTATCTTTCGGTTCATTCGCAAAAGCCCCCACGCAGACGCCCGAAACCAACACACAGACCATAACGACTATTGCCGCAATCCTCATACACACCTCCTTTTGTATTACCATAGCAAGAAGAAGTCCTCTTGTCAAGAGATCGTGAATCCCGCACTCAAGACGCCCGCACGCGCCTCATCCGCCGGCCGGGCTTACCCCTTCAAGGCAGAACATCTTGAGCGATTGATACGTTTTTGCCGGATCCGGTTCCAGCACCGCAATATCCCCGAGGCGGCTCTGCCCGTACTCTTTTCTTTGGATATCCGCAAACCCCGCCGCCGCCAGACACTCCCGCAACGACCATTCATCGAACATAGTGCGGTGCTGCGAATGGGAAAAAAGGAAGGTCAAGAAACGGCGCAGCCCGCGCCCCTGCCAGATATCGAATGCCGCCAGGAACGAGATAAAGGCGCGGCCCGGCTCTGCGCCCGGACGGTCCCTCACCTCCTCCACATACGCGCGCGCGGCCGCATGCAGATCGGGAACGACCAGACGCACGATCCCCCCGGGGATCAGGACGCGACGGCATTCCTGCAGCAACCGGGTCACCACCGGAGGCTCCAGATGCTCCAGCATCGCCGAACTGAAAATTGCCTGCACCGTACGGTCGCGAAACGGCAAGCCTCGCCGCAGGTCCCGGATAACAATACCCTGCGGCCAAACAGAGCGCTTGACCCCGAACAATCGGCAGTACAGCGGATAGAGGAGCGGGACTCGAGAGATCCGCACGCTTAGCGAAGCATCGATATTGACCCAGCCGGGGATCGCCCGGACCCCGCTGCCCAGATTCAACTTGGTCGTCTCAGCCTGCATCATGGCCTATCCTTTCGCGAACCCCTCTTCACTGATGTGGCGCCGCGGCGACGCTCTCCGGCATCGTCAGCGTTGCCGACCAGACGACGAAACCGCTGCCCTCCAGGAGGGCGGATTTCCATTCTTGAGCCTGAACGAAAGCCCCGCGTAAGACCGGCCCCTTGCCGTCACGCTCGAAATGCGGCGGCAGAAGCAAATGCACGCGCAGCGGCTGACTGCTGTGAAAGCTCAGGCGCTGCAGGACCGCCAGATCGATGAAATCGGCGTACGATATGATGAGACGGCCGGGCAATTCCAGCGCCGCCGACGGGTCGCTCACCAACACCACGTCATGCTTCGCATCGATCATCCCCTCCAACGAACCCACGAGCGACGGCAGATCGCCGGAAGAGAGGGTAGGCAGATAGAGCCGGGTCGGACCGGCCCGGTACTGACGCGGCGCACGAGCAATCTTGACACACACCGAGACAGCGCCATACAGATACGGCAGCCCCAGATACGCAACGAGGGCCGCAATGACCGCGCCCCGCTTCGCTCCCCGGGAGCGCGAGAGATGCTCCAGCGATGCGCTTAACACGAACGGAGCCATACCTAAGCCTGCTGCCGCAAAATACCGCGCGTCATAAAAAGGCAAACTCGAAAACATCCAGACACAGGCCATGGCCGCCATCGAGACCAGGAGCACGCACCAGGCCAGAAGCACGGCGGCATCCCGGCGCTGGTACCCCCGCAGGACCGGCACGAAGATGAACGTACCCGCAAGGCCCAGGAACGCCAGGCATTCCCTGGTCTCAAAGATCCCGTGCTGCGGATGCAGAAGAAGATACCGCAGGAGCCCGTCGGCGTCGGCCAGCGCCAATGGCGGCAAGCCAAAGAGATAGGCAAAGTCAATAGGATCCCAGCTGATCCGGAAAGATTCGACGATCAGGTTGGCTTTTTGGGCCAGGGATACGTTGAGCCACACCAGCGCCGCTACCGGCACGCAAAAACCGATCGTTATCCAGACGAAGCCCGCCAACCCGCGGGTGCGCCGGCCGCACCCCGAAAAAAACTCCTGCCCGGCGCGCAGCCCCAGGAATGCCAATACCCCCAGGGACGCAAAGACCGCGGTATACTTACTCCAGTAAACGCTCCCTAAGGCCGCTCCGCAAAGAAACGAGACCCCGGCGCTCTTGCCCCGGGAAAACGGCTGCTGCCAGAGCCGCGCCAGTGCGAGGGCCCCCAGAAGCAGCCAGGGGGTCAGCGCAAACACGAAGACTTCGGAGGAAAACCGGGAGAACTGATCCGCAGTATAATGCATCCACGGCCACAGCGCC
>CAZOGI010000001.1:37941-83418 GCA_964579435.1 uncultured Planctomycetales bacterium
GGAAGCCCCCAGACGCATATCCACCGTGCCCAGCCGAGAGCGCCGACGACCAGACACAGACCGATGAGCGCCCGGATAGCCCCGGCCATGGAAAGACCGAGCCAGGCCATGAACGGATAAACCCCCAAGGCGGTCCCGGGCGGCCAGACATAATTCCATTGCACCCGATCGCGCGCAAGGTCGTTGAAATCGGGGAAGAGACTGTGATTCGGGGTCGGGACTTTCCCGGCGAGAAACTGCTTGAGCCCGAACAGTTGCCAGGCAGGATCGCCGTAGACGCCCTGAGGCAGGAATCCGGCTGCCAGGCAGAGGGCCAGGCACGAGCAGAGGATCAGCGCAGCCGATTCTCTCCACGGCGACTCGGCTTCCCGCTTGAGGAATCCGTCGGGATTCATTCTGTAGGCATCGCTCCTTCGAGAGTATGCAGGTTCTGCCGGGTAACGGCGTTGTGCGGATCCAGCGCCAAGGCAGCGCGCAGATGCGCCAGGGCTTCTTTTGTTTCCCCCCGCAACGCATACGCGCTGGCAAGATTATTATGGTAGGACGCCGCATGCACGCCGTCCGGGGCACGGCGCAGCGCCTCCCGAAAAGAAGCGATCGCCTCGTCTGTCCGGGAGAGCGCCAGATACGCGTTGCCGAGGTTATAGAGCGCATCGGCGAACCCCGGGTCCTGGCGCACGGCGGCGCAAAAGAACGGCACCGCCTCGGCGGCGCGTCCCTGCCGGCGCATGACCACGCCCAGCGCATTGAGGCTATCCGCATTCCCGGGCTCCAGCTCGATCGCCCGGGAGAGCGATGCCTGCGCCTCAGCATAGCGTTGCTGATCCAACAACCAAACCCCCTTATTATGGTGTGCGCGGCTGCTCTGCGGGGCAAAGCGCAGCGTATGCGCCCACAGGCGCTCGGGAGCGCCATAAAGACCGCTCTGCTGAAAGGTCAGAGCCGCACTGCCCGCGCAGAGGACCGCGAATGCCGCGCCGGCAATCGCACGATTCCCCCGGTCCCACAAACGCACCAGTCCCGAAACGACGATCAGGATCAACCCCACGCTCGGCACCGCCAGCCAATGCTCGGCCAGATAGGCATTGACCGGGAAGATATTGAGCACCGGCAGGAGCGCGGCGAGGAACCAGAAGATCCCGAAGGAAACGAACGCCAAAGACCGCCGCGTTTTAACGGCCGCCCAAAGCAGCGCGACAAGCAGCAACACCCCTCCCAGGACGCGCGCGCCAAAAACGGCAAAATGCGGATTGCCGTATTCCATATGCAGAGGCCAGGGCAAGAAAAAGATGCGCGCATACTGCGGCAGCGCGGCGAAAGCGCCGGGGAGCCGCTGCCACCAGGCGGAATCAACCCGCCCGGGAAAAAAGGTCGCTGAGGGCAACAGCAAACGCAAAACCGCGTACGCAACCGTCACCGCGCCCAGCGCCGGCAGCGCCCGCTTGAGACGGACGTTGCCCGACGCAAACGCCGCCAGGAGACCTGCCAGCACGGGCACGACCAAAGCGTACTCCTTGGAGAGAAGCGCTCCCGCATAACAGAAGAGCGCCGGCGCCAAAGCCCGGCGGCTACCGTCGCTCAAACGCAGAATAAAAAGGAGCGTCGCGAATATCCCCGCGGCCGCGAGTGAATCGGCGCGGCCGGAAATATAGGCGACGCTCTGCGTGTGCAAAGGATGCACCAGAAACAATAGCCCCGCCGCAGCCGCGGCCAAAGGGCGTTTCGTCCATTCCAGGAGAAAAAGGCCGCAGAGGAACGCCGCGAGGGCATGCCAGAGAACGCTGGAGACATGATACCCCGGCGGCCGCCCTCCCCAGAGGTGATGATCGATCAGATAGGTAAGCATCTGGACCGGCCGGTAGCTGGGGCCCCGGCGGCCGGATCCGGCGCCGATACTTTCGCTCATCAGAGAATCCAGATGGGCGACGCTGCCGAGGTGCGCATTCTTCTCGACGAGGAATTCGTCGTCACCGAGAAAGGGGCCGCGCAGCGCGGGCAGATAGACTATCAGAGCAACGAAAACGCATCCCGCCAAAGCTGCGCCGAACGGCAGCGTCCGTTTGTTCATCCGGCCGAGAGCCGCCTCGTCCACACGAGCCACTCCCGGGTACGCCGCTGTGCCTCTTCCAGGGAAACAGCCGATGACCAGTGCAGCAGGCGCCGCGCTTTTTCCGCACTAAATCGCGACTGCGCGGGAGGAAAGAGCTCCGCGAGCCACGGCGGAGGCGTCGATACCGGCGGCGCCCCGGCGCGTGAGAGACGCAGCGAAGACGTTTGCCGAAGCGAGGCCAGGCAGGCATGCACGCGCCCCCCCCGGCGCACCAGCGCGTTCTTGAGCGCTCCGATCACCGGCAGGCGATTAATAATCTCCAGCAACTCGTAGTCGCCGGCGAGGTGAAACAGGAGATCCCGGAACCGGGCCGGGGCAACCTGGCCAAGGGACGCGAGTTGCCGCTGCGTATAGGAAGGCAGCTGCGCCGCGCACTCTCCCAGCAGCGCGGAGAGAAACTGCCGCCAGGTGCAGGTGCCGTCGTTAATGATGAACCGCTCTCCGTGCGCCGCCGGGACAAGCGCCGCGGCAAGGATCGCATCAACGAGATTATCGACATAGACGTAGTTGGCCAACCCCCGCCCCTCCTCGATCCAGCAAAACTGCCCGGCACGGGCCAGCTGCGCGGGCAGCACCGTATAGGCCGGGGCGAACGGTCCGAAGACACAGGTAGGATTGAGCACGACGATGCGCGTCGCACGGCTGCGGGAAGCCGCCTGCAGGCACCAGCGCTCCATCTCGGCCTTGCTCTGTGCGTACTCTTTGCCGTAGGGCGCATAGGGGAAGGTTTCATCGACGGGCGTCGCGGAAACGGGAAATCCGAAGACATACATGGTGCTTAAGACCACGACGCATTCGGCGCCGAGCTCAACCGCGGCGTTCACCACATTTTTGGTGCCTTCGACCGTCACCCGCCGGGCGGAATCCGGATCCTTGCCGTAGGCAAGATGAAAAACATACCGCGCCCCCTTCAGGAGCGCGCGGGTATCTGAAAAAGAGAGCAGGTCGGTCTTGCGCAGGGAAACCGGGAAACGGCTTGCCTGGACGCAGGTCTGGTAGGAGCGCACCGGAACGCCGATGGAGGCGCACCCGCTGCGCGCCAGCCGCTCGACGAGAAAACCGCCGATAAAACCCGTTCCGCCGGTCACGACAACCGAAGCCCCGGAAAAGGCTGTCCGGGGAGAAACCGCGGTTGCCTGCAACTGCATCGCGCGGTTTTCGTTCCGGCGTCCGTACGCCCATTCGATGAGACGCATCGTCCCCGCAGCGCGTTCGGCGCTGACGCGAACCGCCGCGCCGTCACGCACCCGCTGGATGAACTCGGCCAGCTGCTCGACAAAACAGGCGGAAAAATTCGGCTCCCATGGGCCGCTGGCGAAGGAGACGCGCGGCTCCAGGCGCACCGGCGCCAGGCCCGCAAGATCGCCCCGCTCCCAGAAACAACCGTCCCATCGGTTCGTATCGAACCAGAGCGTACCGTCGGTACCGGTTACCCGCACGGTGTTGGAGAGCTGATCGGTACGCGAAAGCCTCATCGTTACCGCGACGTCCCCGCCGCGCAGCCGATAGACGCAGTTCGCCTCCACGCCTCCCCAGGCGTCGTCCTCATAATGGTCCGGCTGCAGCGTCCCACAGAGCTCCTGGAGCAGGTCCAGATAATGAACCCCCATATCGGCCAGTTCCCCGCCGTTCTCGGCGCGAAAAGGATTGCCGCTGACACTGGGCCAATGATAGGGCGTGCCTAATTCAACGGAAATTTCCCGGAGGGCGCCGATAAGACCGGTGGCGATAGCTTCCTGCATCGCCCTGAATTGCGGCATAAAGCGGCGCACCATGCCCACGCCCAGAAGAAGCCCCCGTTCCCGGGCACGCGCACCCAGCGCCAGGCACTGCGCCTCGGTCATCGCCAACGGCTTTTCGCAGAGGACCGCCAGCCCCTGATCCAGGCATGCGTTGACGGCTTCAAAATGGAGCGCATTGGGCAGCGCCACCAGCGCGGCGGCAAAAAGGCCTTTCTGCAATGGCCGGGAAAAATAGTCGGCATACCCGCAGGGAATAGTCTTAACCTTGGGAAAACGCAGGGAGAGCCGCTGCAGCGAGGAGACCGAAGGATCGATCACGGTCACCTCCTGCTCCAGCCCTAAGGCCTGGAACGCGGGGAGGTGGCATTCGGTCACTACCGCTCCGGCGCCGCAGATAAGAAACGGGATCTTGGCAGGGGGTTGCTCCATACTCCTCTACAATACGCCAAACCGCACGGAAAATCAAGGGGGTTGGGGCGGTTAGCGTGCCTTGACAGGCAAGAGCAACTATGCTACAAATAGGCCATGAGAAGGTTCTGTTCGGGACTGCGCCAAGGTGCGTTTCGCTGCCTAGCCTGGATCCTGGCGAAGAAAAAATACCGGCTGGTCTGGCAGGACACCATCATGGCCGACGGGGCGCCCTACCTCTCCGACCCGATAACCGACCACTATATCTTTTCGCCCTGGTACGCAGGCGCCTACAAACAACTCTACGACCGGCTCAAACCCTCCACCTTTGACCCGATCAGAGGCTATCACCTGCAGAAATTCAGCGCCGCCTGCGCTCAATCCCTGGACGGCCACATCGCCGAATGCGGCGTCTATCGCGGCAACACCGCGTACCTGATCGCCGATGCGGTCAAAGGCCTCATCGGAGAGCGCAAACTTTTGCTCTTCGATACCTTCAAGGGGATGCCGGAAAACATCGTGCCGGCGCGCGATTATTACCACAAGGGCGACTTCGGGGATACGCGCCTGGAAGAAGTACAGCTGCTGCTTCGGGATTTCCCCTTCGTCGAATTCCACCCCGGGCTCATCCCCGAGACATTCAAGACCCTTCCCGAGCGGCGTTACTGCTTCGTGCATATCGACGTCGATATCTACGAGGCGACGCGTGATGCCTGCGCCTACTTCTATGAACGGCTTCTGCCCGGGGGGATCATTCTTTTCGACGAATACGGATTCCATGCCTTCAAGGATGCCGAGAAGAAAGCTGCCGACGAATTCTTTGCCGACAAACCCGAACCGATCATCCCCCTGCTGGAAGGCACCGCCATCGTCATCAAAAGCCATACCCCGCACTGAGCCCCGGCGCGCAGAACCGCAGCGCCCATGAGGGCGCACACGTGCCCGTAAAGACCCGTTAAAAAGAATTGAGGGATTACTTGCCGATCACTTCGATCTGCACCGTTTCGCTCGCCTGATTGCCGGCGCTATCGTACACGGTGAGGGTGACGCTGAACAGACGAGAACCGTAGGTCGTGCTCCAGAAGGTATTGGTGACCGTCCTGCCTTTGGCGGTATCGCCGTCTCCGAAATCCCACTCGTAGGCGCTGATCCGAGCAACGCTGGAACGCGATCCCGCCGCCGAAAAAACGACCTTGAGCGGCGAACTGCCCTTGAGCGGCTTGGCGCGGATCGCGGCGCGTACCTGACCGGCCTTCGGCGCCGCGGCAGCGCGGGCAATGCCTTTTGAGGCGCGCGCTTCTTTCCTGGCCGCGGCAGCATCCCCGGCGCGCAAACGCTTCTCTTCCCGCTCCTGCTTTGCCGCTTCTCTGCGCGCCTGTTTCTCTGCCTCTCGCGCCTGGCGCAGCGCCTGCTGCTCGGCGCGTTTCTTCTGTTTCGCCTGCGCTTTCAGCGAGCCCGGGGCGGAAGGAGCGGACGGCGCTTTTACCTCTGCGGGAGGAACCTCCCGCGCGGGGGAAGCGGCCGCTTCCTGCACCGGCTCTTCCCAATCCTGCGCCTGCGAAACCGGACGTTGCGTTTCGCTCTTCACGAAATCCTGCTGCTCCTGCAATATATCCTGTCGGATATACCCGTCCAGTTGCTCGCGTAACTTTGCCACCCGCGCCTCTTCGCGCGCGTCATCTTGCTGATGCCGCGCATCGATACGCTGCCGGTAGGCAGGGCTCTTGCGGTAACGGTAGTCGGAAACGGCGATAAAAGGCAGTTTAAAGACTCCGACGGCAGCCTTGCCGAATCCGGTAATGTTGTCGACGAAGATCTCCTTGAAACGGCTCTCGATATACCCCATCTGCGTATAATAGTTCTCGACGGTTTTACGCCGGCGCTGGAAACGCTCCTGGGCCAGTTGCGGGTCAGCCGCCACGGAATCGCCTGCGCCGAGGGTATACTCGGGGATCAGGAAATTATCCCGGGTAACGACGTAGCCGGCCTCATACGGCTCGGTCCCCTTCTGCACCCGGTACGTCGAACAGCCTCCCGCAACGATCAAAATCCCCGCCCACAGAGCGATCCGATGCCGTCTCATAGTCTCGATCCTTACAATTTCATGAGCGCCAGGGTCTCGGCCCTGGTCTTCTCATTCTGCTGGAAGATCCCGCGCACCACCGAAGTAACCGTCAGGGTCCCCGGCTTCTTGACCCCGCGCATGGACATGCATAAGTGCTCCGCCTCGATCACCACCATGCACCCTTTGGGCTTGAGCATGCGCATGATGACGTCGGCGATCTGGGAGGTTAGGCGCTCCTGCACCTGCGGACGGCGGGCCAGGCATTCGACCACGCGCGCAAGCTTGCTGAGGCCGGTCATGCGGCCTTCGCGGGGGATATACGCAACAAATGCCTTGCCGATGAAAGGGATAAGGTGATGCTCGCAGACCGAATAGAGCGGCACGTTTTTCAGGAGCACGATCTCATCGTGCTTATGGTCGAGCACGATCTCCAGCTCCTTCTCGGGCTGCATCTGCATGCCGGAAAAGATCTCGGCGTACATCTCGGCAACCCGGCGCGGCGTCTGGCGCAGGTCGCTGCGCCGCGGATCCTCGCCGATCGCCTCCAAGATCATGGTGACCGCCCGCTCGATCTTCTTCGAATCAATGCCGCCGCGCTTCATCACGTTCCTCTCTCCTGCCTCGCGCCTCTATTTCCCGACGCAGAAATGCGCGAAAATATGCGAAAGCACCTCGGGGCTAAACGTCCTGCCGCTGAGCTCATCGAGACAACGCAGCGCTTCCCTCAGATGCTGGGAGACGAACTCGGCGGGCAATCCATTATCCACTGATTTGGCGGCTTGCGCAATGAATTTTTGCGCGCTGCCCAGCAGCCGGGCGTGCCGCAGCGAAGTGACCAGGACCTGGCCGGCCGAAGGCGGATGGTCTCCTGCGGCAAAGGCGGCGATCGCCTCCTCCAGCTCCTTCAGACCGGTCTCTTTCTTTGCCGAAAGGCAGACCGTCGCCGGAAAACGGCGGCGCAGAGGCGCCGCATCCAGCCGCTGCGGCCGGTCCGCCTTGTTGATGACCGCGATCGTTGCGCCCGCAGGCACCTGCCGCATCAGCCGCTTGTCCTGAGCCCGAAGCGTAACGCTGCCGTCAAAGACCAGCAGCACCAGATCCGCCTCCCTGATACGGCGGCGCGAATGCCCGATTGCCTTGCGATCGATGAGCGAACGGGCGGCCGCGATACCCGCGGTGTCGACGAGGCGCACGGGGATCCCGCGGATCTGCACCCGCTCTTCGATGGCGTCGCGGGTCGTGCCTGCGATCGGGGTGACGATAGCCCGCTCATGCCGCAGCAGGGCGTTGAGCAGGGACGATTTGCCGACATTGGGCCGGCCGCAGATAACGACACAGAGACCTTCGCGCAGGAAGCGCCCGAAACGCGCGCCTTCCCGCAGGCGAGCCAGATCTGCCGCTGCCTGGCCGAGCAACGCCGCCGCCTGATCCACCGAGACGCCGGTATCTTCATCAGGGAACTCAAAAGAGGCATCGAAAACCCCCAGGGCCTCAATCAGCTTTGCGCGCACCTGCACGATCTCTTGAGAGAGACGCCCCTGCAGTTGCTGCAACCCGGCGCGCAGGGAACGCTCGGTCTGGGCACGCACGATATCCTGCACCGCCTCTGCCTGGGCAAGGTCGATGCGGCCGTTCAAAAAAGCCCGTTTCGTGAACTCTCCCGGTTCCGCCAGGCGGCAGCCGGCCTCCAGAACCCGCTCCAGGACGCGCCGCAGGGCGAGCGTTCCTCCGTGGCAGCTGACCTCAACCACATCCTCGCAGGTATAGCTGCGCGGGGCGCGCATGACCGAAAGAAGCACCTCGTCGATCGTCTCGCCGGCGGCGTCGGTCACGGTGCCGTAGCGGACGGTAAAACCCGGCCAGCTCGACGGTTTCGACGCTCGGCGCCCGACGAAGATCCGGTCGGCGACGGACAATGCCGCCGCGCCGCTGATGCGCACGATCCCGATGCCAGACTCCCCCGGCGCCGTCGCCAGCGCGGCAATGGTCTCCTCTGCCTTCGGCCTCACCCGCGCGCCTCCCTTGCGAAATATTCCCGCGCCTCGGCAACCACAAAGAGCGAGCCGGTCACCACGATCGGCACGCGGCCTGCGGATACGGAAAGCGCAACTTGAATCCCCTCGCGCACTGACCCGCTCTCAAACAGCGCGCCGGTGAAATGCGCGCGCCGGGCCGAAAAGGCAAGACTGCCGGGCGCAAGCGCCCGGGGATTGCGCGAACGAGTCAGGATAAGCGCCGCGGCCAGTGGCCGCAGGGCGCGCAGGATGCCGACGCTGTCCTTGTCGCCGGAAACGCCAACCACCAGGATCAGGCGACGGCTCCCGAACTGCGCGCGCAGGGCCTTGCGCAGCGCCGCGGCGGAGGCCGGATTCATCGCCCCGTCGGCAATGACGGGGGGACGAATACGCAGCCGTTCAAAGCGGCCCGGCCAGCGAACAGCGCGCAAACCGCGCTCGACGGCAGACGGCGACAGCGCAAGGCCGCAGAAACGGCGCAACACCTGCACCACCTTGACCGCCGTGGCGGCATTCTCCTGCTGAAAAAGGCCGCCGAGCCCCATGCCCCCGATCCTGCGGATAACGCGCCTGTTCACCTCAAAAAGCCGGGCGCCGACCTGCCGGCAGCGCCGGCGGATCACCCGGCGTGCCGCAGGACCTTGCGGCGCGCTCACCACATACACCGGACTGTCTTTGAGCGCCGCCGTCCAATGCGGCTTAATAATCCCGGCTTTCTCGCCGGCAATAGCGGTGATAGTCTTGCCCAGATACTGGGTATGCTCCAGGCTGATCGGCGTCAAAACGCTCACGCGCGAGTCCGCGGCATTCGTCGCATCAAGTCTGCCGCCCATACCCGTCTCCAGCACCGCCCAATCAACCGCGCGCGCCCTGAAATACAAAAATGCCACCGCCGTATAGACCTCAAAGAACGTCGGCTTTCCCAATCCCCGCTCTTGCGCGAATGAGCGCGCATGCGGCCGCACCCGTTCCAGCAACCGGCAGAACGAGCGCCGGGAAATCATCCCTTCGAACGGACCGGCAGGCGGCTGTGGTCTGCCCGGCTCCAGGATGCGTATACGCTCCCGGGGATCATGCAGGTGCGGCGAGGTATACAACCCGACGCGCAGGCCTGCCTGACGCAGGATTTCGCTCAGCAGAGCGCAGGTCGAACCTTTCCCCTTGGTGCCGGCGACATGCAGGAGCCGCATGCCGGCCTGGGGGTCGCCGAGACAATGCATGAGCCGGTGGAACCGTCTGTTTTTCAGGGAGTGTGTATACGACCAGGAAGGGAGACGCTCGAAATTAACCAGCGTCTCCAGGAACCGCAGGGCCTCTGGATACGTCATCTTCTTGATGCGCAGAATACAATACGCCGGCGTCAAACGCAGGGATCCTAGTGGCGGAAATGCCGGATCCCGGTAAAGAGCATGGGGATCTTGCAGGCGTCGGCGGTCTTGATGATCTTTTCGTCGGCGATCGAACCCCCGGGCTGAATGATCGCCTTGATCTTGAACCGGGCGGCCAGGCGGACCGCATCCTCTTTGGGGAAAAAGGCGTCGGAGGCCAGAACCGCGCCGCGGGCGAGCGTTCCCGCTTTTTTCGTCGAGATGAAGACCGAATCGACGCGCGACATCTGCCCGGCGCCGATACCGACGGTGCGGGTGCCGCGGGCGAGGATAATCGCGTTGGACTTGACGTGCTTGGCGACCTTCCAGGCGAACAGGAGGCTCTCCCGCTGCGCCTTCGTCGGTTTCTTTTTGGTCACCACCCGCAGTGCCGCTTCCTCGAGGGTCAGGGTATCCTCATCCTGCAGAAGCAGCCCCCCGCAGACGCGCTTGAAATCCAGGTCTTGGCGCGGGCGCTGCAGGATCGCGGGAAATTCCAGGAGCCTCAGGTTCTTCTTGTCCTGCAGGAGGACCAGGGCCTCCTTACTGAAGGCGGGAGCGACGATGCATTCAAGGAACCCGCTCTGAGCGATCAGGCGGGCCAATGCCCGCTCCACCGGCCGGTTGATCCCGACGATCCCCCCGAAGGCAGAGAGTGCGTCGCACTTCCATGCCTGGCGGTAGGCGGTCTGGAGCGAAGCATTCTCGGCGACACCGCAGGGGTTATTGTGCTTGATGAAGACAACGGCGGGGGAGGAAAACTCCTGGATGATCCCGACGGCTGCCTGCAGATCAAGGATATTGTTGTAGGAAAGCTCTTTTCCCCAGAGCTGCTTCATATCGGCAAGGCTTACCGGCGCATCCGCCGCCCGGTAGAATGCCGCCTTCTGATGGGGATTCTCCCCGTAGCGCAGCGCCTGCACGCGCTCGAACCGCAGCGAGAGCGTCTGCGGGAACCGCTCCGCCGCGCCCTCTGCCTCCAACTGCCGGGAAAGATACTCCTGAATCGCCTGGTCGTAGCGGCTGGTGAGGCGAAAGACCTCCAACTGCAGCGCGCGCCGGAGCGCGGGGTTAAGCGAACCGTTATTCTGGCGCAATTCGCTGATGATCTGCGGATAGCGCGCCGGGTTGCAGACGACCGCTACGCTCTCGGCGTTCTTCGCCGCCGAGCGCAGCATGCTCGGGCCGCCGATATCGATGTTCTCGATCGCCTCTTCCAGGACGACCCCCGGCTTCGCGACCGTCTTCTCGAAAGGGTACAGGTTCACCACCACCATATCGATGAGACCGATGCCCTGCTGGCTGAGACTCTGCATGTGCTCTTCTTTGCGGCGCACGGCCAGGAGCCCGCCGTGGATTTTGGGGTGCAGGGTCTTGACCCTGCCGTCGAGCATTTCGGGAAAACCGGTATAATCGCTGACTTCCCTCGCCGGGATGCCGTTCTCCCGCAAAAGCTTGGCCGTACCGCCGGTAGAGAGGATCTCGACGCCATAATCCTGCAACACCGTGGCCAGTTCGACGAGACCGGTCTTATCCGAAACGCTGATGAGCGCCCGCCTGATCTTGAGCATACTTCCTCCCGTTGCCCTTGGCCCTACTTATTGAACCGGAACATCACGACGTCCGCATCCTGCATCAGGTACTCTTTCGGCTCCAGCCGCATCTTTCCGGCTTGTTTGGCGGCCGTCTCCCCGCCGCAGGCGTCGTAATCGGCGTAACCGGTGATCTCGGCACGGATAAACCCTTTCTGGATATCCGTATGGATCGCCCCCGCCGCTTCCCAGGCGCAGGTCCCCTTGCGGATAAGCCATGCCCGCGCCTCTTTCTCCCCGGCCGTCAAAAAACAGATATACCCGCTCTCCTTGAGTATCCGCGCCAGCAGGGCGTTGCGGTCGGCGTACTCATCGGCGCCGGCCACCACCACGGGTTTGTGCGTCACCACCGAATACCCCGAGAGCAACCCCCGTTCGGCCTCGGAAAAGGAAAGCGTCGAGAGGAACGCCTCTTTCTCCAGCGCCTCTTTCATCCGCTGCAGCAGCGCACGCTCGGCCTCCTCGCTTGCCCGGCCCAGGCGCGTCTCCACGAACTCCAGGTCCTGCAGCACCAAATCGGTGCGGGCCTCGGGCAGGATGACGATGGCGTCGGCGTCCCGCAGCGCATCTGCCCCCACCACCTCAACCTGCACCGGCGTCTTCTTCTTGGCCTTCACCAGCTTCTCGGCGCGGTCGAGCCGTTCGTCCTTGACGCTGTATTTACCGGGGGCAAGATCCGGAACCCCCCACGCGCAGATCTTCATCGGCTTTCGTCCTTTCTATACTTCCTCATCATGCTTTTTGGTCGCCTGGTAGGCGGCGATAATAACCTGGGCGTTCTTATGCGGCATCTCCTCATAATGGGAGAAACGCATCGAGTAGGAACCGCGTCCGCCGGTCAGCGAGCGCAGATCATTGGCGTAGGTGAACATCTCCGCCAGCGGCACCTGGGCCTTGAGGATCTGTTTTTTGCCTTTGAGCTCCATCCCCATGATCCTTCCCCGGCGGGAGTTGACATCCCCGGAGATGGCCCCCAGGAACTCCTCGGAGAGGTTGACCTCCACGTCCATGACCGGCTCCAGGAGCACCGGCCCGGCTGCCTGCACGGCCTTGCGCAGGGCCATCGCCCCGGCGATCTGAAAGGCCATGTCCGAGGAATCGACATCGTGATAGGAGCCGTCGACGAGCCTGACGCGCACGTCAACGATCGGATAGCCGGCCACCGCCCCTTCGGCCATCGCCTGCACGACCCCTTTTTCAACCGAAGGGATAAAGTTGCGCGGGATGGCACCGCCGAAGATCTTGTCCACGAACTCAAAGCCGGCGCCGCGTTCCAAAGGCTCGATCTCGATCCAGCAATCCCCGTACTGGCCGCGGCCGCCGGATTGGCGCTTGAACTTGCCCTGCACCTTGGCGCTCCGGGAGATCGTCTCTTTATAGGAAACCTTGGGCGTGCCGAGGGTGACCTCGACGTGGAAACGGCTGCGCAGGCGCCCGACCATGACGTTGAGATGCTGATCTCCCATGCCGGAAATGATCAATTCCTTGGTCTGAGGATCGTGGGAGACCTTAAACGTCGGGTCCTCCGCCGCCAGCTTATGCAGCGCCAGGGAGATCTTTTCCTCGTCCTCGCGCGACTTGGGCTTGACCGAGGCGGAGATCGCCGGCTCGGGAAAGACCAGGGACGGAAAGACCAGGCGCACCTTATCGTCTCCGACCGAATCCGAAGCAACGGTCTCCTTGAGCTTGGCGATCGCCACGATATCGCCGCTGCCGACTGCCTCTACCGGCCGTTGCTCTTTGCCCTGCAGGAAGATCAACTGTCCGACGCGCTCTTTCGTCCCCTTGCCGACATTGTAAAATCCGGTGTTGGAAGCGAGGCTGCCCGAATAGATCCTCACCAGCGTCAACTGGCCGACATAGGGATCGGAGATATTTTTGAAGACAAAACCGCTCAGGCCGGCGTTGGCATCCGGGGAGAAAAGGGCCCCTTCAGAGGCGTTCGCCGGGTCGACGGTCTTAAGCGCCGTACGCTCAAGAGGACCGGGGAGGAATTTCAGGATTGCATCCAAAAGTTCCGGGATCCCCTTATCGGTGAGCGCGGCGCCCGAAAAGACCGGAAAGACCTTGCGGTCGTGCACCGCCTCGTGCAGCGCCCGGGAGACCTCCTCGACCGAAAGCGCGCCGGTTTCCAGGTATTTTTCCAGGAGCTTATCGTCGCTTTCGGCAACCGCCTCCATCAGGTCCGGGGCGTCGAGGGCGCCGATCTGGATAACCGATTTGGAGAAACGCTCCTTCAGTTCGGCGACCACCTGCGTGACATCGGTATCGGCCTTATCGGTCTTGTTGATAAAAAAGAGGCAGGGAAGCCCTGCCTCTTCGACCAGCGTCCAGGCGCGCTCGGTGCCGACCTCAACCCCGGCTGAGGCCTCCACCACCAGGATCGCGCTGTCGACCGCCCGTAAACCGGCGATCACTTCGCCGAGGAAATCGGCGTACCCGGGGGCATCCACGAGCTGGATACGGCTTCCCTTGTAGTCGCAGAAGAGGAAACTGGCATTGATCGAGCTTTTTTTCTCGATCTCGTCCGCGCTGTAATCGCTGACGGTGTTGCCGTCGGCGGTTGAGCCTTTGCGGGAGGTTGCCTTGCAGGCAAAGAGGATGCTTTCGGCCAGGGTGGTCTTACCGGACTGGGCGTGTCCGAGAAGGATGACGCTGCGCTTGTTCTGAACGTCCATAGCTGCCTCACTCCTTTGTTATGCGGATACTGCGTTTAAAGGATGTGTGTCGAGGACATCAGGCGGGCCGTGCAAAACCCGGTCTTCTCTTTATCGCTCTTCACTCCTGCGGCGCACCTTCTGCCGAGAGTGTTCTCATTATATATGAGGCATCCGGGAGGGTCAAGCACAAAAGCTCGTTTCGGCAGGGACTAAACTCTTTGGCAAAGGGGATGTTGGGGAAACCGGCTAGAAACTGCAGCGCAGGCTCGTATCGATGAGCCAGTATTCGCAGGTCACGCGGGTGTTGATCGCACCGCCATCGGTCGCCGAAAGGAGCTCGTTGTTGTAGTAGGTGCGCTGGACGGTATTGCCTTTGGCGCTGACGGTCAGGTAATTCGCCCCCAGGGTCCAGGCCCAGTTCGGCAGGAAACGCCAGCCGGCCTTGACGCTCGAAAGGAAAACGCTGCCGTCGGCGGATGTCTTGGAGACCATGTCATAATTGCCGCCCAGCGCTTCATCGGCGGTCGGGTAGCGGTGGGTATCCTCATCCCGGATGCGCGCCCAGTCGGAATACCCCAGCCCCAGGTTGAGGAAAAAGGTGTCTGAAATATGCACATCGGTATTGATCCCCAGGTACGGCAGGGTCTGGCGCGACTCGTAGTCGCCCCAACGCAGGTTGCGGTTGTCGTGGTAGGAGAAGTCCGGGTAATACGAATAGAAACCGTCCTGCTGGAGATTGGACGCATGGAACTCGAAGGTCTGGTAGCGCAAACCCAGGAGAGGCCCGATGCCGATTGATTTGACCGGCCAGAAATTATAGACGTAGGAGACATCCCAGAGGTGTGCCCGGTCAAGCGTGCAGTCGCTGGTCGAGAAGATATCGTAGGAGTCGTGGTTCTCCCCGCCGCCCAGGTAGCCGACGTCGTTCTCGATCCAGTCGGAATCCTTCATTTTCCCCGAAGCGTCGTCGAGGTTGGTGAACCAGCTGAAGCGCAGCCGCGCCCGGTCGCGCGCCACCGGGTCTGAGGCGTTGAGCCGGTAACTCAGGGACGCCTCGACGCCGATGAGATAATTATGGATCGGCCAGGAGAGCTGGCTCTCGCCGTGGCCGCCGCTCTCCCAGGGATTGTCGAAGCTGATATGGTAGATGGTGTCGCCGGTAGCGAAGCCGGTCTGCATGCCGACGCTGGTGTAGAGATTCTCCCACCACTCAAGCTCGTGGCAGATCGCCGCCTCACGCGCTGCGGCGGGCGGCTCGGGGGTCTCCTCCACACCGAGGGCGCGCAGGCACTCCTCGATATAGACGCCGCGCTCCTCATCGGTCAGCGCACGGTAATCACGGACGGCTTCCTGGGCACACAGAAGACGGGGCAGGCACGCCACAAGAGACAGCGCCGCAGCGGCGCAGACGAGGGCGTTGCGCAGAGGCTTATTCCAGATAGGTGTAGATCTTGCCGCGGTAATTGCGCAAGACATACTTTCCCTTTGCCTGCGACAGGACATAGCTGGGGCTGACCGGGATCTTACCGCCGCCGCCGGGCCCGTCGATGACGTAGGTGGGCACGGCGTAGCCGGAGGTATGCCCGCGCAGTTTCTCCATGATATTGATGCCGGCTGCCACGGGGGTCCGGAAGTGCTGGGTCCCCTTCACCGGATCGCACTGGTAGATGTAGTACGGCCGCACGCGCACCTGCAGGAGGTCGTGCATCAGCTTCTTCATCACGTACGGGCGGTCGTTGACGCCTTTCAACAAGACCGTCTGGCTGCCCAACGGAATGCCGGCCTCGGAGAGCATGTCGCAGGCGATGCGGCAGCGCTTGGTGATCTCTTTGGGATGGTTGAAATGGATGCTCATCCACAGCGGCGCGTGTTTCTTGAGGACCTTGATCAGGTTCTCGGTGATGCGCTGCGGCAAGGTCACCGGCACGCGCGTGCCCAGGCGCACGAATTCCAGGTGCGAGACCGAGCGCACCTTCGTCAGGAGCGCATCCAGCACCGCATCGTCCAGGATCAGGGGATCGCCGCCTGAGATCAGCACGTCGCGGATCTTCTTGTTGGACTTGAGATATTCGATCGCGGCATCGAAACGGCCGGCGGAGGTATCTTCTTTTTCGTGCTCTCCGACGAGGCGGCGGCGGGTGCAGTGGCGGCAATAGAGCGCGCAGTGCTCGGTCGCCAGCAGGAGCACCCGGTCGGGATAGCGATGCACCAAATGCGGCGCCGGGGAGTCGCGGTCTTCGGCGCAGGGATCCGTCATCTCATGCGGGGAGATCGCCGATTCCGCCGCCACCGGAACCGCCTGCCGGCGCAGCGGACACTGGGGGTCCTCCGGGTCCATGAGCGAGGCCCAGTACGGCGTGATCGCCATGGCCAGGCGCCCGCGGGCCTTGCGGATACCCTCCTCCTCTTCGGGGGTCAGCTTCACGACCTGCGCCAGCTCATCCTTGGAGCGGATGCGATGGCTCAGCTGCCAATGCCAGTCTTCCCAATCGAGCGGGTTGACCTCCCGGTACAGGCTGATCTGCTGATAATCGCGGGCACGCCGGCTGGTGCGCGGCGGGGCCGTCACCTCCGCAACGACTCGCTGCTGGTCGAGCGCTGAAGGGTTATTCTCCACGGGTCATCTTCCTCCGTTCTGTTGCACTCTCGACGATAGAATCGATGATATCCTCGTAGCGCATTCCGGCGGCGTAGGCCATCGCCGGAAAATTCGAATCCCGGGGATTCAATCCCGGCAAAGGGTTGATCTCCAGGACATACGGGACCTTATCCGCGCTCAGGCGGAAATCCGTGCGCGAGAGGTCGTAACAACCGATCGCCCGGTGCGTGCGCACGGCGGTCTCTTTGACCAGGCGTTCGATCAGCGGATCCAGGCGCGCCGGGCAATGGAACGTCGGGATAGTCCCCATCTCGGTGTTTCCCTGGAACTCTTTCATCTGCCAGCTGTAGAAGAATTCCCCGCTGCGGCTGCAGGAGGAAAAATCGATCTCCAGGATCGGCAAAACCGTCACCGTGCCGTTCTCCAGGATCCCGACGGTCAGCTCGGTGCCCTCGATGAACTCTTCGGCGAGCGCCTCCTGGCGGTAGGTACGGATGAGCTCTCGGGCCTTCTCCCGCAGGGCATCGGGCGTATCCACGACGCAGCTGCGGTGTATCCCTTTGGCGGAGCCTTCGCGGTTGGGCTTGACGATGACCGGAAAACGCAGGGACGGATTGATCGGTTCGGTCCCTTTGGTGAAGAGTTGGAAATTCGGGGTGGGAATGCCTTCGGCGCGCAGGATCTTTTTGGTGAATGCCTTGTTCAGCGCCAGGGCGAGGGAAAAGGTGCCGGAGCCGGTGTAGGGGATCTTCAGGTAATCCAACAGCGCCGGGATCTCCGACTCGCGGAACTTGCCGGAACGCCCTTCGGCGATATTGAAGACCATATCCACGCGCTTTTTGCGAAAGACCGAGAGCAGATCGGAGGAGTTGACGTTGACGGGCAGTACCTCGTGGCCGCGGCGGCGCAGCGCCTCGGTAATGGCGTTGATCGTCTCCTGGGAGTCGAACTCCGAGAAATAATCCGGAGGCTTGGAATCGTCCTTCTCTTTCAGATTGAACGTGATCGCGATATCCATCGCTCTAATTGAGCTGATAGCGCTTCCAGGCGCTTTCGATGATGCGCCCCAGGATCGCCTCGTAGGTCAAACCGACCTCGCGCGCGACGAGCGGGAAGACATCCGCCGTGGAGAGCGAGGGGAGCGGATTGATCTCCAGCACATAGGGATTGCCGTCGTTATCGACACGGAAATCGACCCTCCCGAAATCCCTGCATTCGACCGCTTCGTACGTCTGCAGCGCCAGCTGCATCAGGCGCTCGCGCAGCGTCGCCGGGATGCGCGCGGGACAGATGTACTCCAGCTTATCCGAGGCGACGCGGGAGAAGGTGTAGAACTTGTCGTTGAGCTTGAGCTTCCCGTCGATTTTGATCTGCACCACCGGCAGCGCCTCGGGCGGGTCATTGCCGACGACCGCGACGGTAAACTCCTGACCGGCGATGAATTCCTCCACCAGCGCCGGCTGCTTGTAGGTCTGGATGATATACTCCGCCTGGCGGCGCAACTCCTCCATCGTCTGCACGCGCGAGGATTCGCTCATCCCTTTGGAGGAGCCTTCGCAGCGCGGCTTGACGATCAGGGGGAAGCGCATGTGGTCGGTCCCGGCGAGGGCATCGAGGTTCTTGACCTCGAAAAACTTAGGGGTGGGGATATTCTCGGCGATGAAAACGCGCTTGGCCATGATCTTGTCCAGCGTCAGGCTTAAGGTCAGGGCATCGGCGCCGACGCAGGGGATCCCCTTCATCTCCAGCAGCATCGGCACCTGTGATTCGCGGTTGCGGCCGGTCTGGCCTTCGGATATATTGAAGACCATATCGACCCCCAGATCGTCCATCGTTTCGATGAGGCTGGAGACGTTGCCGATGCGCTTGACCTGGTAACCCTGCGAACCGATCGCCTTGGCAATGACGTCGATGGTGGAAGGGTGGTCGAATTCGGCGTTGGCGTCCGGCGGATCGCCCGCCTGGAAGGTGTAATCGGTCTTTAAATCGAACGTTAAGCCTATGATTTTCTTTTTCATCGGGTGATTTTTCAAAAATTCCGCCCCGCGGGGGTCACGGGCACAAAAAAAAGGCCTCAGCGTTCTGCTCTCGGGCCTTCTTCAATGCCGGTCTGTTCAACTGTGTAGCGCAACCCCCCTTCCGTGTTACTTATTGTTCATAATCTTGATTATTTTTTATCATATCAATTACCTATTGTCAAGGTTTTTTTGATTCACAACGCGCTTCACCGCCGGGAGATACGATAAAAGACCGCCCCTCAGGTGCCGCGCGCGTTCGCGGCGCTCCCCGAGAGGAAATGGGTCAGGTTCAGCAGTTCGGTCGAAAAATCGACGGTGCGCAGCTTCACCCGCGCCGGGACCGTCAGCTTCACCGGGGCGAAATTAAGGATCGCCCGCACTCCCGCCCTGACAAAAAGCGCGGTGACGCGCGGCGCGGCCTCCTGAGGCACGGCGATGAGCGCGATATCGATGCGACGCTCGCGCACCAGGCGCCGGATATCGCGCAAGGCAGAGACCCGGATACCCTGTACGGTCGAGCCGACCTTCCGGGGGTCGCTGTCGAAGGCCGCCACGATGTTCAGATGCAGCGAGCGGAACCCCGCGTAGGCGCATAACGCAGTCCCCAAATTCCCGACGCCGCACAGGCACAGATTCCACTGCCGCCCCAGGCCCAGTATCGAGCAGATATGGGCGCGCAGTTCCTCGGCCTTATAGCCGACGCCGCGGGCGCCGAATTTTCCGAAATAGGAAAGGTCTTTGCGGATCTGGTGCGGGTTCATGTCCAGCGCCTGCGCCAGCTCCGCGGAATTGATCGTCGCCTTGGCCCCTTTTTCCCTCACGAACTCATCGAGAAAACGCGCATAGAGCGTCAGTCGGCTGATCGAGATATCCGGCGGCCGCTTCATGGACGAACCTCCCGCGGCGCGCGGCATCCCCGCAGCAAGAGCAGGGCGCTGCGCGGCCGGCGCATCAGCAGGTATCCCCATTGCAGCAGTTCGTAGCAGAATATCCACGGCAGGTGCAGCACGAAACCCCACGCCGATTCGTTGCGCGCGATCGTGCGGTAACGGTTCCTGACCAGCAGAGCCAGGTGCTCGTCGCTCAGAAACCGCCGGGCAAACGGCTTGTCCAGTCCTTCACGTTGGCGGCAGCTGGCCCCCCGCACGTGATACGCCAGCGCCCCGGGGACATACCAGCCGCGCCAACCGCTGCGGCGGGCCCTCCAGGCCAGATCAAGGTCTTCGTAAAAAAGCCCGAACCGGGAGTCGAAATACTCATCGCCCCTGCGCACCCCCTCCAACATCCCGCGGCGGTAGAGCGCCACGGCGCCGTTGACGCCGAAGACCGGGCCCGGTTGCGCGAACCGGCCGCAGTCAGCGCGCCCGTAGCCGCGCTCGCGCGCGCTGCGCCAGGGGCTCAGGAACAGCCCGGTGCTGTCGACGGTCTTGCCGTCGCTGCGCAGGACCTTGCCGCTGATCATGCCGATATCCGGCGTCAAGCCCGGTGCGCCGAGGGCGCGCTCCAGAAAATCCGGCGCCAGCTTTACGTCGTCATTGAGGCACAGGACCCACTCCCCGGAACTGGCGGCAATGCCGATATTCAGGCCCTGCGCGTAGAGGGCGTTGGAGGACTGCGGCAGGAAGCGCACGCCGGGGAAATCCTTCTGCAGGCGGGCGGTCACGCCGGAGCCCGCCGAGTTATCGACGAGGATTATCTCCCGCGGGGCAACGCTCTGCGCGCACGCCGCCTCAAGCGCGCGCTCCAGAAAATCATGGGCGCCGCAGGTGACGAAGACGATGCTGGCTAATCCGTTTGACTGCGTTTGCATTCCGGGATAGAATTATAGCACAATGAACAACGTTCTCCTACTGCTCATCGCGCTGCGGCCGTTCGTCGCTTCCCTTGCCTACCCGTGCGCCGACGCGGTGCTCAACAGCTGCTTCCTCGCCGCCCTCCTGGTGCGCTTTCTCCTGCACCCCGAAGCGCGCAGGCTTCCCCCGGCCTCGGTCAGTATCCCGCTCTGGGCGTTCCTGGCATCCGTCGCGGCGGCTGCGCTTTGGGCGCAGGACCGGTCCCTCGGCGCCCTGCTCCTGCCGCACTACGGGACCGCCGCGGGGCTCTTCCTCTACGCCTCAACACTCGACGCGCGCCAGAGGCAGTCTTTGCTGCGCGTCATCGTCGGGACCGGGGTCCTGATCAGCCTGCTGGCGCTCTATCAGTATTTCTTCTCCTTCAGGCACACCGAGGCATATTTGACGCAACAGGGCATGTCGGCGGATTTTGCCCGCGACTACCTTGCCCGCCGCCGGGTCTTCTTTCCGTTTGTCACCCCTAATGTCCTGGCCGGCTATCTGGGCATGATCGCATTCCTGGCGGCGGGAATGCGCCGGCGCTGGCTGCTTTTGCCTCCGGTCATCGCGGCGCTTATCTTAACCCAATCCATCGGGGCTTTTATCAGTTGCGCGATCATAGCCGTCGTGTTTGCGCTAAGGGCACGCACGCACCGCCGCAACGCAGTGATTCTGATCACCGTTACCCTCTTAGCGGTTTTTCTCGCGGTATGGCGCCGCACGCAAACCCCCGCGCACCAACAACCGGCATTCTCAACAGTGATGCGGCTGGACTACTGGCAGGAAACCTGGGCGGTCATAGCACAGCACCCTTGGCGGGGCACGGGACTGGGGAATTTCAACTTAACGCACTCCCGGTACGCGCACAACGTATTCCTGCAGCTGTGGGCGGAAGGCGGAATTATAACCCTTCTTGCGTTTGTCTGTTTGGTCACGGCGGTCTTCACACGGACATACCGTCAACGGTACAATACCGCCCAACCCCAACTCCTGCCTTGGCTCTGCGCGGCCGCCGGGGTCTTTCTCCTGCACAACATGCTCGACTTCAGCTTCTTCCTGCCGGAAGTAAGCGCGCTCTGGTGGAGCATCTGTGCCCCCGTCAACACGGACACCCCCGATCGACGACGGAACGTGTAAAAACAAGCCCTCCCCCAACAAACCGCACACCAATCAAGAGGGGACCTCTCGAAGCCGTAGCCCGACACAATAACCGATACACGTCAACAATTGGGCAAGAAGAAAGAGCAGTCCGACGCCGACCCGCACCGCCAGCGGCTCTTCGCTCGTAACAAGCAAACGGAAAAAGGCCCGGTAGGATAAAGACATGTGCTGCTCAGAACGAAAACGGTGCGTTCGCATTGTCCGGGCCGCCTGCCCGTAGGCGATATGCCGCCGGACAAACTGACCGAAGGTTTCCAAAGACGAATGTACCACGTTAATTTCTTTGCACAATACCAGATGGCCCCCCGCTGCACGCAAACGCGCATTCAGATCCCGATCCTCACCGCAGGCCTTGGGGAAAGATTCGCTAAACAGTCCGATACGCAACAACTCCTCCCTACGGTAGCTTGCATTACACGTGCTCAAGAATACACTCTGCTCCGGCAGAAAAGATGCCTCTTGCAGATACCAATTAAATAGGAATCCATCGGTCTTCGCAAATAGGGTCTTGGCAGGACCAGAGGCTACTCCTCCACCGATACCGGCAGCGGAGGGAAAACGCACCCAGGCTTTTCTCAACCCATCGAACCAGCCCGGGAGAGGCAGACTATCGTCATCTAGAAAAACAACGATCTCCCCCTTCGCTTCCCGGATACATGCATTCCGCGCGCATGCCGGCCCGCGGTGCGGCAGCCGAAGCAGCCGAAGCAGCCCGGGAAATCGCAATTGGACCTCCGGCAGGAACCCATAGGAAACGCGGCCGCCATCGTCACCGACTATGACTTCGCAATCACCGCTTGCCGCAAGCTGAGGCAGAAGGGCAGAAAGACAAGCCTGCAGTACCTTGGGGCGATTGTAAGTGACGATAATAACGGAGAAACGGGGCTCAGGCATTCAGAATCCGCTTCAGGGCTCGCAAAAAAACATGTACATTCCCTATCCGTTTTAAGGTGCGATAGGGGTGCTGAAAAAACATTCGGCGATATGCGCGCGCCGAAAGCAAACGACTCAATCGTTCGACCGTCGCGGGAGAAAACGATTCGGTACGGATAAGACAGCGGCCATCCGGCGCCGTCGATTCCGAAAGGGCCCGCGGGGTCAACGGCTCCGTTAAGTAGCCCTGCCGGAGACAAAGGTCGAAGAGTTCCGTTCCGTAGAGCGGAGTTGCAATGAAATTGATAATCTCAACCCCGAACTCGCGCGCCAGAGAAAGAGCCGCAAGGGCAGTTTTTTCCATGGAGACTTCTGTTTCACCGGGTATCCCCATTATGAAAAATGCTCGCAGGAGAATCCCTGCGCGATGACAGCGCCCAGCAAACTCCCTCACCTCTGCTAAATCAAGTTGTTTATGAATAATCTCGTTGCGCACTCGATCATCTCCTGACTCAACCGCCACTGTCAAGGAACGACATCCCGCTTTCTTCATTTGCTTGAGCATGGCTTCGGAAATACGCAAATCGGCGCGGACACCATTAGGCGTATCCCACGTCAACCGATAGGCGGCGAGCGCCTCGAGTATAGCCATAAAACGAGCAGGATCGTAGAACAAGTTATCATCTTCGAAATGGATATGACGGACGTGGTAATGCGCAACCAACAATCCGATGTGGCGATGGATGTAGCCGGGGGAATGCCCGCGCCACCGCCTCCCCATCGTCTGCGATACCGCGCAGAAAATACAGCCATAAGGACACCCACGGCTCGTTATCAGCGGGACTGCCCGGCGCACATCACGATCCCGGGTCGCAATTCCCCGACGATACAATGTCAGATATTTTTCCATGGGAAGAAGATCGTACGCAGGCAGCGGCAGGGAATCAAGATCGTCCGGCCCTCTCCCCTGCAGGCGGGCCGGCAACACCCCGCCACGCTGTAACAAAGAAAGGAGTTCTGCGAGCGCACCTTCTCCTTCCCCGGCGACAAGGGTATCAATGACTCCGGTAGCCAACAGTTCTTTTTGTCGGCACGCTGCATTGGCTCCTCCCATAACCACCGGAAGATCGCGACGCACTTCTTTCACCAGGCGCGCGGCCTCGACTGCCATCTCCTCCTGACTTGAAAATTGACTGGCGATACCCACCAGATCAGGCGCAAAGCGCGTAATATGCCCACGCAGGGTCGCGGCGGGGATTCCCCGTACCACACCATCGCCGCGCTTCTCGGTCCGGGCCGATTCCTCCATCGGGATATCGACAATCTGTACAGTACATCCCTGCTGACGCAGAGCCGCTGCGACATACAACAGCCCTACGGGAAGGCCAAGTGACCCATGAAGGGACCCGCGGAATGTCTTAGGATAGAAGATTTGCCCAGGATTGATAAGCAAGACCCTGCCGCCTCGAGTGTAAATCATGGCCTCATTGTAGCATATTTCCCGTCAAACATATGTCCCATTTTCCTTGCGTCTTACACGATTGCGGTATAATAGTGGCTATATGCCCCCCCTCGTTCCCTTGCGAAGAGACCGCAATAAAGACGCGCAATCGTGCGTGCAAGCCCCGCATCTGGTTGAGTACGATCTGGATCCGCTGCGCGCACTGCTCCTGGCGGAATTAGTCGCATTAGTCCAGAATCAACTCGGAAGCCTGAGGCAGAGAAAGGTGCTTTTTCTAGGGGGGGGACTCGGAAGAGAAATCCACCAATTACACGCGAAAGGTTGGCATGGGGCAATCAATGCCGATATCAACCTGACTCGCCTGCAGGAAGCAAAAAAGTTTGCGCGTGCGAGAGGATTATCGTGCCTCTGGGTCGTCGCTGACGGCATGGCCTTACCGTTCCGCGATAAAGCATTTGATGCCGTCATTGCCTATGAATCCATGCACCATATGGACGATGTGCTGCGTTGCCTCAGCGAATGCCTGCGCGTTGCCCACCGCGTCTGCATTGTTGACCGACGGCAGTGCTGGGTAACGCAGTTGGGACGGATGAGCGGCCTGATCCGGCCGGAATACGACGGCGTCTTTGCCCAGCCGCTTCAGATAGGAAAGATACGGCGATGGCTGGCAACGCTCAACGCCACCCGGATAATTTCAATACAACATCATTTCTGGTACCTGCTCGTCATCAACCGCTCTCTACACACATTCCTGAGCGGTACGCGCATACGCATCAAACTGCATCGCGCCTTCGTACGCGCTATTCAAACGGCATGCGGACGCTGGGGAAACGGGGTCGTCATGACCATCACCGACAAAAATGGGAAAACACCTGAAACCGTCTCTGCTGCGCTATAGTCTATCGGTCGCACGGAAGGATTTGTTGATCGCAGCAGGGAGACGGATCGGCCGCTGCCTCAATACGCCGTATTTAATCTATTATTCCATTACCAACCGTTGCAATGCCGCCTGCATAACCTGCCTGCGATGGCAATCCGAAACGGGCGCCGAAGAATTAACCCCCCCCGAGAACATTTCACTCATGAACCAAATCCGCCGCTGGGCCGGCCCTTGCCGTATTTCATTCACCGGCGGAGAGCCGCTCGTTAGAGAAGACATTGAAGACGTGCTGCGTCACTGTGCCGCCATTGGCCTGGGGACGACGCTCAATACGAATGGCATCCTTCTCGATGAAAAGGGACGCGGAAGAATCGCCGAAACCGGAGTCGATTCAATCATTTTCTCACTCAACAGTATCTCGGCGCAACTTCATGACCGCTATAAAGGAGTACCCGGGCTCCATCAACGCATCACCGAAACTATTCAGTACCTTTGTCATCTCCCAAGCCGACCGCGCCTCGGGATCATCCTCCTCGTTACCAAAGACACCTACCGCTCACTTGCGGAAACGGTTCGGTGGGCACAAACCCTCGGTATTGATACTATCGATGTACAGCCGATTCTTGACATCCATCCCAAGGAACCTACGCCCCGCTCCCCCTTGTGCGGGAATGAGTTTCTGCACGACCTCTACCGTATCGACGATTTGGCAGAGCTGGACAAACAAATCAACTTACTCGTGAATCTCAAACAAAACGGCGTTCCCCTGATTACTCCGCGCCGCGATTTGGAAGCAATCAAACTCTTCTTTCGCTCCCCTGCCCTCCTGATCCCCCGCCGCGGCTGTTCAATCGGATTTCGCAACCTTTATATAGCCCACGACGGCTCGGTACAACTCTGCCCCTGGTTTCCGCCGATCGGAAACATCCGTTTGGCCTCACTGAACATTATCTGGTCATCACCAGCCGCCCAAAACCAAAGAAAAGAACTTTTGTCCTGCCGACAACCCTGTCTGGCTGGATGCATGCGGCCGTACAGCCTCGCGGAAAAGGTACAACACTTTTTCTTGATTAACCGATGAATACAAAACTGCTCCACGCCGTTTTGCCCGGACTCCGTCATGAGCTGCTGCGTACCATCGGCTTGCGCTTCCAGCGCTGCCTGTCCCAACCCATCGTAATCGCGCTGGCAATAACCGAACGATGCAATGCGCGGTGCGAGACGTGCGATCTCTGGCGTCCACAAACGGTCACAGAACTTTCAACGCAGCAATGGATCGGATTCCTTTCCCGCTTGGCCCGATGGAATAAGCGTTGCGCCATTAATTTTACCGGAGGAGAACCGCTCGTACGGACTGATTTCATTCCGATTCTTAAAACGGCCAACCGTCTCGGCTTTTATACCACCCTCATCACCAACGGCATGGCCCTCGAAGAAGCAGGCTGTAACGCGCTCATAGAAGCCGGGCTCGACTATTGCAATTTTTCCATTAATAGCATCGATCCCGCAACACATGACCGCCTCAAAGGTATTCCCGGCTTGCATGAACGAATACTCACCGCGACGCGTTTTATCAAAACCGCCCACCCTCATATGCGCATCTGCTTTTCTCCGGTCATCACACGAGACAACTATCGATCCCTCAGCGCCTTTGTCCCCTGGGCCATCCGGTCCGGAGCGGATATAATCGATTTCATCCCCGTCCTGGCGAGCTTCGGCCACAACGTCCGCGTGGACGGACCGGTTAATGCAACAACCAATAACCCCCTCTTACAGATCGATGACCTGCGAAGGTTCGATCAAGAGATCGACGAATTGATACGCTTGCGCACCTCTGGCTTGCCAATTGTCACGCCCGTCTCCTATTTACGAATGATGAAACGCTATTATCGCGATCCCGATACAGTTTTGGCAAAAAAATGCTGCACCCTCGGATTCCGGAATATGCATATCCTCCCCAACGGAGACGTTAAGCTTTGCTACTTCTTCCCCCGGATCGGATCAATCGTCACCGAAGACGCGCAAGACATCTGGTTCGGAAAGACGGCCCAGGAACAAAGACAAGCGCTCCTCACCTGCAAACGTCCCTGTATATGTTCGGCTTTTCGAGAATATTCGGCGAGCGAAAAGTGGATGATCGTAAAAAGCAGACTGTTTCGGGGCCGACTACTGTAGCCCCCAGCGCACCCAGAAACGCATCACTCCAGCAGCCAACCGCAGGTACGCCTTAACCGCTTGCCAATTCCTTATCTGCGCCAAAACACCGACTCCATAGCGCCAACGCAAATAAAAACTGCGATGAAAGATCCGCTGCCAACGCAACAACTGGGCGAAGCTCACGCCTGGAAGTGCCAAATCGCTTGTTGAAAGATTCGGATGGCGCAGCACCGGATCCCCTGACCGTGGATCGCGCAACATATCCCAGCGGCGCGGTACCACCATGCCCTTTTGCACCAACGCCTCATATGCTTGAGTCCCGGGATAGGGATAGAGTATGCGCGCGATAACATAGGTCGCGCCTAACGCCTTTGCAAAACGAATCGTACGCTGAATCGATTGCGGCGTTTCTTTAGGAGCCCCGAGCATAAACATCGCCACCGAGCTTATCCCAAAACGGCGCATGAGATGAAACGCTTCCTTGATCTGCGAAACCGTCACCCCCTTCTCCCACCCCTCGAGGATGTCCGGATTTCCCGATTCGCAACCGATCTCCAAAACCCGACATCCGGCGGCATGCATCAGGGAAAGATTTTTCTCGTTTATTGAATCGGCGCGAGCCTTAGCACCCCACAAAAACGGCCTGCCTCGAATCATCCGACAGAACGTTTCCAGGCGCTCTTGATCCATAGTGAATACCGGCGCATCATCGGCGATACTGACAAAGCGTACGCGGTAACGTGCAAGCAGTTGGTCGATTTCCTCCACAATGTTGGGGATACTGCGCAAACGTATCCGCCTTCCCGCAACCGTATGAGAAGCACAAAAGGTGCATTGAAAAGGGCATCCCCTGCTGGTTACGACTGCAGCAACCGGAGCTCCGTGGAATTCGTAGAAGGGACGCAGATAACAGTTTGTACGGTAAAACGACCTGTCGGGAAAAGGCAACGCATCGAGATCCTCTATCAGCGGCCGGGGTGGATTGGCCACAATCCGGGAACCTTGGCGGTAGACTAAACCCTTGATACTCTGCCAGGGGCGCCCCTGAGCCAGCTCTACCATGGTATACTCACCCTCCCCGACCACAACCATATCAACCCAAGGGAGCTCGCGCAGCGTCTCTTCCGGGATCGCAGAAACATAGGGCCCCCCGAATACCACGCAGACGTGCGGAAAGACTTCTTTGATTTTCTGCGCCAACTCAATAGCAATGCCAAAGGCAGGTGCGGTGCTGGTAATCCCGATCATATCGGGGCAAAAAGCGGCTATCTCGGATTTTATGTGCTCAAACGACAACTGTTTTCCCCAGGCATCTACGACCCGTACTGGCACCTGCTCCCGCTCAAGCATTGCCGCGATATAGGCAACGCCCAGAAACGGCAAGGTGGGAGGTATTTTGCGAACAACCGCACGATACCGGACGCTCCGATACGGAGTCGTAAGTAACAATACGCGTCTCGCCATAAATTCTCCTATCGATTCACAAACATTTTATTTTGGGTAAGGTAGGCACCGATCTCTTCCGCGGCCAGCCGATGTTCCCGTGCCGACCAATGGCCCCCGGTTTTCAAACCAATTCCCTTCTTCTTTGCAGCGAGAAAAGCCGGTTTAACCGATACAAAGTCGAGCCGACGGCCTACGCAATACTCGCGCATGAACCGATGGTCGACGGGATCATTCATCTCCGCACCAATCGGTAAATATACCAAGATTGGTTTTGCCCCCCGGGCGCTGCTGACCCGCAGCATCTCATCGAGAAGCGCCGTGCTGAGGGCCTCGGCTTTTCGCGTAGTAATGCCTGTTTTCTGACGCAACACATCACAAAGAACCGAGAGAAGATCCCGGCTCCGCAAGGAAAATAATTCGGCGCGCCTTAACTGTTCCGGAGAGGGAACGAGAGCCTCGCCCAACTGCAACGTCGCGTTCCTCAGAAGAAATCGGGGTTTCGCGTAGTCACGGAACGATAGAAGATTCCTCCCGATATCACAAGAAACAAAACCAATCAAAACGATATGCGGCCGGTACTGCTCCAGAATTTCCTGAAGATAAAGCAACATTTGATCATGGCCATATCCCGGCACCCCGCAATTAAGAACCTCGACCTGCGGAAGCGATTGTTCCAACAAAAAGCTGTAGGTTTCGTTATCATCCACCCCCTCCCCGAAAGTAAAAGAATCTCCCATCACGGCGATACGCACGCCGCGCTCGAGCGGCCCGGGAAAATAATCGCGCGCACCGCGCAGACCCGCGCCATTGGTAGTCACTGCATACTGGCGAACCGCGCGCGGAATGGACAAATTCGGTTTCAATGCCCACCCCCGAAGCGGGTGGTATTGAAGCAAACCGATCCGATCAGGAACGCGCCGCCGAGATGCTTGCACCCTCGCAGAAGCGTTCCAGAGAATACGAGAGCTCGTGTCGCCGCGGGCTGCCTCCCGCGCTAAAAGCTCACGCGCAAAGTCCGTAGAAAGAAACAGGCGCGAGAAAATTTCAACCGACAGAAGAACAAAAAGAACCCACCGTACAAAACGAACAATCGCCATGAATCTCTCCTAAGGCCGGACAAAAACAGACAATTCTTTCCGAGCCCACTCTCGACTGTACTGCACGCCGTTGAGCACCACCCGATTCACCCCTGCAGCCTTAGTAACGATTATCCCGCAGGGTGAAAAAGGCTCCTGCGGGGAGCGGACGGGCGGATTGGCAACCATTACATGGCGCAAACGAAACTCCGGAACCTGCTGCGTCCGCAAAAAGACCACGAACGGATATTCCCAATCACCCTTGCCTCGTTTCAAACCGATAGAGGTACAGCCACGGGAGAGGACAAAATCGATGCTTGCCCGATATTCGTCGTACCGTTCCGGACGATTGGCGAAATATTGCTCCAACCGCGGGACATTGAAAATCGAACGTTTACCGATCAGCGGCCGGGATTGATTGAATAAAAGAGCGGGAAGTGCCGTTATACTGAATAAAATCCCCAGCAGGTACAGGCGAACCCGTTCTTGAACACCAACCGCCCCATAGAGAAAAATAGCGCTTAGGGTGACCGATAGACAGACGGCAATATTCACCGCATGCGTCTTTGCAAAAACTGCGGGGAGGATACCGTAGCCCAACAATAATCTCAAAATTGCCACAATGGTAACGGCGGTACAGAAAAAAGACAGGAATCGGCGGCACGACCGACGTTGAGATACATCCGCCGATTCCCGATGAAACGGAAGGCCGAACAGCGCGGTCCCCAAGACAAAAAGGGGAACATGATACCGGATATTCCAGGGGCTCCAGCGCGTACAAAGACACAACAATACCATTCCCCCGCCCAAGGAAAGCGCATACAAGACCGGACGTGACCACGATTGCCGGCCGCGGCCAATAGTCAACAACCAGACCGGAAGAAACAAAAACAGTACCGCGTGGAGAGGATTCCCTGCCCGATCCTCATGCAAGGAAAAACCAATCGAAAATTGCGTATTGGAGAGCGTGCTGCGCTGATCATCAACCTCCACGCCCAGATATCGATGTAACGCCCGTGTGCCTTGCATTAAAGTGGCATTGACCGCCGGAGAGGGCACACCAAAATGTACGGCTGTATTCCGTATCAGGTTAGAGGCCAGAAGATCGGCGCCATAAAACCCGGCGGCAATATCCGGACGAGAATACACCGAGCCCACCAAAGCATGGGTGCGTAGATAGTACCCGCTATTAAGCAGCACCGCTACCGCACAGACCAACAACAACAAAAAACCAGGCGGTAATCCCCATTTTGGTCTTATCCAGCCGCGGACAACACCCTGCCGGGATGAAGGCAAGTTAGATGGAACCGTCAAGGTCACTTCTCTCGCCGGACGAGAAACTCCTTCGACAACATACATGCCTAAATAAGGAAGCGCGTACAGGTAAGCCGTGCCTTTCGTTAACAACGCCAAACCCAGCGCCGCACCGGTAAAGAGAACTGTGGCGAAATTTACCGATGGCCGGGAACGCAGGCACAGTAAACCCCACACGAAACACACCATCCAATATGCCACGAGGAGATCGTTCTGCGTACTGGATGCCTGCAGAATTGCCTGGGGCAGCATCACACATGCGAGAGCGGCAAAAGCCTGACCTGCCCAGGAAACGCCCAGCTGTTGTGCAATTAACGATATCCCCAGGGCACAACCGCCATAAGCCATCCACTGAATGAGATTGACAAAACGATCCGTACCGGTCAATACCTGAACCTGGAGCAACAAATACTCCGCACCGGGAGGAAAGAGCAATTGCCTTATGTCGGACGTCGGGAAAGGGGAGAGGGATCGATTTTGTTCCCATTGGAAAACGCGGCTCAAATGGTACGCCAAAGAATCGCTGGTATTGGGAGGGGCTACTAGGGCAATAATCCCCGTAGCCAGAAAAAATGCTCCCATCAGTATCCCGGGAAACAACAGGGCGGTATTCTTGGCCGCCGCTGCCGCCGACCCCCTCACTGTGCCGGAAAGGCATCGATGACACATCAACAAACCTATCCCGACGACACCCCACACCACCGCAAAAGAGGGCAACGAAAGGCAGGACAAAAGATTTGCACATTCCGTCACCATCACTATGGCAGATCCGGCGATAACCGAGGCGTATAAAAACGCGCCTCTCCAACCGCCCCCCAAAGGACGCAACAGGGGTGAACGCGCACAAAGACCAATCAACAGCAAAAAGTCGAAAAGGAGGAGTAATCCGGCCATGGCCTGGGAAACATTAGGTATGGTTCATCCCGCTGCAGCGAGCACGTCGCTTCCGCAGATAGAAACACCACAAACCCACAAGGTTACCTAATCCGTCAACGAGGCGAAATTTCGAACGTCCGGTACGATAACGGTACGTAATCGACTTCTCTGAGCAACGAAGTGAAGAGGCCTGATAGGCGTTAATCTTCACTTCCTGAGAAAATGACATGCCGTCACTGACACGGCCGATGACTGGCAGGGTCGATCGACGCAACACCATCATACCCGACTGCGAATCTCGCAGATTCAAATCGAACAACAGACACACCAGCAATGAGATAAGACGGTTCCCGATCCGATTCAAGAGAGGCTGCACACGACCGTCTTTGAGGGGATACCGGGTTCCGACCACAAAATCATACTGTCCGCTGGCCATATGAAACAGAAGCGTTTCGATATCCGCGGGAGGATAACTATTATCCCCGTCAAGCGTCACCAGAATGTCCCCTCGGGCATACGCAAACCCGGCTTGAAAAGCCCTCCCGTAGCCGCGACGTTTCTCGGAAACCACAATTGCCCCCCCCCGCTGCGCCACGTAAGCCGTTTGATCAGTCGAGCCGTTATCCACAACAATGGTCTCATCGACAAACGCGGGCATCTGCGACAGCACCTTGGTGATTCCCGCCTCTTCGTTGAAGCAGGGGATCACGACCGAAATACGCTGCCCTCGATACATGACGGCAAATACACCCCCCTCCCAGATCAATAATACAGCTTCTGACAACACCGGCCGCATTCACGCGGCAATCCGGCAAACCGCAGGTTTTCACGGAAACGCCGGAGACGCTCACCCGCCCAAACATCTTTCAGAGAACTCTCCTGCAGGTTCCCAACGATCGCTTTGCAGGCAAAGAGACCGGCTCCTGCGCCCACCTGCAAATCGGGGTAAACGCTCAAACCGGCCCAAGGGACATAGCACTCGTTACGGAAAGCATCGGGTGAACAGTAATACCGTTCGATGTCCTCGGGGCGGATGTCGGGAAGAAACCAAAGCTTGAACGGGAAACGCATCTGCTTCAAATTAGCCACCATAGACATTAACGCTTTTGTCTTTGTGGGGATGAGCGTTTGCCGCTCCTGTTCAGAAACCATGCGATGTTGGCATACCACCGCGGCGACTCCCAGCTGTGTGCCTGTCTTGCGAAGAATCTCCAAGAGGCGCTCAAACGCACGGTGATTTTCAGGAGTAACCGTCCAATTCAAATTCACGGTTTTTTCCCCCTTGTTCAAACGAAGAAAATAGAACAACCCGTCGAGGAACACATCATTCGTTGCTTCGTCAGGGAAAAAGGCGTTATTAACAGAGATGTTCAGCTGGGAAAGGGGGCTTTTCAGCAACTCTTCGCTACGGGATTTCAAATCCAGTCCATTCGTCGTTAGTGTCGGTTTCAGACGGTACCGCCCGCAGCATTCCAGCAAATCGGAAAAACGGGGGTGCGCGAATGGTTCTCCTCCATAGAGATGAATGTGCGGATGCGGCCAAAAACGCACTGATTGCTCAAGAAGCAACTGAAAATCCGACACCGCGATGTCACGCGAGAAGGAACGGAAAAAAACATCTTTTTTTTGATAACACCACGGACAATGCTGATTACAGCGCAGGGTAATATGCACCAAGAGAAAAAGAGGGCCGGGCAGATAGCGGCCGAAAAAACGCAGAAACATCCCCAGCCTGCTCTTCCTGACAATACGCCTCTTTATATTCGTTCCCCACATATGCATCGTCACGCCCCAACCAAAAACCCTTGCCCAACGGCACCAAAATTATATGCAATAACGGCGCGGCAAAGGATAGTTCCCCCATGTCTTCAAGCAGGCATATTTAAGTTGGGCAAGATATCGATACCAATAAATCTCTGACGGCCTTAACCACTGCGACTGGCGTTTCATCAGCCGGTAATACAGGCAAGTCGAACAGAGGCTCTCCGGCGCTTCTTCTTGCTCACCTAAGAGCATACGGCGGGTCCGCTGGATCAGCGGCGAACTCAATACTGCCTCCAGGGAATTTTCGGCTACGCTTCCGAAATCACCCCAATAATTCAGGCAACAGCCGAACACCCGACCATCCCAATTAATCTGCGGGGAATTCCATAGCAAAGAACACACACGCTTGGCCCAGAAAGGCGATCCTACCCTTTGATAATACGCTTTTCGGGAAGCAATCTTCCCCCACACGTATCGAGAAACCGACGCGCTATCCACAAGGGGCTCATACGTATGCGAGACGTTCAACCGTAAAAGAAAAGACATCCCCAGTTGAACAGCGAGGCTACGCGCCTTTTCAATTTCATGTTCATTGTATCCGAAAACGATATACTGCCACTGCATACGGGGAAAGGGAGAGCGGTATTTTTGTTTATACCACTGAATGGTCCGGCAGTGTTCGATCACCGTCTCGAAATTCCCTCCCACGTGATAGCGCGCATAGGTTACGTTGCTCGCGCCGTTGATCGAACAACTGATGCTTCCAAAACGATAGCGCACTAAATCCTCGGCGAGCGCATCGGGAAGATAGTTCGCATTAACGCCGTTCTCCGCAGTCAACAGCACGTTGTAGGTGCGAGCCAACTTTACAATGTCCGAAAGATCCGGATTAAGAAACATTTCCCCCCCAGTTGGACAACTCGACATGGCGCACCCACGGATTGTTTCGCACAATCTTCTCAAAGAGTAACGGGGATAATACTCCGTTTCCTATCACTTCGCTCATTGATACATGCGGGTGCTGCGCCCATGGATTCAACCAATCCTCCGGAGCACAAAAGCGCCTCCCGGCATCCAAGGAGACATCTTCTCTCGGGATGCGACTGCGCGGACAGCAGACACATTGCAACTGGCAACGCGCTGATACTTCGAGGCGAAGCGACGATGGACGGCTGAACGATGCTAACCGCATTGTTGTCTGTTAGTAATAGCGAACGTGCGCGAACGAAGCGGCTGATCCACCTCCCATAACGGCTCTCCGGGGCACGGGTTTAACTCTTGGACCCCGAACCGCCGCGCGTATTCCTTCCAGATCCCCGGACAAATGGGATTATACCGACAGAGCCTGCAGCAAGAAGGTTTCGCGCAATGTCGCGCCGCTTCAAAATGAACAATCCCCTCGCGCAATCCGACTCTCCATCCTACCGATACCAGTCGGCGAATATCCATAAACAAAACCGCCCCGGCAATCGCAGCCGCACAAGCGACTATCACATTTTGTCGCACGCACACGCGCGCAAAATAATCCCATTCAAAGGGATCATAGAGGTTCTGGAATAAATTAGTGATGGAGGAAACGTGGCTGCGCAGACAGCAAAAGGGAAGCACCTTAACAGAAATATTCTGGAAAAGGGACCCCGCATCCTCCAACATCGCCTTGATAGCGGTTGCAGCCGTTGCATACCGGACCCAAAGACTGTTGTGCGTCGTATCCGCATCATCCAAAGGAGAAAAAATGATTGGGTTGAACTGACATACTCCCTGAGAAGCAACCAACCGCGCTATCTCTGTCAATGCCGAAACATTCAATGCGGTAACGACCGTATTCACGCGACAGAGTGCGCCAGCGGCGCGAACCGCAGCAATCGCTCGCAGCGTCTCTTGAAAACTCCCCTGCCTCCCGGCCAATCGGTCATGAAGATCAGCCGTATGCCCGTGCAGCGAAACAATTATCTCGTCCACACCGGCCCGAACAATACGCTGCGCGTACAACGCTTCACACAGACGACTCCCATTGGTAATGATCGAGATGTGCGGGAAACGTGCAACTTGTTTCGCATATGCAATAAGAGCAAACAAATCCTCTCGAAGCGTCACTTCTCCCCCGGTCATCTCAAGCGTTTCGATACCCAGCCGCTTTAAGAATAACATTTTACGATATAGGGTCTCCGCTGAAGGCGGAGAGGCCGTGTGCTTGCGTTTTTTGAAATAACAGAAGAGGCAATTATTGTTACACGGATATCCGAGATTGAGATCAACCCGCCTGGTGAGCGGCAATCGCTCGTTCATCTTACCGCTCCGGTTCCTATGATCTTGGCGCGCATTCGCTTGACCCCGCTTGCGCAGACTCCCCAGATGATGCCCGCAACTTTACAAAGCTCATCCAAAAAAGTGAATGGGACAGCAGACACCCCCCATACACACCCCTTTTCCCTGATCAAGAATAAAAAAAATCGCAGATGCAAACTCAGCCAGACACCTACACACAAAAACGCTCCCGGAGCATAAACTGCACTCCACCAGAGCCCCAAACACACCCCCGCGACCACCGTGGCAACAAACAAGCTCGTCAATTGCCAAACAGAGGCATGGCTGAAAACTGTCCGTTTTCTATGCACGTGCCTCCATCCTCCATAAAAGAATAACAGCTCAACCCAATAGCGCGGCACTAAAAAATCGTTCCTGAACAAGGTAGCAAGGGAATAGTATTTGTTGTGCACGAATTCGGCTTCGGGCAGATATGCTATATGCTTGCCGGCTCTCACCAAGCCTTGGCCGAATGCGGTATCTTCTCCTATCTCTAAAGGCGGATCGTACAGAGAAGAAACCGTGGCGCGGCAGGCAAAACAGGAACCGTAAATGAAAGCGATGTCCCGGGGGATCCGACTGAATACATAATACATATATAACGACTTGTAGGCACTGGCAAAGTTATCAAAGGTATTATCTCGAACAATTTTGCAGGTAACAGCGTCATACGCGGGATGGAGAGCAAAAAAGTCCTTTATGACCGCCAGGGTATTCGTCCTAAGGCAAACGTCCGAATCAATATTGACCACTATTTCGCCGACAGCAACAGCAAAGCCCGCCTTACGCGCACTATTACGCCCCTTATGCTGCTTCAGCACGATTACCCGATCGGCATAAGTCTCAGCGATAGGCAGGGAGCGGTCGCCGCTTTGGTCATCGACCACAATAAGCTCAAATGCCACTCCTTCGCTGTTACGGATAGACGCTAAACATTGCGGGAGTGTCCGTTCGCTATTGTACGACGTAACGATAACCGACAGTGACGGGCGCACACCGATTGCCCGTATGCTGTAAACTTCTCTACCGCCGCCTTCATTAGTCACGCGCTTACGCCTCCCCATGACAGATCCCGCGTTCTCGCCTTGGCGTTGAGCACCGACGAAACACCGTTAAGGCCTTCTATCCTTTATCGCTTCAAGATCAAAATGCAGAACATACCATTGACCGTCCCGAGATGAAAAAACCGTCTCGGTTTGGCTTGGATTCTTTAAGACAAAGGACTGGCGCTTGCTCAGCATCTTCACTATCTCGCGATCAAATGGTTCAAAATAAAACCGCTTCCCCCGAACGACCTTGTCGGAAAAAGAGCCACGATCAACTATCAAGTAGTCGATGTTGTATTTTTTAACAAAATCGCGAACGGGCTCCGGCGTTTCGGCATAATAGGCCGCATAAAAAGCACGGGCGCGAGCTGCGATTTCTTTTGCATAACCTTCAAACAAGGGATAAGCCAATTCATATGAAAGGAATATCCTTTTGTGTGCGAACGAAGAGATATTATCGGCATGTCGAGGAGGCGCAGCTACCAGCACTGACGGCGGCAGGTGCGACACAAAATGCACGATTTCCCGCTCCCCCGGACTCATCCAGACGCCAACCCCCAGCCCCGGCTTGATCCTGCGAGATCCGGTCAAAAAAATCACAATAACGGCACATCCCATCACGACGCACTTCCACCATCGGCTGGGAACAAGCCAGAAAAGAAACATGACTGCCCTCGCTACAATAAAGAGAGCACATAAAGCGGCGGTATATTGAATATATCTGGCCTGAACCAAACAGAGTGGCGCAGGCAAAAGGGGGGCAAGAAGCGCGCAAGCTAACCCACTTGCAGCGAGAAACCCGGTCGCAACCGTATGTCGCCACAGAAACTCGTATCGCTTACGCATAACATCCGAGAGCACAGCGATGCCCCACACGACCACGAGGAGGGGAGAAACATATCCGATCCTGGCCATACTTTGGAAGAGGTAACGCGGAAGCACAAAATCTTGCCGTGGGGCACGGCCCCCTGCGGCGAAAGCGGGATTCAATTCTATTTCCTGAAGCGACAGTGCTGGTCCCCAATAAGCAGGACGAGCATATTTGGCATATGCCGTCACCAGGAAAATTACCGCCACCAACAGAAAAAAAGCCCAGGGCAGCCTTTTGTTCATGCCCGCTATCCCTGTTTTTTCCCCGCGGCAAATCACCACAAAAAAGATCGGCGCAATGAGAACCGGAAACACGAGCGGATAGAGCAACAAACTGACGGCCGCCACAAACAGGGCCCCATCGAGACGCAACCGAAGCAGGAATCCGAGAGAACACAAGAGCAGAGGATAGGCAAAGGCGCGCGGCAAACCTCCCGCCATGGTCCCCATAAAGAGAGGCGAGGCGAGAAAAAAAAGATACAGGAGCATCCCGTGACTCACCCCCTGCATTGCGGAACCGATAACGAAGAGCATAATTGCGCTGCCGCAAAAGAGCACCAAGGAAAGAATCTTTCCCGCTGCAATGGGATCCCCGAACCACGTCAAAATCCAAAATAGGGCCTGAAATCCGCAGGGCGACAGAGACCGGGCAAACGGGACGAAGATATCGCCATCAAAAAGACCGGGGTTGTGGAACAAAACCATCCAATAGAGATGCTGCCGGGCATCATCCGCGATAACAAACGGATCGCGCAACGCCGGCCATTGGCTGTACAGCGCAACCGCGAGGGCGGCGCACGCCAAACAACCGTATAATACCGATCGCCTCAAACGATCAGTCATCGCAATGCCGCGGTCCGCAGGAAGCCGAACATGACCCCTCCGATCATGACGCACTGATCGAGAAACGTTACCAATACCGCCTGGGCGGCAAACCAAAAGCCCTTTTTTTTGAAAAGATAGAAAAGGAACCTCCCGTTCAAGATAGACCAAAAAACCAAGAGCGGCCCGATAAGAATAATTTCCCGTAGCAACAGGGCCAGCAGGATGATGACCGGAGCCGAGAGGACGCTGACCAATTGTGCCAGCGAGGCATGACAAAACCCCAGGTGGTAGCGGCCCAGCTGCCGCCAGCCGCGGAAGGTGATAAACAGACGCGCCCAGACCGAAGGTATCTTGAAATCATTGCGCAGGAGCGAAGCAACGGTATAGCGTTTCAGATGCACGACTTCCAGAGAAGGCAGGAACGCGATTTTCCTGCCGCCGGAAACCAGCTGCTGGCCCATGTACGTATCGTCGGTAAAGGCGACCCCGAAGCGCCAGTCGAAGCGCAGGGTCGCAACCGCCTCCCGGCGCAGCGCAAAGATCGACCCGTAGAGGAACGTCACTTCGGCGGGAAGCCGGCTGAAGCGGTAATGCATGTACAGATTCTTATACTGGCTGGCAAAATTCTTGTTGGGATGTTCCTCCGCCAACATGCCGCACACCGCACAGACGTCCGTATGCCGAGCCAGATAATCGCTTATCAGGCCGAGCGTTTCCGGCCGCACGAGGACATCCTGATCGATATTGACGATGATCGCGCCCCGGGCCAGGGAAAACCCACGCTGGTGGCTCTCTCCAAGCCCCAGGCGCTCTTTTTGCCGGATTACGGCATCAGCCAACGGTTCGGCGAGCCGCGCGGTCGCATCGGTACTGCCGTCATCGATCACGACCAACTCATACTCCCGGAACGCCGATTGTCTTATCGAGCGCAGACACTGCTCGATAGTCCGCGCACCGTTGTAGGCGGGAACCAGCACCGAAAGCACCGGGGCACCGGAGCGCGCAGATTCGCTCATGCGGCATTTCCCTGGCGCGTCATGGCGGTTTTTGCGAACATGCCCGTATTATAAGATAAAAAACCGACGGCCAGTAAAAAAATAAGGCGCAGAGAGCGTGCCACCCCATACCGATGGGCCCGCCGGCACTGCGCAAAGATCGCCCAGCGCTGCCCCAGAGAAAGAGGCAGGAAATCGCTCCGGCGCTGTAACGCCCTGACCGCGCTGCCGTACGCCGCAAGCTTGTTCAGCCAGGCGCTGAAGCGGTCAATCTCCGCGTGCCGGACCTTCATCCGATCCCAAAAAACAATCTTGCCCGGCGGAATCGCCCGGGCGCAACGCTGAATGAACTCGATATCGCCGATCCCCTCCCACTGCGAAGATTCGCTGAAAGCGCCGACCCTCTTAAAGAACGCGGCCCTCACCGCCATATTTCCTGCGGCCGCGACATACTGTTGCCGCGCCCCGGCGCGGAGCACGTAGGAGTATTTCATATTTTCATAATCGGCAAGAAGATTGACCGCGGCATCGGCATTTTCAACGAACGAGAAAGCGCCCAGGGCCACGTCGCTGGCCATACGGTCCATTCCCGCCCCGATCTCACTGATCCAGTCTTTGGCGACGATACAGTCGGCATCGGTAAAGGCGACGATCTCCCCCGTCGCTTCCCTCGCCCCCCGGTTGCGGGCGCGATACGCGCCGGCCCTCTCTTCGCGCAGCAATTTGATGCGGGGATACTCCTGAACGATGCCGGCCGAAGCGTCGGTTGAACCGTTGTCAACAAAGACGATCTCGTATTCGTTCCCGCACGGTTCCTGCGCCAGAAGCGCTTCGATACACCTGCGAATGAACCGTTCTTTGTTGCAAAATGGGACGACGACGGATATTTTCAACGGAGTGCCTTATCCCTCACTGCCCGTATCGCTTCAAGGAGCGCTCCCGGATCAGGCGGCTGCGGCGCAGGCAAGACCTGCGGCCCTCCCGCAGCCCGGGAAAGCGTCTCCGGAAGCTGTGTAAACGCATCAAAGAGCCATACGCCGTTTTGGCCGGTATAACCCCTCGCTGCAATCGGGTTGGCAATGACCGAAACCCCTGCGGTCAACAGGGAAGAGATGCGCATCAAGGCGCCGCTCTCCTCCTCCTGATAGCAGATGCAGCCGCGCGTCTCTGCAAGGAGCGCATCCAGCTCTGCCGCCGCTAACGTGCCCCGGCACAGCGTATGCCGGCCATCACAAAACCGGGCCAAACGTTCGCTCTCATAACCGGCGACCACGAGACGTCCGAAACGCTCAGAGAGCGCCATCGTCCTCCAGGCCTCGATTAAGCGCCCCATGCCTGTGTAAGTAGGCGGATGGAAGGCGCTTCCCAGCGCCAGATAATCCCTTTTTGCAGTCTCTGCGCGGCGCTGGCGAACTTGTCGGAGCCGGGAGAGAAGCTGGCGGGGCGGAAACGGCGCGAAGCAATACGCGCAGCCGCCGTGAGAAACGATTTCCCGCGCATCGCTCTCCGAGACGGTTATCACCAGAGCGCACGCGGCCAGGATCTTCATCTCTTGCGCGCAGAGCCGATCGCGCCATTCTCCCAAAACATGCCCGCCGATGCGCGCTTCCAGATTCTGGCAGACCCCGACTGCCGGGATGCCCAGTGCGTCCAGGCGCCGCAGGAGCGGCGCGCTGAAAAGCGGATTCTCGACGATTGCAAGCCCTATGCCTTTCCCGTCTGCCAGCGCTTTGGCCCACTGACGCGCGATAAACCAGGAAGGCACGACGGTCTTGCAGGCAAACCCCCGCTCCCACCCCTGCCAGCCGCGCGCGCGATCGAAATGTACCAGGCAGCGCATGAACGCCTCATCCAAACGCAGCCGACCAAAAAAACGATAGACCCGCGAACCCTGCACCCCCGCGGTTATGGCCGAAGAAAAACGCGCCTCATACCCCAGCGGCTCCAAGGCCTCGAGCATTTGCTGTGTTCGCTGATGCCCGCCGTCGTCCGGCGCATTTTTTTTCCAATACGAAAAGAATACCGGGGAAGAAGAGTGCGCAGCCATAACGGTTTATCCAACCGCCTTCCGGGAATACGCTGCGTTCACAAGCAGCTGTTCCCAAAGAGGCAACAATTTCTCAAGACAATACCGTTCCTGGACCGTGCGCAGGGCATGGGAAACCAGTTGCCGGGATAACTGCGGATCTCGCGCCAACCGACGGACTGCCGCGGCAAGAGCCCGGCTGTCTCCGGCAGGGACCAAGAGACCGTTCACGCCGTCCTCGACAATCTCCGGATTCCCTCCCTCCCGCGAAGCGATAACCGCAACACCCCGGGCCATAGCCTCGACCAGAGACATTGAAAACGGCTCCGGCCATCGAACGGGAAGAATAAAGATACCGTATTGTTGGTACCGCGAGAGGACAACCTCGCGCGAAAGCTGGCCCAAAAAACGCACCTGCGAGACAATCCCCCGGTTCTGGATGAAGCGCATCAGCTGCGCGACATACCCCGCTGCCCCGGCGCCGATAATATCCAGAGAAGCATCGACGGGGGGGGGTTCATTTTTCAGGAATGCCAACGCTTCACAGGCGGTCTCCAGCCCTTTGTCGGGATGGATCCTGCCGACATACAGAAGACGCACAATTTCCGCCGGTGCGTTCCCGCGCGCGCCTTGGGGGGCCTCATCGGAAAGAATGCGTTCCCGCGCTATCCCCCGCGGCAATACCGATACCGTATCGGACGGGCAACCGGCGCGCACGTACTCATCTTTCAGATACGCGCTATTGGCGACGAGCCGCTGCAGCGGCAGGCGCCGTGCGTTCCCGATTCCCCAATAGAAACGCGACAATCCTTTCGAAAGGAGACAATCGCGCAGCCAGTAATCGCCCAGCGAAAAAACAACCGGAATGCGCAGGCGCTGCACCGCCGGTAACCACAATACCCCGATATCCTGCAGCTGCCAGCAAAAAATGACATCCGGTTTTATCTTTTCGACGATACCCAGGACCGGCCGGACATTGGCGCGAAAATGTGCTGCGGCGCGCATGCGGGACCACCAATAAAGAAGGCTGCCGCGAGAAACCCCGTGAGAGACATACGGCAAAAGGCGCAGCACCCCCGCATCAGAAGCTGCCGCGTCGCCATAACGGGTCGTCAGCACCGTCGTCTCCCACCCGCGCTGTTTCAGATACGCGACCGTCTCGGCGCAGCGCAACTCATAGCCGCCCTCAAAATACGGCGGGTATCGGTCGCTGACCACAAGTAGTTTCATCGTCCGCCCGGACAGACTGTCCTGCTCAAAGCCGCCAATCCCCCAGTTTATCCCGCAGGATCTTGCGCCCCTGCCGCTCGATAAGCTCCAGCTCCGCCGGGAAGAAACCTTCCGGCTCGACGAGCGCGCCGGGTGCGAGCGTCTTCACCTCAAGATCCCTGCGACCCGCCGCTTTAGCGATATTCTTCAGATAATACGCGCTGATGCTGTTTTCGGTAAAGGCCTGCGCCTGAGGCGGCAAAGTCAGCAAGCGCGCATACAGCGCCTTTTGGGTCCGATAGGACTTTCGCGCGAAACCGTTAACCGTGCGGATGGTCCGCAGATGCGCCTGTGCCTGCGGCAGGCTCGCCAGAAAACCTATGATGATCAGCCCACGCACGAGCAGGCGCGCCCATGCCCTTCCCCAACCCCAGAGCGCAGACAGGCTCAGCCCCGCCAGGATACTGACGCTGACCGCCGCCCCGGCAAGATGCTTTGTCGTCGGGCCTTTCAGCAAACAATGGCTGCCCAGATAAAGAGCACACCATACCAAAGGAAGAATGAATGCCCGGCGAAAAGCCAGGATGAGCCCGCCGAGGACCACCGGCAGGAGAAACGGATACCCTTCTCTCAGGGAAGTCCGGGCATACCACTGCATCGCGGGAAAGACATGGGAGAACGAAAGCCGGTACACCGCATATTGATTGGGCGCCAGTTCGGCGATCGGGCGATACGCAAGCCAAGAACAAACCGAGGATCCGGCCACGCCGATCCCCAGGAACGCCAAAACCCGCATCGCTTTGGTGCGCATCGACGGCACGGGCAGGAGAAAAAGGCGCAGGGCAAAAAGGATCGGCAGGAGCCAGGGAGTCGGCGTCTTGGCGGTCAGCGCAACGCAGGAGGCCAGGAGACCGGGTATAAGAAAACGGCTTTTGCCGGTGTCCAGCCAGCGAAACAGCAACCAGAGGGAAAATGCCAGGGATGATCCCGCTAAGAGCGTGGCGCTTCCCAGCCAGTGCAGCGGCTTATAGACGCACGGGACGCTCAAGAAGAGCGCGACTGCGCTCAGGCCGGCAAAAACCGAGCCCGAGAGCGAAACGCTCAAACCATAAATCGCCCACACCAGCAGCAGGAACGCCAGCGCCTGCAGCAGATTATACCCCAGCGGATCGACGCCGGAGACAAGATACCCGCCGGCAAAAAACAGGCGGTCGGGCAGGCGATACCAGAACAGATGCGCAATGTAATGGTTTTTCTCGATCGCAAACGGCACCGGCGAAAACAATTGCGCCGGATGCCGCAGGTAATGTTGCGCCAGATACACGTATTCGGTGTTGTCGGCGAAAAAGTGTACCGGCAACGCCGCCTGAATGATAAGAAGCGTTGCCAGGACCACCACCGCTGCCGCCGCGCGCTCCGCCATCCTCATCGATTCCTTCCGGACGGACCCGCTTCCCGCGCGCGCCGGATGAGCCAGAGGTTCCGAGCGTAGACGAGGATGCCGGCGGCCTGCCCGATAACGAATACCGCGTCCCGGCGGTAGAGCGAATACATAAGCAGCCCGCATCCTCCGGCAAGGCTCAAAAACCAGAAGGACAACGGCACGACGCTTTGACGCCTGCGCTCCGAGACGATCCACTGCACGAGAAAGCGTGCGGCAAAGAGCGCCTGGGCAACAAAGCCGACTGCCAACCATATCGTTTCGCGGGGCGGCCACATGCTTGAGTTCACGGGAACACCACCTCCTTGACCGGGACGGTTCTTTCTTTCCTGCAGAGCGTCTTTACATCGGAGAACGCAAAGAGGAAACAGTGCCCCAGGCCGATGAACAGACGGTTGCGGACATTGTATTTTGAAACGCCGAAAGCCCGCGGCGCATGCGCCACGCGCTCTTCGGCGATGGAAAACCCGCGTTTCTGGGCGATAAGGGTGAAGAACCGGTGCATGCCGGGTGACAGGGCGATCCCCTCAGCCACCGCCCGCTTGAAAACGCGCAAGGTACAGCCGACGTCGTGGACCCGATCGCGCAGAAGCGCTCTCCTGAACAGGCGCGCCACCCCCGAGGAGAGACGGCGCAGAGAAGGATCGTGTCGTTTCTGCCGCCAACCGCAGACCAGATCGTACCCCGCGTTGAGCCGGGCGAGAAGCCGGGGGATATCGCGGGGATCGTTCTGCAGATCGCCGTCCAGGGTAATCAGAATATCTCCGCGCGCCTGCTCGAACCCTGCCTGAAGCGCAGCCGACTGGCCTTCATGGCGCGCGAGCCTTACCAGCACCATTAAACCGGCATATCCGGACAAGGAACATACCGCTTCGGCGGTTTTGTCCGTCGAGCAATCGTCTACAAAGATGATCTCAAACGGCTTTCCCAAAGCCCGCATAACCGCAAGCAGCTGTTCGCCCAGCGGCAGGATCGAAGCCTCTTCGTTGAAAACCGGGATGATCACCGAAAACTCGATCGCGGCATTTTCCCGATCAAGCCCTTGTCCGCTCAACGGCCTTCTCCTCTGCCGGAAGGGACCAGCCACAGATACTTTTCGTGGCCGATCCGTACCTGACGGTAGCCCTGGCGCCTGGCGCGCTCGATGAAAAACGAATCCCACTTCGGTTCGTAGCCGGTCAGGTACGCGGCCGGGGGCTCCCTCTCCAACAAGGCATCCAGATCCTCCTCGGAAACAATACGCAACAGCTGCCGTTGCGCCGGGGGCACATATTTGGCGTTCCGCCAGAAAAATGGCCCCATTGCCAATTCCGGATAGATCTGGCCGTCTCCTTCCAGCAC
>CAZOGI010000001.1:83428-99544 GCA_964579435.1 uncultured Planctomycetales bacterium
AAGGAGACAGGGTCAATATCTTGCCCCGCGGAACCAGAGCGCGGATCTTCAATCCTAGAGCGTGACTCTTGTACCCGTGCCACGAAGAGGGCGCTTTGAATGCCAAAAGATCCGGCTCGCGGAAAAACGCCAAGACAAAGACGATGGCCGTCACCAATACGAAAAACGGCGTTTCCTCCAGCGGCGCAACAAAGCGCCGAGAGAGCCAAGAAAGCGCATAGAGTATGCCCAGACACCAAAAGACCGGTGCCGGAAAGAAATATTGGGGATTTGCCGAAGGCGCAATAAGCCCGCCCAGCAGCGCGCACACGACCAATCCCCAGCACAGGATAAGTTCGATCCTCCCCGACTCCTGTCTTTCTCCGGAGGAGGCGCCAAACAGGCAACGCAGGGACAGACCGGCAAAAAGCAAAAACTGCGAAAGCGTTGTGGAATTGAAAAATATCTGCTGCAGGAACAGGTTCCATCGGGGCGTGTTATGCAACATACGCACGTAGATCTGCGGATCGCGGCTGTATCCCTGGCTCAGGCCAAAGAGCGTCTGGGCAGGTGCCTTGAAAAACAACACGGCAAGCGGCAGCAATGCGCAGGCAAACCCGGAAAGAAACCATCCCAGAAGCTTGACCGCATGCCTCCCTCCTCTCGAACGCTCGCAAACACAGGCAATCACAAATGCCGCCGCGCAAAAAACGAACATGCCGCGCGTTCCTGCAGCGAGCCCGACCAGCAGTCCGGGGATCAGCAAAACAGCGGGTTTGCGTGCGCTTCGTACGGCCCAGGAGAAAACCCATACGGCGCCGAACACCAGCAGGGTCGGAAACTGATGGTTCCAGGCATTCCCCGGAGACGCCAGAAAAAATGGGCTGGAAAAAACAAAAAGGATGCCGCTGCTCGCCAAGAGAAGCCGGCGTCGGACCGAAGCGGCGGGAAAGAGGCGGAACGCAATTATACCCAAGAAACCCCACAGGACAAACACGCACCCAAGGGAAAAGAGCCGTGCGGAAAAAAGAAGGTGCGGGGTACAGGCAAACAGCCCCGCATATACATACGCCAGATACGGCCCGTGCGAAACCGCGAAATCCCGGTAGGGAAGTAATCCGCGAGCGATAAGCTTGCCCGCCGAAATAAACTGCAGCTCATCGTGCACCCCGCGCTCCATCGCCCGGTTGAGAACAACGGCGCAACAAAAGAGCACGAGCGCGAGAGCGATAAACCAGGCGATTGCGTTTTTCATGAAGCCTTCTCCTGAATGCGCCGGTTAAGGAATAAAACCGCCCTGCTTTTCCGCTTCCGATGCCGGCGCCAGGGCGATAATACGGATCGTCGGGTTGCTGAAGGCGAAACTCTTGAACGCCGGCCGGATCTCGATGAACGGCCGTTGGAAAAGCTTTCGGTAAAACTGGGCGCCGTTCTTGACATAACTGCTGGGTCGAGCGTTTTTCTCTGCGAAAAAGAAACGCTCATACATAAAGCTGCTGGCCGCGGCATACCGGAAGCCTTCGCGGCGGCGATCATCGAGATTAACCGCGACCAACGCTTTCATGCTCCGGTGCGCAGCGGTGTAGGTTTCACAGAACACCCTGTCTTTCTGCTGCGCCAACCAGTCGGAGAAAACGGCGCGCGTATCGCGCGCCAGATAGTAATCGAGCAGAACGCTCTCCCGCAGAGACACGGCCAGCGCCACCAACATCCCCGCCCAGAATACCTGGCGCAGGCCGGGGAGACGATCACCCCATTCACGGACGCCTTTGACTGCGAAATACAACAACGCCGGGACAATAGTAATCATGTAACGCATGTAATCCGGAAACGGCTTCAGCGGCGTCAGTTCGCAGGCCGCATAGAAAACAACGGCATAGACAAGCATGAATCGTTCCCCATCCTTCAGGCGGCGCCACTGCGTCATTGCCCAAACAACTCCGGAGAGCGCAAAAACCGCCATAAACGGGGTTAGACCGGGGACGATACTCTTGCGCAGATGAAACCAGGGAAAGACGCTGAACGGGATTTTGATATCGTGCCCTCTCTGCAGATGCGTCCATTCGTAATCGATCCCGGCCCGGAATACTTCCCACTGGGAGAAAATCCGCCAATTCACGGCGCAAAAAACGAGCGCGGCGATGACGGCAAGAACCGGGAGACGAAAATACACGCTCCGGCGCTGCCGGAGGCAGGACCGCATGAAAAGCGGCGCCAGGGCGAAAAGACCCAAAAGCAGCAGGGCTCGATATTGCGTCGCGCACGCAAGACCGGTCAGCGCAGCGCACGCAGCCAAACGCAACCAGGACTGCCGCCGTAGGAATGCCATAAAGAGCATCGAAGCCGCCAGCATCAGAAGAGCGCCCAACAGGTCCTCTTTCATATAATGCGCATGGACGACCAAAAGGGGTGAACCGGCCGCTGCGGCGGCGGCAAGCCCGCCTACGGCCGGGGAATGGACGCGCACGGCGAACCAGAAGAGCAGCCCAACCAGACAGGCGCCTGCCAGAGCGCTGATACTTCTTCCGATGCGCAGGATCTCTTCGTTGGTCTTTGCACCCATCGATTGAGCTGCAACCCGCGTCAGCTCCAACAAAAGCAGCGGCTGGCGGAAATCCTGTTTTGCACCCCTGACAAAACTCGCCTTGAGCTCCTCATCAGCATGATAATAGGGCGGGAAGTCATTGTTCCATATGTTCAGGAACAAAGCTATGGCCATGAGACATCCGGAAACAAGCCAAAATGGGGATTTAGTCATGCTGCTCACTGGGGGTGACGGTTTGGGGGCGGATCCACAGGGCCCGCTTGTGCCCGAAGGGAACCTTCTGATACCGGTTGCGTCGCGCGTATTCGATAAGCTTCTCCTCGTGGTTATCAAGACCGGTGAGAATTCCTGCGGGAGGCTGCCTGGCACATAAACGCTCGAACGTATCCGGTCCGATGATCATTAAACGCGCTCGCCTCTTCTCGTCTAAAAAACGCGCCGTCCTCCAGGGAAATGGGCCGAGGGCCAACTCCGGATAAATGGCGAGCCCACCTTCCAATGGATACAGCGGCCCCAGCGTCAAAACCGGCCCTAAGGGAACGTGTTTACGCAGCGACTGGCCTTCTTTATGGAGCACCATCGGTCGCCAGGTAGAAGGAAGTAACGCTTGTCGCAGCTTGTGAGGGAAGGATCCTGCCTTAAAAGCACCATAGAGCCCAACGAAAATCACTCCCACCGCTATGATGATTACCGCGGGTGTTTTCATGGGCTGTATCTGGCTCAATAACGGAACGCAGGTTGCGATGCCGACCGCCAGAAACACGATGAATGCGGAGAAGTATTGGAGGCGCGAAGGACACGGCAAGAACGCGCCCCCCAGCCCGGCGATAGCAAGCGCCGAGGCCAACAGCGGCGGCTTGATCCTGTCATGACCAATTGCTCGATAGAGCACCAGGGTTGCAGCAAGCACAACACACCCGACGAAGCATAGAGCGAGGGTCGAAGGCGAGGAGAGGATCTTCTCGACAAAATATTCGTGCCTGTTGCGCCACAAGCATCCGCCCAATCCTTCACCGTACCAGCTGTTGAGCTTCTGATAGTGCACATTCCCGAAGAAAAACTGTTCGGGAGCCATCCAGAATAACACTCCGCACGGGATAAGGGCAAGCGTTGCGCCTAATCCAAAAAAGGCCGCTCTTTGCATCCGCAAGCCCCGGCTTCCTCCGGTTGCAAACAGGATCGTCATTACAAAAGCCGCCAAGGCGCCGATAAAGGTGAGACGTGTTCCGACCGATATCCCCACCAGCGCACCGGTCAACGTCATCCTCCGCAACGATAGCTTCTCCCAAGGAACACCCACCATGAGCAAAAAGGCGGCAAGACAAAAGAAATTTGCCTGATTGTGGTTCCATGCGTAGCCTGAGGTATAGACAAACAGCCTGTTGGCTAACAACAGGTAGGCGATTGCGCCGCTCAGCGCCAGACGCGCTCCCCTATTAAATACGTGCATCAAGCGGAAGGAGTACCCAAAAAGCGCGGCAATGATTGCTGCGCCGAAAAGAATGGAGACCAATCTGCCCATGAGCAGCATATACGGAGAAAATCGCAGCAAGGGCGCAATGAAAATGAACGAATACGGCATATGGAAATACGGAAAATCCCGGTACGGCAGGAGCCCCTGATCGACAAAAAGCTTGGCACTCGCTATGAACTGGTGTTCGTCGTGGTTTAACGGTCTGCCCATACCGTCACTGAACAGAAGGATCGCTGCCCAGAGGAAGACGAACACACAGGTACCGCGGGAAATCGATGTGCGCCAAAAATGCATGCCGTTACCTTCCCGCATCAAGAAGATGCTCGCGGATCGAATGCGAATGCCCTTTCAGGCTCAGCGGACACGCCGCGAAGCAGGTAAGGGATTCGCCGCCGTTGATCTTCTGCCTGGCTTGGCTGAAATAGGCGCCGAACCAGATATCCCGTAACGATTTGCTCTTTACCGTTTCCTGACTGCTATAGGGGGCTGCGCAACAATAAGACGTCAGGCCGAAATTAGTGATATATATCCGGTACCAGGGTTCGTAGCAGCAACGGTGCAATCCGCGTTTCATGTTTTCCTGCTGGGGGGCATCAATGAATTTTTCGCAAATCGCATCAATTTCCGAGACCGGGCAACCCGCAAGGCGCGGGGCATTAATCAGACTGGCGAAATTACTGACGATCCCGTAGCGCTCTCCCAACCGCAGCGCTTCATCGAGCTGCCCTTTAAGCACTTCAGTATCTGCCGCATTGAGGGCAAGCGATCGACCACGAGACGAAAAAACCTGAAGCGGCTCGAAAATAAGCTGGCCGGCCCGATACCGGGCTGCGAGGGAAAACATATCCGCAATGCTGCGCTTGTTGCGTTGCGAAAGCACACATTGGATAAGGAGCTCCGGGGCCTCTTTACCGGCGGCTTCTTTATCATCCCGCAGCCTTTCCAGGAAACGGATCACCTTCGCAAAGGTGCCTGCGGGAGGACGCAGATCATCGTTCAACTCAGCCGAAGGACCATCAAGGCTGACGATGATCTTTTCCCATCCGACATCAACCAGTTGCCGCGCGTCTTTTTCATCCAAGAGCGTCGCATTGGTCGTCACGACCCCGCGCATACCGCGCGCCTTAATCCGGGATACCAATCGCATCGCCGCATCTTTGCGAAAGAACGGCTCCCCTGCTCCGCAGAGTTCTATTTCCTTGACGCCCAAGTCCGCGGCCTCATCGATCAAAGACAATAGTTTCTCCTCGCTGAGCTCATCGGGGTTGAAAGGCACGATCCCGTCGGAATGCTTGCCCCAGCGCCAGCACGACAGGCACGTCAGATTACAGCGGTCGGTGGTCATCAGGTGCACCTTGACCGGACCCGGAGTGCCTCCCTCCTCCCAGGAGCGTATATTCTTTGCGATTTCTTTGCTCAAGCGGCACTCTCCGCGTTGCACACCCGCTCGTAATAGGAGATCATTTCGCTGGCATGTGCCGTGCTATCCGGGATACCCTTGCCCGGCGTTTGCACCGATCGCGCAGCCCCCAGCGCCTCCTCTAACCTGCGCAGTAACGCCTGGCTATCGCCGGCAGGAAACAGAGAGCCGTTTATGCCCGACTCAACGAACTCCGGGATCCCGCCAATTGCCGAGGCGATAACCGGCACGCCCGCCGCATGGGCCTCCTGAATGACCAGCGGCGCGTTTTCCTGCCAAAGAGACGGAACAACAAGGATATCGATTCCGGCGAATACCGCGCCCACTTTTTCGGGCTCAAACTCTCCCATGAAGCGAATACGCCTATCCTTTTTGGCGAGCGCTTTGAGTTCCCGCAGATACCCTTCGTATCCGACATAGGCGCGCATCTTCCCGTAAATAAGCAGCTCTGCGTTCTCTGCTTTCAAGCTGCGGAACGCCGCAATCAGAAGGTGCACTCCTTTCATCGGCAGCAGCACACCGATAAAAGCAAACCGTACCGTCTCGCTCTTTTGCCTTTGAATTTGACGCAAGAGCGCCTGATCAACCGGTTGACGGTAGCGACGAATTTTTTCTGCCGGCACGCCGAAGGCAATGAATTTTTGACGCACGAATTCAGACGGGCTCAAAAAAAGATCGACCGACTTCAAAACACCCTGGATATGCGCCTGCCTCTCCTTTACCTTCTGCATGAGCATCCGGGTATCAAATCCGCTTTTGCTTGCAAGCCCCAGGTAGCCCTTTTTCAGAGCCTGTAGAAGAAAAACGGGCACTGCCGCCCGCAAGAGTTGATACCAGCGCATCGCCCCTTTCCTGATGCACAACTGCGATTCCAGGCAAGAAATGCAACGGGCAGGATCGGGCATCGAGCAGGAGACCCCGTCGCGCCGGTAGAGCTGCCCCTGTCCGCACATCAGCCAGTAATCGTGCAACGTCAAGACCACCGGGATCCCGCGCCGCTTGGCCTCGTCGATTATGCCGACGGAGAGAAAGAGCAGGTGCTGGATGTGCACGACATCCGGCCTGACCCGCTCAAGCAGTTCTGCGAAGATACGATCGATCCTTGGGTGGCGATAGGTTTCCTCGAAACAGGTAAGCTGCCGCAGCGTATGGTTGAGCGCATACGTGCGCATGCCGTCCATTTCACCCTTCTGCAACGCATACTCCGCCTGCCTCGGGTCATTGACGCGAAAGAGCGCGTGAACCTCCTGCTGCGCACTCAACGCCCTGCCCAAACGCCAGGTATAAATCTCCGTCCCGGCGCGGGTGAAAGGGAGGAAACTGTGAGAGATTAAAAAGAGTCGCATATGAGACAGAAAAAGGTTACTCGGCGAAAACCTTTTTGATTATCACCCGCGCGACATTTTCCGCCAACAACCGGTTACCCCGAGTCGTGCAATGACCGAAATCTCCGGCAAAGATATCGAAAACACAGCAGCGGCAGCCGTGACGACGCAGGAAGAGACCATTATTCCTCAAAAGAGGAAACGAGCCGGATTCTCTCCGATGCCAGCCGCGTTAACTTGCGGAAGCGATCCACAACCGTCTGACCATCACAGAACGGCTGTTCTCGCTCAAGGAACAGTTCTGCGCCTGGTTCGACCCCCAGCAAGGATATGTTTACACTGGAAATATAGGGCGCGTTTCGCTCAAGAAAAGCGCTTGTCTCAAGAAATTCACTTTCTCCCTCTCCCGGCAAACCGACGATCAAATTAACCCCCAACGGAATGCCGGCGCTAAACGTTTCGCGGATGACCGTATCCATCAGGGAGACCGAGCAATTTTTACGGATACGGTCGAGTACACGCTGAGAACCGCTTTCCACCCCATACGTCAGGAAGCGACACCCTGCCTCTCGCATGGTGCGTAAAAAAGGTTCGCGCATACCAGGATGAATTCGAGCCATACCAACCCACGTAATTCCCAGCCTCCCCTCAAGAAGTGCAGCGCAGAACGTCTGCAGGAATGCCATGTTTCCGTTAATGAGAGAATCATTCAGAAAAAAATGCCTGGGCAGATATTGCTGAATACGTTGCTGTATTTCCGCGACAACATTCTGAACGCTCCGACAACGATATTGTACCCAATAAGGACTTTCAAAACAGAACGCACATCTATTGACGCACCCCCTACTGAACAGCAGTGGCAGTTCGGTGTTGATCGTGTACTGCGAGAGGGGGAAGTCATCGAAGGCAGGAAACGGTATGGTATCAAGACAAGGGATCAAAGAAGGGCGGACTTCTCCTTCGAAACCGTCACCTTTATTTATCAACACCCCGGGGCCCGGCTCCAAAGGAAGGCCTGCTTCAATCCGGCGCATCAAGCCGGCAAGAGGAGTCTCCCCTTCCCCGACAATGAGTGCATCTGCATCGCGGAAAAGGTGCAGCTCGTTATTACTGAAACGGCGATACACCTCCGGCCCCCCCAGGATAATGTGCACCCCGGGCATCTCGCTCCTCATTTCCTTGGTCAACGCCAAAGAAGCAAAAAGATTCGTTGAACATATCGATAAACCGACCGCCCGGGGGGACTGTCTTCCGATGAGCTCCATCCACTGACGAAGCATGTTGCCATCCACGATGCGCCGGCCTTGATAACGGTCCTTATCCGTCCATTCTGCGCTGTGCGGAGCGTGCCAAAGCTTTTTCGTCTGGGCATCCGATTGGTCATAACAAGCAATGTTTAAATCGATCGCGCGTGACGCATATCCGCGATCTCGCAAAAAAGCGTTTAAATATGCCAGCGATAAAGACGGACGTTCGGGATTCACCTGGGGACACAACACCAAAACAAAGGACGTCATCGATCTCTCATTAACGAATCCGCTGTTTTTAAGTCGTTCACGATTTTAAGAACTTTCTTCGCCAGAAACCGATTCGCCGCAGGATTATAGTGCTTATCGATGCGAAAGGTGAGGCTGTATATTTTTTGCTCGGCGTTCATTTCGTCGCTCAAATCATAAAAAGAAATTCTCGGATCAATATTGTTAATATAATCGAGCCGCCCGTAATGCGTGCAATTAACGACGACCAGCTTGATCCCAGACTGCGCGCAGACATCGACAAACTTTTTGAGCAAGAGAGTCGTTCTTTTTTCATCGGAGGTAAACGCATCAGCCGACCCAGCATCCGCCTTTATGCGGTCCTGTTTATTTGATAATACCTGTGGAGGTTGAAGAGAAAAGGGCTGTGCCGGACTCGCTTGTATCCGATCCGGCGAGGGGGAAGGAGAAAACCCCGCAGCAGAAACGCCCTGCTGAGCGGAAGGCACCGTGTTCTGCAGCGAACCGCTACTCAATTCCTGCAGATTTCTCTTGACCTCTTGCACCTCCCGATCCCTCATTACCTTAATCTGCTCCAAGTCGTGCTCTTCCATCTTTCTGCGCAGCAACCGCAAGGCGAGGCGATACCGGAGAATACCGATGAAATATGAATGACTCCACCAACGCTGCGCATCAGGCGAAAAGAAAGGATCAGTACGACTCATATAAACGGTGTTTTCGCCTCCGGCGAAGAAATCCTGGAGGGCGACCACGGAGAGATCAATCGCATTATCCCGGATAAGAGGAACCCGGTAGCGTGACAAAAGAGCCCGGTGAACAAAGAGTATCACCGCATTCGGATGATAACGACTTCCTTGGTAGATGAACTCAACCAACATATGATCGAGACTATTCCCGGGGATGCCGAAATTAATGATTTCGACGTCCGAAGAAAGTGATTCCGCGATATCAGTGAACCGCTCTCCGTAAGCGACGCCTTCACCGAAGGTAAAGCTGTCTCCGAAGGCCAAAATGCGATATACCCCTGCGGGCTTATCGTAATCATATTCCTTATCCCGCAAACCGTGAGAGTTGGTGCTATACGGAATTTGATAATCACAGGTCACGGCCAAAACGTCCACATTCGGCCGCAAACAAATCCCATAACGCATCGGAGTAAACAGTTCGCTCGGGAGGCGATCGGAGTTTTTCAGTTCTTTTACGAAAAGCCGCATATCCACCCCTTTGACAAGGCCGATGATGCGTGTGGTGATTTCACACAGGGCAAAGGCGATAAGTATTCCGAAACAGATCAATAAAAAAGTAGTGGCAATCTTCCTCATGATTTTCTTTTGCGCCTCTTCAGGAGTTCAATAACAGAAACATACGCGTCGATCGTGTTCGCCGCCATACGTTCTTGACTAAACTGCTCCTGGACTCTTAAGCGCCCCCGGCGTCCCATCTCAGTCCTTTGCGCCGGATCCGCCAGGAGAACGCACAAGGCATCAGCGAGTCTGGAAACATCTGCCGGCGGCACCAGCAAGCCGGTCACGCCATCTTCGACGACTTCAGGCACGCCACCCACGCCGCAGCCGATAACCGGTTTTGCATAAGACATGGCTTCGATATAAATAAACCCGAATGATTCGTAGAGCGAGGGAGCAACAAAGACGGTACAAGCGCGATACAGGCGGTCGAGCTCCTCGGGGCCGACATAGCCCAGAAACCTCACCCTTCGGGACGCTTCTGGCGTCAGCATGCGTATCAGTATGTTTTTGTACGAGTGCGTTTGATCCCCGTCGAAAGAGACCGCTTCTTTGCTGATATAACTGTCTCTCCCCACGATGATACATTCGGCATCCGGAAAGGCCTGCAAGACCCGGGGGATTGCCTGAATGAGCACCTGAATTCCCTTGCGTTTCTCCAGCCTCCCGACAAATAGTATAGTCGGATGAGCGGTATCATTCCCGCCGTTCAAGACCGGCAAAGGGATGCCCAAAGGAACGATCTTGATCCGATCTGCCGCAATACCGACCTCATGAGCGACTCGCTCTGCGTGTGCCTTTGTCGAACAGGTCACCAGATCGCTGCGCGCGATCGCGGCGTTCTCGAACCAACAACTGAGCCGGCGATCCAGGGTTTTCTCCCACTCGAGAAAATCAAGCACCTCTGAAAAATGCGTGTGCAACCGGGTTACCAGCGGAACCTTCTTATGCAGGCTGTAAACAAACCCCTCCCCCGAAAGATTCGGAGCCTCGACGATATCAACCTTCTCGTCCCGGATAAGCATACGCAGCTTCTCGTATACGCTCTGGCTGTATTCCCAGCGCAGCCCGAGTTCACGCAGCATCCCCTTAAAGGGAAACAAGGGTCGGTGCGCGACCCGATGGACCGAAACGGCCTCATCCATATACTGACGGTCGACATCGAGACTTTGACAAACAACGCTTACCCGTTGCCCCATCCGGGCAAGGGCATGCGCCAGGATATGCGTATACCTACCGATCCCCCCCCATCCGGTCTCCGGAGGGTATTCCCGGGAGACAAGACAGACATGAAGCGCTGCTTCCGACGCGCGGCTCTTTTGTTCCAAAACAGGCGGCTGATTCAGTGTAGAGTCCGGCTGCACAACGCCTGTTTCCCATAATTGCCGAAGATGCTCGCGGATATCAATGGTATGCGTAATAAGGTTCGTATGACATTGGTGACAGGAAGGAAGCAATTGGTGGGCAAGCAGCTGGCGACGGCATTGCGAGAACGTTTCCCCGAGCCAAATATCCTTCAGGGTCTTTCTGAGGATATTCTCCGAGGGGAACGAAGGAACCAGACAGCAGAACGAGGAATCGCCGGTGCTATTGATTTGAAGCCTGATCCAGGGTTCATAGCAGATCGAATTCAACAATGCCGGCCATGACGCCGCCTGGCCGCCTTCGACATGCGAAAGGATGAACTCGCCGAGACTTCCGCTGTGCTCAACCAAAGTCGGCATCGCCTCATAGCTCAAGATGTTCGTGCTCATCGGATATCCTTGCAGGAAAGCACGGACTTCTCCAAGCTGTTCCTGAATAATCCGCTGATTATCGCCGCCGGTAAGCAGCATCGGCCTGCATCTTTCGGAAAACATCTTCACCAATTCAAATCCCAGATGCATGACCCCAAATCGCTTCGCGATATGGAACATCGGCACAACATGCCGCACGTTCAGGGGCGAAAGAACGCACTGCAAACTCAGGAGGGGAAAGCGCGTCTTATGTTTCTCCTTGCATTCGCGGAAAAGACGCAGCGTTTCCATAATACGCTCGAACGTCCCCCGCGGAGGACGCAACGCATCGTTGATTTCCGCGGTCGGGCCATCCAAGCTGATACTTACCTCGTCCCAACCGATAGCCACGAGGCGCTCAATCAACGCGGGAGTGAAAAGCGTGCCGTTGGTCTGCAACCAACCCTTCATGCCGCGCGCCTTGATCATTTCCATCAATTGGAATGCGATATCCCTTCGGAATAACGGTTCTCCAGAACCGCTCAGGGAAACCTCCCTCACCCCCATCTGAGCCGCTTCTTCCACAAGACTCAAGAGGCGCTCATCGGGAATCTGGTCTTCAAGTTGCGGCAGCACGTCCTTGTCTTCGTTTCCCTGCCAACGCCAACAGGATTGACAGCTCAAATTGCACTTGTGCGTCGGAAGCAACTCGAGCCGGTAAGGACCGGCCCAGCCGCCGCTCACCCAGGGAAGAAGATGTTGTGCTATCTCTTTTGACATACCCGACCGGTCGCCCGGTTAATCTTGAGCCAACAACTGTTTTGCCTCGTTTATACTGATTGACCCTTCGTATTCCGGACAGGCCGCACACGTGGGATAATCGGACAGATCCCCCTGGACATGAGCCTGGCGCAGACGACGAAGCTTTTCTCCGAACCAGATCTCATCAAGCGAACACTCGGTGAGATTGCCCATATTCAGAGACAGATCAATGTCCCGGCAGCACGGAGTCACGATTCCGGAGGCCTGCACATTTGGAGACCTCCATAATGCCGCGCATACACGGCGCTGCTCTGGCGGCGGCTTATTGCTCTTTTTAGAGACCTCAGCCCGGATACGCCTCCCTGGCTTTTTTTTGACAAGTTCCAAATCTGCCGCCACCGCAGCGTGCAGGTTGACTGCCTTCTGCATATCCGGACAGATCAATTGTCTAAAATAGATGGCATCCCGATCCGTCTCCAACGGCCAGGTCGGCGTTACCTCATAGCGGACGCCCAGCTTATTCAAATACCTTTTCCAATACAAAAGAAACCCCTTAGCCTCGTCCCTGTTTTCTTCCATAACCAGAAAGACAAAAATCGTATTAGGCACGACCAGTCCAGCCTTCACGCGCTTTTCCATAAAAAGGTGTATGTTCCGGACAACGCGCTCCAGCTCTGCGGGTTCTGTCCGACGGATTTTTGCATAGGTTTGAGGAACAACCGCATCAAGGGAAAAATAAAGCCTGAAATAAAAACCTTCTCGGGCATGTTTTTGGACAAAACGCCCGTAATCGAGAAAAATATTCGTTATTTCTTCGTCCAAAAAACAGGCGTTCGTATTCAGCACCACCCCGCGGCAAATTCGATGGGCCTTGTTGGCAAGGAATAAATAACTGATCAATTCCTTGAATTGCGGATGCATCAGACTCTCCCCGGCCCACAGGGGATCGAGCGAAACGACTTTCAATCGGCTCGTTTTCAGCTCATTGATCACCTTCATGAATAAACCGGGTTCAATAAAACGCGGAGCAAGATTCCCGTGAATACGCTCGCCGAAACCGTGTTTGCACATAATACAGCGGTGATTACACTTATCGGTCATTTCGATAAGCACGTGGACATCACGCACCTGGTCGGTTTTTCCCCGCCGGTCAAGCTTGATTGCTGAAACCGTCCCCACCTTCTTAGCCTCCGCTGTAACAATTGCTGTTGCATTGCCCACAACGGCGCGCATACTCTTGCTTAAAACCACCGTTCTTCCCCCTGAGGAGCTGGGCGAAGGGCTTCTCTAATACGTTCCCGATATAAAACTCCTTAAAGTTGCCGCACGCGTATGTCCGGCCATCCGGCTCCATGAGCAACGCCTCGCCGGCGCGAAAAGCACACCGTTCCCGACGGACCCCGTCAGCAAGCCACTGAAGCAGCGCACGCGCATACCGAGGATTGATAAGACCGTCATCTTTCAGGCGCCGGACCGAAACAGCGGTCTGTTCTTTCTGTTCCGCATTCATCTGAAAATCAGATGCCATCGGGAGACTCTCGACCCCGATCTCGGACAGCGCAGCGAGCGTAAAATTAATACCGATCTTCTTGGCCACCGCGTAATCACGCAGATTCAGCAGGTCGGCATAATTCTGACTGCCGATGGTTGCGTTCAACCCGAAGCTCAAGGCCGGATAGAGATCCGTTAATTCCCTGAGGCCGTCAACCGTCCGATCCACCAGCGCAAACGATCCCGGGATCTGACGTACGCGCTCATGAACCTCTCCGACACCATCGAGAGAAACGGTCACCGAGAGCCGCAGCGGCCGCGGGAGCAAAAAAGCCAACAATTGCTCAACCTGATCCACGACCCTTTCGGCGTTCAGCCCGTTCGTGGGCATGTCGATACGCTGCAGACCAGTACAGGTATCAGCCAAAACCCGCACGGCCTCCACCAGATCCTGCCGTACCGTCGGCTCGCCACCGGTGAAGTTGATCACCCGAACTGATGAACGCAGGATCACATCGGAAAAAATCCGCTGCATCTGTTGCGGCGACATGTCTGCGTACTCTTTCTGTTTGCGCCAGATTGAGCACATACCGCAGCGGCTGTTGCAGCGGTAGCTGGAGAAAAGAACGATAATCGTGGGAGCTCTCATGTCTTCTTCTTCACAAGCGACGCGTATACCTCAAGGGCTTGTCGAGCTATTTTCTCCGGGGCAAAATGTTCCTGCAGATGTACGCGGGCTGCGGCACCGAGACGTTTTTGCAGGAGGACATCCCCCAGAAGACGCGTAAGCGCGCCCGCAAGTTCTTGGGGGCTACCGGGAGACACCAACAAACCGGTCTCATTATCCCTGATCATCGTCTTAAGCCCCCCGATCGCGGAAGCCACAACCGGTTTGGCGCATGCCATTGCTTCAAGGCATACATAGGGATAATTCTCCCAGAGAGACGGGATCACACAAACGCTGCTTCGCTGATAGTAAGACACCAGTTGTTCCCGCGAAACCTGATCGATGAATACTACCCGATCCGGATCGGTTAGTTCTTGCTGCTTACGCATTAAATACGCCTTCATGCCGCACTCTCCTCCGATACAAACCAACCGGGCCAGGGGGAAACGCTGCTGCACCCTGGCGAAAGCGCGGATAAGCACATGAACGCCCTTACGGAATTCAAGCCGGCCGACATAGAGAATCTCGGGATCCTGCGGCGGCCTGTCCACGCAGGGAGTGGGCCGAAAAAGCTCCAGATCAATCGGATTGGGAATGAGCGGCACTTCCCCTAGGGGTAATTTAAAATGCTTTCGCGTAACCTCTACCACATCCTGGCTGATCCCCACCCGAACCCGTGCGCAACGGATCCAGAATTCCTCGAGCCGCTTGATGAACCGGTAATCAGCGGTTACGGGCGTGTGATCGAGCTGGAACGCCACGGTTTCGGGAGTATGTAGCTTGATTACCAACGGTGGCCTACGGCGGAATACATAGAACCAAAAAGCCTCGGCACGGGCTTCGCTGCTTTCGACGATGTCGATGGGTATGCGCCGGCGCAGCTCTTCTAATTTTTGCGAGACTGCCAAACTGTATTCGAGCCGCTCCAGGAATCCCGGCAGGAGGTTGCGAAAATATGTCCCCGTCCTTATGCGCGCCGCAATAATGCGGTGTACCTGCACGCCGCCATCGATATAGTCAAGAGCCATTTCCTCGCCTACCGTTATCACGTGTACCGCATGTCCGAGACGCGCAAGGAGCCTTGAGATCTCCTGAACGTAGACGCCTACACCGCCGATGAGATGGGGGGGATAGTCTTTCGAGAGAAAAACTATAGTCATCGACGGAATATTTTCTTTATTTGCAGCGGGAGCACAACCAGGAACACGAAAAAGGCCAACAACCCCCAAAACGATGCCGCTTCCAGGATCAGCCGTATGCTCTTGCCGGGACCGGCGCCCATCTGAATCAACGGACCGAGTCTCTTGGTCGAAACAAAATAGACGTTCACGTGGCGCCCACCGATACCCCATGCCAGCGCCTTTGCCTTGCGGTAACCTTGGTATACCGGCCGACCGATCAAAACGAGGGTCTGGTCGAAATACCGGGCGTTGAGGAGAAAGAGCTCCCCGGCAAGCTTCAGCGCATTGAGCGGCCGCACGTCGGGAGAGAAAAACCTTTTCTCATGAGCCGCGGCTACTTTGTGCAGATAATCGTAATCCAATCTCCAAACATTCGCAAACAGGGTAATACGCGCCTGCGGCATCAAGGAGCGCAGGTCTGCCAGAGCTGCAACCGTAGCCTCTGAAGTGACATGGTATGGTTTGATCACCAGTACTCTTTTGTAGAGGGCAACATCTCTGCTCCCGCCGAAACGTTTCAACGCATTCGCGACATGCCACAGCGGCAGAACGAGATATCGGTATGTACGGGAGGCAAAAACCGCCTTGAGTTTTGCGGCAACATCTTCGGTAAGCTGTCGTTGCGATGCAACCTCGGCCTCCTTACGAACCAACACGTCATTAAGACGGACTGCTTCTTCGCGGGCCTGCGCTAGATTAGCCTCTAGTACACTCTTTTCTGAAATCACCCCTTCCATCTCCTGCAACAGGCTGTCCCGGTGTTTCACCGTCCCCTCGAAGCCCACCGCCTGCCGCGCATACTCTACCTGCAATGTCT
>CAZOGI010000001.1:99644-123158 GCA_964579435.1 uncultured Planctomycetales bacterium
GGTGCTTCACCGTCCCCTCGAAGCCCACCGCCTGCCGCGCATACTCTACCTGCAATGTCTGCAACTGCTCCTTCACCTGCCTCAGCTCAGCCTCCGCCCCCTCAAGCTCACGGATCCGAACCCCCAGCTGTCCGCGCTCTCCCTCCAGTTGATTCACCGCGCCCTGCAACTGCACCAACTTCCCCTGCACCCCTTCCATCTCCTGCAACAGGCTATCCCGGTGCTTCACCGTCCCCTCGAAGCCCACCGCCTGCCGCGCATACTCTACCTGCAACACATTCAGATGCCCGACACTCTCTTCCAACTTCTTTTCTAAAACACCCTTCTCCTCAATTAGTACCTGCTCCTGTTGCCTGAAGAATTCCGTCTCCTTCTGCAGTTGCTGCAATCGCAAGAACTTCCGCTCAATTTCCTCCCCGAGCTTCAGCACAGTGGCTTCAAGACGCCCCTTCTCCTCTGCCTGCTCCTCGGTTACCCGACGCAACATTTCTTCGCGTTGGACCTTTTCCTCCTGCCAACGCTGCTGCTCCTGCGCGGAGGATTGCACCGCTTGCTCTTTTTCGGCGCGCAATCGCTGGCGTTCTTCCTCAAATGCCTTGCCCAGCCGCTCCTTCTCCTCCTCCAGCGCCTTTGTCAGCCGCTCCCGCTCCTCCTCCAGCGCCTTTGCCAGCCGGTCCTTTTCGACACGCAGCTGCTCCCGCTCCTCCTGAGCTTCGTGGATAAGCCGGTTCAGCTCGATCACCGCCCGATCCTTCGAATAGTTATAGACATGCTCGAGGCTCGTAAAGAAAGTCCGCAGCTGCGCCTCATCGAAGAGAAGCCGCTTGTGCTTGACCAGCTTCAGGAACATGTCCGGCAGGATCCGGAAGAGCTCATCCTGGGTGAGCGTATGCCGCCAATTCTCCAGCGCCTTGCTGAGTTCCCGCGGGAAATGCTTGGCGATGAGGATGAGGCGGTTGCGCTCGATATAGTAGCGCACCAGCTTCTCGTCGGCAGTGCCGTGATAGCGGTGATAAACGATACTGGTGGGGACGTAGCGTATCTTCCAGTTCTTCGCGCGCAGGCGCAAAAAGAGATCCACATCCTCAAGGTACATCACGAAATCCTCGTCGAATTTGCCGACGTCCTCTAGGCACTCGCGGCGAAAGAGGATCGCCGAACCGGAGAGGCTGCTCACCTCCTCGGGGAGGTCATACTGGCCTACGTCCGGCTCGCGAAAACCCCTATCCCCCCAGTAATAGCCGGGGAACTGGTAATGCCCGGTGCTCTGGATCGAGCCGTCAGGCAGGAGCACTTTGCCGCCGCAGCAGCCGACGCGCGCGTCGGCTTCCATGACCGAAACCAGCTCCTGAAGCCAGTTCTTGTCGACCACCGTATCGTTGTTCAAGAAACCGATGTACTTGCCCCGGGAACGCTCGATCCCTAAATTATTGGCGCGGCAGAAATTATTCTCGTCGTTCTTCAGGACGCTTAAGCGCGGGAAGGCGCGGCGGATGTCGCGCAGCGAATGGTCCGTCGAGCGGTTATCGACGATCTTGATCTCGAGGCGCCCCCGCGGGTACTGGAGCTTCTCCAGCGACGAGAGACAGTTGTTCAGGAGCTGTTTCCCGCGGTGATGGGGGATCACGATGCTCACCAACGGTGCCTGGTTCGTCTTAAGCGCATCCATCGAGGCCTCCTTCGATAGTCCAAGAGTGTTTCAGATAGACGGTCCCGTGATCGAAACGGTCAAAGCGCACCTTAAGCAGGAGCGCTTCTGTTTGCAACGAAACAAAGGCCTTCCGGCGCGCGTCCCAGATCCCGGCCGCGATCCGGTAGCGGCCCGGCAGGAGCGCCAGCGAGCTAAAATGGAAGAGGGCGCGCTGCGCGCGCGGCTTACGCAAAAATTCCTGACAGAGGATCCCGTCGTCCCGGTATATCCCCATATACGCCCACCCTCCCGCAGAAACCCCGGGACAGTCGAGCTGAAACCCGACTTCCTCATTCGTCATACAAACGTCCAGCGGTTTGCCTTTCGCCGAAACGACGCTCAAGCGCACCGGACCTGCCGCAGGAACCTGCTCCGGTGCCGGCTGCGCGGGAAGATACGGCGTGCGCGCAAAAAGAGAGGCAAAAACATGCTGCCGGTGCGTCAATGCCAAGAGCGCCTGGCGCGGATTCGGGGCGCCTTCCACCGTCAGACGGTAATATCCGTCGTGATAATCGTAAGCGATCGTTTCGTCCTTATCCCAGACCGCGACCGAAATGCGATACTTCCCCGGCGCAAGCAACAGGCGCGGGAGACGCAGAGAAAAACTGCCTTTCCCCGGCTTCAGGAGGGGCAACTCCTGCCCGTCCCAGGCGGTATTCGTCCCGTAGCAGTAAACGCCGTCCTCGCGGAAAAAAGCCACGCCGAAATGGGCCTCCCGGACCGGGCTGCGCACGGTGTAAACGGCGCGCACCGCCAGAGAAGCTCGGCTCTTTACCCGCGCGCACTCCCGCCCCCAGCGGTCTAGCAATGCCACCTTTTCGATCACTACCTCTTTTGAACCGAGCTTCTCTCCCCACGTCGAGGTATCCTGCGCCCACTTCTTGGTCTCTTCGATCAGCTGCGGCGCAACAACCGAAGCGCCGACATAAAAACGCTCTTGCGCCATAAGCTGGCGGTAGCGCTCGACCGCTTCGCGGGCCGCTCCATCAAACAGGACCCGCCCGTGGTCCAGAAGCAGCACCCGGTCGCAGAGCCGCTCGATCAGCTCCATGCCCTGGGTCGTGATGATCAGCGTCTTGCCGCGGCGTTTGAAATCGGCGAGCCGCTCGAAACACTTGTTCTGGAAAAGGGCATCCCCGACGGCCAGGACCTCGTCGATCAGAAGGGTATCGAACTCCAGGTGCGCCACGATGCTGAACGCCAGGCGCAGGCGCATGCCCTGGGAATAGCTGCCCAGCGGCTTATCGAGGAACCCCTCCAGCTCGGAAAAAGCGGCTATCGCATCGAGCTTCTCTTCAAGAAAACGCCGGTCCGCACCCAGCAGCGCGCCGTTTAAGAAAACGTTCTCCCTGCCGGAGAGCTCATCCTGGAAACCGATGCCCAGGCTAAAGAGCCCGACCACCGTGCCGCGCGCCTCAACCGCTCCCTGGCTGGGGGAAAGCACCCCGGCGATAAGCTGCAACAACGTCGTCTTTCCCGCGCCGTTGCGACCGATCAGCCCGAGCGTTTCTCCGGCGGCAACGCGCGCCGTTATCCCGCGCAGCGCCCAGAGGCCGCTGGCGCACCCGTCAGGATCGGCGCGGTCGAACGAATAATATTTCCCGGCGTCGCGCAGCGAAACCGCGGCTGGCTTATCCGGGCAGAGCGGCCCTTCAGTAGGAGAGGTAGTCATTGATCCTCGTTTTGAACCGCCGATACAGCAACGCGCTTACCCACAAGGCGCACCCGCAGGCCAACGGCGCGGGCAGGATGAGCATCCACGCCCCCAGTTCGCGCAACGCATCGGGCAAAGCCCCGGCGATGAGGGTGCCGCGGAAAAGGCTCACCAGCCCGACAAACGGATTGCACCCATACAACACCCAAAGAAAAGACGGAAAGGATTCCCGCACGAGCGAGAGAGAATAAAAAACCGGCGTACTGTAAAAGAGGACCTGCAGCAGGATCTCCGCCAGATACTTGATATCGCGCACGCGCACATAGAGAAGAGAAAGCACCACCCCCACCGCAACCGTCAGCCCAAGCAGCAGCAGAATAACCAGCGGCAGCGCCCAAAGGGCCAGCGGCAGCTCGCCCATCATGATCCAAGAGAGAATGAGCACCCCTCCCAGCCCGGGAAGAAAATGTGCGCCGTTGGCCAGGCAGACCGCCAGGGGCAGGAAATAGTGCGGCAGCCGCGCCTCGCGCAGGAGGTTACGGTTGTCGACGAGGCTGGTCGCGGCGCCCAGGACCGAAGCCTGGAAATATCCCCAGACAAAGACCGCGCTGGAGAGGTAAAGCACGAACGGCATGCCGACGATCCGGAATTTCAGAAAGAGCGCAAAGACCACGTAGAGAATGACCGTCTGGGCCAGAGGGGCAACCAACGCCCAGGCCCAGCCCAGCCACGGCCGGCTGTAGCGGCCCTGCAGCTCTTTGCGCACCAGCGCCGCAAGCAGGGAACGCTGCGCATACATTTCGGCAATGATCTCACGTACCATATCCGGCCCTCACAACAGCTGCGCGACCCGCGCGCCGTCCAACAACGCATCTTCCATCGAAAAATATTTCCACGAGCCGTAGCGGCCGCAGGGAATGACGTTATGCAGATGCAGGAACGCCGTAATCGCATCCCGGGCGGCCTGATACTGCCGGTCGTAAATCGGGTATCCGTAGCCGATACGGTTGTGGTTTTCGGCCAGCACCCGCTCGTTGCCGCTGAGAAGCCCCGTGCGCACCAGATCCCTCTTCAAGCGGCGGATGAGGTTGCGCGTCTCAAGATGCGCCTGGGGCGCGTGCGCGTACTCGACATAGAGAGAAACACATCCCGGCGGCGCCAGCGCCCCGGAGAACGTGTGGTAAAAACCAACCCGGAAGAACGACAGTTTTTCCTCCGGGAAATAAATCCAGTGCCGTTTCGGCAAAGCCTTCGCCTCCAGGCCCAGGTTGAGGTTAAAGATACTGTTCCAGCGCAGTTTCCCGAATGCCTCCTGGACGGAACGCGGGAGGCGGCGGATGAGCCGCGGCAGCTCCGGCAGGGGGATCGTCGAGACCAGATAATCGTATCGCTCCTTCTTGCCGTTGGAGAGAGAGACCTGGCGTCGCAGCAGGTCTATCCCCGTAATGCCGCAGTCCAGATGGATCTCGGGGACCTCGGCGGCAATCGCCTTCGGCAAGCTCATCGCTGCCCCGGCTCGCGGGTACCAGAAAGTCGCGTTATACCCGAAACGCCGGCGGCTCGGTTTGAGCGTTCCCTCGATGACCTGGGTGAGGGTCGGCACCGGAATAAACCCGTCGAGCCATTCGCACGTCAACTCCCGCGGCGGCACCGTCCAGAACTTGGCGTTGTACGGGACCATGAAATGCCGCGCGATGCCGCTGCCGAAGGTGCGCTCGATCCAGCGCAGGAAATTGGCCCGCTCCCCGTTCGATCCGTTTTTGCGGGCGCGGATCAGGCCAAGCAAACATTCCTGCGCGACCCGCTCCGGCAGGCCGTAGAGGTTCGCCTGAAACGGATATTGCACCATCGCTCCCCGCAAGAAAACCCAGGCGCTGCGCGCATGGCATTTCAGGTTTTGCCCCAGGAAACGGCGCACCAGCCGCAGGCTCTCCTGATGCCGGAAATGCAGGAGGTGGGCGTCGCAGTCGAAGGTGAAACCGTTGACGGTCTGTGAACGACAGAGGCCTCCGACCGAACCCTCCTGCTCGAAGATGCGGCTGGAAAGGCCCCGCTGCTTAAGGTGCCATGCAGCGCTTAAGCCCGCCAATCCCGCTCCGGCAATAACGATTTTTTTATTCATGCAGTGCGATCCTGCTCATACGCAAAAGCCACAGAACGCTCGCCAAACTCACCAGTCCCACGACCGCCAATGCCGGACCGCCGGAAAGCTGCGTCACCAAAATCCCGGCCGCGGCAAAGCCTACCCCCCAAACCGCCATGAGGGTGCAGGTCTTGCGCTTTGAAAAATCAGCCTTCAGCAACAAGAGCGCCAGGTGATCATTGCTCTTGTTAAACGGCAAGATCTTCTTACGCAGCCGCACCAGGATCAGAAACCCCGTATCCAAAAGCGGCACGCCGAAGATGAGCACCGGACTCAAGAGCGCCAGCGGCCGCTCCAAGGTCGCGTAGCGCACGCTCAAACTGATCGCGGCGAGGAAAAACCCCAGAAAATGGCTTCCGGCGTTGCCCAGATACACCCGTGCCGGCGGCCAATTAAAGAGCAAAAAACCCAGGAGCGCCCCTTCCAGGACCGCCAGCAGCATCACCAGCCCCAAATCCCCTTTCAGCGCGCTGACCGCCGCCAGGGCCCCGACGAGAGAAACGGCAACGCTGCCGGCAATACCGTCGGCGACATCGAGGTGATTAAAGGCATTGGTCATGCCCACGACCCACAGGACGGTCAAAATCGTATTGGCCGTCTCGCCGATCCCGACGATATGCGTGCGCACCCCCAGGGCGATGAGGACGGCGCTGGCAAAAAGCTGACCGGCGAGCTTCTTGACGACCGAGAGCTCGCGCAGGTCATCGACGATCCCGACGGCAAGCAAAATCAGCGACGGCACCAGGACCGGATAGGCCAGGAGGAAAATACGCGCATCCTGCACGGCGCCCAGGAGCGCGGCGACGGTCAGGACCGTCGCCAGGACCAGCCCGCCGACGAGCGGGACCCCTTTCGGCGCCAAAACCCCCCGGCGCAGGCATCCGCGCGCCGCGGCAAAAAGCAGCGCCGCGGTCGCCACCAGCAGCGTCAGCGCCCAGAGCACCAACGTTACCCAAAGCATCAAAGCCTCCTCACACCGACAGCGGAATACCGCGCCACTGCGCCTGCACCCGTTTGAGCAAGCGTCTCACGGCGCCCCGGTTACCGGCCAGAGCCCGCGCCGCGTCCCGGTAAAATCCTGCCGCCTCAAGAGCGTTACGCTGCGATATCGCATGCGAGCTGTATTTCGCCTCCGCGTACAGCCAGGTCAGGCTCACGAACGCGCCGCTGCCGGTCCGGTAACACTGCTCAAGCAGCTGTGCCTTTTCGACCGGAGCATCGGCAGCGGTGCCCCGGAAAGAAAAAAGCGTTGTCGCGCGCATCAGATAATCGTAGAGCCCGATGATATACAGACGCGGCTGCGCCAGAAGCGCGCGTAACCGCCGCCGCAGCAGCACAGAGACGAACAACAACCGGAGCAGACAAACCGCCAGGATCACCAAGGCCAAAAGAATGATCATCCAAAAGACCCGCCGGCGGCGGGAAACGGCGGCGAAGGAAGACAAAATACTCTGGGGGGTACCGCGATGCGCGGTGCCGGAAACAACCGCCTGGCCGGCAGGGACACTCTGCCCGGCCGGGGCGGAATGCGCGGCCGCCGAGGGAAAAGAACGTTTCCCCGCTGTTGCCGTCGCGCGGACCGGTGCCCGCGACGATACCGGCACCGGGCGCTTCGTCCGCAGCTGTCCCTGGGGGAAGAGAAGCTCCTGCTTGAAAAGGAGCAGGGCGGCGAACTCGCGTTTGAGCTGGGCACGACCGGAAAAAAGAGCGGTCATCTCATGGAAAGAGCGCACCACCTCCTGCCATTGCTGCGGCGTCTCTGCCTGCGCAACCGAAAGCATCAACCGCTTCAGCTGCTGCCGGGCGATACCTTTTTCTTTCTCCACCAACCGTGCCGTTTGGCCATACGCCGAGGCATAACCGTAAAAAATCTGCCACTGCGAGATCGTCGCGGCATAGGAATGCAGTTGTACGGTTTCCCGCGCGGAAAAAGAGGCGTTCCCCTGATGCACCTTCTGGAGCGCACGCCGGATCGACTCCGGCGTCGGCGCCCAACGCAGGCGCCGGACGTTCTGCCACTCCTCCCACTTGCGCGCAAACGGCGCCGCGGAAGAAAAGATCGTTCGGGCGCTCTCCTGGGTCGCGTCAATGAGGATCTTGCGCGATTTCCTGCGCAGAAAATGGTTTATGCGCAAGACCAGCGCCTCCGGCTCATTCGTTGCAGAACGCTCTATCCCCGGACCCGGGATCGGCAACGGCGCCACCAGTCCCAGAAGCGCCCGCTTGGTCTCGACCGTATCCGGCGTATCCTTGATCAGCGCGGCGACGTGGCCCAGATAATCCATCTGGCGGGCAGGATTCTCCCGGGAAAGCGCCACCCGCGTCAGGGCGCTCTGGAGCTTGTCCCGCAAAGAGTAGTACTCCTCTTCGGTAAAAGGGCTGCGGATGACCTTGCCGGCAACAAGCGGATCGATCGTCTGTTTTGCGGAATGCAGAGTCAGCGGGAGAGTGAGCGCAGCCGCAATCCCGAGGAAGAAAACCGCCGGCACCCAACTGCGCCGGCGCACGTCTCCCTCATAACGGCCCACGCGCTCATCCCCCCAGAACTCCTGCCGGGTGGCCAACAACAGCAGAATGCAAAAAGCGCAAAAAAGAATTACCGCGCGCGCCGTTATCTCCTGCTGCATCGACAGCGCGCAGAGGAACGCCGCAAAGCTCAAGAGCCGCACGAAAAAACGGATTCGCGCGTTATCCGCGCTCAACGAAAGCGCTCCGGCAAGCAGGAGCGTCGCCTTTGTCCACAGCGGGAGCGTGTCGCCAACCCGCAGGATCTCCGGGACCAAACGCAGCAGGAGCCACACGCAAGTCAGCGTTGCGGCAATGCCGGAAACGCCCAGGCGCGCGGAGAGAGCGTTGCCCGCCCACATATACGGCGTCGCGAATCCCCCGGCAAGCGCCGCCGCAAAACCGGCGCGCACGGGAAACGCAATCCCCGGAAGCAGCAAAACGCCGCACAGCAGCGTCCCCCACAAAAAAAAGAGCGTTACCGGCGTGGTTGGCTTGTCCGCTGATCGGTTCATAAGCTGCTGAAAACCTCCGCCAGATCCTCTCCGCGCGAAAAGAGATACGTACGCGCATTCAGCTGGTGCGCGAGCTTGCGCTTGGCGTCCGCAACAACCGCCTGGTCGGAGAGCGCGTATTTGAAGCTGGAGGCCGAAAGCAGGAGCGGGACGACACAGATATTCTGTTGGTACAGAGGCAACACCTGCATCAACTCTCCCCAGTCCTCATCAAGAAGTATGACAATGAGGTTGGAACCTTCGCTCAGCTCGGTGATATAGCCGTTGAGCAGCTCCCCGACCCCCGTTCCCGGGGAAGGCTGGGCAAGGGCGAAAAAAGCGAACATCCGCTCGGCCTGTTCGGCCCCCTTACCGAAGGGGATGCGCAACGCCTGCCCCGAAAACGAAATGACCTCAACCGACACGTTGCGTTTCAGGAGGTAGTCGGCGACGGAAGCGGCGATCTTGACCATATATTCGGCAACCGCCTCCTTGCCCTCTCCGTAATTTTTTTCCGGCTCCAGGGCAAAGAGGATCGTCGCCTTGACAAAACTGTTGCGCTGGAACTGTTTGACGATCAGGCGGCTCTTGCGCGCCGTCGAAAACCAGTGGATCTTCTGCACGAACTCCCCGTCCTGATACTCCCTGATCCCGAAGAATTCATCGTCATCCCCGCTGACGTGAGTCGTATCGATGCCGAACCAGGGAAGCGCGCCTTTCTTGAGCTCCGGGAAAGAACGGACCGAAAAGAGCCGGGGATACACGTAGAGCTCGGAAAAAAGCTCGATACGCTTTTGCAGTTGGAAAAACCCGAAGGGATCGCAAAACAGGACCCTCACCTCTTCGAAACGGTAATACCCGCGCTGCGGACAACGGCAGCGTATCGCCAGACGCGCTTCCTGCCGCCCTCCGAGATACTCGACTCCTGCCCGCTGGAGGCGCTGGGAAGGGAGCGCGCACGGCAGTTCTTCCTCGATGAAAACGTTCAGCAGCGGCAGACGCCGGCGGTTTTTCAGGATCAACACCTCGAGCAACTCCTCGTCCTCCTCGAGCTGATGAGGGATAAACCGCCGCACCTCGACACCCCCCCGGGCATAACTGAGGATGACGAAGACAAGCCCCAGCCCGCCGCTGACGAGCGAGGCGAAAAAGAGCGCATAGAGAAACGGATTGTGCGTCTTGGCCGCCATGAACCACAAAAAGGCGGCGGAGACGACGTATACCGCCAGACGCCTGAGGAACGCTGCGTTCATGCCGATACCTTAAGGGATCGGGGTGGTTTTAAGGATCTGCTCAACGAGACCTTCGGCATTTTTCCCTGCGACGAACGCCTTCGGATGCAGGGTGATGCGGTGCGCCAGGATACCGGGCAGGACCATGGCCACGTCATCCGGGATGACATAATCCCGTCCTTCCAGAAGCGCCCATGCCGAAACCGCCCGCATCAGCGCGATCGAGGCGCGCGGGCTGGCGCCGCGTTTGATCTCCTCGTGCGTTCGGGTTCTTCCGATGATCTGCACGATATAGCGCACAATATGATCCGAGAGCTCCACCGCCTTGACGCGCTCCTGCAGGGCGATGACCTCTTCGAGGCTGCAGACCGCCGCGAGCGATTCGACCGGATGCGCTTTTTTTTGGTCCTGCAGCATCCGCGCCTCTTCCTGCAGCGACGGATACCCCAGGTTGAGCTTCATAAAGAACCGGTCGATCTGGGCCTCGGGCAACGGATACGTCCCCTGGTATTCGACGGGGTTCTGGGTCGCGATGACCATGAAGGGAAGCGGCAACGGATGAGTCGTACCGTCGAGCGTCACCCTATACTCCTGCATGCACTCCAGGAGCGCCGATTGCGTCCGCGGAGTCGTGCGGTTGACCTCGTCGGCAAGGACGATATTGGCGAAGACCGGGCCTTTACGCAGGGAGAACTCCTGGGTCTTAGGGCTAAAAACAAACCCGCCGGTCACATCCGAAGGCAGCAGATCCGGCGTGAACTGGATGCGGCGGAAAACCCCCTGTATCGATTTTGCCAAGGCAAGCGCGAGCATCGTCTTGCCGACCCCCGGGACATCCTCCAGCAACACGTGGCCGTTGGTGAGGAGACCGACGAGGAGAAACTTGACGGCCTTGCGTTTGCCGATGATCACCTTCTCCACATTATCGACGATCCGCTGGGCGGTATCGGTGCTCATAGAACACGGCTCCTTTCTGGTGCGTCTGTCGATACCAGCTCCCGGTAGAGCGCCAGTGTTGTAGCAACCATCGTCTCAAGACGGTACCCCGCGGCGACCGCGGCGCGCGCGCGGACGCCGATATCCCGGCGCGTCTCTTCGCTGCGCAAAAGGACCAGCACCTTTTGCGCCATCTGGCCGGGGGCGCGGGCAACGGTCAAAAATCCGGTTTTGCCTTCCTCGACCAACTCACCGATCCCGCCGGTATCGGTCGCCACAACCGGCTTGCCGCTGGCCATGGCTTCGAGGACGGCGATCGGAAAGCCCTCCCACAGGGAGGTCAGCACCACGACGTCCAGCGCCGAGAGGAGCCGCGGGATATCCCGGCGCCAACCGGTCAGCACCACCGCACCTTGGAGCTTTTCGTTGCGGATCAGACGCACGAGCGCGTTGCGCAGCCTCCCGTCCCCGACGAGGACAAAAGAGACGTCCCGGCGTGCGGCGCGGACAACCCGGGCCATGCGCACGAAATCAAGGGGGCTCTTCTGCGGCTTCAGGCAGGAAACCATTCCCACCACCAAGCTCTGCGGCGGGATGCCCAACTCTTCCCGCACCTGCCTGCCGGCATCCAGTTCGAACGCCGCGCTCTCGATGCCGTAGCGGATCAGGCGGTATTGCGCCGGGACACCGATACGCGCACGCAATCCTTTCTGCCGGTCATGCTCGGAGACAACGATCAAAACGCGGCAGAGGCGCGCGGCGAGGCGTTCCAGGGAAATATACAGGCCGCGCAGGAGGAACGGCTGGTATTCGTTGAAACTCCAACCGTGCACCGTATGCACCACGGTGCTCACCCCCGCCAGGCGCGCCGCCCAGCGGCCGATGATGCCGGCCTTTGAGCTGTGCGTGTGCACCAGGGCAAAACGGTGTTTGCGGATGAAAACGGCAAGCTCGACGAGCGCGCACAGGTCGGCGAACGGGTTCAGATGCCGCACCAGAAAAAAAGAGCGCCGCAGATGCGCGCCCATAAGCTCATTCGCTTCGGGAAACAATTCTCCGCGAAGGCCGGTAAACAGGTACGGGGAGAACTCGCCGCGCCCGAGGCCCTGGATCAGGGTTAAAAGATGTTTCTGTGCCCCGCCAAGCTCTAATTGGGTAAGGACGTAGAGGATTTTCGCCTGAGACATTGCATTCTATTATAGCCATTGGAGGCCAAAAATGCAATTGTTCAGTGGACTATTCCTTTACCTTATTTAAGGCGAAAAAACTCTTTACCCGCTCCCCCGGCGTACGTTAAGGACGCAGCAAAAAGAGAGCGGGCGCGGGCCGGAAACGGCAGAGGCGCAAGGGGAACGGCCGCGAAAACTATTGTTGTTTCATCTGCGGCATGCTATTGTATCCTCACAACCGGCGGAACCGCCGCGCATCCTTCGGCCACTGCGTCGCCTTGTATGACAAACGAAGAACGTCTGGTTTTCTCCTCTTTACGCCACTACCTGCGTGAGGATTATGCCCGGGAAATCGGGGAGCTGCTGCGCCGGGGCATATCCTGGGATGCCTTTTTTACGCTCGTCGCCGCATCCGATGTCGGCCCGCCCATTCTTGAAACGCTCCTGCGGCTGGATCCGGACATCCCCCTTGCGCGGGCCTCCTGCCAGAGCCATCTGGAGAGGATCAAACACCGGTACAGGCGCCGCACCATCCTGCTCTGGCAGACACTGGAGACCCTCCTTGCGGAGGCAGGCAAAAGCACCATCCCGGTTACGGTACTCAAGGGCATGGTCTGGGATGAAATCCTCTATCACAAGATCGGCATCCGCAACACCTCCGACATCGACCTCTTGATCGACAAGAACGACAGCATCACCTTCGGCGGACTGATGACTGATGCGGGCTTCAAGCTCTGGCTGCCGGCGCCCGGGATGCATCGCTACGAACAGGACTGCGCGCAGCAACTCTGTTTTTACACCCACTCTCCCGACGGGGAACTGATTGCCGTCAACGCCCATACCGACATCCTTTACGAGCCGCTGGCGGTACGCGGCCTGGCCCAAGCCTTCCGAGACAACGCCGTCACCCGCACGCTCTCCGGCCTGAGCCTGCGGACGCTGCAGACAGAAGACACCCTGACCTGTTGCCTCGTCGAATTCTACAAAGACCTCATCGACGAACGGCGTTTTCTGGTGAAACGCCTGCTGGACATCGCTGCCTTGCTGAAAGAATACGGGGATACTCTTTCCTGGGATTCCTGGATCAGCCGGCCGTACAATCAACAGATCACGACGCTCGCCTTCACGGCGTTCCTCCTGTGCACCCGGTTTTTCGGGCCCCAGCCGATCCCGGCACAGACCTGGGACCAACTGCGGCCAAGCCCGCTCAGAAAACTGTTCATCCGTCATTTTGTCCGCACCTTCTCGGCGCAGACCGCCATCACCAATTCACAACAGCAACTTGTCCTGACTCTTTTTACCGAGCTCATCCTGCACAACCGGCGCTGGAGAGGCTTTTTTTTCCGCTACTGCCAGCTGCGCTATCCCAACCTGATTACGGACACCGGAGGCGCCCGCATCCGCTCTATCGTCGCTGAGCTCCTGCGCCTTGCCGGGTTGCTGCTGCGCAAAGCCGCACAGAATCTCTGCCTATGGGCACCGCCCCGAAAATAAGCGTCATCCTCGGCACGTACAGAGGAGCGCATTTCCTGGAGCGCTCGGTCAGAAGCGTGCTGCGCCAGAGCGTCAAGGATTTTGAGCTCATCATTATCAACGACGCTTCACCCGACGATACCCGCGGGGTGGTCAAATCCATCCGGGACGAGCGCATTGTCTATTTGGAGAATGCCTCTAACGCGGGAGTCTGCAAAGTCCGCAATCTCGGCCTGCGCCATGCGCGGGGAGAATTTATCGCGTATTGCGATCACGACGATCTGTATTATCCGCGGCACCTGGAAGAGCTCGCCCGTGCGCTTGAGCGGCATCCCGACGCAGGGCTCGTCTTTGCCCGCTATCTCCTGCGTTGCCGCCTCGGTCCGGTGGCAATCCAGCCGGACATCCCCTTCTCGCTGCAAAACCTCTCGACAGGCGACATTATCGGCCCCCCCTTAAACGTCATGCACCGGAAAAGCTGCATCAAAAAAGTGGGCGGATGGGACGAATCGCGCAGCATCAACGCCTATAGCTGCGAAGACCTCGACCTCTGGCAACGCATCGCCGAGCACTATCCGATTTACCCCATCTCCCCGGTCTTGGGGGAGTTTGCGTTACACGGGACAAACAGGAGTTTCCGGGTCTCCTTCGATAAAGGCTTTGCCTACCTCTTCCGCAAACGCTGGCATGCCCAAAAGAGCCGCGAGAACAGAGCTCGATTTGCCGCTGCGTATGGAATCCCCATTGCCGCAAAGTTATACGAGATCCGGCAACATGCGCAACTCTCCCTTTTGAGCGAAGAGTTTAGCCGGGCCCATACGGGATACCAAGGCTTGGCCTGCAAAGGAATAGACCTCCTGGCAAAAGCGGATTTCCGCGCTGCCGCCGCTCTTCTTGAAGAAAGCCTCGGCCGCGCGCCCCACCCTCTTAACCAGCTGCACACAGAAGACCGCCAAAACATCCTATGTATAAAGCTGCACCTGGCCAAAGCCTCTCTTGCCCGCCAAAGAATCGGAGACGCTTTTTCTCTCTGCAAGCAGATACTCAAAGAATGTCCCGCTCATAGAGAAACCCTTGACCTGCTGGCATTCCAAGCCATGGCAACCCGCAGATACGCACAGGCGTTGCGCTATCTTAACCGGATGCCGCGCTACCACACCTACTTTCTGCGCGGCCTGATCGCCTTCCTGACAGACGACCTGCGCACCAGCGAGCGGGAATTCAAATGGTTCATCGCCACCGCGACACCGATCCCGCTCAAAGGATTTTTCAACTTAGGCATGGTCTACCTCAAGGCGCGCAAACGCGCTGCGGCGGTCCGCTGCTTCCAGCAGGCGCTGCGGATCGCGCCGCGGCACCCACAAGCCAGGCGGCTTCTCCGGCGGCTCTCATCGGCGCGCGATAATTGGCCCGGCCAACCCAGGGTCAGCGTTATCTTTACCCCCGGCGAAAACCCCCAAAACTTCCCGGCGGCGGTGCAGGCAGTCTTGAAACAATCCCTGCAGAACCTGGAGTTGATCATCGTCGATACGGGCGCGGGCGCGCCGTTGCGCAAACCTGCCATGCGTTTTAATGATTCGCGCATCCTCTACCTCGCCTGCCCCGGCGCTTCATTGGCGCAGGCGCGCAACAGAGGGATGGAGCATGCCCTGGGCGCCTTTATTGCCTACTGCAGCAGCGACGTCCACTATTCTTCTTCGCACCTGGAGACGCTCGCCGGCGCGCTTGCGCTCAGGCCTGATTGCTCCCTGGTCTACAGTGACTATCTCTTCATCGATGCCCGGGTGGGGTACTCCCGGGCGCGCGGCATGCCGTTTGACCGGCATCGGCTCGAAGGCTACAATTTCATCCCCGCCTGCACTGTCATGCATCGACTCATCTGTGGCGAGAACAAACGTCTCTTCGACCCCCGGCTGGAGCCGCAGAGCGACTGGGCGGCCTGGCTGACCATTGCCGATGCCGCACAGATCGCCTTTGTCCCGCAACGAAGCTGCCGCTATTACTTCCCGGGGCTTACGCCGGAAACGCGCAAAGCGTTGCAGCGCTCAACCGCGCGCCTGATCTTGCAGAGGATACAGGCCGCCCGAAAACAGAACCGCCTCCCGGAGTACGCGCGTGCATGCGCCCTGGCGGCGGTCGAGATACTTATTAAAGCGCAACAGTATCCTCTCGCGCGGCGCATTGCCGAAAGCCTGGGAAAAGACGCTCCCTCCTATCAGGCGTACGCCTGCCGGGGGATCTGTCTCCTGGCGCAGGGCAACTATGCGCGGGCGCGGGACCTGTTCGGAAAGGCCCTCAAGGGGCTCCCGCGCGCAACCGATCCCTGGACAAAAGATGTTTCCGCCAACATCCATCTGTTGTATGCGCAAGCCTGCATGCAACAGGACACAGACGCCCTGGCGTTGCGACATTGCCGCAAGGCGCTGCGCTTGAGCCCAGGGAATACGAAGGCAAAGCTTCAGTTGGCGCGTCTGTTTTGCCAGAAGGGAGATCTTTCGGCGGCAGCGGGAATCTTAAAAGAGAAGGTGTATGATGCGGCTTTTTTCAATCTGCGTGGATGCTATTATTCGCTGACGGGCGATCGTTCAGGCGCCCTGCGGGAATTCGAAAGGGCCCTTATCCTGCAGCCGCACACCGCGCTCTACCGGCGCAACCGGGAAGCATGCAGGAACGCTCTTTCTGCGACGGCGCCAAAGATAAAAGCCGCGCCGCGGGAACCGCGTCGCCGAGACCATCAATACCGCAAATAACAGAGTTTCCGGTCCAGGGTCCCCGCATGGCAACGCAGGCAATAGGGATACCCTTCGTAGGTATGCTTCTGACGGGCCATAACGCTTAACCGCCGCCGGTAGCGGATGAAATGCGGGCTGAACCAGAGCGAACAAAAACCGGCCTGCCGCGTCACCGTGCCCATGCGCTCCGGGAAATAGTACGGATAGATATCTGCGTTAGCCTGCATATCGCAGCGGTAGATCAACGGCTCTTGGACCTGAAAGGTCAAAGAGGTGTTGGTGCGCACCCGCTGTATCATCTGATTGATATTGGTATTGACCCGCAGCTGCCTGGCCTGGAGCGCCGCTTCCAGCAACAACTCCAGCAAGGTCCGTCGCTCTTCTTCCCCGAGGATTATCTCCTGCAGATACGGCTCCCGGCCTTTACAGTAAAAAAAGGTCTGCAGCTCCACCCGGTCGGCGCAGAGGCGCGCCCCCAGCCGGACCATCTCCACCACCTCGCGATAATTGCATTTGGTGATCACGTTCGACAAGCAAACCTGCGGCAGATGCGTCCGTGTTTCCTCCTTTAATTGACCGAACAGCCGGGCATGTTCCACGATGCGCTCGAAAGACCCGCCGGCCGCGGCACCGTGCACGTGCGCGTGCACCGGGGCAGAGGCGGCATTCAGGCTGATATGGATCATATCCAGTTTCAAAGCGATGAGCCGCCGGACCTTCTCCCGGTCCAACAGGCTGCCGTTGGTGGCGATCCAGCAGGACAATCCTTTTGCTTTGACGTATTCGATAAGAGAAAATATCTGCGGATGGAGGAACGATTCTCCCCCGTCGCAGAGCATGACGCACTCCACCCCCAGAGCCGCCAGGTCGTCAACCGTGCGCTTGAATATTTCCGGGTCGATCTCGCTGTCCAGATACTCCCGTTTTTCTTTGTAATACCGATAGTGCGCAGGGAATTCAAGGGGGGAATGTTCGATGCAAAAGAGGCAGTTGAAGTTGCACCGGTAGGTCGGGCCGATCGCTACCGAGCGCGGGGCAGGAAGGAAGGCGAATCCGTACCGGAAACGGTCAAGCAAGGCCTTGCCCACTTCCCCGAGAAAGGCGGGTTGCATGATCCGGCCGGAGAGGGCCAAGCGTTTCAGATGACCGGCGATGCGGCGAATGATGTTCTCCTCCCGCGGGATTTGACAGAGCCTCTGGCGACGGCGACGCTCGGGTGCGCTGCGGCACACTGCGCCTTTATTGAAGCGATCAGGCAGAGGCGCGGCGAAAATGCCGCAAGCGCGCCTCTTTCCAGATACGAAACCCCCGGGCAGCGGCCGCAGAAGACGTCGTGCCTGCAGCCGCGACAACCCGTTAAGAGACGCCGGCTCTCGGCGCGGTAACGCATTGCCGCGCTCGACTGCCAGAGGCGCGAAAAATCCTGCCCCGGCACGCTGCCCATTTTTTCCGGAACGACGACACAAGGGAAAACGTCGCCGTAGGCGGAGAGAGCGCAACTGGTGTGCCCGGCGCTGCAAGCCATGCCCGGGAACAATCGCACACGTTTGGCCCGGTCGATCTTCTCCAGGGAGGCAATCTGCGGATCCGAAAAGAACGCGCGCAATTCCTCCGAACCAAGGCGCATCTGAAGCGGCGCAGGCGAACCGTCAAGCCGTGGAACAATCAACGGGTCTATCTGAAGCGGGATATCCATCCCGCGCGCCAGGGTCAACATCCTGCGATACCCGCCGAAATTATCTTTTAAGAGCGGCATCTTAATGCGCAAACGCACGCCCTTTTTTTTGAGAGCCCAAAGCGCAGACAGCGTTTTTGCGAACGCCCCCCTTTTTTGCGCTATGGCATCGTGCGTGGCGGCGTCAGGCCCCAACAGGGTGATCTCAACGCGCACCGGCCGCAACCCTGCCAATACCCTGGCTGCCGCAGCGTCGATCAGGGTGCCGTTGGAAAAAACCTTGATCGCAAAATGCTTTCTTCGGGCATAGGCGGCGATCTCGAAAAAATCATGCCGCGCCAAAACCTCTCCTCCCGAAAAATTCAACAGCAGAACCCCTGCCTTTTGGAGCTGATCGATAACCTGCTTCACGGCGGCGCTCGAAAGCTCGGGACGGTCCTCGCGGACGATATAGCAATGTTTGCAGGAGAGATTGCACTTTCTGGTTAGCTCGAAAAAAACATACAAAGGCGCTGCGCGCCGCAGGGGATAGCCGCGTCGACTGCCACTGCCTCCGGGAGCATCAGGGACCCTCCCGACTGACGGCCTCACCATGCGTTTATCCCTGCCCTTCCTGTTTTCTGCCCAGGGCCGGCGCGCCGGTCAGCTCGTCATAGACCTTTTCGATGGCACGGATATAACGCGGCCACGAAAAAGCGCGCGCGCGCAGAAAGCCGTTCCTCACCAGTTGGTTTCGCCGCCGCGGATCATCAAGCACGCTGCGGATACACCCCGCGAGGGCAGCGTGATCGCGCGGCTCAAAAGTCATCCCTGCGGGCCCGACCAGCTCCGGCAGAGAGCTGGCGCGCGAGGCAATGACCGGCGTGCCGCAGGCCATGGCCTCCACCACCGGATAACCGAACCCTTCGTAGAGCGAAGGCAGAACAAACAGCGCGGCGGCGTTATACAACTGCCTCAGTATCCCGTCGGATACCGGACCGGTAAATATAATCCCGGCGGCCCGGGGCAGGCGCGGCCGATAGAACGCAGTGCTTCCGGCGACGACCAACGAGTGCCGAAGCTTGTAACGCGAACGCAGAAACGCATAGGCGCGCATCAGCGTTTCGACGTTCTTGCGCGGCGTCAACACGCCCACCGTCAAAATAAACTCTCCTTCGATCCCCAGCGAACGCCGCAGCCGTGCCCGCACCGCCTTCAGCTCGGGAAGCGGCCGGAAGTAGTCGCTGAGCGCACAGTAGGTAACCGTCACCTTCGGGGGAGGGATGCCGAAACGGCTGCAGATGTCGCGCTTGGTTGATCCGGAGATGGCCAAGATCCGGTCCGCCTTGCGCAAAGAACGCTCCATCCAGTGGCGGTAATAGGCGTTGAATTCCGAAGTAAAACAATCCCGGTCAACGCCCAGCCAGGGGATGATATCGTGCACCGTGACGACAAAACGGCACCCCGGCGTTGCCGAGCAGGGAATCGGAAGCGCGAAAGAATGAAAGAGTCCGATCTTGCGTTGAGCCAAAAGCTCCGGGAGCAGGAATTGATCCCGGAGGATCAAGTGGTTGATGGAACGGCGCTGGCTGGCTTCGGGGAGGCGGGCCTTCAACGCAGCGGCTTTCTGTAACGCGCTCACCATCGCGGGAGAGTCGCTGAAGAAGAAGAAGCGGTACCGGGGATCGAACCGCCAGAGGTTTTGTTTGAACAGCGTCACGCTGCGCTCGGTCCCTGACATGACCGGCGAGCCGAATATCCGCGTATCAAGACCGACCCGTATCATCGTTGACATGAGCGATTTGGCGGCTGAGAGAACAGACCACAGGAGCCGTTGTCAATCATTATATCCGCTTGCCGGGCTGTGCGCACCAGTTAATTTCCGCGCCATGCCGCTTGACGGCACCTGCGGCGCGGCACTATAATGGGACGGTCCGGCTTGGCCGAAGAGATGCGCACCCGCCCCACACTCAAACAGCGTGCATACGAAACGCATTAACATCCTCTTCTGCATTACCCACGTCCCCTATATAGGGGGAGCGGAGTTGGCTGCGTTCGAGATTATCCGGCACCTGGACAAAAAACGATTCGGCGCCCGGGTCGTCATGCCGCAGGAGAGCCGCTTCACCGCTTTTCTGCGCGCTCACGGAATCGACGCGCGGATCATCCCTCACGCCGGCGAGTGGGAGCCCTTCAAAAAGGCCCTGCAGTTTTTTTTGCGCGCCAACGATATCCGGGTCGTCCACCTCATCAATACGCGCGCGTTTGAATTCAACAGCGCCCTGGCAGCGAAACTCCTGGGAATCCCGGTCATCTGGCACATGCATTTTCGCTTCGACGCGGCGTTCCCTTCGGTCAACATCGCGCGCCGCCGGCAGTTCTTCGGGCTGATGCAGTCTCTCTCCTGGCGGATCGTCGCCTGCAGCGCGTACGCACGTGCTCAGTTCAGCGCAGTCGGCCTGCGCAAGAATATCCTCCTCATCCCCAACGCGCTCGCCCGGGAGCGTTTCCGCCGCTTTTCCTCCCGCCAACGCGCCCTCCTGCGAAAAGACCTTGCGATCGAACCGGACGCTTTTTTGGTCGCGATGGTCAGCCGGGTCACTCCCCAGAAACGGCCGCTCGATTTTCTGCGCACCGCCGCGCTGGTGCGCCGCCGCTATCCGTCGGCGCGCTTCCTGTTGGTCGGCAGCGATACCACTAAAGCGTACTGGAGAAAGATCCGCGCCGCGGCGGCGGGTAAAGTCGTTCTGGCCGGGTTTCGCGAGGATATCCCCCGGATTATGCATGCGCTGGACGCATTGCTCTTTCCGGCAGTCAACGATACCGCAGGCCTCGTCGTCCTCGAGGCGATGGCCGCCGGGAAACCGGTCGTTGCCGCGGATTCGGGGGGGATCCGCGAGATCGTGCGCCCGGGAAAAACCGGGATCCTTGTGCCGCCGGGAAATCCGGCCCGGTATGCCCAGGCACTCATCCGATTGATTGAACATCCGCGGCTGGCGCAGCGGATGGGAAAACGGGGCACCTCGCGGGTGAAACGCTCTTTCTCAATGCTCCGAACGGTAAAGAAATGGGAGGAACTGTACCGCAGGGCTACAACGGGGTATCGGAGATAACCAGGATCTTCTTATGCACCATATCCTCAAGAAAAAGCCTCAAGTCCTTTTCCACTTCCGCCGCCTCGGCTGAGAATTCCTCCGCCACGCACCGGCAGATCTCCGCCATAGTCCGCTTGCCGTTGGCCAGCTCAAAGACCCGCGCCGCGACCTCGTTGAGATTATGCACCCGCCCGTCGGAGGGAGTCAGGATGACCGCCTCCCCTTCGATGACCCGGAACGCGACTTCGGCGTTTTTGCCGAAATAAAGATCCTTCATGAGATCTCCTTCCAGAACGAATCGTCTTTTTTGAAATGCAACAGCTTGACCGGCACGGTCCGCGCAAAATCGTCGGCGATCCGTAGGAGCTCCTGGTTGATCGCGGCGGTACGCGAAAGCGCTAAAACGTTCTGCAGCAGCCGCAGGTTCGCTTCGCTGCGGGGGACGGAACGCAGATAGACCGTATTATCCTGCTTGATCAGATAGAGGCCTTTGAGCGCGACCGCCCGGCCGGTATCCGGCTTTGACGCGCCCTTGATCTGTACGTGCCCCCAGAAAGGGGAGGCAAAACAATAGTACCGCCCGTCGATCTTGCGCACGATCGAGAAATCGTCGCTCAAAACCCGATATTTCTGCGACAGACGGGCGACGGTGGACTTGCCCGCCTGCGGAGGCCCGGCGAACAGGAACGCGGCGCCGTTCTTCGCGACGCTTGCCGCGTGGATAAGAAAACCGTTTTGTGTCGGGAAATAGGCTGCGACCACGGCGCGCAGAAAAAGGTAGAGCGGCTCAAGCGCCGCACCCTGGACCACCTCGGCGCGCAAGCTTTTCAGGTCAAAGGAGCCGGTATACACGCTGCCCCGGATCAGGAGGCGCTGCGCGCTGACCGCGACGTTGGTGCGATGGGGATTGCCGCAGTGATAGGGATCGACCTCCCCGATCTGCGGGTCGAGCGTGACGACGATCTCGATCTGCGGCTGCCGGGCGGCGACGACAAATCCCTGCAGCGCCTCGCGCGCCAGGCGCAGGAACGGCTGATCGGCACAGCGGAGCCGCAACGGGATCCCGCCGAGACTGATATCCAACGGTTTATTTGTGCTCATGGTATGCGCTCGGGGAAAAACCTGCCTCTCTTGACGTAAAGACAAACCAGCGCCCGGCGTTGCCACTGCGCAATTAAGGCGCAGACATCCCGCAGGGCACGGGGGATCGATACCCGGTACCGGCGGGACAGGGAACAGGCGATCCCGCGGATATCCGTAACCCCGTCACAGAGCTCCCAGACGTGCAGCGCCGGCGCATTCAACCGGTAATACCGGTGACGAAGGGGATCGCAAACGACTCCTCCGGCCTGGTGGCGGATCCAGCGCACACGCTGCGTCTTGGCGGGAAAAAGCGTCTCTCTCATGCCGGCATCTATATCATAAGCATCGCATCGCCAAAATCAAGAAATTTGTAGCGACGGCGCACGGCATCCCGGTAGGCGCGAACGACCGGCCGGGTGCCGGCAAAAGCGGCCGTCAAGAGCAAATGGCTGGACGAGGGCAGATGTAAGTTCGTCAACAGCCCGTCCGCGACCCGGGAGGCGTACGGCGGTTTGATCGTCAGTCCGGTCCACCCGCTCTGCGCCCGAACCATCCCCCTGCCGCAGGATGCGCTCTCCAGGGCACGCAACACGCTCGTCCCGACGGCAATAACCCGTCCGCCGTGCGCGCGCGCCTGCGAGATCTTTTTCTGCAGCGCCGCGGAAACCCGGAAAAATTCTTTTTCGACGCGGAAACGTTCGTAGCTAGCGACACGCAGGGGTAAAATGCTGCCCCCGATATGCAGCGTCACCGACCCCAGCGCGATCCCCCGGCACAGGCAGCCGCGCAGGAAGGGGCGGCGAAAGTGCAAGCCCGCCGTCGGGCATTGCGTCGACCCGGGAAAACGGGCGAAAGCAGTCTGATACTCCCGCACCGAAAGCAGCCGGCTGAGGTAGAACGGAGCGTTCACCTGGGCGTGCGCGTCCAGATACGATTTAACCCGCTCTTCGTTTCCGGAAAAGCGGACCAGGAAGATCTCGGCTCGCAGTTGTTCGGTTACCCTCGCCTCCAAGGAGGTCTGGGCAAAAAAGATGCGCTCCCCTGCCAACGGCCGCTGCGACGGCCTGATCAGCGCTTGCCAACGCGAGGCGCCGATGCGTGTTATCAGAGTCACTTCGACCTGCCCGCCGCTTTCGCGCAGACCCCAGACACGGGCGGGGATCACCGCCGAATCGTTGAAGACAAGAAGATCGTGGGGACGCAGAAACGAAGGGAGATCCGAAAAACGGCAGTGCCGAATGACCTGATCGGCGCGGGAGAGAACGAGCAAACGTTTGCGGTGCGGGTGATACTGGGGATGCTGGGCGATAAGGCGAGGCGGCAAATCAAAATACAGCTGCCGCGGCCTCATGATTGGAGAACGGACACGCCCATCGTGAGGGATGTTATTTGAAAGCGGAATTCGTGCCGCAATCGGTGAAGCTGCAGCCCAAAATCAAGGAGCCGAAGCTTTCTTCGGATGTGCAGACCGGCTTCTTGTATGGCTTTTTCTTCTTCTTTGTTTTTGCTTTGGCGTCTTTCGGCATAGAGATCCTCTCTGAGCCTCAGGCAGCGCTGGCGCCCAGCAAGGGCGTTTTTTGCATTCCGTTATGCAAAAGGGCTTTAGGGCGTTTAACTTTTCCCTTGTCGGGAGAGGTTATTGGCCCTACGCTCG
>CAZOGI010000001.1:123258-241497 GCA_964579435.1 uncultured Planctomycetales bacterium
CCTTGTCGGGCCGTTTACGCTCGCTTTAGGGCGTTTAACTTTTCCCTTGTCGGGAGAGGTTATTGGCCCTACGCTCGCTACGGCCCTTGTCGGGCCGTTTACGCTCGCTTTAGGGCGTTTAACTTTTCCCTTGTCGGGAAAAGTTAAACGGGGTCGACGAGATTTCAAACACCTCTTGTTTTTATTTAGTGCCGTCCCGCGAGCTTTTGCGAGCGGGAGAACTCGCGGTTTGTCGGCAAATCTCGGTCTAGAAAACGGGGTCGACGAGATTTGAACTCGCGATCTTCGCCGTGACAGGGCGACGTGTTAGACCGGGCTACACCACGACCCCAAATTGAGCACTGACTCTGCAGATGCTTTGGAAAAGTTATTTTACTACAAAAAGCCGCTTTTGCAACTGAAATTCTCCCCTTCCCAACAGCACAGAAGCAATCAAGTGGGCGGTAGAGGGCTCGAACCCCTGACCTTCTCTGTGTAAGAGAGACGTTCTAACCAGCTGAACTAACCGCCCCGGATTCGTTTCCGTTTACCCGCCGGCAGCAATTTTCCCCAGCAACGTCAGGGTAAACGCCATGACGAAAAGGGCAACCGTTTCGATAACCCCCAAGACCGCGATGTAGTTCCCGAACCCTTTGCCGGTCTCCCCGAGGGCATCCGCGGCAACGGCGGCGGCTTTGCCTTGAAAGTACGCCGAAACTCCGATCGCCAGCCCCCCGAAGACGCCGACACTCCACAGGTATGTGCCTTTTGCCGCAAGCTCCAGCATTTTATTCATGACGATCATGCCGTAAATCGTCTGCGTCAGGGGCGCGCCGACAAACGCCAGCGTGATGAAAGACGCAGGCTTGTTCTGCGCCAGGGATTTTTTCCAGGCCCCGATGGCTGCCATTCCCGCCACACCGGCACCCAAGCCCGAACCTACCGCAGAAAGCGCCAGGGCGGTGATTGCGCCCAAGTCCATGAAATGCACTGCTCCCATGCGAACCCTCCTTCGTTACCTACACAGTCTTGTCGGAAAGCGGAGCATACACAAACCCGCTCCATTTGACATCCAGATGCGAACAGAACTCCAGCACATTAAGCCTGATGCCGTGCACCAGGACCGACATCGGTCCCAAAACGATATTCAATACGTGCCCCGCGAAAACGACCAGAAAGCTGGCGGCAAATCCCAGCGGGCCCGCAGAAGCGACGTCTCCGGCCATGGCATTGAACGCGTCCGCCAGCGCAACCCCGGCCAGCCCGACAGCGAAGAGACGTATATAGGAAACCACATCGGTGAAATTGTTCATCAGATTGAGCGCCAAGACCCCCAGCCCCGAGCCGATACCGGCCAGGAGGTTGCGCCGGGGAGAGCTGAAGAGAACTACCAGCACCAGCCCGGGGACCAGGAGCCAGGCGAACCATGCCGGCAGCCCGGCACCGAGGATCAGGACGCGCGCCAGGAAAAACGCCGCCCACAGCACCGCGATCCAGCCGATGTCGGCCAGTGCCTCGGCGGACGGCATTTTGACAAAAAAGCGCCATAGGTGCGCGATCGAAAGGTGGACCGCGCCGATGAAGAAACAGAGCGAACGCACGAATTGATCGTCGCCCAAAAGCGGCACCAGCGGCCGGATGCCGCGTGCCGCCAGCCACGCCTGCCCGAAAAAAGTCGCGGTGCAGACGCCCCAGACGACCGCGCTGGCGCCCAGCAGATACAAGAGGGAAAAAAGATGCCGCTCCTTCGCCTTTCTTCCGACGGCGCACTGCGCCCACCGGGTCAGTCCGAGATAAACAAGCCCGTATCCGGCGTCGCCGATGAGGATGCCGAAGAACAGGGACAAAAAGATCAGAAACCATAAACTGATATCCAACTCCCGATACCCCGGGACAACCTCGATCAATTGAAAAACAGGACGGATAAAAGATACAAACCGGCCGTTGCGCACCAGCGTCGGCACCATATCTTCGGGGCCCGGCTCCTCAACCAGCATCCCCCACCCCTGGGCGTGGGCATGCGCAGACAGCGGCGGGACCGCATCAAAAGGAACGAAGCCCCCGATATACGCAAAGGCCCCTTCCTGCCCCATCCCGGCGCGGGAGCGAACCAATTCCAGCTCCTTCAAAAGACGCCGGCGCACCCGCTGCAGCTGCGCATAATGCTGCGTCGCTGCGTCGCGTATCGTCCGGACGATCTCTTCCCGCGCCGAGCGGTCGGCGCTCAGGCGACGGCGCATCTCATCCAACCCCTGAGCGGGAAGCGCCAGCTCAGCGAAGGGGAGCTGTTGCGGGGCACGGGAAACAACCAAACAGCCGCTGATCCCTCCCCTGGTGAAGATGCGTTCGAACACAACCGACGCAGGCAGACGGGGGAGCTCCCGGACGGGGATCTCATAGAGTTTAACGAGCAGCCCTTTCCCGGCGAGAGCCTTGATTTTCTGGGGGTCAAAGTCCCCCCAGGGTTCCCACCGCGCGATCGCGCTCTGCAGCGTCCGGCCGAAAGTCGCCAGCTGTTCGTAGTGCTTCCACAGCTCAACGGTTTTGCGGGCGCAGAGCTGCCAGTTGTCGTCGCCGGCGGTGTTCGCGGCTTTTCCGGGACGCGGCAGGGCGTCGGCCTGCGCGTATACCGCCATCGCCGCGTCGACCAAGCGCAGCTGCTCCTGCAGCGCTGCCGTCGACTCAGGCGGGACGCTGCGCTGATGCTCGACGTGCAAAACCCCCAGCCGCGCCAATTCCTGCACCGCCTGCGCGGCATCCCCCTGACGCATAAGAAGCGTTACCTTCTTCATCGGCACGATCATGCCGCTGCCTCCGCCAAGTCTCCCGCTTCGATTTTGCGCTTGGCGATCTTGCTCCTGCCGACGGCATTGGCCATCTGGTCGCCGATGTGGATCTTGATCAGGCGGATCGCCTCTTTCGCCTCCGGGATCTTGACCTTCTCAAAGAGGTTCACCCGCTGCGTCGTAACCCGCAGCTCTCTCTTCAGGATATCGAGCCCCTCCTGCAACATTCGCAGCTCTTCCCGGACACGCACCATCGCCCGTAATTCCTCGATTCCCGCATCCAGCCACAGAGGCGACAGGAACAAATCGTACTCTGCCGGCGCAAAACGGATTTCCTGCAACACCGGAATATCCACCCCGGCGATATTGCGGCTGGCAGAAAGACGCTCGTGCGGGACAAGCCACCCGCGCAGCTCCTGCGGCGCCTCCCCCAGCAAACCCGCCCAACGCTGGGCCGCGGCTTTCTTGGCGGCCAGCGCGCCCTGCGCCGCGTTCAGACGGCCGTACTGCGTTACGATCTCCAGCTGCAGCTGTTGTTTCTTCAGCTGCAGCGTCGGCAGGTAGCGTTCGTACTGGCGCAGCGCATCGCGTTGCCGTTTCAGCTCGCCCTTCGTCAACTTGATCTTAGGCATACCCTTACTGCGCCCCTCGGGGCCCCTCTCCCTGCGGCTCTTTCGGCCAATAAGCATCTATGATCGACTGCTTGATCCCGGTTTCCTCCGGCGTAAAACAGTCGCGCAGGATACGCCACCCCAAATCCAGAGCTTCCTCCAGGGCAATATTGACCTTCAGAGACATCATCTGCTCTTCAAAAAGCTTTCCGTACTTCAGGAGCTTTTCGTCCCAGGCGCTCATCTGGAACCCCATCGACTGCTTCTCCAGCGTCTCGCGATAACTGGCGAAGAGCTGGATCATCGTATCCATGATCGTGCGGTGATCCGGCCGGGTTTTGCCGTTAACCTGCTGTTTCAGTCGAGAGAGCGAGCCGAACGGTTCGATGACCCCGTTCTTCAGGTAAAACTGCCCTTCGGTTATGTAGCCGGTGTTGTCGGGCACGGGGTGGGTGACATCGTCTCCCGGCATCGTCGTCGCGGCAAGGATGGTGATCGAACCGGCGGTATCGAAATCAACCGCCTTTTCGTAGCGGGCGGCCAATTGGCTGTAGAGGTCGCCGGGATAACCGCGGTTGGAGGGGATCTGCTCCATGGTGATGGAGATCTCTTTGAGCGAATCGCAGAAATTGGTCATATCCGTCAGGAGCACCAAAACCCGTTTCCCCTCGAGGGCGAACCGCTCGGCGACCGCCAGGCTGATATCCGGCACCAGCAGGCATTCCACCGTCGGGTCTGCGGCGGTATGGATGAACATGACCGAACGCGACAGCGCCCCGTGCTCCTCCAGGGTGTCGCGGAAGAACAGGTAGTCGTCGTATTTCAGGCCCATGCCGCCGAGTATGATGAGATCGATCTGCGCCTGGGTGGCGATGCGCGCCAGGAGCGCGTTGTAGGGCTCCCCGGCGATCGAAAAGATCGGCAGTTTCTGGCTCTCGACGAGGGAGTTAAAGACGTCGATGAGAGGGATGCCGGTGCGGATCATCGTGCGGGGAATGACGCGCTTGACCGGGTTGACCGACGGGCCGCCGATGGCGGCGGGGTCCGCGTCGAGCGCGGGCCCGGCGTCGCGCGGCCTGCCGCTGCCGTCGAAGATCCTGCCCAGGAGCGCTTCACCCGTCGCCACGCGCAGCGGGTGACCCAGAAAACGCACCTTGTCGCCGGTAGAAACCCCCCGGCTCCCGGCAAAAACCTGCAGGGAGATGCGTTTTTCATCGATGCGAATGACCTGTGCCAGGGAAACCCCCAGCGAAGTCGTCACCTCGGCGATATCCAGGTATCCCACCCCGTCCGCCTCGACGATAATCACATCCCCGGAGATCTGCTGGATGTTGGTATATAGTTTTTGCATAAGGCTCAATCCTTTGCCGCGGCGTCGCTGCGTTTTTCCTCGACCAGTTGACGGATCCGGGCCTCGGTCTGCTTAAACTCCTCCCCCTTCCACTCCGCCGAATTCCATCCCTTGAACAGCTGCCGCAGGCGCTGGAAGAAGTTCAACGCCTCGGCCTTGTCGGCAAAGGAAAAACGGGACCGCAGTATCCCGTCGATAAACGAGAACAGGTATTCCTGCCGGGGACGTGGGGTGGCCTCGTCGACCGGATCAAAGGCGTTCTGCTGCAGGTAGACCGCATCGAAAAATTCGCCTTTCAGGTACGTCGTATAATCGGCAAGAGAGGTCCCTTCTTCCCCGATAACCTTCATCATCTGCGCGACTTCGTGGGCGGCGCGCAGGAGCTGATGGTTGCGGGAGCGGGCGTCCTCGTCGATGAAACTGGGGTATTTGCTCCAGCTGATCAGCGGATCAATCGCCGGATAGCGCCGCGCGTCCGAACGCTGGCGGGAGAGCCCGTGGAAAGCCCCGACGACTTTCAAGGTCGCCTGCGTCACCGGTTCCTCGAAATTCCCCCCTGCCGGAGAAACCGTGCCGCCGATCGTCACCGAAGCGGTCCTGCCGTCGAAGAGGCGCACGCTCCCCGCGCGCTCGTAAAAGGAGGCGATCCGCGATTCCAGGTACGCCGGGAACGCCTCTTCCCCGGGGATCTCCTCGAGCCGGCCGGACATCTCGCGCATCGCCTGCGCCCAGCGGGAGGTGGAATCGGCCAAGAGCAGCACGTTCAGGCCCATCTGCCGGTAATACTCGGCGATGGTAACGGCGGTGTAGACGCTGGATTCACGCGCGGCAACGGGCATCGAGCTGGTGTTGCAGATGATCACGGTGCGCTCGATCAGGGGGCGGCCGGTGCGCGGATCGACCAGCTCCGGGAACGTCTTGAGCGTCTCGACGACCTCACCGGCGCGCTCGCCGCAGGCGGCGATGACCACGACGTCGGTTTCGGCGTGGCGGCTGATCAGCTGCTGCAGCACGGTCTTGCCGGCGCCGAAGGGCCCCGGGATGCAGTACGTCCCGCCTTTGGCCACGGGAAAGAGCGAATCGATCAGGCGCATCTTGGTGACCAGCGGCTCGCTCGGGCGCAGCTTTTCGGCATAGGCGCGGATCGGCATCTTCACCGGCCAGCTCTGCTGCAGGAAAACCGGATGCACCCGCCCCTGGGCGTCGCGCAGCTGCGCGACCGCATCCCGCACGGTCAGCCCCCCCCGTGCCGCGATGTGCGTCACTTCAAAAGCGCCCGAAAAAGAAAACGGAACCATACAATAATGGGTAAAGAGCTTTTCCTGGACGGAGCCGAGGTATTCTCCGGCGCGCACCCGCGCGCCGACCGGGACCTGCGGCGTGAATTCCCAGACGGCGTCCTGGGCTAACGCCTCCAGGTAGACCCCGCGCTCCAGGAAAAAACCGCAGCGCTCAGCCAGCTGCGGCAGGGGATTCTGCAAGCCGTCGTAGATCTGCCCCAAAAGCCCCGGCCCCAAAACGACCGACAGAAGCTCGTCAGTAAACTCCACCGTATCCCCGACCCGCAACCCGCTCGTCTGTTCGTACACCTGCAGGTCGGCGATCTTGCCCCGCACGCGGATGACCTCGGCCTTGAGCCGCTGCGTGCCCCGCACGATGTAGGCGACCTCGTTCTGCCGCACCGCCTCCGGGAAAGAGACCGCGACCATATTGCTGTTGATGCGCGCGATAACTCCTTTTCTCTGCTTTGTCATGAAACCCGTCCGTTCTTAACTCAGTGTCTGTGCCAACAGTTCCTGCGCCAAACCGGCGCTGACCGCTTTCCAGCGCAGGGCGATCTTGAGCTTGAGCGCGTAGACAATCAGAAAGTCCCGATCGAAGAAATGCCCCGCCCCCAGCGCCTCCAGGCATTCCCAGCGCAAAGCGTCCAAAGACCGCTCTGCTTCAAGCGGCGAGAGTGCGCGCACGGCAGCCGCCGCGGCTTGCGCAAGAGCGACGTCGCTGCCGGAAGTCTCCCGCAGATACTGCTGCGGCTCCCGGTGCAACCGTGCCGCGCGCAGGCGCACCAATTCGTTGCGCAGCGCCGTTTCAAAAGCGTTGAATTTCCCCAGGACGCCCCTGCAGCAGGAAATATCTCCCGGCACCGCCTCGGATGCGAGCGCGCTCAGGAGAGCGTACTCTTCATCCGGCAGCAGCCCCTCGCAGTGCTGCAGGAACCGATCGTACGAAAATGGCGCAAGGACACCCCAGGAGAGAAGCGGCAAGCTTGCGGCAATATAGGGGTAATAACGGGGCATGGGGCCGGTATTTATCCGCGGTCAAGAACTGCTTCCCGCAGCAGCTGCGTCAGCTTGGGCTTGAGAAACCGGCAGATATAGTCTGCCAATGCCGCATCGGAGAAATCGAGGCTGGAACGGTTGCCGTCAAAGCTTATGGTGAATCCTCCGGATATCTCTTCGCGGGGACGCAGCAGGATCCCGCGCTTGAGCTCCTGCTGCAGGCGGGAGAGGAACCTATCCTGCAGGAGGAGCGCGTCCTGCGGCCCCAGGAGCGCTTCGAGGGTCTCTTCTTGCGCCGTTTCATGCCGTTTGGCCAGCTCAAGCAACAGCTTCGCCAAGAGCTCCGGCTTCAAGGTTTCGCAGAGTTCTGCGCGGACAACCCGCAACAGCATGGCCTCTATCTCGGCACGCAGCGCCAGAAGGAAATCCCGTCCCGCCTGCTCCAGCAGGACGCGCTGCTTCTGCTCCGCCTGGCTCAAACGGCTTTTTCCTTCCGTCAGCAGCCGTTCGGCCTCTTGCTTGGCTTCCGTCATCAGCTGCTCGGCGCGCATCCTGGCCTCTGCTTCTATGACACGCCCCTTTTCCTCGGCTGCCTGAATGCCTTCGCGATTGATCTTCTCGATCAGACTCTTAATTTCTGCGCTCATACCCACTCTCCTTGCCTGGAATACTAAATTATATCTCTTTTAAGGCTTCGTGCAACCACTTTCGTCGCTGCGTCTTTTGCTTCTCTCGAAAGCCAGCTTGAGCGCAAAACGCAGAAAAGACAGGCCGTCACGAAAGAAAAGCATTTTGGAAATTCCCTGCCTTCGGCGGTAATAACGGACCGGGACTTCGAATATGCGGGAGCCCCGGCGTACCGCCCCGGCCAGGAGCCCTAAATCTCCCCACCGCTCCTGGAGAAGATCATCTCTCTGGACCGCTGTGCGCACAAAGGCCTTGGTCCCGCAGAGGGTATCGGTAATCTGCACTCCCAAAAGACGCGAAAAAATGAGAGCGAGCACGAAATTTGCGTTCCTGCGCAGGCCGGCCATCGCGCCCTTTTCCTGTTGATAGATGAGGCGCGTACCGTTAATGAAATCGCCCAGTCCCCGCTCAAGCGCCTCAACAAAGAGGGAGACATCCTCGGGAGCCACGGCCATATCGGCGTCGAGAATCACGGCGTAAACTCCCTGCGCCGCGCCTAACCCCTCCCAAATCGCGCGCGCCTTTCCCTGATTACGCGACAAAGTCACGACCGTGAGGCCGGGGATATCTTGCTGGAGCCGCAGGAGGATTTCGGCCGTACGGTCGCATGAGCCGTCATTGACCACCACCACCTGCGTCTGTGCCGTTGGCTTCGGCAGGCGCCGCAGGCATGCCTCGATATTGCCCTGTTCGTTATATGCCGGAATGATGATCGAAACGCTGCGATGAGCCCGAGCCGCCTCTTCCTGCGGCCGCTCGGCAACCAGGGTCTGCACCCAGCAGAGCCGATCAAGTGGCCGCAGGCGCGCAAGATGCCTATTAGCGAAACGGGAGAGCAAAGGGATGTCTTTGGGGACCAAAACCGCAGCACCGCGCTCCAGAACGCGCATCCCCTTCAGGGCGCAGAGCCCGGAGAGCATCCGGTTGGGGACAAAACAGTGGGGGCCTTCGGGCATCTTCAGGTGCAGCCGCTCGGCAATCCCCAGGAGAGGTTCCCAGAGCGGATTGATCGTTGCGATGACCAGACGGCCGCCCGGCCGCAGCAGCCTCCCGGCGCAGGCCAACGCAGCCGGGATGTCGCTCAAATGATCGACCAGGTCGCTCATCATCACGAAATCGAACTGTTCGTCGCTGCGAAAATCCTCCGCGTCCCCGACGCGCAAATCAAGAGACGGATACTTGCCCCTCCCCACCGCGATCAGCGCTGCGGAAAGATCGACCCCCACTCCCCGCGCCGGCGCGACGCTGGCGAGGACGTCTGCGGTACCGCAGCCCAACTCGATCACCCGCGCCCCCGGAGGAATCCTGCTGCGGAAAACCCCCTTGAGCTGATCGTAATAATACGCGTTCTTCTTTTTCCAGGCGTCATACGTTCCCGCCAGGGAATCGAAATGGCGCCGGACGTCGTTCTTCTCGCTCATCCTCTTTTTCTTTTCACGATGGTTGCGCTATAATAAACGGTATGCGCCCCTTTAACGCCCGAGAGATCCTGCGCGAGACCGGCATCCGTTCCTGGCTCTTCTGCGCGCTCCTTGCCCTGGCGCCGCTGTTGTTTATGCTCAATTGTTTTGAAGCAACCGCAGCGCGCATCCTCTCAACGCCGCACAAAGCGGCGACCGTTTTTCTGGCCAGTTTTGCCGGCGTCGCCTGCATCTGGATGGCCGTCGCTGCCCGCCGTGCGCAGCCGCACCGGGCCCGCGATGCCTGGCTCATCCTGCTCCCCCTGCTGACGCTGGTCTGGTGGCGGCCTCCTGCCTGGCCGGCGGCCCCAGTGCCCCGCATGTCCGAAGGCTTGTCTCTGGCAATCATGCTTATTGCCCCGGCGACCGCCCTGCTGGGCAGCATGATCTCCTGCCGTATCCTCGGCGCTGCGGGACCGCGGCAGGAGGCGACAAAGGAACTGCCGCGGGCGCTGAGGTGCACGGTGTTTTTTGTCTGCGCCGCTGCCCTGATCCTCATCATCAGAAACTATAACACCTTTGCCTTCTTCAATGCAACCGATTTTGCGACGTACAACCAATCATTCTTTAACGCGCTGCGCGGCCGCTTACTGGAGAACAGCGCCTACGGTTCGAATTTCGCCTGCCACAACTCGGTATCGTTTGCGCTTCTGCTACCGTTGTATGCGAGCCTGCCGCACCCCCTGACCCTGATCATCCTGCGCTCGCTCTCGCTGTGCGCCGCGGCCCTGCTGTTCTACCGCATCATACGCCCGTCGCTGGATGAGGAGGCGGCGGTCATTTTGGCGATCGCGTTTCTTCTGTACCCCTACCTGGCGTCGCTGCACTTCGTGGCGCCGCATGAAGCAACGTGGGCGGCGTTGCCGATCCTGGCCGCCTACCTCTTTTTCAAGCGCCGGGTTTTCGGACTCTTCATGGCGTGCCTGTGTATCGTCGTGGGGCTCAAAGAGCATTTCGCGTTCCTGGCCCTTGCCTTCGGTATCGCGGCACGGGCGCAGCGCCGCACCCTGCGCTGGAGCCTGACCCCTGCGGCGCTCGGGATGATCTGGCTGGGACTTTCCCTGGCGGTGATCGCCCATTTCCAGCGCCTCTACGGCGCGCACCCGGATGCTGCCTGGTTCCTGGAGGGTTGGCGCCGGCGGCTCGCGGCAGCGGACAACGCCCTCTTGCCTGCGCTGCGGCAAACCCTGCTCGCCAGCAACCTCGCTCATCCCGACCGACTGGCCGGCGCACTCCCGCTCATTTCTTCACTCGGCCTCATCCTGCCCCTGGCCAGTCCGGTAGCACTGCTGGGCATGCCGGAGGCATTCGTCAACCTGCTCGCCGAGCGCCCGGCGCTGTTGGTACCACCTTGGCATTACAATGTTTCGGTGAGCTGCTTCTTCTGCCTCGCCGCAGCGGGCGGCATTTCCCGCCTTGCGCCGCTGCTGGCCCGTCTCTGCGGCGGCCTTACGCGCACGCAGGCACAGCGCCTGGGCGCCGTCTGTATCCTGACTTCGTCGCTCATGCACGCCCATCTCTGGCTGCCCGTAGCCCTACCCGCATCCGAGCAGGAATATGTACGCTCGGCGCGACAGGCACTGGCGCTCATTCCCGCGCAGGCAACCGTTAGCGTCCCGCGCGCCTTAAGCGTATCCGTCTCAAGCCGGAGCGACTACGCGATCCTGGAGCGCGGGGCGCTCCTTGAATATGTCATTACCGACGCGCAACCGCTCTCGGAACGCACGCACCGGCGCCTGCACAGGCAATACCGGCCTATCTTCGAGAAAAGCCCGATCATTGTGTGGAAGAGGAAGTAAGAAGGAACCGGCGGGATTACCGCAACAGATCCCGGCAGAAACGCGCCGGGTTTTTTGCTTCCAGGAGCGGACGTCCGATCACCAGATAGTCGCTGCCTGCCGCCAGCGCCTCCCGCGGCGTCGCGACGCGTTTCTGGTCGTCGGCTGCGGCGCAGGCAGGGCGGATCCCGGGAGTGACGATCACGCAGCGTTTCCCCAGATGACGGCGCAAGAGAGGGACCTCTTTGGCCGAGGCCACGACCCCGTCGAGACCCGCGGCCAGGGCGCTTTTTGCCAGGGAGAGCACCTTCCCCGCCGACGTTTTCTGGCTCGTCAGGACCGTCACGCCCAAAAGGAGCGGACGCCGGCTGCCGAGGCGCTTGGCTTCATCCCTGGCCGCGGCAGACGCCTGCATCATCATTTCGCTTCCGCCGCTGGTATGCAGGGTCAGCATCATCACCTGCAGCCTCACCGCCTGGCGCACTGCCTGGGCAACGGTATGGGGAATGTCGTGGAACTTCAGGTCAAGAAACACCTCTCTGCCCCGCTGCCGGATGAGCCGCACGATCCCGGGGCCGCAACCGGTAAAGAGCTGGGAGCCGACCTTGAAGATCCGCACCTGGCCGCTGAGCCGCCTGACAAAAACCGCCGCGCGGCTTCGCGTGTCGACATCCAAAGCCAGAATGATGCGGGAAGAAACGACGCTCATACCGCCTCTCCTTTGAGGGAACCGGTCAGCTCGCTGACGCGGGCTATCTTGTGCTCCCGCAGGAACCGCCGCAGACCCGCGACGATGTGCGCCGCGGCTTTGGGGTTGACGAAATTAGCCGTTCCGACGCTGATGGCGGTTGCGCCGGCGATAATAAACTCAAGGGCGCTGTCCGTATCGGTGATCCCACCCATGCCGATGAGGGGGATATCCACCGCCCGGTACACTTCCCTGACCATGCGCACCGCCACCGGCCGCACCGCAGGGCCGGAGAGCCCGCCGAAGCCGCGGGCAAGCCGCGGACGGCGCGTCACCACGTCGACGCTCATGCCCGTCAAGGTATTGATAAGCGCCAGCGCATCGCTTCCGGCGTCGGCAGCGGCGCGCGCGATCTCGACGATGTCGGTGACGTTGGGGGAAAGTTTGGTGACCAGGGTCCGGCGCGTCAACAAACGCAGCCCCTTGACCAGCGCATAGGTCTGACGGGCGTCCTGCGCGATGAGGCCGGTACCCTTTCTGCCCGGATGGCGCACGTTTGGACAGGAGATGTTCAGTTCGTAGCCGGCGATCCCCCGGCAACGCTCCAGGCCTTCGATCAACATCCGGAATTCCCGGGGATCATCCGAAGCGGCGATGCTGACGATCAGAGGAACCTTCAGTCCGGCGAGGAAGGGGAGCTTATCGGCGATAAAAGCCTCCAGCCCCGGATTCTCCAGGCCGATGGAGTTGAGCATCCCCGCAGGGGTCTCACAGGTGCGCGGGGGCGGATTGCCGGGCCGGGGAGATCGGGTGATCGTCTTGGTGACGATCGCGCCGAGTGATGTGACGTCGAGAAAATCCCGGAACTCCCGCGCATAGCCGAAAGTCCCCGATGCCACCATCACCGGGTTGGCCAGTTTCAATCTCCCCAGCGTTACCGAAAGAGGATTTCTCATTTCGCCGCGATCATGTTGAGCGCCACGCACAAAAGAAAAATCCCGAAGAGCCGTTTCAACAGCGCCGCGGGCATCGATTGCACCAGGCTCGCCCCCAGAAGCCCTCCGACGAAGAACCCGATACAGATAAAGCCGGCCATCCCCAGCTTCAGGTTCCCGCTCTGATAGTACCGCAGCGCCGCCAGCAAACCGATCGGCGGGACCATGACCGCCAGGGTCGTACCCTGCGCCTGGTGCTGCGTCAGGCCGAAGAGATAGACCAAGGCCGGGATCAGGATCGTGCCGCCGCCGATGCCGAACATTCCGCCGAGAATGCCGGCCACTAACCCGATCAGGACAAAAAGGGCGTTGTTCATCGCTCAGCGGATCCTTTCGGCGAGCAGGCTAAAAGCTCGGCTCAATGCACAGCACCTTGTATTGACGCCAGCCTTTCAGGCCGCCCCTGATGAAGCTGCGGTTCGTCAGGTATTTCATCCTGCACCAGACCCAGAACTTGTCCTTGGGCTCCATGTCGAAATTCCATTTTACGTACTGATAGCCGAAGTGCAGCGTCACCAGCAAAAAGACCCCGCAGGCGATCAGCGCCGCCATCGACGGAGCAAGGGCAAAGGTTATCCCGCTGATCAGCAGCGCCAGCAGCGCCAGATGCAGCATGTGGAAATTGCCGATATAGGCGAACCCGCGCAACGGGAACGGGATAGTGAAAGAGGGCGCGCCCTTCATGAACTGCAGGACCACCTGCAGTTTTTTCTGCTTCACGTATTTTTCGATCAGGGGCAGGTGCGCCTGGCCGTAGGTCACCCAGACCTTGAGCAGCGCCTTGAGGTCGGCGCGGTGCATATGGTCGACCTTGGCCAGGGGGGCAAAATAGAACTTCCAGCCTTGAGAGCGGTGCTGGTAACTCAAATCCATATCCTCTCCCGTCGGCCGGTCCCAGAAGCGCGCACCGATCTCTTTCATCGCCGCGCGGCGGTACGCCACGTTGCAGGTCCCGAAGAAGTACGCCTTATGCCCGCCGATGTCGATCGGCAGGGGATCCTTCGGGAAATCGGGATAGTATCCCTCCTTGATGAACCCGTAGCGGGGGGCGACCATATTGAAGCGGAAATGCTGGCACCATGCCTCGACGAGATTGTCGGGGTCAACCTTGAGGGTGTAGACCTCGCCTCCCACCGCCGCGATCTTGGGGTCACGGGCGAAGTGCTTGAGCATCTCGTTGACCCAGTTCTTGTCCGGCGCGCAATCGGCGTCGGTGAAAAAGAGGAACTCGCCGCTGACCACCTCCAGGGCGCGGTTGCGGGCGTAGCCGGGAGAGGGACAGTTCTGTATCTCCACCAGTTTGATGAAAGGGTATTTCTTCTGCCACTCCTTGATAATGGGGATCGTGCGGTCATTCGAGCCGCCGTCGGCGATTACCCACTCCCAGGCGTCGCGCGGATAATCAACCGCCAGCAGGTATTCAAAGGTCTTCTCGATGGTGCGCTCGAAGTTCTTTACCGGGATGATGATGGAGATAAACGGGTTTTTGCCCATGCCCCTGCCTCCTTCTCTGCTTCCTCTTCCCAGACCACTTCGTTTCCCCGAAAAACCGGCCCGTCCACACAGACGCGGCGCATTCCCCCTGTCGTGCGCACCGCGCACCCGCAGCAGGCCCCGATCCCGCAGGCCATATGCTCCTCAAGCGAGACCTCGGCGCAGGAGCGTTGCCCACCCAGCACCCCGCAGAGACTCGCCAGCATCGGCCGCGGGCCGCAGGCATATACGGCAAGCGGTTTGCCTTTCAACGCCGTTGCCCGCAACCGGGAGAATGCCGAGGAGACATACCCCCGCGCCCCGCGCGAACCGTCATCGGTAGAAAGATGCACCGCGCAGCCGAGCTGCTGGAATCCCCGTACGCACAGCAACCCCGCGGCGTTGCGCGCGCCGATCAGCACCACCGGGGCCCGCCGCAGCTCCTTTGCCAGACGCTCAGCCAGGAAAAACAGCGGCGCCACCCCCATCCCGCCGGCGACGATCACCGGCGCCGCTGCCCGGGCGCGCGCCAAATCAAAACCCGTGCCCAGGGGGCCGAGGAGATCAACCGTCTCCCCTGGACGCCGCCGGGACAACATCGTCGTTCCCGGCCCGCGCACCTGATACAAAAAATCGACGCACTCCCCGCGGACACCGTGTACCCCCAGCGGACGGCGCAGGAGCGATTGTGGAGCGTCGGCAACCTGGATCATTGCGAACTGTCCCGGCCGCGCCGCGCGGGCGATCTGCGGGGCCCGCACCGTCAACCGGTAAAAACCGGTATTGAGACGGCAATTATCCAGCAGCCGGCTTGCGACTTGGTATTTTTTCATATCCGTGAGCCAGTACGAACGCCACCGCAACGAAGCAAACCAGGATCAGCGCATGCACCGAGAATTCCCGGGGCAGCAATCGGCGCTCCTCCAGGCTCAACGCCTCCCAATATTCGACCCCCAGAATCCCGACGAGCAACCATATCAGGCTGGGCAGCTCGCGCACAATCCAACGCAGCCGCAGCGGCAACACCTCCGAGCCCGGATGCCGAAAGAGCATCCCCAGCCGGGGAACGAATTGCGGGACCTCCCGGCAATAGCGGGTGAAGGCATCACAGAAGCGCGCGCGCAGAATTTTCTCCTCCTGGCGCACCAGCGTCAGGTAGCGCACCAGCATGAAGGCCAGAAAGAGGCTCGACGCCCACCAGTGAAAAAGCAGCAAGACGATCCCGCCCCCGGTGAGCACGATCCCGACGTACATAGGATTGCGCACGAGCCGGTAGGGACCGCCGGTAACCAAAGTCGAACCTCCCGAGGACTGTTCCGATTTGAACCCGCGGCTTGAGATGCGCAAAAGCATCCCCGAGAGCATAAGAACCATGCCGACCGCTTCCTGCGCGTCGTCGAAGAGAGAATCGGAAAGCCGCAGAAATACCCGGGGAAACAAAAACACCGTTGCCACCGCCGCGAAGATGATGATGCCGTTTGTCCCGATACGTTTTTTCATGGGGTGCCAGTAAACCTCACGTTTGGCAGCGCGGGCAATAATACGTACTTCTGCCTGATTGTGTAATGCGCCTGATCGGGGTCGCACACTGCCGGCACGGCTTTTTCTCCCGCGCATAGACCCGGTGGAACCGGTTATACCCGCCGCGCGCACCGTCAAGCTGCACGTAATTATCGATGGAGGAGCCGCCGTGCCTGATCGCTTCTTGCGTCACCGTACGCAGCGCGCGCAAGAGCGCACCCTGCTCTGCCGGCTTCAGGCTGCGGGAGGGCCGCTGCGGATTGATGCGCGCGCGAAAGAGCGCTTCGGCGGCGTAGAGGTTGCCGATGCCGGCGATACGGGACTGGTCCAGGAGCACCTGTTTGATCGCGCGCTTACTGCGGCCGAGCAACTCGGCGAACTGCGGCAGCGACAGCTCCTGCGGCTCGGGCCCGAGCCGGCGCACGAACGCCAGATCCTTCCAGTCGCTAAGGAGCCGCAGCTCGGCAAAACGCCGCTGGTCGTTGAAATCAAGCTGCGAACCGTCGCTGAAGCGCACGATCACGCACGCCCGGCTCCCGTTGCCGGGATAAAGCAGCTGGCCGGTCATCTTCAAATGTATCGTCAGGAACCGATCGCCGCTGAGGGACAGGATCAGGAGTTTGGCGCGGCGGCGCACCCCCTCGATACGCGCCCCGGCGAGGCTGCGGCTGAATTGTTCCGCCGAGGGCTCGCGCACGACCCGCGGGTCAACGACGCTGACGGAGGAGATCGTCTTGCCGCGCACCAGACGTTGCATCTGTCGCCTGATCGTCTCCACTTCGGGCAGCTCCGGCATCTCGGGAATCCGCTCCTATTCTTTCAGGACCCGCACCCAGACCTCGCGCCGCCGCGGCCCATCGCTTTCGCACAGATAAACCCCCTGCCAGGTCCCCAGGACCACCTTACCCTCATCGACGATAAGAGTAAGGGTGTTGCCGAAGAGCGAGGATTTGATATGGCTGTCGGCATTGCCTTCGCCGTGGGTATAGTCCGCTCCGGCGGGGAACAGACGCTCCAAAGCCCGGGAGATATCCGCGCGCACGGCCGGGTCGGCGTTCTCGTTGAGCGTCAGAGCGGCGGTGGTATGGGGACAAAAGACAACCGCTGCCCCGCTGCGGGTGCCCGCGCGGGACACTGCCTGCTGGACCTGGGCGGTGATATCAACCAGCTCAACCCGCCGGTGCGTGTGTACGTCGAGCTTTTGCATGGCGGCGGCCTTTCGGGAGGCTGCGGGCTAATTCGCCCCGGTGGTATTCCTGCAGCGAGCTCACCCGCAAATCCTTGCGGATGAGGGCTTCGATACCGTTGACGGTCGCGAGGGCGCCGGAGAGAGTCGTGGTATAGGGAATGTGGTACTGGATCACGTGCGAGCGGATGCTCATTTCATCCTGCCGCGGGATACGCCCCGAAGGGGTATTGATCACCAGCTGCACCTTGCCGTCCTTCATCAGATCCAGGATATGGGGGCGCCCCTCGGAGATCTTGGGCAACACCCGCACGGGCAGGCCGCTGCGCTGCAGGGAAACCGCGGTGCCGGAAGAGGCAAGCAGGGCGAACCCCAGCTCGTGCAGCTTTTTGGCGATCAGGATAACCTGGCGCTTATCGCGGTCGCGCACCGAAATAAAAACGTTGCCGCGGCGCGGGAGGTTCTGTCCGGCGGCGATCTGACTCTTGATATAGGCGTTGCTGAAATCTTCGTCAATGCCCATCACCTCGCCGGTGGAGCGCATCTCAGGCCCCAGGATGATGTCGACGCCCGGGAAGCGGCTGAAGGGAAAAACCGCCTCTTTCACCGCCATGTGCTGCGGGATGATCTCCCGCGTCAACCCCAGATCGGGGAGGGTGCGGCCGACCATTGCCTTGGTCGCCAGCTTCGCCAGGGGCACGCCGATCGCCTTGGAGACAAAGGGAACGGTGCGCGAGGCGCGGGGGTTCACTTCCAGGACGTATACCGCATCGTCCTTGACCGCGTACTGCACGTTCATCAGGCCGACGATCTTAAGTTCCTCGGCCATCTTGTAGGTCGCCTTCCGGATATCCTCCAGGATCCGGCCGGAGAGCGTAAAAGGCGGCAGGGACATTGCCGAATCCCCGGAGTGGATCCCCGCTTCCTCGATATGCTCCATTATCCCGCCGATGACAAAACGGTTGCCGTCTCCGATCAGGTCGACATCGACCTCCACCGCGTTCTCGAGGAACTGGTCGATGAGCACCGGATGTTCTCCCGAGACTGCGGCGGCTTCCTGGATAAACCGCTCCAGCATCCCCTCTTCGTAAACGATCTCCATCGCCCGGCCTCCCAGCACATAGGACGGCCGCACCAGGACCGGATAGCCGATACGCCGGGCGATCTCCTGGGCCTGCGCATAGGTGAAGGCGGTCCCGTTCGGCGGTTGACGCAATCCCAGCTTCTGCAGCATCTCCTGGAACCGTTTGCGGTCTTCGGCGATATCGATACTTTCGACGCTCGTCCCCAGGAGCGGCACGCCGGCTGTGCGCAGCGGCACCGCCAGGTTCAGCGGCGTCTGGCCGCCGAACTGGACAATGACGCCCCGCGGTTTTTCCGCGGCAACGATCGCCAGGATATCTTCCAGGGTAAGCGGCTCAAAATAAAGACGGTCGGAGGTATCATAATCGGTGGAGACAGTCTCGGGGTTGCAATTGACCATGATGCTCTCCATCCCTTCCTCCCTCAGGGCAAAAGCAGCATGGCAGCAACAGTAATCGAATTCGATCCCCTGGCCGATGCGGTTCGGCCCTCCTCCCAAAATAATGATTCTCTCTTTCATCGGCACTGGTGAGTAGACAGCTGTTCCTTGACCAGCTGAACCGCTTCCTCAACCGAAGACGCCTTCAGCGTCCCCGGGATATCCCAGGATCCTAAACTGATAACCGGCACCCCTAACTGCAGACCATAAGCGATCTCCGAAAGGGTTCCTGCTTCCCCGGGGAGCGCAACAACCGCATCCGCGCTTTTGACCACCAACACGTTACGGGCCAATCCCATTCCGCTTGGTATCACCAAATCGATCGCACTATTTGCTTCGGATTTGTTATAGGTGGGAATAATGCCGATTGTCACGCCACCGGCACTCTTGAAACCTTTTGAAGCCGCCTCCATCACTCCACCAAGGCCTCCACAAACCATAAAATCCACCACTTTTGCTAGTTCTTTAGCCAAATCGCATGCCAACTGCTCCACTTCCTTATTACAAATCCGGCCACCGATAACCCCGACAACTTTTTTTCTCATAACACCCTGTTAATATTATTGTTGCGGATGATAAAGACATGCGCCTGGGCCGAATCGAACGGCCACACATGGCTCCGGAGGCCATTGCGCTATCCGTTGCGCTACAGGCGCGTATTTACGGCTTGAACCGGGCAGGGTCTCCTGCCCCTAATATGCCCCTTCAACAAAAATCTCGCAGTTCGTAATCTGATTCACCACATCCTTGTATTCGAGCTCTTCCGCCTGCTTTTCGATGATGCGCGCCTGGCCGTTATAGAAGCCGTTGACGGTCACGAGGAAATTCGAGATCGGGATGCTGCGCACGAAAAGCACGAACCGGAAAACGACGGCGCTGAAATTGCGGCCGGAGTTATTGATAACTTCCACCCGCACGATAAGCCCCTTGCCCGTCTCTGCCTGCCGGTACTCGATATTATGGAAAGAGAAACTCCCCCGCATGATCCCTAAAATAAGTTGAGCTGCTTTTCCCCCGCCGCTTCGGCAGGGGCATCGGCTGCGAGAACGGAAACAACGCCGTACTCGCCGTCATAGCCGGGCCTGATCTTAACCGCCCCTTCGCGCATCCGCACCACCCCTTCGGCGATGCGCGCGGGCAGCTCTTTGCGCAGTTCCTGCGCCGAGGCTTTGACCAGGATGTGGTGCTCCGACCCGAATTTCGCGACGGCGCTTCGGTACTCGCGCTCGATCGCCACCGCGGTGCGCGAAACACCCTTTGCCTCGGCAATGATCTCATCCAGCGGCACCAGGCGTTTGAAGGGGATGGCATTGGCTGGGACATATCCCAGCGGCCGATCCGCAAGCTGCTCAACCCGGTTCATCACTCCGACGGTCACCGGCTTGCCGCACTTCGGACAGCGTCCGCCGTGGGCGCGCGTCTCCTTCGGCTCCCAGCACACCCCGCAGAGACGGTGTCCGTCAAGGTGATACTTTCCTTCCTCGGGGAAGAATTCGATCGTATACAAGAACTTGTTTTTATCCTTGGTGCGCAAAGCCTCGTAAATCGCATCGTACGTCAGGTCGCAGGCAAAGACGTTCGCCTCCCGGCCGATTTTCTGCGGCGAATGCGAATCGCTGTTGGAGATGAGACTGAAGCGGTCCAGGGCGCTCAGGCGCCAGTTCATCTGGGGATCGCTGGAAAGCCCGGTCTCGAGGGCGAATATCCGGGCAGTCTGCTTCTCGAAACAATCCTCGATGCGGTTAAAACCGGACATCGACCCGAAGAGGGAAAACCAGGGGGTCCAGATATGCCCCGGCACCACCATGCAACGCGGTTCGATATCCAGAACGATGCGCGCCACTTCAGCCGCATCAAGCCCCAGGATCGGCCTTCCGTCCGAAGCCAAATTCCCATGACGGGCCAGCGTCGCGTTGATCAGGTCAACCGCCTTGAACGAAGGCGCGATGATCATGGTGTGCACACGATAGCCGCGCCCGCCCTTGGAATATATGCTGCTGATCTCGGCGGTAAGGATAAAATGCACCCCTGCCCCGCGGTACAGTCCGTTCCCGCAATCCTCTAAACTGCCCTTGAGCTCTTCAAGCCAAAGATGATGGGTAAAATCTCCGGTGCCCAGAAGAGCGATCCCTTTGAGCTTCGCCCAACCGGCCAAAGACATGACGTTCATCTCCCGCGAGGTCGCCCGGGAGTAACGCGAATGTATGTGAAAATCGGCTACAAATTCCATCTGTTTATCTTTTATGGAGTTACATGCCTGCGTAAGACCCCGGGAGGACAGCCTCCTGGGGCGCCGCTCCTGCCGCCTGCTAACCCGTTACACGCGCATCCCATTATATCCTGATTAGGCAAAAGGCGCAATTTCTTTTCAGCGCCCCGGATGACGCCGGCAGAACCGTCCCAGACGAGAAAGCGCATCTTAGAGAATCGAATCGTGTCGGAAGGCGACCCTGCCACCGCAGAGGCACAGATCAACCGCGCCCCGCAGCGTCCTGCCCAGGAAAGGGGAATTCTTTGATTTCGAAACGATCGAATCCTTGTTGACCGTCCAGGAACGCTGGGGATCAAAGACGCACAGGTCCGCGACCGCGCCTTCCCGTAAAGCCCCCCGTTCGATCCCGAGGATCTGCGCGGGGGACAGGCTCAGCCGGCGCGCCAGCTCAATCCAGGCCAGCGCGCCCGACAGGATAAATTCCTCGAAGCACACCGACAGCATGGTCTGCAGCCCGATCACGCCGAATTCGGCGCGGTCGAATTCGATATCCTTTTCGTTGATCGTATGCGGCGCATGGTCGGAGGCGACCGCGTCGATCGTGCCCGCACACAAACCGGCACTCACCGCCCCGCGGTCGGCGCGGCTGCGCAGCGGCGGATTCATCTTCATGTTGGTGTCGTAGCTCAAAACCGCCTCCTGCGTCAGCGCCAAATGGTGCGGCGTAACCTCCGCGGTCACCGGCACTCCCTCTTTTTTGGCCTGGGCGATCAGGGCGACGGATTCGGCGGCGCTGATATGCGCAAGATGCAGCCGCGCCCCCGTCGCGCGGGAGAGCTCGATATTGCGGCTGACGCGCGCGTATTCCGATTCGTTGCTGATGCCGCGAAGCCCCAGCCGCGTCGCGACGATGCCCCGGTTGACGACGCCGTGGCCCGAGAGATGGCGGTCCTCGCAGTGTTCGATCACCAGGAGCCCCAGGGGACGCGCCTCCTGCAGGGCGCGCATCAGAAGTTCCTCGTCATCAACCGAAGAGCCGTCATCGGAAACCGCCGGGACGTCCAAAAGGCGCAGCGCCTTGAAATCGGTGAGCTCTCTGCCGAGCCTGCCGCGGGTGATCGCGGCGCACACCAGAACGTTGACCGCGGCGCTGCGGCGGATGCCCTCCTTGAGCGCCACCACCGCCTCCGCGGAATCGGTCGCAGGAAGGGTGTTGGGCATCGCCAGGCACGTCGTTACCCCTCCCCGCGCGGCCGCCTGCGTACCGCTGGCGATCGTCTCTTTGTCTTCGCGGCCAGGCTCGCGCAGGTGAACGTGCAAATCAACCAGCCCCGGCAACACGACCTTGCCCGAGGCATCAAAGACGGTTTTTGCCCCGGCGCCGCTGTGCGGCTTGATCTGCCGGATGAGCCCCTCCTGGACCAGGCAATCCGCCACGCCGTCAAAGCCGCTGGAGGGATCGATGACCCGGCCGTTTTTAATGAGTATGCTCATGGGCGATCCTGTCGTGTGCCTGCGCGACCAGAAAGAGCACCGCCATGCGCACGGCAATCCCGTTGGTGACCTGATCAAGGATCACCGAATGCTCCCCGTCGGCGACTTCGCTTTCCATCTCGATGCCGCGGTTCAGGGGGCCGGGGTGCATGACGATGATCGTGGGACGGGCCGCACGGAGCCGTTCACGGGTGATGCCGAAGGTACGGAAATATTCCAGCTGGCGCGGGAAGGCGTCCGCGCCGTCCCGTTCGAACTGCATGCGCAAAACGTTGACGGCGTCGGCATCCCGCAAGGCCTCTGCAATATCCGTGCACACCCGCACCCCCATTTCTTCGATCGCCGGCGGGATCAACAGCGGCGGCGCGCAGACCGTCACCTGGGCCCCCAGCTTCGTCAACCCCCAGATATTAGAGCGTGCCACGCGGGAGTGGGCAATATCCCCGACGATGCTGACCTTGATCCCTTCGATGCGCCCGAGCCGCTCCTTGAGCGTCAGGATATCCAGGAGGGCCTGGGTAGGATGCTCGTGCCAGCCATCCCCGGCGTTGACGACGCTGATAGAGACATTGCGCGCCAAAACAACCGCCGCACCCGAGTAGTTGTGGCGCATGACGATCACGTCGGCGGCCAGCGCCTGGATGTTCTTGCCCGTGTCGATCAGGGTTTCTCCTTTACGCACGCTGGAGGTTTCGGTGGCGATATTGATCACATCCGCCGAGAGCCGCTTGGCAGCCACCTCGAAGGAAACGCGCGTGCGCGTGGAGGGCTCGTAAAAAAGGTTGACGACGGTCTTGCCGCGCAGCGCGGGGACCTTCTTGATCTCCCGGCTGGAAACCTCCTTGAAACCCTCGGCGGTGGAGAGGATCAACTCGATCTCTTCGCGGGAAAGCTCCTCAAGCCCCAACAAATCTTTTCGGTTCCACGTGGCTGGCGTCATTTTTCGATGAGAACGACCGCGTCCGAGCCGTCTGTTTCGCGCAGACGCACCTCGACGGTCTCGGCGCGCGCCGTCGGAATATTCTTGCCGACGTAATCGGCGCGGATCGGCAGTTCCCGGTGCCCCCGGTCGATGAGCACCGCAAGATGGATCGCCTGCGGCCTGCCCAGATCGACCAGGGCGTCGAGTGCGGCGCGGATGGTCCGGCCGGTATAGAGGACGTCGTCCACCAGGACCACCACCCGGTCGGTGATATCGAACGGGATCTCGGTCTTGCGCACCAGCGGCTGGGTCGCGACCAGCGTCAGATCGTCCCGGTAGAGCGTGATGTCCAGGATCCCGACCGGCACCGCCGCCTTTTCGATCCGCTCAATCTCCGCGGCAAGCCGCCGGGCAAGAAAGACCCCCCGGGTACAGATCCCGACCAGGCAGAGCCGTTCGGTACCGCGGTTGCGCTCCAGGATTTCGTGGGCGATACGCACGATGCTGCGTTTGAGACCCTGCTCTTCGAGAATAAAAGCTTTTTCTCTCACATCCGGCTCGCGCGTGTACACAAAAAAAATCCGACCTTCACCCTTTCGGGCAAAGCGTCGGATACAGTGGTTGTGTGCATGCGGATCTTCATCTGCGGCGCCTTTCCGGCTTCTCGAGAACCGGATTAAAGGATGCACTTTCGTTAAGTATACCTGCCCGGCGCCCCTTTGTCAAGCGCCGCGTTCTGCCTTACACCGCTTCCTCTACCGGCAGCACGAATGCCTTGATACCTTCGTGCCCGAGGCTCTTCTTCAGAGACGCCACACAGCCCAGCAGTTGCCGGGCCTGCGCGGCAGCGGTATGCACCAAAAGGATATTGTTGCGGCCGGGCCAGACCTCGTTGCCCAAATGCGTGCCGGAGTGCGTCCCGCGGCCGAAAACCCCCATCATCTTTGTGTAGTTGACCAGGCCACAACCCTGGAGCACCTCCATGACTTCCTGGTCCATCGCTTCGTTGTAGACAATCAGCACCATTTTCATCATACCGGCGCCTCCCCCCGCGCCTGCCGCGGCGCGGCAGATTTGCGATGGAAAACCGCGTACATCGTCGGGACAAAGAGCAGCGTGATCAGGGTCGAGACCGTCAGGCCGCCGATCATGGTGATGCCCAGCGGCTGCCAGCTTTCCGAGCCGACGCCCGTGGAAATCGCCATCGGCACCAACCCCGCAATCGTGGTGATGGTCGTCATCATGATCGGACGCAGGCGGTCCTTGCCCGACTGGGTGACCGCCGCATACATCGAGTTGCCGCGCGCGCGCAGCAGACCGATATAGCTGACCAATACGATGGCGTTATTGACGACGATACCCATGAGCATGATGACCCCCAGGTAGCTGACGACGCTCAAGGTCGTGCGGGCCAACACGAACGAAAGGATGACCCCGATAAAGGTAAAGGGGATCGCGAACATGATGATAAACGGATCCGCCAGCGATTCGAATTGCGCCGCCATGATCATATAGACCAGCGCGATGCCCAACAGCAGCAAGAGCCCCAAATCCGCGAAAGCCTTCTTCTGCTCCTCCGCTTCGCCCCCGAAATTGATGATTACGTCCTGCGGCAGGACGAGCTTGCGCATCTCTTTCTTCAGGTCTTCGACGACCTTGCCGGTGGAACGCTGGAAGGTATTGCATTCGACGTAGAGCACGCGGGCGCGGTTCTGGCGTTCGATGCTCAGCGGCCCGGCCTCCTCATGGATGCGCGCGATCGTCCCCAGACGCACCGGAACCTGGCTCAACGGCGAGATAATCACCAGATTCTCCAAATCCTCGATCTTCTCCCGGGATGCCTCTTCCAGGCGCACGTAAATGTCGTAGGTATTGCCCTTCTCGCGGTATTTGGTGGCGGTTGAGCCCTGGATATAGGTCTTGAGGCTGGAGGCGATGGTGTACATCGACAGGCCCAGATTGGACGCCTTCTCCCGGTCAATCTGAATTCGCAGCTCCGGCCGGTTCAACTCGCGCGAGAGCGAAGCATCGACCGCTCCCGGGATACGCTGCATCGCCCCGATGATCTGTTCGCCGACCGCGTCGGTATCCGGGAACGAATTGCCGATGACCTCGACGCGGATCGCCTTGCCGCCCGCGCCGGTGATCATCCTGCCGATCGGATTGCCGACGGAGATATCGACCTTCATCACCCCGGGGATCTGCTTGACTTTGCTGCGCAGCGCCTGGGCGATAACTTTGTCGGAGCGGCTGCGCTCGGTCTTCGGCACGAGCTTGACGCCGCTGATGACGATATTGGTGCCGGACTGTTGTCCGCTTGCCTGGCTGCGGCCGGGAACCTCCCCGGTGCGGGCGAAGAAAAACCGAGCTTCCGGGATGGCCTCCTGGAAGATATCCTCGATGCGCCGGGCGACCTTATCGCTCTCCTCCAGGCGCGTCCCCAAAGGCAGATGGATGGTCAAGCGCACATCCCCGGTATCTTCATCCGGGTAAAACTCGTTCCCCACCAGGGGCACCAGCGCCATGGTCGCGACGAAAGCGACCCCGAAACCTCCCAAAACCATCTTCTTGTGCTCCAGACACCAACCCAGGGCTCGCGCGTAAGAACTCTCCAGGGCAAAAAATGCCCTCTCGGAAGCATTGTAGAATCTGCGAAAGAGCGGATGCCGCGCGCCCGGAGCGGCAGCGGTTTTCATCCAGCACGAGCTCAACATCGGGGTGAACGTGGCGGCGGTAAAGAGCGAGCCGATAAGGGTGGCGGTCACGATAACCGCCAGCTCTCCGAAGATGACGCCGATGACCCCGGGGACGAAGAGCATCGGCAGGAAGACCACGACGGTGGTAGCCGTTGAAGCGGCGATCGAAAGGAACATCTCCTGCGTGCCGAAAATCGCTGCCTCGGCCGGCCGGTTGCCCCGCTCGAGCCTGCGGTAAATGTTATCAACGACGACGATGGCGTTGTCGACCACCATCCCGGTCGCGATCGCCAAAGAGGAAAGGCTGATGGAATTGACCGTCTTACCGGAAAGGAATAGGTAAATGAACGAGATCATCAGCGAAAAAGGAATGGTCAGGGCAATGATGAGGCTGGGCAGGAGACGGCGCAGGAAAAACCAGACCACTGCCATGACGAGTATGATGCCCAACCACACCGCCTGGCGCAGGGTATTGAGGGAATCGGTGATATCCTGGGATGAATCGAAAATAAGGAACAGCTTCACGTCCGCAGGCAGGGTCTTTTGCAGGGCGTCCAGTTTCGCCTTAACCGCTTTGGCTACCTCCACGGTGTTGCTGTCGGTCTGCTTCTGGATCATCAGCAGCAGGCCGGGCTTCTTATTGATGCGCACGTTGAGGGTCGTCTCCTTAAAGCTGTCCTCGATGGTGGCGACATCCTTCAGGTAGACGAATTTCCCGTCGCGCTTTCCCAGGATAACCGTATTGATCTCTTCGGGCGAGGAGAACTCCCCCGGCAGCCGCACCAGATAGTCGCTCAGGCCGGTCTTGAGCTTGCCCACCGGCTGTGAGATATTTTCGGCCGCAAGGGTATTCTGAATATCAAGCACCGAGAGGCCGTACCCTTCCAGCCGCTGCCGGTTCAGATGCACATTGATCTGCCGCTCCAGACCCCCGATGAGCTCCACGGCCCCGACGCCCGCCATCTGCCGCAATGCATCTCCGACCCGCGTATCGATCAGATCGTAGAGCCCGGCGTAGGAAGACTCAGCGGTGATTCCCAGGAACAGGATCGGGATGTTGGCGGTGTTGAACTTATAGATGAACGGATTGTCCATTTCGTCGGGAATATCGGGGAGGAAACGCTTGGCCAGATCGATACGGTCGCGCACGTCGTTAGAGGCCGCGTCCATGCTCACTCCCCACTTGAACTTGATTGAGATGAGCGAAATCCCCTCTGAGGACGTCGAGGTGATCTTCTCGATGCCGGGCGTGGTAGCCAGCTGATTCTCCAGCGGCTCGGTCACTTTCTGCTCTACATCCTCGGGACTGGCCCCGGGGTAGGCGGAGATGATCGAAATGATCGGCGGCTCGATCTTGGGCATGCTGTCGATGCCGATGCGGGTGGTCGTATACAGCGCCAGGATGATAATGGCGCAAAAAATCATCAGGTTGGTGATAGGCCGCCGGACCCCGAATTCAGGAAGGTTCATGGGCGCAATGCCCCCTGATCGGCAACGACCGCGGTGCCTTCGCGCAGGCGCTGTTGACCGACGATCACGACGCGATCCCCGGCAGTAAGCCCGGACGTAATCTCGTAGGAAGGGCCCTGCCGCACCCCTAAGGTCACCGGCCGCAGCGCTGCCTTGCCGTCTTCGACCACATAGACGAAGCGTTCCGCGTTTTTGCCCAGCACCGCCTCGCGGGGCACCACCGGCACCCCTTCATGCACCGCCAGCACCAGGGAGACATGAGCAAACATGCCCGACTTAAGCCGGCCGGAGCCATTTTCCAGAAGGATCTCGATAGGCGCAGCCCGGTTCTCGATGCTGACGACCGGGCTGACCTTGGTCACGGTCCCCTGAAACTCCTCCTGCGCATAGGCATCCACGCTCACCCGCGCCCGCTGTCCGACCTGGACACGGGGCAGGATATTCTCCGGAATATCCAAAACGATCTTGACCTTCTCCATGTTGACAACCAGCGCCACCGGCGTTGCGGCCGACACATGGGAGCCGATATCCACATACAGCCGCCCCACCACTCCGGTGAGCGGGCTTTCAACCGGCGCCTTGACGTACTGCATGCCGATCTCATCCCGATCCAGGTACAGGAGCACTTCGCCCTTGGAAACCGCCGCGCCTTCTTGCTTGACCTTCTCCAGGACCTTGCCGCTGACCTTGGGAAAGACCGTTGCCTCATCGAGGCCGCGGATGTCGCCGACATACTCCACCGACTCCGCGATCGAGCTCAAGGCAACCTCCTGAACGCGAACCGGCACCGCTTCCTCCTGAACCACCCGTGCTTTCTTTTCCTGACACCCTGCCGCGCTCAGCACCAAGCCCGCGCAAACGACGCAGCGCCATCCCTTCATCAGATCCCTCCCGTTGCTTTTTCGAATGCCGCTTTCGCGACTGCATATTCATAAAGCGCCTGGTCGCGGTTGTACTGGGCGACCTCGTAGCGCAGGCGGGCGTCATCGTCGGCCAGCGCGCTGACCTCGCCCGATTTATATTTTTGCGCGCTCACCGCGACCGCGTCGCCGTAAAGCACGGCCTCCGCCTCCGCGGCCCTGATGCCGGCGATGGCATTGCGCAGCTGCAGGAAGGCGGTCTGCACCTCCAGCGCGATATCGAGCGCCGCCTTCTGGCGCAAGAGTTTCGACTGGGACAACCCCGCCAGCGCCTGATCGACCTTGTTTTTCGCCGCCCAGCCGTCAAAGAGCGGCCAGCTGACCGTAATGCCGGCGACCTGGTAATCGTGCCATGCCCGGGCAGAACTCGTCGCGGTCACCGGGGTGGAACTGGAATAGTAATCCCACGCCGCGGTGATCTGCGGCCTGGTCGCGGCCTTGGCGACGACGACCGAAGCGGCAGCCTGTTTTTCCTGCGCTTCGAACTGACGGATCTCCGGCCGGGAACGCAACGCCTCCAGCAGCGCTTCGTCGAATGCCAGTTCTTTTTCCTCATACGTCATTTGTCCGTCAGCAACGACGATGACCTGGGGCTGCAGCCCCAGGACCGTCTGCAAGGCAGCCTGCGCGGCGCGTTCCTGGTTGCGCGAGGATTCACAGGCCGCTCGTACCGCCGCCAGCGACCGCTCGATACGCAGCACATCCGAATGCGACGATTCTCCCGCGTCGTAACGGGCGCGCTCGAGACTGACATGAGCCGCGGTGTTCTCAAGGATATGGGCGTTGAGCGTCTGGAGTTTCTGAGCCAGGAGCCCGGTGAAAAAGGCCTTGCGGGTAAGCAGCGCGCTCTCCAGGCGCGCCCCTTCCAGCTGTGCCTCCGCGATCACCACCCCTTCCCGGGCCAGGGCGATCGTCTTGACGATCCTGCCGCCGGCGAAGAGAACCTGAGAGAGCCCGACGTCGGCCTTGAGCGACCGTACGTCTTTTGCGTACAGGGCGCGCGTATCCGTAAAGCTGGCCGTGCTCTTGAGCGAAGGCAGGAGCGCCGAGCGCGCCTCGGCCAGAGCCGCGCGCGACCGGGTGACTTCCTCGAGAGAAAGCCGCACGCCGGGGTTCTGGCGCAGCGCCAGAGCCAGTGCATCCTCCAGGCTCAGACGCACCCCTTCCTCTGCCGCGGCAGGCGAACCGCAGAGGCAGACAAAGAGCAGGATCAGTAAAAACCGCTTGTGCGTCAGCATCGTTTAGCCGGCCGGCTGTTCCAAGATTATCTGCCTGATCTGGCGTAGAACAGACAGGTACTTCTCGCGGTCGACGGGAGAAATCCGAGCGAACACCTGCATAACCAGTTGCCGGCGCCCGCGGTTGATTTTCCCGATGAGTGTCTTTCCTTGGGGGGTAAGCATGATATTGATGATCCGCCGGTCCCGTTCGTCGAAACAGCGCTCGACGTAGCGCTCGCGCACCAGGCGATCGACGATCCCGGTCATTGCCGCAGTCGTCACCTTCAGCTCCGCAGCCAGATCCTTCATCTTGGAGGTACCCTGCGCGTGCAGGTAATCCAATACCAGGACCTGCGGCAGCGTGACCTTGCCTTCATTGATCTCGCGGATCTGGCGCCGGGCGAACTCGCGCATCACCACCGGCATCACCTCCAAAACCCTGTCGGCGAAACCTTCTATCGGCAGCGCACCCATGGGACCTCCATATATTTAATCATATTAACTATCAGCACTATTAATTATAAACGGTGTCGTTTGTTTTGTCAAGGCTTCTTTTTGCGAGGGATACGGAAGGCGGCGAAGGACAGGAAGGCGAAAGCGGCTTAGGCGCTCAGTTCGATCGCGCCCCAGCTTGCCAGATGGGGACCGACGATAATCAACGCGCCGCGCACGCCCCTTATGCCGCGGACACGCTCAACCGCCCGGACCAGGGTATGCGGACCGCGCACGGCATTGCCCAGCGCGGTCGCTGCCGCATCCGCCACGGCGGCGCTGCCGGCGATGACCGTGGCGCAATCAGCGGAGCCGAAACTCAGCGAATGGCCGACCGTGCCGGAAGAGGTACAGACGCCCAGGGACGATCCGCAAGGATCAATATTGATACGCAGGCGGTTCAGCGGATGCCCCGGCCCGGCATAGATCCCCACCGAACGCCGGTGCGCGCTGCGGATAAAGAGATCGCCGCCGTTCTCGACGAGTACCTCGCGGCAGCCGAGACGCACGAGGTCTTTGCCGATACGCTCGGCGATCGCTCCGGCAACCGCGGCCATCGGGCCTACGCCGCAGCGACGGGCGGCCTCCGCCATCAACCGCACCACCCTGCCTGCGCCGTGCTCGACCGCAAGGGGCTTGAGGCTGCTGAAGAATCGCTTCTCTCTTTGGGAATAATCCAGGATTTCCTGCCGATAGGAACACAGTCTCTGGCGCACCCAATCGCGCTTCAGCGCGCGATCGGTCGCAATAAGGAGATCGCTCTCCCCCTCGACCACCCGCAGGCTCAAAAGCCCCGCGGCGCGCATGCGCCTGCGGTAGCGCCGCGGCAGGAACGATCCGCCGGCCGGATCGAAACGCTTAACAGATGCGGGGCAGGAGCTCTTCGTCATAGACAGGCAAAACCCGTTCCGCGCCGCTGACCGTGCGCACGATGACGCGTTCGGGTGCGCGCGCGCGAACCGATCCGATGACGCAGGCGCCGCGGCCCAGGGGATGACGCTTCAGCGCCGCAACCACCGCCGCGCTGTGGCGGCGATCAACGACCAGCAAGGCCCTGCCCTCGCAGGCCGCCGCGAGCGGGTCGATGCCGAAGAGCTCGGCCGAAGCGCGCACGGACGCCGAAAGAGGCACCCTGCGCTCCTCGATCACGCAGGAGCACCCCGCCCCTTCGGCCAGCTCCCGCACCGCCGCGGAAACGCCGCCGCGCGTCGGATCGCGCATGAATTTAATGGCCTGCCCCTGCGACACCAGGGGCAGCAGCAGCCCGTCGAGCGCCGCGCAATCGCTGCGGAGCGCCCCGGAACCGGGGGCAACACCCCTGCCCGCGAGCACCGAAAAATAGTGCCGGCCGATATCGCCGGTGATGACGAGATCGTCGCCCGGCTCCACCCTCTCGACGCCAAGCCGGGAGGCGCTGACGCGCACCCCCACTCCCGCCGCGCTCAAAAAAAGCTGATCACAGGTCCCCTTCTCGACGACCTTAAGGTCTCCGGTCACGACCGCCACGCGCGCGGCGCGCGCGGCGCGCGCCGCTGAATCGGCGATGCGCCGCAGCGCGGCGACGGCAAACCCCTCTTCGACGATCACGGCAAGAGACAGATACCGCGGCCGCGCTCCCACCATGACCAGGTCATTGACCGTGCCGCAGACCGCCAGCTTGCCGATATCCCCGCCCGGGAAAAAAAGCGGTTTGACCACAAAGGCGTCGGTCGTCAACGCCAGATCACCCGGCGTCAATCCGGACGCGGCATCCTCGAGACGGCGCAAGACGGGATTGTCGAACGCACGCAGGAAAACCGAACGGACCAGCTCTTGGGTCTTGATGCCGCCGCTGCCCTGCACCAGGCCGATGCGCTCGTCTTCTCTTTTCATTCCAGGAGTACGCCGCAGGAAACCAGATCCTCGCGCAGGCGCTGCGGCCCGGCGTAGACGAACGCGCGGATCCCCAATGCCGCCGCGCGCTCCACCAGCTCCGGCCGATCGTCGGCGTAAAAGACTTCCGGGGGAGCGCACCGAAGGATCTCCACGGCGCGCAGATAGAGTACCGGATCGGGCTTTACCGCGCCCATTTCGTAGGAGGTCAACAGGTGGTCGAAAACATCAAAGACGGGGAAATGTTGCCGCAGGTACTGGAAGTGCAGGATATTGACATTCGAGAGGAGCGCCAGAGGATACCGCCCGCGCAGGCGCTGGGCCAGGGCATACACCTGCCGGTTATGATCGCTCAAGAAAAAGATCTCGTTCCAGATCGGCAGGAATGCCTCGTATTCCATGTCCAGAGAGAGCAGTTGGCGCACCTGGGCAAAGAACTCTTCCGGGCCGATCTTGCCCGCCTCGAATCGTCCCGTCAGATCGGAGCTGAAAAAAAGGGAAAATATCTCCTGCGGGGTCTTGCCGGCATACGGCCCGATACGCCGTGCCGCGATCGTATGGTCAAAATCAACCAGCACCTTTCCCAAATCCAGGATGATGCCGCGCACCGAAGACATACCGCTTCAGTTTCCTTTCTCGCGGCGCTTTTTAAAAAGATCGAGGAACCGGTCTTCGTACTCCTTATAGACGTTCCAGCGGTCCAGCTCCGCCTTCAGCTCCTGCGCCTTGGAGAGATCGACGGTGGTCTGCTTGAAAAGCTTTTCGATCTTCTCTTTGACGGATATCGGCAGGTGGGTCAGCTGATTCAGCGATTTCTTGATCCGCTCGATCTCCTCTTCCCCGATCGGCCCGTCGGATGGCTGGACCTTGAGGAAATCCATCAGCTGGGTAAGCTGTTCCTCCATCGTCCCCACCTGTTCCTTGAGCCCCGAGAGATCGACAGCCAGGCCCGCGATCTTACTGAAAATCTCCAGGACCGCCTGAGCGGCCTTGGGGTTCTCGATCTGGATCGTATAGAGCGGGATCTCCCCGAGCAGGCAGAACCCCGGATACCCGGCCTCTTTCGCCGCTCCGAGAAAGACGCCGTTCATGCCGCTGATCGCGCCTTCGGAGAGGAATTCGACCTGGTAACGCTGCAGAGAGCGCTTGACCTGCTCATCGGTCGCCACGCACCAGACCTGTGGCGGTTGCGTGTGGTCGATCGGCTGGGGCATCGCCGCGAACGTCACCGCCTGTTTGATGCGCAGGGCCCGGGCAACCGAGAGGATCTGCCGGCAGTACTTCTCGGCCTTGGTCAAATCCGGCTGCGCGGTGCTGATGAAGAAAACGAAATCGCGCTTCTCGCGCGGATTCTTCCAGCAGTAGAACATCCCGTTTGCCGGCGGCGGCAGCGACAGGACCCCGGACTTGACGATGCTGTTGGCCAAATAAAAAAAGTCCTGGGCGAGAAGCTCGGCGAACGGTTTGGCGCCGAGCCGCTCCACCAGATACGTCCCCGCCCGGTAGGCGACGTCCCCCATCCCCGGCCAACAGCAGACCAGGACCGGGTTGCGCAAAACGGGCTTACGGATCAACCGGACTCCTTCCATCAGCTCACCTCACGATTCGCTCTGATACGCCTTCAAGAAACGTTCCAGTATGCGCGCGCCGCGGCAGAGGGCGCTGACACGCGCGAATTCGTCTTGCGTGTGCGCGCACCCGTGCGCGCCGAATCCGGTCGCCACAGCGGGGATGCCGTGATCCTGGAAAAAAGTGATCGTCGTCGCCCCCTCGCTGCCGCAGAGCCGCGCCGGCACCCCGCCCGCGCGCATCTGATCGACCAGCGTGCGCACCAGCGGATGGCTGCGCTCTATCTCATACGGTTTCTGCTGCCCCTGAACCTCGATGCGGAAACGAAGCGCGTGCCGCTTCAGGACCTGCCGTAACAGACGCAGGAACTGCGGAACGCCGCTGCCCGGCAGGAAACGGAAATCCAATTCCACGTCGCACCAGTCAGCGACGACATTGACCTTGTCTCCCCCGCGGATCGTCCCGACGTTGACGGTGCTGGCGCGCAAGAAGCGGTGCGGCCGCCCCGGGAGCCGCTCTTTCGCCAGCCCCTGCAGCGCGCTGACCGCGTCCATAATCGCGTTATGCCCCCGCCAGGGGTAGGCCCCGTGGGCGCGTTTCCCGCGCAGTTTGACCGTCAGATGAAGCAGGCCCTTCTGGGCCACAATGATGTCGAAGCCGTCGGCATCGAGCACGAGAGCCGCGTCCGGCCGCAGGATCTTTTTCTGCAAAAGCGGCACCAGCCCCAGAGCGGAACCCGTCTCCTCATCGGCAGTCGCGGCGAAGATAAGTTCGTACCCCAGCGCCGCCCGGTCTTCCGCCAAGCTCGTCAAGGCCTCGATACTGCAGGCAAGATTACCCTTACAGTCGGTGGCCCCCAGCCCGTAGAGCCTGTCCCCGACGATACGGGCCTTGAACGGATCCCGCCCCCAGCTGCTTCCCGCCGGGACGGTATCCAAATGGGGAGTGATCAACAAACGGTGCCGGGCTGCTCCGTTGCCCACGCGCGCCAACACGTTCTGCCGGTGCGGGGCGAAGGCGACCAGCGAAGCCCGAATGCCGTAGGGCCGCAGGTACGCCTGGATGAAGCGCGCGATGCGCTCTTCGGTCCCGCCGGGATTCTCCGAGCGGATACCGATCAGCGCGCGGGCCAGTTTCAGCAAACGGTCGGTGCGTATCATTGCTCGCTCAGCTTTCCTCCGGGGACCGATCAGTACCGGGACGACAGACGGGCTTCAATCGAACAGAGCGGGGAACCGCCGCGGCGCATGCTCAAAGCGGACGAGCATCAGAAACGGTGCTGGAGGCTCAGCGCCAACGCCTCGCTGTCCAGGGCGCTGGCCTCAAACGTAACCCAAACGTCTTCCGAAAGCGGCACGTCAAAGCCCGCAATGACCCCGAAACTCTTGGTGCGGTCGGAGCGGACGCGGTCGCGCGTACCGTCTATCCAATGGATGTAATCTGCCCGGGACCAACGGGCGCCGATATAGGGAATAAAGCGTTTGCAGTCAAACGACACCAGCCCCGAGAACTGCCAGTCATCGAGAACCGCTTTGTGCTTGACGACGCCGACATCGATCGAGTGCGGATGGATACTGATGTGCTGAAAGCCGACGGTTGCTTTCAGGCGTTCGCCGGAAAAAGCGGCGTAGCGGAATCCGTAGCCTCCCCCCATATACGTCGGATAATCCAGTTCGTCCGCCGCCCCGGGGTGCTGCTTGATATATCCCGCCCCGCCCTTGAGGTCGACGCTGAATCGCTGCGTCAATCCGTACGAAAGCAGGAAAAAATCCTGCCACGAGCGCAACTCGCCGGCAGAATGCTCCTGATAGCGGTTCAGGAGCGCATAGCTCTGCAGGCCGATCACGACCTGCCGCTTTTGCGGCTGCGTCGGCCCCATGCAGGGCGCTGCCGTGGCAACCGCGGCCCAGGCCGTCAGAAGAAACCCGATCAGAAAAACCCTCATTGTCGCTTTCCTGCAGGAAACCCCCGCAGCGGACACTCCCCGCAGCGCGGATGCTGTTTATGGCAGTATTCTTTCGCGACCCTGACGAACAACGCGTGGTATTCGTTAAATAATTGTACCTCTTTTTTCAGGTTTTTCATGAAAAATTTTTGCGCCTCCTCGTAGGAGACATCCTCCGGCAGCAGACGGTGACGCGCCAGAACGCGTTTCGTGTAGGCATCGACCACGAAAACCGGGCGGGCGAAGGCATAGAGAAGGATAGAGTCGGCGGTTTCCGGCCCCACGCCGTTGATCCGCAGCAACTCCTCCCGCAACTGCTCCTGCGGCACCTGACGCAGTCGCGTCAGCCGGCCGCCGCAACGCCGCATCAGCCAGCCGAGTGTATTGCGCAGCCGTTGCGCCTTGAGCCGGTAATATCCCGCGGGCCGGATCAACCGCTGCAATCTGCCGGTGCGTATGGATAAAACCCCCCGGAGAGAGAGTGCACGCGCCGCCCTGAGGTTACGGATCGCGCGCTCGACGCTACCCCAGTTGGTGTTCTGGGTCAACACCGCTCCGACAATGACTTCGCAGGGGGTGCGCGCCGGCCACCACCCCTGCGGACCAAAATGCCGATAGAGCAGGCGAAAAAGGGAGCGCACCAGAACCTGTTCCGTGGCCGACATACGGTTATTCGGAGAACTGCAAGGGGTTATAGCCGTAATAGGCGAAGAGCGTGTAGGCGGTGCCGGCAACCGAACCAGTGGCTTTACCTTTGGGAGTCACCCAGCCATGGCCGGTATCAACCGACTGTTCCGAGGCATACGGCAGACAACCCTGCCCTTGTCCCGACGGAGAGGGACTGGAAATAACCATCTTTGCCAACTCATTGAGATAGGCGCTGGCCTTTTCTGCATAGAGCGCGGCCTTCGCGGCCTCGTTGCGCGAAGCAAAATAGCGCGAGAGGATCTGATACGAAACGACCATCTGGGCGGTCCATTCCGGGGAAACGATGCCGCCGCGGGCCAGGTGCCGCTGCGCCGCGAAATCAAACCCGCGCACGCGCACCGCCGCTCCCTCCGGGCGCACATAGGAAACCTCGACGCCGCACTGGGTCTCGGCGAACGCCATGATCTCCTGCGGATCCATGCCCAGCTCGCTGAGCTTTTCCGGTCCGATGCTGGCAATCGACCAGGCATAGGTATCGGTGGCCACCGTAGCATCGCCTTTGCCGCGCTGCACCGGAACCTCGCCGCGGTCATAGGTATGCGCCTGGAGCCAGGAGAGCACCCGTTCCGCCGCCTGCTGGTATCGCTCGTGCCCGGTCATACGGCTCAGCAGACGGTAAAAAGCGTAGGCATCCAGATTGTGCTCGGTAGCAAACCAGGAGACGTTGGGTCCGCCGCGGATACCGCCGCCGTCATCCTCCTGCTGCAACTGCAAGATGGCCGCGGCAATCTCCTGCGCCAGCGGCAGAAAGGTCTCGTCACCGGTCTGGCGGGTATACTGCAGCGCCGCGATTCCCAGCCAGATATTGGGTCCGGCATGCACGACGTATTCCGCAGGCGTCCCGTCGTTGAAATAATAGGCGTTGACGAAGCGGCCGTCGATGCGTTTTGCCCGCTGCGCGAAAAAGGCCAGGATATTCCGGGCGCGCGCCGCGTCGTTGAAGAGCAGGTACGCCTGCACCGCCAGCGCCTGGTCGTACACGAACGCCCAGCCGCCGACGGCATCGTCCCCTTCAAAACTCAAGACCAGGCCGGTGCGCGGATTCTGGTGCACCGCCAGCCACTGATACATTTTCTGGATATTGGCCTTCTCCAAGACCGCCTTACGGTGGACCAGACGCGCTATCTGGGTGCTCGTCTGCGCCTCATTGGTCCGGACCCGCTGGAGGCGATGCTGCAGGATCGAGCGCTCCGTCAGGAGCTTGCCGATAAGCGTGTTGAGCTTGCTCAGGCGCTCTTCCTGGCGCAGGGACGAGGTACGCGCCGCCTCCAGATCGTTCAGATGTACCTCCAGCCGCTGCAACTTCTGTTGCAGATCCGCGCGCGCCGCGCTCAGGGAGTGGATCTGCTGCTCGGCCGCTGAGGTTTCCTGAGAGACTTTGACCAACTGGGAGATGAGCTGCTGGTTGCCGCTCACCAGCCGCGCGTTCCAAGCCGCGCTCAAAAGCAGACCGGCCCCCAGGAGAACGAAAATCCCGGCCACGATCGGCGCGGTCAACACGCGCGTCCAGGCAAAACGCAAAAGCATCCTGCCGTCCGCGGCATCGATCTGCTCATAGCGGACGCCGAAGAGATACCGGCCGACCCCGTCGGTATCCTGGCGCATCCAGGCCGCGGCGCCGCGGGCACTGACCAGGCGCTTGGTGAACGGAGTCTCGATCTCGAGGGAGAATTGTGCCTTCTGGGAAGCGAGCTTTTCTGCGGCGTCGGCGGAGAAACGGTTAACCGTCAGACAGATCCCGCCTTTACCTATATTGTTGGTGAAACCCTGGAACCACTCGGAGAGAAAATGTTTCCCGTCGCAGCTGACGAGCCTAAACTCAACCGGCAACACCGTATCCAGACGCAGGTATTGGCGGCGGTTCGACCGGTTGCCGGTGCCGGGCTGCCCCAAAGACTTATGGTCGCTGGCCGGGATCGTCATCGAAAGAGGCCTCGCACGGCGTTCATTCCTTCTGACCCTGCGATAGTTTGTTCTGCCGCAGGACTATATGTTGTTTGCACCGGTATGCCAGGCGCTGCATAAATTCCCTGAATGCCGCGTACTCCGGAAGCGGAACCGTTGATTTCTTACGCACCAGCTCCTGCCTAAAAAATATTGTATTCTTTTTCTGGCGGTATGCAACCGTAAAAGACAGCCAGGGACTGTCTTCAAAGAAACTCTCCGGAAGCGAAAGGACGCTCAGGCTTGCAGGCAATTCGATCTGGAACTCATTCTCCTTGGCTTCCAGGCATTCAAATTCAAGCGGATAGCTGCGCCTGGCCAGGGCGACCGCTGACACATCCAGGGAGGGAAGCTGCGGGATGATGCGCAGCGATCCGGCGCGCGCGAAATACTCCGGCCCGCGGAAAGAGTACCGCAGCAACGGCGTCTCTCCCAGCCCGGCGGCGTTCCTGGTCTCGTACCGGGACAGCTGCGCCCCGATAGAAAAATCCTGTATCCTGCCGGCCAGCTCCTGCTCGATGAGCTCCGGGGGCGTGAAGAGGAACCAGTGGCGCATGGCCTGCGCGTTCAGCCCGTAGGAAAGAACCGTCCGCTCCGCCAAAACCGATTCAGCATCAGCCTGTACCCACAGCTTCAGATCCTGCTTAAGCAGATTGTGGGCGGCCGCAAACGCCGGCGTCCGCAGGATCCGGTAGCCGTCGGGGCCGCAGAGCAGCACCGTGCGGTCCTGGTCGCCCAGCGGCAGATCCCCGAACGAGCAGGTCTGTGCCGTCGGATCGAGAAAAACCGTCTCCCCGTCGATCTCGGTGGCGGCGATACAATGGTTAAAGAGCACCGTCGAGAAATCGGCGCGCATGTCGGGCAGCTCCTTTGTCGGGATAAGCACCGGCCATCCCGGCAGCCCGGCGGCGCGCAGCATCGTCACCAAGAGAACCGCCTGATCTTTACAGTCGCCGTACTTGTTGCGGAAGATATCGGCGGCGGCGTGCGGCTCATACCCGGCCTCGCCGTATTCGACCGCGACATAGCGGATCTCCTGCGCACAATACTCGTAGAGCGCCTCTGCGCGTTCCCGCGGCGAACGCGCAGAACGCAGGAGCTCCCCGATTTTAGCCTGGATCGCCTCGTCCGCCCGGATCTTATCCTTCGCCAGATTCCACCACCACTCGTACACCTCCTGCCAGTCGTCAAACGTCGACAACAACACCGTCGGATTGATCCGGGCCTCCTCGGGCATGAGCGGCTCGGGAATGATCTGGGGGATATCCGCCATCACCCACTCATAGGCCGGCCCCCGCGCGGTCTCGGTTACGACCGGCTGCATCTTTACCCCGAAAGAGTTGTATTCCTCGTTGAGCAGGAGCGAAGAGAGCCTGCGTCCCGGAGGCAGGCTGACCTGAAGCGCCGCGCGCATGATCGGCTCACCCGACTGCACCGGATAGCGCAGCACAAAATCCTTGCCGTTGATGAGCTCGTGCGAGACGATACGCGCCCGGTACTCGACGACCGAACCGACCGCCACTTCGGGGAAAGAGATGATGAGAACGCGCGCGTTGCTGTAGAGGGGGAAATTCAGGTACTTCGAAACGTCCCGCAGGTGCCTCGTCCCGACGTCGACGACCGTCCCGTCGGGCTTGATCGTGCGGGCATACTCCAGCTCTATCTTTTCGTACGTCGAATCGTACTCGAGGGGCAGCTCCGAGAATGCCTCTTTGCCGCGCTCGTTGAGGATCTTAATGACGTAATGCAGGCTCGTCTCCTGGCCGTTGCCGGGGCCGACGCTTAAACGTTCGTCACAGAGCAGGATGAGGGCGCCCGCCTGCGGGTACCGCTCTTTCCCCGGGGCTGCGGCGATCAAGGCGCTGATCTCGGGAGCGGCATCTCTGATATGAACCAGTCCCATTTGGCGTTCGATCGCGCCGATGCGCTCGGCGGCCCGGCCGGCAAATGCGGGTTGGGTGATCAAACGGTAGTGCTGCAACGCCTGATCAAAGAGGTTCAGTTTCTCGGCGGTGAGGGCGCGGAAATATCGCATTTCTTCGTCAACGGGATCGTGCGTGCGCAACACCTCCAGGGCATCGGTATACTGCCCGAGCCGATACAGCGTTATCCCCAGGTATTTGCGTGCCTCGGGCAGTGCGCTTTGACGCAGATGCTCCAGGGCTTTCTCGAACTCCGCGTGATCGAAATAGAGCCTCCCCAGCGCCGCATGCGTGCGGTCGGTATCGATGCCGCGGAGCAAACCTTCCTGATAGCCTGCAACCGCTTGACGGTAATAGGACGCCGAAACCTCCGCCAAACGAGCGGGAGAAGCGAGTCGTTCCTGACGGCAGCCGCCGGCGCAGCAGAAAAATGCCCCCAGCAGGAACGCGCTCCCCAGAAGAACGCCCCGCTTTTTTCCCCCGAAGCGATTACGTAACGCGGTATTCATAGGAAATGGCACAACTCCCTTCCCGGGAGACCATACACGGCCCCAGCGGAGACTGCGGCCTACAGCGGCGCGCGAACAACGGGCAGCGCGGCGGATCGAGCTTTCCCCGCAACACCGCAGCACAGCGACAGCCTTCCCGGGGAGAAACCGGCTGCCTCTGCCTCCGCAGCGCAACGGCATGCCGGGCATCAAAATGAGCGAATTGCGCCCGGAAAGAGAATCCGCTTTCCGCGATAGAGCCGAACCCGCGCCAGACCGCAGCTTTCGGTTCGAAGACGCGATCCAGGATGCGCTGGGCATGCACATTACCCTGTGGCCGCACGACCCGGCTATATCCATTCTCGACCCGCGCGATGCCGCGGCGCAACTGCCGCAACAGCGTCAAGATCCCGCAGAGCATATCCGCAGGCTCAAACCCGGCCACACAACAGCCGATGCCGTACGTCCGGGCAAACGGCTCATACGCGCGCGTCCCGATAATAACCGACACATGCCCGGGACAGAGGATGCCGCTGATATCGACACCCTTGCCGCGCGCCAGGAACGAGAGGACCGGCGGGATACGCTTGAGCGCGTTGAGAAAAAAAAGGTTCCCGACCTTCTGGCGGCTGGCCTGCAAAACCGCCAGCGCCACTGCCGGGGCAGTTGTTTCGAATCCGACACCCAAAAAGACAATCTTTTGTCGCGGATTCTCCCGCGCCAGGGAGAGAGCCTCCAGCGGCGAATAGACCGTGCGAATCCGGGCACCGGCTGCACGCGCCGCGGCAAGACTGCCAAAACTGCCCGGGACCAGCAGCATGTCCGCGAAGGTCGCCACCTGAACCCCGGGCGAGCGGGCATAGGCGATCGCCGTATCGATATAGCGTTGGTCGCTGACGCAGATCGGACAGCCGGGACCGGAGACCAGGCGGACCGTCTTCGGCAGATACCGGTTCAGGCCGAAGCGGTGGAAGGCGCGGGTATGCGTCCCGCAGACCTCCATCAGGACCGCCGGTTCCCGCGGCGCAAAGCGCTGCAGAAGCCCTCCGAGCCGTTCCAGATGCCGCGGGGAGCGGAACTCGTCAACAAATCTCACGTAACACCCTCAGGGTCTCGGCGGCCCGCCGGGGATCGATCTTCTCGATGGCGAAACCGGCATGGACCAGAACATACTCCCCGACCGCGACGCCCGGGACCATGGCGATGTTTATCCGTCGCTGCAGCCGCCCGGCAGCGACCGTGGCAAACGAGCCCTCTTTACTGACGATCTTCAACGGAACGGCAAGGCACATATCTTAACCCTGGAAAGAAGAAAACCGGCTCTTCGGTGAACAGGAAGCGATGACCGCCTGCCCGAGGGAGACCGACGCGTCCCCCGCGGGAAGCCGGCGATGCACCCGCACGCAAAACCCCGCTTTATATAGTAACGCACCCAGGTGCTCCCGCACAAGGGTATTGTGCATGACCCCGCCCGCAGCCACCACCGTGTTGATTCCCGTTCTGGCGCGCAGGCGCACGCATACCGCCGCAGCAAGGTGCGCCACGGAATAGTGCAGCGCGGCCGCAATATCCGCGCGGCTTTGTTTGGCCTTCAGGTCAACGACGATCCCGCGCACGATCCCACCGAGGGCAACCTCCAGGCATCCTGCACGTTCCCGCAGGCGGTACGGATACAGCCGCGGCGGGTTCCGGCTGCGGCGGGCCAGCGCTTCGAGTGCCCGCGGCAGCTGCGCCTCGGCGCACGAATCCCGGCAACACAGGATGATGCTCGCCGCGGCATCAAAAAGACGCCCGGCGCTGCTGGAGAGCGGCGACGCAAATCCGCTGGCAGCCAGCGCCAGAACCGCCCGTGCTTTTTTGCGGGGAAGGCCTTTTAAAAAACTCAAGCCCTGCCGCCACAGACGCTCGCCGTAGAGACGCTGCAGCCATACCAAAGCCACCCGCCACGGCTCCCGGATCGCCGCTTCTCCTCCGGGCAGAACAACAGTCTCAAGGTGCCCGGCGCGGATATAGCTGCGGTAATCGCAGATCAAAAACTCTCCTCCCCACAGCGTGCCGTCGCTGCCGTACCCGGTGCCGTCAAAAGCGATGCCGATCACCCGGCGGTTAGGCAGGCCGCTTTCGGCCATAGCCGCAGCGATATGCGCGTGGTGATGCTGGACGCGGACCAGGGCCACCCGGCGCCGGGCCGCCACCTCCTGCGCGTACCGGGACACGCTATAGCCTGGATGCAAATCCGCCGCCAGAACGTGCGGCCCCCTCTGCATCCACCGACGGACCGCTTCCCTGAAGCGCACGCGCTGGCGATACTCGCTGCAGTCGCCGTGGAGACGCGAGAAAGAGGCGGACCGGCCGGAGGCGAAACAGAGGGTATTTTTCGTTTCGGTGCCGAAGGCCAAAACCGGGGTCGGAACCGGGAAAGGCAGCGCAAGCCTATGCATCGTTTCCCTCCGCAGCCACCAGCTCCAACGAAACGATCGCATCGACCCGGAACGTCCGCTCGGCACCGCGCAGCAGGCAATGCCCGCGCACGTACGAAACGCCGTTTTCCTTGAGGATCTGCTGCGGCACGATCAAACGTTGGCTGAGCGGGCCGCCGCTTTTCGCCAAGTAGCGAATCGCAAGGCGCGCCCCGTCGTCGATCGCCTCCTGGATGCGCGAGATCTTTTCCTGTTCGCGGGCAGCCAAAGCGCTGTGGGGAAGCGCACAAAGATCCAGGAACGTATCGGTATCCCTGATGCCTTTTGCCTGCAGCAGACCAAGCAGGGCCAGAAAAACACGCGCGGTCAACTCCACATCCGCTCCGGCGCGGTGCGCCTGAGGAATGCCCAGGCCCAGCGCCTGCGCCACCGCCTGCAGCGAATAGCGCTCCTGTCCCGGCAAGAGCCGGCGCGCCAGCCGCAGGATATCCGCCACTATCATCTCTGCCGGTTCCGCCAACCCTGCCGCTGCAAGCTCGGCGCGCAAAAACGCCAGGTCAAAACGGGCGTTGTAGGCGCAGACGCAGCTGCCCTGGATAAAGCGCAGAAACTCCGGCAGCACCGCGCGGCAGACGGGCTTGCCCGCCAGCATTGCGTCGCTGATATGGTTGACCGCGAAGGCGGCCGGCGACACCGGGCGTTGCGGATCGATGAGTGTTTCAAAAACCGCCTCGGTCACGTCCCCGCGCAGACGCAGTGCCGCCAACTCGACGATACGGTCTCCCGTCTCCGGATTCAGTCCGGTCGTCTCGGTATCGAATATGGTAAAAACGGTACGGTCAAGCGCCTGTCCCATGCCCCGGATACGCTACAAACGCCGGAATTAAACGCAGCGGACGGTACGATCTCTTGACCGCTCGCAGGTTCTCCAGTCCGGAATCGTCCATAACGTTGATAAACGGATACGCGCGGAGTTCCGCGCAGAGCTCGCGGAAGATATATTGGGCCGCCCCCTTCAACGCAAGGTCGGTGAATTCAAAGAGGACGCAGAATGTCCGGGGGCTCAAGGCCACCCCGAAGGTGAAGGCGCAGAGTATGCCGTCGGCCGTCGCCACCCGGCCGATGCCCCCGAGTTTTTCAAAACCATCCAGGAGCACCCGCAGGCAACTGAAGGTGTCCTCGAGCATGCCCCGGTAAAGCGGATCGCTGCTGCGCTCCCGGCGCTGGCACATCCACCGCTGAAAGAGGCGTACGCATTCCTGCCGGTCGCTGCCCCGGTACGGCCGGTACTGCGCCCGGCAGTGTTTGACGAAATAATTGTACGCGGCGCGCTTTGATTTATAGGCGTTGCCCGTCAGCCGGGCAAGACAGGAGCGATCGCAGACGTACTCCCCGGATTTCTCGCTGCAAGAAAACCCGCCTTCGGCAAACAACGCACGTTCCGGAGCTTCGATATTCTCGATCCGGGTAACGCCGCTTTCGCCGTTTATCCGGCGCAGGCGCTCACCCGCAGTACGCGCCGCCACGATCCTCTTGCCCTTACCCAGCGGTGGCAGAAAGAGGAACGCGCCGACGCGGTCCCGGAAAAACACGCACAGCTGTTCGTCGATGAGCTGCCATTCTATGCGATAGAGCTCTTGCCAGATAAAAATGGAAGCGAAGGCGTACGCGGACAATTCGTGTTCGCGCTCACCCAGAAACAAAGAAAAAGTCCGACGATGCGCATACTGCAGCTTATGCAGGCTCATGCGGGATATCCAGCTCGATAAGCTCCAAAACGTCCTCGTACGCCTGGATGATCTGCGGATTTTCGCTCAGGAGCCTGCGGTAGGCGCGGGAATTGAGCAGTTCGGTCAGCGAGGAGACATGCGCCTTGAACGCCGGCTGCGCCAGCCGGGAGGCGACATACGGGCAATTCAGGTCGACCGTCAATACCACGCGCTTCTTGCGTACATTCAGCAGAAACGGATACAACTGGCATTCAAATGGCCGGGTCGCGTAGACCTTGCATTTGTTCGAAGCGCGCTCAAGGAACGGACACCAGAAATATCCCGCGCTCTCGTCGGGCACCAGGACCAGCCGCTTATCCGGCGAGATCGAAACGGCGGGGGCGGCGGCGTCGACAAAGGAGAGGATCTCCTCCTCCAGCAGACAGGGCGCCCATGCCGAATGCGCCTCCCGGAACCGACAGCATCCCTGGCAGGAAAGGCAGACCTGCGACGGAACGAATTGCGGGATCATTTAACCACGCTGCCGACGGCGACCTTCTTTTCCGGAGTCACGATAACCGGACCGCTCTCACCCGATGCAGCCAGGAGCATCCCCTGGCTTTCGACACCTCGCAGCATCGCGGGCTCCAAATTGTCGACCAGCACGACCTGCCTGCCGATCAGGGAGTCCTTGTCATAGGCGTTGCGGATCCCCGCAACGACCTGTTTGCTGCGGCCGCCGACGTCCAACGTTATAACGTAAAGCCGGTCTGCGTTCGGATGCTCAGTGACCGCGGTAATCTCGGCAATACGCAGCTCAAGCTTTTTAAAATCATCGATCGTGATCATACCCCCTCCGGTGCCCCGCTGCCGTTAGAACGTCCATTCCAAAGACAACTCTACCTGGTAAGCCGCATCCGCCTTTGCGTCTCCCCGCACGAAAGGGGTCAAAAGGCTCCCGTCGACGTCATCGCGCCGCTCCCGGTAAAAATTCCCGGGGATAAAGTAACCGGCAAGCAGGCTTACCAGGGCGCGTTCGTTCATTTGATAATCGAGCGTCACATCCACTTCATAGCCCAGCTCTGCCGAGAGCGCGCGCGGCTCCCCTTCCCACATGCCGACCCCCCGGGCAAAACAACGAAGATAGTATCCCTGCACCGTCACCAACACCGCATCGGTGAGGGATACCTCACAGCCCAGAGAAGGCATCAGCAGATTATCGTAATCAGACGCCCCGAAGGTCCCGGGACGGGGAACCCCGTAATTGAGACCCCACCCGCTGCCCATTGCCACCAGCGGCTTGGCATCGCAGCTCTCCTGGCCGATGGAGTCGCCCTGGGCCTGATTGAGCGACGAGAAGACGCTGAACGCCCGGTTTTTGCCGCGGGAGAGTGTCGCATCTTGCGCCAACACTTCCTCCTCGGTAACGGCGTTGCCGGAACAGACGAGGAATTCCCCGAACGGGACGACCCGTTCTTTCCCGTAGGCTACCCTGCCGTATACCAGATATCCCTGATGCTGAATATCCTTAAAGGAGGGGTCGCCGCTTTGGGCAACCCCGAAATTGCGGGCGCACTCCGCCTTGAACGCAAAAGGCGCAGCCTCATAGGTCAGGGCAAACCCTGCGGTGCCGAGGATATCGTGCTTTACCGGCGCGCCCCAGAGCGAATCGCGTTTGCCGGCCGCAGTATAATCGCTTAGTACCCCGCAGTACGGCTGCAGCCACAGCCGCTCCCTGCGCCAGGAGAGATCAGCTGCCCAGAAGTTGATCGCCCCCGGATGGTAATCAATCCCTTGCTCCTCGTCCTGACGGATACGCGCACCGAGATGGTTTTTCAGGTGCGCGTCCGGCCGGCAGTAGTAGAGGTGCCAGGAGAACGGCTCCGCCTCGCGGTACAATTTCACGCCGATGTTCTCATAACTGCCGTTGAGGCTCATCCCCAGTCCGACGACATAGCTCGTCAGGCCGGCCTGGACCCGGAAACGGTCCCGCCAGGGCACATCCACCCACAACTCCTCCAACTGCGGGAGAAGCTCATCGTCACGGTACGCCTCGATGCGGCCGCCCGACGTCAAAAGAGCATTGCTTACCCACAGCGGCGCCGAATAATCGAACGGCCCGTTGCGTTCTATCTTCAGATATGCCCGCAGGCCATCGTCTTTGTGCGTATACCCCAACCCCAGGCTGTAATCAAACCCGATCGACGCGCTGCGGTCATCGGTGTTGCGATGATCGAGGTCCACCGTATTCTCGAAAGTCACCGCATCCGTGCGTTGATACAGCTGCAGGGTCACCTCGGCCCGGGGCGTATCCATAACCGTCAAAGCCTGCGCGCCGCCTCCGCCGGCACACAGCACCCCCGCCAGACCAAAAACAAGAAAAACTGCCCGCCGCATATCAGCCTCCCGTGAACGGGCTGCGTTCCTATTGCAGATATTTGCGGATAAACCGGAAGAGCTCTTGCCACTGGAACGGCTTTATAAAGTAATCCTTGGCGCCGAAGGCCATCCCCTCCTCGATATACTGGGTCTGGCCTTTGGCCGTCACCATGATAACCGGGATCTCGTGGGTGGCATCATGGGCCTTGAGCTGCCGCAGGAGCGTCAATCCGTCCGGGTGCGGCATGAGGATATCCAGGAGGATGAGGTCCGGCCGCTCTTGGACCGCCAGGGCGAGCGCTTCGGAGGAGTTGGTGGCGCAGATCGCCCGGTACCCTTCGCGCTCCAGGCGTTCCCGCATGAGCGAGACCACCTCTGGTTCGTCGTCGATCACCAGCAGCGTGTACGGTTTCTTCATCTGCCTCGCAACAGCATCTTGGCCAAACCCCAGGCTGCCTGCATATTGAGCCTGAACCGGTTGAGACTGCGCATGCGCAGGAACTCCCTGACGATCTTGGACGGACGCAGATAAAAAGAACGGTATGCCCGGTGCTGCCATGCCAGCAACTCCTCCGGAGTCAACCCCGGGAGACGATGGATCGGCGGCGTATGGATCCCGAAACGGCGGTAATCGCGGGTCAGGATCGCGTCTTTGCTCAGGAGGAAATCGTACACCTCGCTTCCGGGATAGGGCTTCAGGATATGGAATTTGGCGATGTCCGGATCGAGCTCTTGGGCAAAGGATATCGTCTGACGGATCGAATCGGGGGTCTCCGCAGGCAACCCGATCATAAAAAACCCCCACAGCTCCAGGCGTAATTCCCGCGCCAGCGCGAACACCTCTTTGAGCCGGGCGATGTGCGTTCCCTTATGCGCCGCGTCCAGAACCTCCTGGCTGCCGGATTCCACCCCGATAGCCAGACTGTAGGTCCCCATCTCCTTGAGCGCCGTTAATACCTCGCGCGAAAGAAAATCGGCGCGGATCCCGTTGGGAAAGGCGAAACAGACCTTGAGCTTGCGCCGCTGGATCTCGTCGCGGATGGCGAAGACCCGTTGGCGGTCGGTCGTGAAATTGTCGTCCCAGACATGGATCTCGCGGATACCGTAGCGGCGCACCAACTGTTCGATTTCATCGGCAACCCGCAGCGCGCTGTGCGCCCGGAAGACCCGGCCGCAAACCCGGTGTGACATGCAGTAGCTGCACCGGCCGGGACAGCCGCGGCTGGTCATGATCGGCGCGGTCCGGCGGTAAAGCGCGTCGGGATACGTGTAGTGGGTGACCGAAAAAAGGTGCCGTGCCGGAAAGGGCAACCGGTCCAGATCCGTCAGAAGCGGACGCGCTTCATTTTCGACAATACCCCCGGTTTCGTCCTTGTATGAGAGCCCGCGCACGCCGGCATAAGAACCCCCGGCCTTCAGACAATCAACCAGCTCCCGCAGCGTCTCCTCCCCTTCCCCGCGCACGACCATATCGACCGCCGGATTCCGCAACACCTCCCGCGGCAGGATCGTCGGATGCGTTCCCCCGAAAACGACGCGGGTCTGCGGACTGTATCGCTTGACCGCGGCAGCCAGGTCAAACGCGGTAAAGAGCAGCGGGGTCGTGACGGTGCAGCCGAAAAGGTCGAAACGTTCGGCGCGGATCAGCGCGACAAAATCGTCGAGCGTCAGGCGCTGGGCCTCCATATCCACCACGCGCACCTCTTCCTGCAGGAGCATCGCCGCCAGGTAGGCCAGTCCCATATGCAGCTGCACCGGGGAGCGCATCGGCCCGTAGATATCGCTGGCGGGGGGATTGACCAGCAGGATGCGTACGTTCTTTTTCATCGTGGCAGAGGAGGCGTCGTTAAAAAAAACTCCGCACAAAACGTGCGGAGTTTTTTGTTCGGCTTGCGTTTACCCCGTAAAACCACAGCGGAATAGGCGTTTCCCGCGCGCGGCGCGGCGCGGGAAGAAAAACGGACTTACCACAAATGTTCCCGCATCCAGGCGTCGGCCTCCTGCAGATTGACGTTGGTGTTCTCGATGTCCTTCGCGGCACCTTTCATTGTCTCGCAACCGGCAGACAAAAAGAGGCAGCCGAGCACAAACAAAAGCGCCAACCCTGTTGCCCTTCTTCTCATACGCCGCTCCTTTGTATCCATCGTTCGAGCCGCTCCTCGGTACGCGCCCTTCCCAGACAGGCAATGGTCTCAAACAGGCCCGGGCCAACCGTTTTTCCGGTCAGCACGACCCGCAAAGGATGAACCAGTTCCCGCGCCTCGATCTTCAGCTCACCCACGAGGCCCCGGAACGTCTCTTCGATCGAAATGGCATCCCAATGCGCCAGTCCGTTGAGGCGCTCGCGCAACAGACTCAGCGCTTCGGACCAGTCTCTCTTTAGATACTTCTGCCGCGCCTGCTCCTCGATGGCGTAATCGTCGCGGAAGAAAAAATCGGCACGGCCGGGAAAATCGGTTAAACGGGTAAGCCGTTCTTTGAATAATTGTACCAAAGAAACCAGATAGTTTCTATCAAATTTATCGGGTGAGAGCAATCCCGCTCCTTCCAACAGCGGCAGGAGCATCTCCGCCAGCTGCTGCGGATCAGCGGCGCGGATATACTGGTTGTTCATCCAGTCCAGCTTCTTCATATCGAAAGTCGCGGCGGTCTTGTTCACGGCACGGATATCGAAGAGGCGAACCGCCTCTTCGGGAACGATGATCTCCCGGTCGTCCTTGGGAGACCAGCTCAAAAGCAAAAGATAGTTGACCAGGGCCGCCGCCAGATATCCCATCTGGCGGTATTCCGAGATCGCCGTCGCACCGGTGCGCTTGGAGAGGCGCCCCCCCTCGATACCCATGATCAGCGGCAGATGCGCAAACGCCGGGAGGTCGAAACCGAGAGCCTCATAGAGGAGCACCTGCTTGGGGGTGTTGGAGATGTGATCGTCTCCCCGGATGACATGGGTGATCCCCATGAGCGCGTCGTCGACGACACAGGCGAAATTGTAGGTCGGGGTGCCGTCGGACTTGATCAAGACCTGATCCTTGATCACGCCGGAGTCAAACGAAATTTCGCCGCGGATCAGGTCTTTGACGACGATCGGGCGCGGGACGACCTTGAAGAAGATCGCCTCGCCTTTGCCTTCGGTCGTCTGAAGATACGCCGCGCCCTCCCGAAGGAGGCGTTCTGCCTGCTGGCGGTAGAACGCAACGCGCTGGCTCTGGAAAAACAGCTCGTCCCAGGAAAACCCCAGCCACGTCAGGCTCTGCAGGATCTCGTCGACATACTCCTGTTTGGAGCGCGCCTGGTCCGTATCCTCGATGCGCAGGATAAACGTTCCCTTCTGCGCGCGCGCATAGAGCCAGTTGAAGAGCGCAGTGCGCGCACCGCCGATATGCAGGAATCCGGTAGGGCTGGGAGCGAACCGAACGCGGGTCATGCCTGCGCCGCCTCCCTGCCGCGCTCAAAGGCGCGGCGGTTCAATTCCAGGAGCCCCCGCTTATCCGCGGGAGCGATCGATTCCATCGCCCGCACGATCGCCGCGGCAGCGACCACCGGCCGGCGCGCCAGATAATAACCGAGTGCTATCATATTCGCTACCTTGATATCCCCTATCTCCAGTGCCAGATCGGTAAACCGCTCCCCCGTTGCGCCCGGCGCGGCGGGGATCAACGAGCGGTTCAGGATCAGAAGACCTCCCCGGCAGACGCGACTTCGAAAACGCTCAAACGATGGCCCGTTCATGATGATCCCCGTATCCGCCTGCTCGATGTAGGGGAACCCGATCTCCCGATCGGAAATAATCGTCATGCAGTAGGCAGTCCCGCCGCGCACCTCCGCCCCGTAGGCGGGCAGCCAGGTCGTCGCCTTCCCCGTGATCATGGCGGCAGTGGCCAGGACCTTGCCCAGGACCATGATCCCCTGGCCGCCTGACCCGGCAATGATAATCTTTTCCTCCATGCATCTGCTCCTTCGCCTACTTCAGTTTGCCCAGCGGGTACGCCTTCAGGAGCGTCGATTCGATCCAATCAAGAGAAGCCGGCGCAGAAAGATGCCAGTAGGTCGGACAGGGGGAGAGAACCTCGACGAGGGAAAACCCACGCCCATCCAGTTGATTCTGGAATGCGCTGCGCAGCGCCCCATACGCCCGGCGCACCTGCTGCGGGGCGTGGAGAGAAACACGCTCGACCGAAAAAACGCCGGGGGACAACGCCAGCATCTCCGAAATCCGCAGCGGAAATCCGTGTTGACGCGCGTCCCGGCCGTGGGGGGAAGTCGCCGTGCGTTGTCCGCCGATCGTCGTCGGCGCCATCTGTCCGCCGGTCATGCCGTAGACGGCGTTGTTCACGAAGACCACCGTCAGGTTCTCCCCCCGGTTCGCCGCATGAATGGTCTCCGCCGTTCCGATCGCCGCCAGGTCCCCGTCCCCCTGATAGGTGAAGACCACCACCTCGGGACGCACGCGCTTTATCGCCGTTGCCACTGCCAGGGCCCTGCCGTGCGCGGCCTCAGAACAATCGAAGCGCCAGTAGTTGTAGGCGATTACCGCACACCCTACCGGGGCAACCGCAACCACGCGCTCCCGCAGCCCCAACTCATCGATCACCTGGGCAACAAGACGATGTACGACCCCGTGGCCGCACCCGGGACAATAGTGGGTCGGCTCCTGCCGCAGGGCAGCGGGACGACAGAAGAGCGGCTGTTCTTTTTCTTTCCTCATCGATCGTTTCTTTGTCTCTGCGCCCGCGCAAGGGCTTTTATTCTTCACAAGCCGCGCAGCGCCTTTTCGACCTGCGATTCGGACGGAATTCCTCCTCCGGCGCGCCCCAAAAAAGCAACCGCGGCCTTTCCGTTGACGGCCAGACGTACATCCTCGACAAGCTGCCCGTATGACATCTCCACCACCAGAAAGCGGATCCGACGACGCCGGCGCAGCAGCGCAGAAAACGCCTGCTGCGGGAACGGCCAAAGCGTTTTCGGGCAGAACAGTCCCACGCGCGCGCCCCTTTCCCGGGCCGAGCGCACGACGTTCTGGGCAACGCGGGCCATGCTGCCGTAGGCGACAAGTACGATGTCGGCGTCCGGGAGCGAAAGGGCAACGCTGCGCTGCTCGCGCGCACAGACCATCCGGTATTTTGCCTGCAGGCGCTGATTAACCGTCTCCAGGGCGCCCTCTTGCAGATAAAAAGAACGCACGACGCGGGGGGCGCGGTTACGGCAACCGGTCAACGCCCATGCCGGGCTTTTTTCGCGCGCGTCGCATCTGCGCCGATACCCGTAGCGGACCGGCTCGCGCATCTGACCCAGCAGCCCGTCCGCCAGTACCAGCGCCGGCATGCGGTATCGATCGGCCAAATCAAACGCAAGGGGCATAAAGGCATACGCCTCCTGCACCGACGCAGGGGCCAGGACGATCGAATGGTAATCGCCGTGCCCGCCGCCGCGGGTCGCCTGGAAGTAATCCGACTGGGCTGCGGCAATATTGCCCAGCCCCGGACCGCCGCGCATGACATTGACAACGACTGCCGGCAGCTCGGCGCCCGCGATATAGGAAAGCCCTTCCTGCATCAGGCTGATCCCGGGGCTTGAAGACGAGGTCATCGCCCGCACGCCTGCGGCTGCGGCGCCGAACACCATGTTGATCGCCGCCAGCTCCGATTCCGCCTGCAGAAAAACGCCGCCCTGCCCGGGCAGATGCTGCGCCATATGGGCGATCAGCTCGTTTTGGGGGGTAATCGGATAGCCAGCATAAAACCGGCAGCCGGCATGAAGGGCGCCGGTTGCGATCGCCTCATTGCCGCTTGCCAGTTCCCACGGAATCCGCTTCGCGCTCAACGTCGTCTTCCTTGCGTTCTATGAATCTCGATGCAGGTCTCCGGGCAGATCAGAAAGCACTGCCCGCAGCCGCTGCAGGCGTCGCTTTTTTTCGGGACGACGAAACGCGTCCCTCTCTTATTAACCCCTTCGCCCGCCGCCAGTATTTTCTTCGGGCAAACCCGCAGACAGAGGAAACACCCTTTGCAGAATTCTTTATCGACGCGAACGACAGCCATCGCTTTTCACCGCCTCGACTCCTTGAGATGCCGTTTGATCTGTTCGGCCAACCCCGGCGCGGACAGTCCGAAAAGGTTCAAGAGCACCTCCCGGTTCCCGCAGGGCAGAAAAGCGTCCGGGAGCCCGAAGGCCGTCACCGGCCGCTGCAGCGCCTCCTGCAGCGCGCTGCCGAAGCCGCCGGCAACGACGCCGTCTTCGGCCGAAAAAAGAATCGGCGCGTCGGCGGCGAGCGTCTTGAGTGCATCCGCATCCAGCGGTTTGACGAACCGGCCGTTGACCACCGTTCCCCGGATCCCCTCCTGGCGCAACGCCTCGGCAGCCTTAACGGCAGGCTCGACCATGCTGCCTGCCGCAAAAAGGCAATACTCCCTGCCCTGCGTCAACGCCTCGGCCTTGCCCAGTTCCAGGGGTTCCCCCCCGAAGGAGTCCTCCGGAACCGCTGCCTTGGGATACCGCAGCGCAACCGGTCTTTTCAGGGTGAACGCGAACGCCAACATCTGCTCCATTTCGGCGCCGCTGGAGGGGACCATGACGACCATGTGGGGGATGCTGCGCAGAAATGCCAGATCGAACGCACCCTGATGGGTCGCCCCGTCCTCGCCGACCACCCCGGCGCGGTCGATGACGAAAACGACCGGCACGTTCTGCAGGGCGACGCATTCGACGATGTGGTCGTATGCCCGCTGCAGGAACGTCGAGTAGATGGCAACCACGGGCCGCATCCCCTGCCGGGCCAGACCGCCGGCGAACGAAACGGCGTGTCCTTCGGCGATGCCGACGTCAAAAAACCGTTTCGGAAAAGCGTCGCGAAAATCGCTCAAGCCCGTGCCTTCCGGCATCGCGGCTGTAATCGCGACGATGCGCTCATCGGATCGAGCCAGGGAAACCAGCTTCTTGCCGAAAACCGCGGTGTAGCTGGGCCGCGCATCCTTCTTCGGCGGACGGGGAGCTCCCGAGGCGATCTCAAACGGCGGGGCGCTGTGGAAACGAACGGGATCTTTCTCCGCCGGGACGTAGCCCTTGCCCTTCTTGGTGACCGCATGAAAGAGCACCGGCCCTTTGGCGGTCGCCAGGATATTGCGCAGGGTCGCAATCATCGCTGACAGATTGTGCCCGTCGAACGGCCCGAAGTAGCGGAACCCCAGCTCTTCGAAAAACATCCCCGGCACGAAAAGCCCCTTGAGCCCTTCCTCGAATTTATTCGCCAGCGCCAGCAGCCGCGACCCGCGCGGGATGCGCGCCTCAATGAAGTGATCGAGCGAATTCTTGAACCGGTTATACAGCGGCTGCGAAATGATCTTGTTGAGGTAGGTGCTCAGGGCTCCGACGTTCGGCGCGATCGAAAGCTCGTTTGTATTGAGAACCACGAGCATGTCTTTTTTCAGGTGCCCGGCGTTGTTGAGCCCTTCAAAACACAGTCCGCCGCTCAAGGAACCGTCCCCGATCACCGCCGCGACGCGGAATGCCCCCTCCGGGGGGAGCAGATCACGCGCGCAGACCAGGCCCAGCGCCAGAGAGATCGCGGTCGAGCTGTGGCCGGTCGTGAACGGATCGAACTCCGATTCATCCTTGCAGGGAAAACCTGTCAACCCCTGGTACTGGCGCAGGTTTTCAAAAGAAACGTTGCGGCCGGTGAGGATCTTATGGGCGTAGGCCTGGTGACCGACATCCCAAATAATCTTATCCCGTGGGGTATTCAGGCAATAGTGCAGCGCGATCGCCAGCTCAACCACGCCCAGGCTTGAGGCGAGATGCCCTCCGGTGCGCGCGGTCACCTGGATAATGCGCGCACGGATTTCTTCGGCAAGCACCGGCAGCTCTTCCGGAAGGAACCGCCGCAGATCTTCGGGACCTCGTATTTTCTCAAGTATCACGGCGCACACGCTCCTGCGGTCAGGATTCGGTTTCCGGCTCTTCAAAAGGCGACAACTCGAACTCGCCCTTTTTATTCTTGGTCAAAACGTCGATCTTCTTGCGCGCGGCCTCCAGCTTCTGTCCGAGCTGGCGCGCCAAATCGACCCCCTCCTGATACCGCTTGAGCGCCTCATCGAGCGTCAGATCTCCCTTTTCCAAATCCTCGACGATACGCTCCAGTTTTTTGAGTGCCTCCTCGAACTTAAGCTCTGCCATGCCCTGCCTCGCTTTGCGCTGAACCGGTGCGCATTTTTAATTTCCCCCGGGCTCGATCCCGGTAACCGTGCTGATAACCTCTCCCCGGGAGAGCCGCGTTCGCAGCCGCTGTCCCGGAGCGAGCGTCGCGGCATCCTTCACCACCGCGCCGGAAGGATCCTCAAAGGTAATACTGTACCCCCGCGCCAAAACCGTCAGGGGGCTGAGGCTCTGGAGTTTCGCGGTCAGGGTGGAAAATGCGGCGGCGCGCAGCGCCACCAAATGCGCTGCCTCCTGTGTCAGGCGCGTCAGGCACTGCCGCAACTGCTCCCGCGAGCGCACGACGTGCGCGCGGGGATTGACCAAAAACAGCTTTTTGAACGCCGCCTCCGCGCTCTGCCGGCGTAAGGCAAGGGCATGTTCCGCCGTCACCCCCAGGCGCCGCTTCAGATCCTGGACATCCTGTGAGCAACGCTCTATCTCTTCCCGCAGCAGGCGCCGCAGGCCCTGCAGGGCAACCCCGAGGCGCCCCGACAGATCCTCCTTCCGGGGGATCACCAGCTCCGCGGCAACCGACGGCGTCGCCGCGCGGACATCGGCGACCAGATCGGCAATCGTCCAATCGCTCTCGTGACCGACCGCCGAGACGACGGGGATCGTCGAATCGTAGATCGCGCGGGCCACCGCTTCTTCGTTAAACGCCCACAGATCTTCGATGCTGCCCCCGCCCCGCCCGACGATCAAAACCTCGACGCGCTCGGTCGCGGGAACGGCGCGATTGTAGTCATTGAAATCCTGAATCGCCCTGACAATATCCTCTTTCGCCCCCTCTCCCTGCACACGCACGGGAGCGATAAGGACCGGAACGCTGGCGTGACGGCGCGCGCAGACCTTCAGGATATCCCGCAGCGCAGCACCCTGTGCGGAGGTAACTACCCCTACGCGACCGGGGAGTGCCGGCAAGGCCCGTTTATGCTCCAGCGCGAACAACCCTTGAGCCTGCAGTTTCTTCTTCAGCTGCTCCAAGGCTAGTTGCAGGCTCCCGATCCCTTGCGGCTCCATCTTGGCGATGACCAGCTGGTACCGGCCATGGGGCGGGTACACTTCGACGGATCCGAAACAGACCACCTTTTGCCCGTCCTGCAGCTTAAACGGGATGGCGGAGGCAGCGCGGTTGAAAACCACGGCCTGCAGGAGCGCCTCGCTGTCTTTCAAAGAAAAATACCAATGTCCGGCAGCCGAGCATTTGCAATTGGAAATCTCCCCCTCCACCCATACGTCGCAAAAGGTCTGCTCCAGGATACTGCGGATATCGCGGGTGATCTCCGCGACCGAGTAGACGCGGCGCTCTTCTGCCGCGGGCGCAGGGGATAAAGCGACATGAGAGCGTGGGCGCATCAGGGGGTCTCCCCGGGCTCAACCGCCGGCGGCGCGGCGGGGATATCTTTTCGTAAGACCAAAAGCTGGAGCGAATAGGGCAAGAGCGGCAGGAGGAGTTCCGGCTCTTTCTCCGGCTCCAGCAGCCGCGTCTCCAGCGGCTCAAAGGCCTGTTCCTGATTGGCCCCGTCTATCGCGAAACGCTGGTACTGATACCTGCCGGGGGCATTGCGCAGGCGCACGCGCAGGTGCCGGGGGTGTTCCTTTGCCTGCTCTGCCGCAGCGCGCAATTCCTGCGCCTCCTGCACGACCGTGCGCAACCGCCGGGTGAGACGGACGGTGCGCGGATTGATCGAGCCTTTGAGTAAATCTTCAAACTGCCCCGTAGAGACGAGATTCAAGAGTATCCGCCGCTCCCCTTCGCGCAATCCGGCGATCATGCGCGAGAGCAAACTGCGCACGGGATCCGGATCGATATACTGCGCGATCAGGATCGCGAAACCGTCGGGGGTCCGGGTGGGGATGACCGTGACGAAATCGTCGTTCGTGCGCACCCCGGAGACGATCCAATTCTTCCCGAGGCGGGAGAGCATCCGCAGCGCCCCGTAAACCGCTTTTCCCTGTCCCTTGTAATCGCGACTCTGTGCGTCGTAGGAAAAAGCCCCGACGTTACGCACGACGCCGGCGGGATTCGCCTTAAAATCCTCGAGGCAGAAAAAAAGGGCGTAATCGATCCCCGCCTCGTACATCCCCTTCAGGCGCGCCGGCAGATAGCTGGCGCTGATATGGGAGGCCCCGCCGCGTTCGGACGCATCGTTGGCGCCGGCGTCGAAATTCCATTCTGAGACAATGAGAGGGGTCGTATGGTCGAATTTGAAATACCGCAGCCAGTCGCGGATCAGATAGACGGCACTACGCCGCTTGTACACGCTCTGTTCCTGCTCTACCTTCGGATCGGTCGCGTAGGCATGCCAACTGATAAAATCGAGCGGCAGCCGGTAATGGAAACAGAACCGGATCAGTTCGTACATGAGGCTGCGCTCGGGGTTCAGCGCGGTGTTTCCGTCTATCGTCTGGAACCACCAGCTGGTGCTGGGGCCCCCAACCGGGATCTGGAGGCCGTATTGCGCTTCCAGCTCCTTGACCGCCTCTGCAACCGCACGGTACAGGTACAGATACTCTAACTTGCTGCCGAGAAAAAAGCCGTCCAAATCCGGCGCGCTCCAAACCTCATACCAAACGGCGTAGCGTTTTTCGCAGCTTAAAAGACGGATCAACTCTTTGACCAGCGCTTTGTACGCGCGCATATCGACCGGCGGGCTTTTGGGATCAAGCACCTTGCCCAGCCCGGCCGGCGTCCCGAAAAGGCTCAAGAGGACCGTTCCTCCTCCGTCGCTGATCTCCTTGATGATCGTCTCGTAATTGCGCAACAAGGCCTGCTGTTGAGCGGGGTCCTTGGCAAGCTCATGCACCTGCCAGAGGTTATAGCGCAGACGCAGCATCCCGGCGCGGCCGATCTCGGAAAACCAGACGTCCAAGACATGCGGGTCGGCCACCGATTTCGGCCACGCCGGGTCGGCGTGGAAACCGCGTCCGCTGATGTCGATGTTCGGCTGGAAAATCTGCGGAAGGGGCACGGGGGGCGAGGCCAAGTCAAGGGTTACCTCAACGGTCTTGGCCGCAGCATCCGGCAGCGCAGCCAGCGGCTGCGAGCGCGCGCAACAGAAACACGCCGCAAAAAAAAGCGCGGCGCATCCGCTGCCGCGCAGGCGGCGGATCAGGCACAGGGCGAAAGGTTCATGCGGCATATTTTTCGTGGATGCGCCGGATCTGCGTGGCTCTTCCCGTCCGCTCATCGATATCGACGAGCGCCCCGCACAAACGGACATCCCCGCTGGCAACTTCGAACCGCTTGGGCACACTGTACAGAAAACGTTCCAGCACATCTTCGGTCCGGCGCCCGATGACCGAATCATAGGGCCCGCTCATTCCCGCATCAGTCAGATAGGCGCAGCCGCCGGGCAGAATCGTCTCGTCGGCGGTCTGGATATGGGTATGCGTGCCGATCACCGCCGAAACGGTCCCGTCGAGGAAACGGCCGAAGGCGACCTTCTCAGAGGTCGCCTCGGCGTGGATATCGACGATAATGACCGGGGATTCCTCGCGCATCTTCGTGACCGCCTCGCGGGCGCTGCGGAAGGGACACTCGATCGGCTGCATGAAAACGCGGCCCTGCACGTTCAAAACACCGATCTTGCTGCCGCCGGGCAGCGTATACAGGCCATACCCGCGCCCGGGGACTCCGGGAGGCAGGTTGAGCGGCCGCAGGATACGCACGTCCCGCTCGATACAGTCGAATATCTCGCGCTTCTTCCAGACGTGATCGCCGGCGGTGATGACCGAAACCCCGGCATCGAAGAGCTCCGCGGCGACGTGCGGGGTGATCCCCGAGCCGCCCGCGGCGTTCTCGGCATTGGCCACGACGAAGTCGATTCCTTCGCCCTCCCGCAGGCGCGGCACCAGGTGCCTGACCGCTTCCCGGCCGGGATTCCCGACGATATCCCCGATAAAAAGGATGCGCATGGCCGCCCGTTTATTTTGCGTACTCGATCGAGCGCGTTTCGCGGATGACGCACACTTTTATCTGGCCCGGATACTCCATGCCTTCTTCGATCTTCTTGCGGATTTCCCGCGCCAGGTTCAGCGATTCCGCGTCGTTGAGTTTTTCCGGCTGCACGATCACCCTGATCTCGCGCCCGGCCTGAATGGCATAGGATTTCTCCACCCCTTTGAAGAGATTGGCGATCGATTCCAGTTTGTCGAGCCGCTTGATATAGGTCTCCAGCGTCTCGCGCCGCGCGCCCGGCCGGGTGGCGCTGATGGCATCCGCCGCTATCGCCAGCAAGGCAAAGATCCCCCGGCAATCGGTCTCCTCATGATGCGCCTCGATCGCCTCGACGACTTGCGCAGGCTCGTTGTATTTGCGCGCCAGGTCCGCGCCCAGCTTCGCGTGCGTGCCTTCCAGCTGATGATCGACTGCTTTGCCGATGTCATGGAGCAGCCCGATGCGGTGCGCGATCTTGAAATCCAGGCCCAGCTCCGAGGCCATGACCCCCAGGAGGAAGGCAACTTCTTTTGAATGCTGCAGGGCGTTCTGGCCGAAACTGGTGCGGTACCTGAGCCTGCCCAACAGCTTGATCAGCTCCGGATGCAGGTTCGTCACGCCGGCTTCGAACGCCGCGCGCTCCCCTTCCTCGCGGATCTTCTCCTCCATCTCTTTCTTGGCCTTCTCGACGACTTCCTCGATGCGTCCGGGATGGATCCGCCCGTCCCCGATCAGCTTCTCCAGCGCCGTGCGCGCGATCTCGCGCCGCACCGTGTCGAACGCCGAAAGCGTCACCGCCTCAGGGGTATCGTCGATGATCACGTCAACCCCCGTCGCCATCTCAAAGGCGCGGATATTGCGGCCTTCCCTCCCGATCACCCGTCCCTTCATTTCGTCATTCGGGAGGTTGACCACGCTGACCGTCGACTCCACCGAATGTTCGGCAGCGCAGCGCTGGATGGCGAGGCTGATGGTCTCGCGCGCCTTCTTTTCCGCGATTTGGCGCAGCTCTTCCTCCTGGCGTTTGATCAGCACCGCTTTTTCGTTGTTCAGTTCCTCGTTGAGACGGTTCAGGAGTATCTGCTTGGCCTCCTCGGCGGAGAGAGAGGATATTTTTTGCAGGCGCTCCTTCTCTTCCCCGATCAAGGAATGCAGGTGCTGCTCTTTGGCGCGGGCCGATTCCTCCTGCTTCTTTACTTCCTCCTGCTTGACGGCAATCTCTTTTTCCTTGTTATCCAGCAAGTCCAGGCGCCGATCGATATTCTCCTCTTTCTGAGCCAGGCGACGCTCCAGGGAAGAGATTTCCTGGCGCCGCTCCTGCGTGGAACGTTCGAAGTCTTGGCGCAGCTTATAGAGGGCGTCTTTTGCCTCCAGCTCCGCCTCGCGGCGCCGGTCCTGTATTTCGCGCTTGGCCTGTTCCATGATCTGCTGGGCCTGCGCTTCGGCATCCTTAACCTTTTTGGCTGCCACGGCCTTACGTAGAAGATATCCTCCGGCAAAGGCGGCGGCGGCAACAACGAGTGTTACCGGGATGAGATAAAGCATATTGAACAAGAACCCCCTTTTTTCAAGATAGGCGTTTTTTGAACGCACAACGGCGTGATGATGCGACGACAGGGTCCTCGGCGGGGCGGAGGGTACGGTTTACGCCCAGATGACGCGGTTCACCCTGACGTCTCTGGCGGTGGTAGGGACAGAAGGAAGGATTTGAAAATCGTAAGCCAGGCCCACGGTCGGTGTATCCTGCGGCAGTCGGGACAAAAAAGAGTCGTAACATCCCCTGCCGCGCCCCAACCGGTTGCCGCGACGATCAAAGGCAATGCCCGGCACGATCACTAAGTCTATATCGCGCATGCGTAAGAAGCGCTTGGCGCGGGGCTCGGGTATTCCGTAGAGCCCTTTATGCAGCCGCGCCGTCTCATGAAAGACACACGGCCAGACCAGGTGCGGCGTGCGCGCAACCGGGACCGCAACCCGTTTTCCCCGCAGAAACGCTTCCCGTATCATGCTCCTTGTGTCCACTTCGCCACCGAAAGAGAGGTAAAACATCACCGTTTTTGCTTTTCTAAACGCTGTTGTCCTGAACAGCTTACCTTTTATAGTACAACTCTTTTTGGTTCGCTCTTCCTCCTTCTGAGTTTTTAACAGCGCTATAATTCTACTACGCAGAGCCTGTTTTGTCAATGCTCTCCCCGGACAGGCGGCCGGAAACAATGTCTTTTTCATGGAGAAAAGCCGCCTCTCAAGCGCTTGGGCGGGGCGCCGCTGATGCTGCGGCGCCGGCAAGATTCTTCCGGTGCGGTCGCCGCGCAACCGCATGGTCTTTCGGCGCACGAATCGCCCGGAAACGATCGAGCTTCTGTTGCCGCTGGGCCTCTTGATAAATGAGCACCCAGGCACAGTCCTGTTCTTTATCCACCTCGCACTTGCCTTTATTCATCCCCCCGCAAGGCCCGTTCAGGAGCCCCTTGGGGCAAAGGGTGACGGGACAGATCCCGCCGGTCTGCGCGAGAACGCAGGCTCCGCACAGGGAGCATTTTTCGAGGAAATTCCCCGCGGCATCGACGGTTGCCCCGAAAACGGTATCGCACCCGGGCAGTGTCGGGGCGCTGGTGCGCGCATTGTCTTTGACCGACTGTACCCCGAGCCCGCAGGCCAGCACCAGAAGCGCCTCGGCCTGGCGCACCTGCCCCGCGGCGCGCGCCAACTCCGCTTTCACCTGGGCTGCCACGCAGGGCGCCTTGGGGATGCGCCAGCCGACCACCGTCTTTCCCGCTTTTTCAAGCTGTTCCTTCAGGAGGCGCACCGCTGCCTCGTCGCCGGTTTTACACGTGGTGGCGCACTCGCCGCACCCGACGATGAATACCCGGTCGAGACCGCGCAGCGATTCTTCAATTGCGCCAAAGGGTTGAGCGGTGGTTATTATCATGGGGGGGTCTTATCCGTAGGGGCATTGTAACACTTTTACCGGGGGGCGACAAGCAAAAACCGGGCAAAAAAAATCCCCGCCTGTGCCGTTGTAGCCTGGTGGGCTGTGAACCTTCCGGTTACACGTGGGTGCCCGCTCCGCAGGCACGCATGCGCCGCGGAAGAGAGGCTCCCTTTTTTTTGGTGTTGGCTCACCAATCACCAGGCTCTTGAACGAACACTGCAGGGACTCTTTTCTGCTGCACCTTTGAGTATACCACGGGGGCCCGCCTCTGTCAAACCCGCGCTCTCCCGAACACAAAGGCGCGCCGCATCAGAGAACGATCCGATACCAGTCAATCTGAACGCCCGAGAGCTCCTGACGACGCAACAGCTCAAGATGCCCCTGGAACGACTCGGGCAGGACAAACGGCTTGTTCAACGGCCGCACCAGCCAGAGGGAGCGGATGCCGCGCAATTGAAGCGGGTCGTGGATCACCTCGGTCATGGCCAGACACAACCAGCCCGAATCCAACTCCCGGCCCAGCTGCTCCATGCTGATCACCTGGCGGAAGGGACGATCCAGATAATGGAAGATGTTCAGGGTCTCGGAGACATCGGTCACCGCCACCATATCCGCCGGCCCCAGGCGCTCCCGCAGATAGTCGGCGATCACACGGGCATCGGCCTCGACGGTCAAAGAAGGCCGCCCGTAGAGCCCGACAAAACGCACGGCGTTGGCGACCAGAATGACTGCGGCGAACGCGACCAGCCAGCGCCGCGCCGGCGGCGGGTAGACACTGTGCGCCCAGGCGATCAGAAGATAAAAAAAAGCGAAGGCTGTTAAAAAATATGACGGATAGTGCAGGTAGGTGCGTCGCAAGAACGCACCCGCGACCGCAACCAGCACCGGAATGATCCCAGCCAGAACCATAAGCTGCCGCGGGCGCTGTGCGAGGGCCTGCAGGAAACGCAGCGCCCCGGAACCGGACCAGGCGATTCCCCGTAGCGCGGTACGCCTCAAAAAGAGCGCTCCTACAAAAACACCGATAAACCAAAGGCGCGTGGACCAATGGTTCGCATACAGAAGGAGCAGCTCCCAGAGGGCCGCGGCAGGACGTACCTCCTGCTGAAAGGCGCGGAAGACGTAGGGGTAAAAACGGTATTTCAGCGCCACCGCCGTCGTGATCCCCATGAGCCCGAAAAGCGAGACGGCGATGAGCAGGCGCCGGAAGGGCCGGGAAACGGCGCCGGGGACCAAACAAACCCCCAGCTGTAGCAGCAGCAGGAAAACCCCGAAATAGTGCAGCCAAACCGATAGCAGCAGGAAAAACGCGCAGAGATACCGGTAAACCCGCCGGGGATGAGAGAGCGAAAGGAAGAAATAATACATCGTCCCCAGGGACACAACGGTCCAGATGCTGTAGACGCGCGCCTCGCTCGATAAATAGATGAACCGTTCCGAGCAGGCGATCATCAGGCAGGTCAGGACCCCGACCGCAGGACTAAAAAGCCGGCTGCCGAGCCGGTAACTTACCCACATGATCCCCACGCCGCTCAGGAGAGAGAAGAACCGCGGCAGGAATTGCCAGAAGAGCGCCCCGCCCAGGAGCTTTAGGAGAATGAAGTACAGCGGGGGCATCATGTCGCAGGAAGAGAAGAACCGCTCGAACATCTCGAACCAGGGGAGGCGGATGAACGAGAAGGTAAGGGCCTCGTCGAAATTAAAAGGCCGCAGCAGCATAACGACGCAGCGCAGCGCAGTGCCGAAAACGATTATGGCGAGGGCAAGACGGGAGCAACGTGCAGCTATCGTATCGGGGGGGCGAGGGGAAAAAGAAGCATCCCGGTTGTTCATGTCGGCCGTTCGGTACGCACCTGCGCCCCAAACCGGTGCGTCAGAAACGCCTGAACCTGCTGACAGAGCGGGGTGATTTCATCCTCGGTCAGGGTGCGCTCGCTGCTGCGGAATTCCAGCGAGAACGTAAGCGCCCGCATTCCCGCGGGAACCCAGCCCCCGGCAAAATGATCCGTGAGTCGCGCCTGCCGCAGGAGCGCGACGCGCTCTCCCATGAGCTCCCGGATCATCTCCTGAGCGCTGACCGACTCAGCGACGCAGAGGGTAAGATCGCGCTGGATCGCGGGAAAACGCGGCAGGGGCTGGAACCGAACTGCGGCCGCGGCCCCGAGCAGCGGCTGCAGATTCAGTTCGGCCAAAAACACCTGCTGGGCCTTGATCGCATAGGCGGCCAGGACCTCCGGGGAAACCGCGCGCATGCTGCCGATGGCGCCCCCCTGCACCAGGATGGCGGCCTGGGGCTGCATCTGGTCGAAGGAAAACGCGTATTCCCGGACCCCCAGATGCCTGAACAATTCCTCGAGGATCCCCTTCAGATGCAGCACGCTCGCCGGCTCACGCATCGCGCCCCGGGGAGAAAAAAAACATTTCTGGCCACACAGCGCGATCCCCAAATGCAGCTCCTCAACACACCGGCGCTGGCGCACGAAAAAAGTCCGGGCGATTTCGAACAAACCGACAAAGGATTGCTGCTGATTCAGGTTTGCGCGGATGCTGCGCAAAAGCCCCGGCGCCAGAATCGGGCGCAGCACCTCCTGCTCCGCGCTCAAAGGGTTCTGCACCTCCAAAAGCGTTTCCCCGTCCGGCCACAGACCCGCCAAGGATTTCTTGTCGACGAGGCTGACGGTTATCGCCTCGGTCAAGCCAAGCCCGGCCAAGAGCTGCTTCGTGCGGCTGACTGCCGGGCGTATCCCCTGCGGCAAGAGGCGCGGGCGCGTCGCCGGTATCGTCGTCGGGATGCGTTCGTATCCGTAGATGCGCGCCACCTCTTCGATAATATCTGCCTCCTGGGAGACGTCGAGGCGGAACGCCGGGACGCGCACGCGCATATTCTTGCCCGCCCCGCGCACGGCAAACCCCAGCCGTTGCAGTATCCGCTGCGTCTGTGCACGCGCAACCGCAACTCCCAGCGCCTGGTCGACGTGTTGCGTCGACACGGGAATGCTTCTCCCCCGGCGGTGCCGAAGCGGCGTCAAGGAGCAGGAGGCCAGGCGCGCACCCGCCCATCGACACAGCAATCCCGCAGCCAGCCCGGCTGCCCAGCGCGCCGTTTCAACGGCAACGCCGCGCTCGAAACGGTAGGAGGCGTCGCTGTTCATACCGAGCCTCTGGCGGCCGCAGCGCACCAGCGCCGGATTAAAAACCGCAGCCTCCAGAACGAGCGCGGTCGTCGCGGCGGTTATTTCGGTTTGCCTGCCGCCCATCACGCCGGCGACCGCTACCGGACGTGCGCGGTCAGCGATAACCAGGATCTCTGGCCCCAGCGCCCGCTCCTGTCCATCGATGGTCGTGAGACGCTCGCCGGGACGCGCCCGTCGCACGGCGATAGTGTCGGTCCCCAAGGCCGCGGCATCAAACGCATGCAGCGGGGCGCCCAGGCCAAAAAGGATATAGTTGGTGATGTCGACGATGTTGTTGATGCTGCGGCAGCCGATGCGCTCCAGGCGCTCCTGCATCCAGGAAGGCGCCGGGCAGACTTTCGCGTCGAGGAAGACCTGGGCCGAATAAAACGGGCAATCGCGCACGCTCTCGATCGCCAGCCGCAACGGCTTGCCTGCGCGCGCCGTCTTTGCCAGCGGCCTGCCCGGCGCGCCGAAACGCAGCGGTTCTCCGGTCAGCGCCGAAACTTCGCGCGCGACGCCGCAGACGCTCAACCAGTCGGGCCGGTTAGACGTTATCTCGATCTCAAAGATCCAGTCCGTTCCGGCGCGCTCCAGCCCTTTGACCTCCAGCCCCGCCATGGTCAGGCGCTCGGCAAGCTCCTCGGGAGGCAGGGTCAGCCGCACAAATTCGCCAAGCCACTCGTAAGAGATCTTCATCTGCCCGTTCGCGTATCCCGTTTAGAATTGGTCAAGGAAACGAAGGTCATTCTCGAAAAAAAGACGGATATCGTCGATGCCGTATTTCAGCATAGCGATGCGCTCCACCCCCATCCCAAAGGCAAACCCGCTGAACTTCCCCCGGCCGTAGCCGACGGTCTCAAAGACTGCCGGATGAATCATGCCGGCGCCGAGGATCTCCAGCCACCCCTTGCGGCCGCAGACCGAACAGCCGCGCCCTTTGCAGATGATGCAGGAAATGTCGACTTCCGCAGACGGTTCGGTGAACGGGAAAAAATGCGGACGCAGCCGCATGCGTATGTCCTCCCCGAAAACCCCCTTTGCAAAAAGCTCCAGCACCCCCTTGAGATCGGCGAACGTGACGGCGCGGTCGACGAGAAACCCCTCGATCTGATGGAACATGAACGAATGGCTCGCGTCCACCGCGTCCGGGCGGTAGACCCGCCCGGGAATGACGACGGCCAGAGGAGGCCGGAACTGTTTCATCATCCGCACCTGGCCCGGGGAGGTATGACTGCGCAGGAGGAGTCGTTGCGTCTCTCCGGGGCATTTTTCCTGCTTCAGATAAAACGTGTCGAAGGCGTCGCGCGAAGGATGCTCCAACGGGATATTCAGCCCGGTAAAATTATTGAATTCGGTTTCCACCTCCGGCGTGTCGGCGACCGAAAAACCCAAGCGTTCGAAAAGCGCGCAGATTTCCTCGATCACGGCCGTAATCGGATGGAGTTTGCCGACGCTCGGGGAGACGCCCGGCAGCCCGGCGTATTCCGCAAAACCCCGCGGGGATCCGGCGGAACCGGAAAGCGCCGCCGCCTTATGCTCAATCGCCTCCAGCACAAAACGCTTCAAGGCGTTGGTCCGCTGGCCGAACAATCCACGTTCTTCTTTCGGTAGCCCAGGAATGGCGCCGGTCAGCTCGGCAAGGACGCCTTTGCGCCCGGCATATCTGGCCTTATACGCCTCCAACTCTGCCGGCGTCTTTATGCGCTCGATCTCTTCGGTTGCGGTTTTTTGAAGAGCTTCAAAATCAACAGAAGACATATCCCTCCCGCTAAAACAAAAACCAATCGCTTCTTTTCTTCGCTCGGTTTTTCGTTGAACGGCCTGCCCGGACGCAGAAGCCGCAGGTGCGTCGCATGGATATCCAAATCCCCCCCGTGCTGCGGACAACTGCGCCTGAACGTCCCGGTCACGGTCACCCAATCGCCGCGCTGTCGGTAATTGCCCGCGCGGGAGACCGCCGCGGCAAAATCCCGGCTGAGCCAGCAGCCGATCGCGACAGTGCCGTCGTGTACGTTGACCCAGGCGTGGTCTCCCCGGACCAGTACTTCGCCGACCACCTCCCCTTCGTAACAGACCGTGGCGCCGTCAAGCGAACGCGCCTCTTTAAGGAGCGACGCCCCGGTCACAGGCGTCTCAGCCGCAGACACCATGCCGACTCCCCACAGGCAGACCGCCATCAACACCATCCGGCCACGGCGCATACGCTATTTACCCCGCAGGAATGCCCACACCACGCCCAGGAGCGTGAAGACCGCCATGAACTCCAGCCTCCCTGCCCACATCTGCAGGATATACGTCAGTTTCAGGGCCGCCGGCATCCCCGGCTCGGTAATCCCCATGGAAAGACCGACGTTGGCGGCAGCCGAGGTCGACTCAAACAACGACGCAAGGAACGGATAGCCGCAGAGCATCCCGGCCAGGGCTCCGGCCGCGTACAGACACAGGTACGCGATCGTGATAATACCCGCAGCGCGGACCATTTTATCCTCAAGGAAAACGTCCTTGATATGATGGATGCGCTCGGCGAAAATCGCGTGCTCGCTCAGGAGAATGCGTTTTATATCCTGTTTGAAGGCCTTGACCAGAACACCGATGCGCAGCATCTTGATCGCGCCCGTCGTCGAACAGAGGCCGCCGCCCAGGGCCATCGCCCCCACCAGTCCCACCAGCGCCAGATCCCCCCATTCATGGACGAACTGAGGAGAATAGACCGTAGAAAAACCGGTGCCGGTATGGCCGGAAAGGAGCTGGTAAAATCCTTTGCGGAACAAAAGCCCCGTCGCCGAATACGTTTGATCCATGCGCAACCCCGCGGTAACGACTGCGGCCAAAAACAGGACGGAAATGCCGAAGGCCACTGTTTCGATGTTGCGCCAGAGCTCGCGCCGGTCTCCGGTCCATACCTTATAATGGAGGCGGAAATTAAGCGCGCCCAAAATCATGATCACCGCCGTCGTCAACTCCATCCCCAGGCTGTGATAGTAGAGGACGCTCTGCGACTGCGGCGCAAACCCGCCGGTATCGAACGCCGCCATAAAGAGACACGCCCCGTGAAAGAAGGCCAACGCCGGACGTTGCCCGCAGCGCATGCCGGCCACGGCAAGGGCCAGGGTCCCCAGGAGCAGAAAAACGAAACTGACCAGCCAGATGAACCGCGCGGTATGCAGGACATTCGGCAGCACCCGTTCGTCCCGGCCTTCCCCGACATACATCTTGAATCCGCCGGCCATGCCTTTGACAAAAAGGGAGAGACCGATGATCGCGATCCCCTGCCCGCCGATGAACATGGTGAGATGTCGCCAGAGGTTATGGCTCAAGGAGAGGTGGTCCAAATCCTGGGCGAGCGATAACCCGGTGGTGGCAAACCCGGACATCGCCTCGAAGCAGGCATCCAGGAACGAACCGAAATGTCCGCTCAGATATAACGGGATCGCGCCAAAGATCATAGCCAGGATCCAGGCGAGCGCCACCACGACCATTCCCTGCATCCAGGACAGATCTCTCGAACGCCCGCATAAAACGGTCAGCAGGAGGCCGGCAAGAACGGCCGACTCGATGCCGACGCAAAAATCCATCGCCGGATTCGTCTCCCCGGCGGCGAGGGCAACGAACAAGGGCACGGCCATCGAGACGCCGAGGGCCAGGAGCATCCTGCCCAGGAAGTAGCCGCACGTGCTCACCTCGGCCAGCTTCGGGCGCAGGATCACGGCAACCACCTCAAGAGAATACAGACCGCCCATCCGCCGGCGATGAGCGCCAGGGCGTATGCGCATTCGGCCGCAATGCCCAAAAACGCCTGGGCCAGGGTCTGCTTTCTCATAGTTTCCCGACGAGAAGCTGCAGGAGCTGCGGCTCGTTGCCGATCAGGGTCAGGGCGATCACGTCGTCCCCGGGCTTGAAAACGGTGTTGCCTTTCGGCACAATAACCTCTTCGCCGCGCAGGATCGAAATCAGAACCGAATTCTCCGGCCAGCGGATCTCCTGGACCTGACGGTTAATGACCGCCGCCTCCAGAGGCAAATCGACGCGCACGATCGCCAGCTTACCGCGCTTGAAGCTCATCAAATTGACGAAATCGGAGAACGAAACCTCCTCCTCGATCACCTTGGCGATGATCATGGTGGAGTCGACCGGAACGTCGATCCCCAGCTGGGAAAAGGTGTGCTCGTTATCGGGATCGTTGACCCTGCCGACGGTGCGCCGGATGCGGAAGCGCTCCTTGGCGAGCTGGCAGATGATCAGATTATCCTCGTCGTCACCGGTCACTGCCGCAAGAACATCCGCGCGCTCCGCCCCCGCCTGCTCCAGGATATGCGGATCGCACCCGTCGCCCCGGATTACCGTCACCTCTAACTGGCGGGCGAGCTCTTCGCAAATCTTGCGGTCTTTGTCGACGAGAACGATGGTATGTTTGTGGGCGCAGAGGCGTTTGGCGAGGAAAAAACCGATCTTGCCTGCTCCGACGATTATCAGATACATACGCGCCTTCTCCCCGAAGCTACAGATCGAACAGCTGTCTGATGCGCGGCAGGCTTGCCACCTTGACCGCGGCTAAAAGGACGTCTTTCTCCTTAAGGACCGAGGTGGGAGCGGGAAGGAAATCGCCCGACGGGCGGCGGATGGCCACGACCATCAACTCCTGCGGGAGGTTCAGCTCCTGCACCGCCTTGCCGATCAGGCCCTTTTTGACCTCGATCTCGATGACCCCCAGATCCTTCGTTTCGATGAGCGAACTGGAAAAGCGGCTTTCGATGATCTTGTCGCGCAACATCGCGGCGAAAAGAACCGTCCCGCTGATGATGTCGAGCCCGAGAGCGGCATAGATGTGGGCGCGCTGCGGGTCATACACGCGCGCAATGACCTTGGGCACGCTGAAGATTTTCTTGGCGACCTGCGCCGAGATAAGGTTGGTGTTGTCGCCGTTGGTGACCGCGCAGAAGGCGTCCGCCTTTTCGATGCCGGCAAGCTTCAGCAGCTCAAGACTGAATCCGTTGCCGACGAACGTCAAGCCGTTGAATGCGCTGCCGAGCCGGTCGAAAGCGTCGGCGTTCTTGTCGATAACGACGACGTTATGCTCCTCGCTGGAGAGGAGTTTGGCCAGCTCCGACCCCACCCGTCCACATCCGACGATGATGACGTACATGCCCGCGCCTCTTTTTAGCGGCCTGCTCGCTTCCCGGTCAAAGCGATAATCTTGGCGAATACCTGCGGCTCGCGCACCGCCAGGTCTGCGAGCATCTTACGGTCGAGGGTCACCTGCGCTTTTTTCAAACCGCTCAGGAATGCGCTGTAGGTAATGCCGGCGGCGCGGCAGGCGGCATTGATACGCACCACCCAGAGAGAGCGCATATCGCGCTTCTTGACCTTGCGGTCGCGGTAGGCGTAGACCTGCGCATGCAGGAGCGCGCGGCGCGCCTGCTGGAACTGTTTGCTGCGGTCCCCCCAAAATCCCTTCGTCCGGCGCAACAATCGTTTTTTGCGCCGCCGTGTCGCTACACTATGCTTGATTTTTGCCATGGAGAAACTCCTTATCCGCGCTCTCTGGTACCTGCCGTCGGTGATGGCGCGCGGTCGACACCGATCCTTTAGCCGTGCGGAAGCATCCGCCTCAGGAACTGTGCGGTCTTGGCCGCACGGACCGTTTTTCCGCGGCGCAGCCTCCGCAGCCGCTTCGTGGTCTTGCTCGAGAGCAAATGGCTCTTGCCGCAGGCGCCGTATTTAACCTTCCGCTTCTTTGTCAAACGGAACCGTTTTGCAACACCTTTTTTTGTCTTTAAGCCTGGCATATCGTTCCCCTTGCGTACCGACCGTCCTCTATTTCGGCCCGATCACGAATGACATGATCCGGCCTTCCAGGGAAGGTTCTTTTTCGACCTGCCCGTGATTCTGCGTGTCCATGATGAATTTATCGAGAATCTTGCGCCCCAGATCCAGGTGTTCCATCTGGCGGCCGCGAAAGAAAAGGTTAACCTTGACCTTGTCTTTCTTCTCAAGAAACGTCAGCACGTGTTTCAGTTTCACCTGATAATCGTGCTCGTCGATATTGGGCTTTATACGGATCTCTTTCAGGCGAGTCTGGTGCTGGTGTCTCCGCGCCTCCCGTTCCTTCTTCTCCTGATCGTATTTGAATTTGCTGAAATCGATGATCCGGCACACCGGCGGCGTTGCCTGCGCGGCAACCTCCACCAGATCCAGCTCGTACTGGTTTGCCAGTTCCTGGGCCTTGTGCACCGGCATAATCCCCAGCTGATTGCCTTCGGGACCGATCAAGCGAACCTGCGAAGCACGAATGCGATCGTTGACGCGGATGAACTTTTTTATAGCAACCACCTCCCTCGCGCCGGAGCCTTCCGACGGCGTCGCCGCGGACGGCAAAGGCGCTTCACTGTTTCCTTGTCCGAATATCTTCCCGCAGCGCCGAAACAAAAGCTTCCAGGCTCATCGTTTCGCTCTTGCCGCTGCCCTTCTTGCGCACGGCAACGGCCTGGGCCGCGCGCTCCCTCTCCCCGACCACCAGCAGGTAGGGGATCTTGTCCAACTCCGCCTGACGGATGCGCTTATTGAGCGTCTCGTTGCGCGCGTCCAGTTCGGCGCGGATCGCTCCCGCGCGCAGCACCTCAAGGACCTGGCGGGCGTAACTTTCGGCGCCGGCGTCCACCGGAATGACCTGTGCCTGTACCGGCGCCAGCCATACCGGAAACGTCCCGTTATAGTGCTCGATCAGCGCCCCGACGAAACGCTCGATGCTGCCGAGCAAGACCCGGTGCAGCATAACCGGCTGCCGCTGCGTACCGTCGGCGTCGACGTAGCTGAGATTAAATCGCTTCGGCAGGGCAAAATCACACTGGATCGTCGCGCATTGCCAGGTGCGTTTCAGCGCGTCTTTCAGTTTGATATCGATCTTGGGCCCGTAAAATGCCCCGTCCCCCTCGTTGATTTCATACGCAAGGGCGCGGCGCTTCAGCGCCGCTTCAAGCGCTCCGGTTGCGGCCTGCCAATCCTGATCCGAACCGATCGATTTTTCCGGCCGGGTGCTCAACTCAACGAGGGGATCCCGGAAACCGAAGACCGCCAGGGTGTCGAAGACAAAATCGATAACGCCGGCAATCTCCTCGGCCAGTTGATCGGGGAGACAAAAAATATGCGCATCGTCCTGGGTAAAACCGCGGACCCGCAGCAACCCGTGCAACACCCCCGCCTTCTCGTTGCGGTACACCGTTCCCAACTCAAAGAGCCGCAGCGGCAGATCGCGGTAGCTGCGCTGGCGCGACTGGTAAATCAGAATGTGCCCCGGGCAATTCATGGGCTTGAGCACGAATTCCCGGCCCTCGACGGAGAGGGTATACATGTTGTCGCGGTAATAGTCGTAATGCCCCGAGGCCTTCCACAGCTCGGCCTGCATGATATGGGGTGTCACCACCATCTGGTAGCCGCGCCGCAGGTGCTCTTGTCTTTCGAAATCCTCAATCAACATGCGCAGGAGCGCGCCCTTGGGGTGGTAAAAAACAAGGCCCGCTCCCGCCTCTTCATGAAAAATAGAGAAAAGCCCCAGCGACGGGCCGAGCTTGCGGTGATCCCGCGCCTTCGCCTGATCAAGGGCGAAAAGATGCTGCGCCAGCTCTTTCTCCGTCTCAAAACACGTCCCGTAGATGCGCTGCAGCATCGGGTTCGTTTCGATCCCATGCCAGTACGCCCCGGCGACCGATAAGAGCTTAAAGGCCTTGACCGCGTCGGTCGTCTCGACATGCGGACCGCGGCACAGATCAAGAAACCCCGAACCGGTGCGATAGACGGTAACGGTCTCCACCGGCAGCCCGTCCAGCAACTCCACCTTGTATGACTCGCCGCGCTCCGCCAGAAGCGCGCGGGCGTCGGCCTTGGCCAGCTCCTGGCGCAGGAACGGCTGCGCCGAGGCGATGATCGCGCGCATGCGCTCTTCGATGCGCGCCAGATCGGCGTCGGTCAACGGCTGCGCAAGATCGAAGTCATAATAAAAACCGTCCTCGATCGCCGGACCGATGCCCAGCTTCGCCTCCGGCCAAAGCTCTTTTACCGCCTGCGCCATGATATGCGCGCAGGAGTGACGGACGATTTCCATATCCATACCGGGCACTAATAATTGTGGCTCTTGGCTCATCGCCCCCCGCCTACGGCGACGCGCGCCGGGGACTACGAACCATGAGCCAAAAGAAATGGTGGGCCCATGAGGACTCGAACCTCAGACCTTCACGATGTCAACGTGACGCTCTAACCAACTGAGCTATGAGCCCAACAACCGCTTGATTCCGTCTCAAATGGGCAAGGAGGGATTCGAACCCTCACAGCCGTGAGGCCAACAGATTTTAAGTCTGTCGTGTATGCCATTCCACCACTTGCCCGCAGCTTTTCTTCGCACCCGTTAGCGCGCGCGCCCTCCCTGCCGGTGCGCACGGGAGTGGGAATGGAGGCGGCAAGCGGAATCGAACCGCTGGATAACTGTTTTGCAGACAGTTGCCTTGCCACTTGGCTATGCCGCCGTCTTAAGAACGTTGTCAACCGCGGCCAGGATCGTCTCGGTATCGGCAAGACATCCCGGCCCCACCGTCCCGCACGCAAGCTTGCCGACCCGCGGTTCGACGAAGACATACCCCAACGCGGCCAGTTTCCGGATATTGCCCTGCGTGATCGGATTGGTATACATCGCCGCGTTCATCGCCGGACAGAAAATCACCGGCGCTTTCGTCGCAGAAATAATACAGGAAAGGAGATCGTCGCAGAGCCCGCCGGCGACCTTGGCGATGCACTGCGCCGTTGCCGGCGCGATCAAAACCGCACGGGCCCGTTCGGCCAGGGAGATATGTTCCACCTCCCAGGTTTCGGGCGAATCGAACAACCCCCGATACGCCCGTCGTCCCGTCAAGGCTTCCCAGAGCAGCGGCCGGATAAACTCTTCCGACTCCCGCGTCATAACGACATCGACCGAGCAGCCTCGATCCCGCAGGCGCCGGATCAGATCGCCCGCCTTATAGATCGCGACGCTGCCGGTCACGCCCAGGATAACAACCGGGGCGGCTGCGGCGATGCGGCGGGTTTCTTTAGGCGGCACCTTTTGCCTTCTTACAGCTGACTTTGCCTTCAGCAATTTCATGCAGGGCGATAGTGGAGGGCTTGGTGGTGCTATTGATTTCAACCAGCTTCGGTTGCCCTTCCGCAATCTCCAATGCGCGCTTGGAGGCGAGTACCACTAATTTATAAATCGAATCGTTGCTTCTGTCCAACAGCCTCTCAAGCGGAACATAATTTATAAGCATGTCTCTCCCTAAAATGTAACCCTATGTCTTAAAATGCGATACATTGCTGCGAATAATTTTTTTGAGCTCTTGGATAGCCAGCGCCAAGCGGTCATTAATCAGAAGGTAGTCAAATTTCCTGGCGCGACGCATCTCCTGCCTGGCCAATGCCAGCCGCTGGCCGATCTCGCGCGCCGCCGTTTCCCGTTTACGCGCGCCAATGCGCTTCGCCAAAACCTCCTCTGAAGGCGCGCCCACCAATATCGAAACGGTCTCCCGGGGAAAAGCTCGCTTAACCTGCCGAACCCCCCGATAATCGAGACAAAGGATCAGGTTGCGGCCGCGCGCCAGCTGCTGCTGCACAAACGCGCGCGGAGTTCCGTAATAATACCCCAAATACCTGGTCCATTCAAGAATTTTTTTCGCTTTCTGCAGAGCGCGGAAGCGTTGCGCAGAGACAAAAAAATAATCCCTCCCTTCGCGCTCGCCCGCCCGCCGCGGCCGCGTGGTGCACGAAACCGAACGCCTGAGGCATTTTTTCGCCTGCGGATCCCGCAGGATACGCCGCGCCAGGGTCGTCTTGCCTGACCCTGAAGGGCCGGAAAGGATGAAAAGTCGTCCGCTCAGGGGTACGGGGGATTTCACTCGATGTTCTGGACCTGCTCGCGCAACTTCTCTATTTTACTCTTGAGCCCGACCACGATCGCCGAGATCGGCCCGTCGCAGGATTTGGCGCCCATGGTATTGGTCTCGCGCTGCATCTCCTGGGCGATAAAATCGAGCTCTTTGCCTACCGGACTGTTCCCCGCGCATTTTTCCAGGAAGGTACGCAGAAAGAAATCCAGGCGATCGAGCTCCTCGGCAATATCGATATTCTTTAAAAAGCTGGCGCGCTCATCGGGTGTCGAGAGCTGCGCCGCCTTCTCCTTGGCGACGACGCAAAACCGGGCGCGGATCCGCCCCACCTCTGTCTGCATGGTGCGGGCATACTGGCGCAGTATCCGCTGCAAAGCGCGCCCCTCTTTTTGGCGCATGCGCAGCAGTTGCGTCAACGCCCGCGCCAGCAAACGCTCCAGCTGCGGCCACAAGGTCTCCCGCGAAGTCCGCCGCTCGACCAGCGAAACCACGCCGGGCAAATGCAGCAGCGTTTCCAGCGAAGGCGCCCCCGCGAGGCGATAGCGCCTTTGGACGTGGGCAATCTCTTCCAGGTAGCGGCCCAGGAGCGCGGTGTCGAGACGCACATCCGCCGGCATTGCCGCGGCGACCTTGAAGACGCACACCACTCGCCCGCGGCAAAGCTTCTTTTCGACCTCCTTCTTGATCCGGTCCTCAAACGCCAAAAAACCTTCGGGCAAATGCAGGACCGTCTCGAGGAATTTATGGTTGGTGCTGCGCAGCTCTATCGAACAGCTGCCCCCCTGCGCAAGCGAACCTTCGGCGATGCCGAACCCCGTCATGCTGCGAATCATTCCCACGTCTCCACGGTTCGCTCGCGCTCAACCGCCTTTTTCGTCCGGTACAGTGGCACGATAATCTCCTCCGGCGAAAACCAGAGTTTGATCTCCCGCTCCGCCTCTTTCTCGTCCGAAGAAACATGAATGACGTTTTCGTATACCCCCGAGGTGGTAATCCGGCCATAAGAGCCGCGGATACTGGTTGACTCCGCCTCCTCCGGATTCGTGGCGCCGGCCAGCTCTCGGCACTTGCGGATCGCCTCTTTCCCCCAATACACCAGCGCCATAACCTTACGGCGATCGTGCAGCTCCCCCTGCAAATACCGCAGCAGCTCTTCGAAAAACGGCTTATCCCGCAGATGACAGTAGTGCGCCGAGGCCAACTCCCGGGAGACGCGGACCATTTTTGCGCCGACGATCTCCAGTTTCGTCTCCGAAAGACGGGTGAGAATATTGCCCGTCAACGATTTTTTGAGCCCGTCGGGCTTGATGAGAATAAGGACCGCCTGATTCATTGCATTACCCCCCTGCCATTTTGTCGACGAGCCGAGACAGGTCGTCGGGAGAGTAGAATTCTATCGCGATCTCCCCCCTCTTTTTACGTCTCGTAATGCGGACCTTGGTTCCCAATGCCTGCTGAAGCCGCTCCTCCGCCGCAACCAGCGACGGATCCTTGCCGGCGAGGGAGCGTATGCGCTGCCGGACCGCGCGCGGCGAGCGCCGGCGCAGGAGCGTCTCGAGCTCCCGCACCGACAACGCCTTGATGACCGCCTCGTGTGCAAGACGCCGCTGCAGGTGCGGATCATCCAGTTCCAGGAGTGCCCTGCCATGCGCAAAACTCAGGCGGCCGCCGCGGATATCCTCCTGCACCTCTGCGGGCAGATTCAACAGCCGCAGGGTATTGGCAACGCTCGCGCGCGCCTTGCCCAGCACCACACTGATACGTTCCTGAGTGATCTGGAACTTATCGATGAGGTATTGGTACGCGCGCGCCTCTTCGATCGCGTTGAGATCCTGACGCTGGATGTTTTCGATAAGCGCGATCTCCAGCGCTTCCTGGTCGTTTGCCTCTTTCAAAAGAACCGGGATTTCGCTCAATTGCAGATGCTGTGCGGCGCGGAACCGTCGTTCACCGGCGATCAACTCGAATATATCGCCCTTCTTGCGCGCGACAACCGGTTGGATAACTCCCTTTTCTTTGATCGACTGTATCAATTCCTGCATCCGCACCGGATCAAAATCCTCCCGCGGCTGCAGCGGATTCGGCCGCACCTGCTCGATCTTGGCAAGGATAACCGCTCCGCTTTCTTCTTGCAAAGATGCCCGCTCAGGTAACAACGCACTCAATCCCTTTCCTAAAGCTCGTTTTTCCATCCGCATCCTCAGCTATTTATGGTTCCCGAAGAATTATCCAGACTGAAATCTGGCTTGGGTATTCCTAAAATCTCGCAGGCAAGCTCTTCATACTTTTGAGCGCCTAATGAATCCTTGTCATACAAAGAGATTGGTTTGCCGTAACTCGGTGCCTCTGTTAATCTTATGTTTCTTGGAATGACTGTTTTATAAACTTTTTCTCTAAAATACCCTCGCACCTCTTGAATAACTTCTTTGGTAAGATTTGTCCGGAAATCGGCCATAGTTAAAAGGACCCCTTCAATTTCCAGTCCGGGGTTGAGTGTTTCACGAACCAGCTTGACGGTATTCATCAGCTGCGTCAATCCTTCTAACGCATAATATTCGCACTGAACGGGAATGATAAGCGAGTCTGCCGCACAGAGCGCATTGATCGTCAGTAACCCCAGCGATGGCGGCGAATCGATGATCACGAAATCGAAATTGTTCTTTTCCTCGACAAGCGAGCGCTTCAGCTTATACTCGCGCCCCAGAGCTCCGACGAGCTCAACCTCTGCGCCGGTCAGGTCAAGATTTGCCGGCGCCACAAAGAAATTCGGGACCGCGGTTTCAACAACAACCCCCGCCAGCTTCTCCTCCTCCAAGAGAATATGGTATGTACTCTTCTTTACATCGTGCCGATTAATGCCTGCGCCGCTCGTTGCATTTGCCTGGGGGTCAAGGTCGATCAACAGAACCCGCTTTTGCGCGCGCGCCAGATAGGCGGAAAGATTGATTGAAGTTGTCGTTTTCCCTGTTCCACCCTTCTGGTTGCAGATTGAAATTACCTTACCCATTTAATTTCAAATAGTTACAAATTGTTCCACGCGGAACATTTTGATTGCCCTTGATTCTTTATCTATTGTCCTTTTATTTTGCCGGCTTGTCAAGTTTTTTGTCTGCTGCCGGAACTACGCTTACCCTTACCTTGGCTGGCTTTGCCCCCGCCATACCAAATAGCCCTCTTTCTTCCTCGCTAAGCACTTCTATCTTCACTTGCTTACGCGGGACCTTGAGCGCAACCAGGGCTTTATTAATAGCGTCCTCGAGATTTTTACCCTCAACCTCGATACTTTGAAATTCTTTATGCGGGGACATTCTTGTACACTCTCGCTTGATAAATAAGCATGAGAAGGCTATTCGTGATCCAGTACAAAACAAGTCCGGAGGGAACGCGGTAAAACGCCATTCCAAAAATTATCGGCATTAAGAAAAGCATCATCTTCTGCTGTTCATTGGCTCCAGCGGTTTTACTCATGGATATCTTCTGTTGAAAGAACATCGCAAGAGCCATGAGGATTGGTAATAAATTAATTTCGTTGCCTAAAAGCGGGAGGTGATTGGGCAAAAGCGCAATCCGGTCAGGCTCGGAAAGATCCTTAATCCAGAAAAACTCCGCACCTTTTAACGCAATAGAGCGAGGAAGCAGTTGAAGGAAGGCAACAAAAACGGGCATTTGCAATAACAGCGGCAAGCAGCCGCCCAAGGGATTGACTTTATGCTCCCGAAATAACTTCATTTGTTCTTGCTGAAATTTCTGGGGATTATCCTTATACAACTTCCTTAACTCTTCGAGTCGAGGTTGAATCATTTGCATCTCTTTCATCGACTTTGTTTGCTTTATGGTCAATGGAAATAGCGCTATAAAAATTGTGCATGAAACGCCAATGATGGCCCATCCCCAGTTATTGAATAACCTGTGGAAAAACTCAAGCAATTGAAGCAAAATTTGTGATATAAAATCAAAGGTTCCAAAATGAATAATCGACGCATACTCGGGATCAGCTTCTGAAAGCAGCTTTATAATCTGTGGGCCGGCAAATAATTTCAAATTTAACGCCTTCTTTTCTCCTGGTTTTAGCTCCATCAACGACTGCGGACTAAACGTCACCACAGAAACATTTTTATCCGGACGCGAGATTGATCCGTTAATTTTTACTGAATCATCAGATTGGACAATTAAAGCATAATATCTTGTTTTGAAAGCAATGAAGTCAACATCTTTAAAGTCTGCCTTCTTTGAAGGAGCATAGGTAGTTGTATTATTTTTTTCCCTACTCACCACAACACTACTATATTGTAAATCGCTTGCCCCCTGCTTCAAATCAAAACTTCCCAGAACAACTGGAAAATTTACCGTACGAACATTACTTCCAATATTCTCAACTTCAAATTTAAGATTTCCTTGAACACTATTCTTAAAAGATAGAATCCTTTTAATTCTAAATTCTCTATCTTCACTAACCGAAATAATGGAATTATTAATTAAATTAGATTCACTAATAATAAAATTATTATTAAACCCAACTATTTCTAAGGCATTAAATAACAACATGTTACCACCACCAAAAACTTTTCCAAACTTCAACTCAAACAATGACCCGGTTAAGCCATTAAATACCGCCTTAAAATGTCCAAAGTTAAATTCCTTTTTGGACATTTCTTTAACATTTTGCAGATCGTTCTTTTTTATTTCTGGCGGGAGGATTTCTTTTGAAGACAGCGGCTCTTGTTCAGATCGCAGAAGGAGCGGGGACGGCTGTTGCTTTGGCAAAACGGACGACCAAATAAACAATACCACCGCTGACAAGAAAATAGCCAAAATCAGTCTTTTTTCCATTGTTTGCCTTTATGCGCTAATGAGGCGGATCATAGAGTGGGCCGCGGGTAAAAGGATGGCACCGCAAAATGCGCCGGCAGGCTTTTAAGCCGCCACACCAAAAACCCCACCGGGAAATCGATTCCTTCGCATACTCCGAACAACTGGGGATATAACGACAGCTGGGCGGCAGGAGCCCGCGGAAAAACCGCTGATACGTCGCAAGGAACAAAAGCGCTATCCGTCGGCCCATTTAAGCCGCCAGGCGCTTTCTGCCCTTTTTCCGACGACGGGCGATCAATTGCCTCCCGGTGCGCGTGCTCATCCTCGCCCGAAAACCATGCTTGCGTTTTGCGACGATCTTGGTCGGCGTCTTCAGATTTTTTTTCATTTTGCTCTCCCTCGGTAAGTGGCAACTCCGTCGAATTGGGATAAATTATAACACATTGTTATCTCAAGTCAACACTAAATGTTTCGACTCTAGAAAAATCTGCAAAGCAAAACCCCGATGGGATTTTCTCGGGCGGCGCAAAACACAGAAGGGACTGTCGTTTCAATTTTATGTTGACTTCCCGAAAAGGGGCTGTATAATAATCAAACGATTTTAAAATACCTGTCCTTTTTAGCCTGACAAAATCTTTCCACAGAGTTATTCAGTTTGTTGATAAACTGTGGATTCTGTGCACATGAACACACAAGACCTTTCTCTTATATGGAATACCGTCCGGGATACGCTGCGGGAAAAGCTCGGCGAGACGGTCTTTGAAACCTGGATAGCGCCCCTCCAGTGCAAAAACCAGTCGAAAGAGACGGTAACCATTGAAGCCCCCGATATATTTTTCTGCGAATGGATAGAGAAACACTACAAACTTGCTCTTTCACAAGCCTTCGGAAGCGTCACCAAAAGCCAACCTTCGGTCCTCCTGGAGGTAAGCGGGCAGACGCCACGACCGACCATCCCAGCGCCGGAAACCGCGCCGGCACCTCCAGAGAGCGCCTTCGAGCCGCATGAACGCGCCGGGCTGAACCCCCGCTATACATTCGACAATTTCGTGATCGGACCTTCCAACCGCCATGCACACGCCTATTCCCTCGCCGTCGCCGAATCCCCGGCAAAGTCGTACAACCCCCTTTTCATCTACGGGGGAGTGGGGTTGGGCAAAACGCACCTGATGCAGGCGATCTGCCACCACATCCGGCAAAAAAACGGGCCGCAGACAAAGATCTGCTATACCTCATCGGAAAAATTCATGAATGAGTTGATTTTGGCGATCAAGGACCGCTCGACGCACGAGTTCCGGCAAAAGTATCGCGGCCTTGACGTGCTCGTGATCGACGACGTACATTTCTTTGCCGGCCGGGAGGCAACCCAGGAAGAGTTCTTTCACACCTTCAACGCGCTCTACGACGAACACAAACAGATCATCATGTCTTCCGACCGTCCACCCCGGGAAATCGCCAACTTACAGGATCGCCTGGTATCTCGTTTCGGTTGGGGGCTGGCCACGGATATCCAGCCGCCCGACATGGAAACGCGCGTGGCGATACTCAAGAAAAAGATCGAGCGCGAACCCGTCCAGGTCCCCGACGATGTTTTGTTCTTTATCGCTCAACTTATCCGCACCAATATCCGCGAACTGGAAGGTGCCCTGGTCCGTACGATCGCGTATGCGCTGCTCGAAGAAGAGCCGATCACGCTGGGGTTGGCAAAACATGTTTTAAAGGATCTCCTCAAAGAACCCAAAAAATTGATCACTGTCGACTTTATTCAACGCTGTGTCGCCGAAGAATTCGGGATATCTCTCTACGACCTCAAAACGAAGCGCCGCACCCGCACCATTGTATTGCCGCGACAGATCGCCATGTATTTGAGCCGGGAGTTGACCGATTTATCTTTTCCGGAAATTGGCGGTTTTTTTGGGGGGAAAGACCATACGACGGTTTTGCATGCGTGTAACAAAATCAAGGAAGTGGTACGTACGGATGAGGTTTTACAAAGGCAAATTGAACACATTATCACGGTTATTAAACAATGATTGCAGGGGGTATACACAGTCCTTTTTTGTGGTAACTTTTTTAATAGGTGTGAGATCGGAGGTTTTAAACAGGAATGTAACCGCATTACTATAATACGATTACTATTTTTTTAAAATTACTTATTAATAGTAGAAAAGGAGTGGTTGATGAAAATTAAGGCGAACAAAGAACAATTACTAACCGGAATTCAAACGGTATTAAATGTCATCAGTCCAAAATCTGCTTTACCAATTCTTTCTAATATACTCTTGGAGACGCAAACCGATACACTGCGTTTAACCGCCACAGATCTTGATATTGGTATAAGCTGTGAAATAGCGGTGAATAACCAGGAGTCAGGGTCAATAACCGTTCCGGCCAAGCGATTTTATGAAATTATCCGGGAGTTGCCTGCGGATGAGGCAGTTATTACCTCGAAAAAGAATAATCAGGTCCATATAGAAACGACGACCTGTCAATTTAAAATTATGGGCCTGGCGCGGGAAGAATTCCCCCGACTCCCGGAATTTAAAGACCGCAATGTTGTTTCTTTGGATCAGGATTTAATGAAACACATGCTTCACCTGACCGCTTTTGCCGTATCAAACGATGAGTCGCGGTATATCCTCAATGGGATCTTGGTGCAACTTTCAAAAAACACCGTGAGTATGGTGGCAACCGACGGAAAGCGGCTGGCGGTGATTGAGCAAAAGACAAAGAAGGGGAGCGAAAAACCCATTTCTTTTATCGTTCCCAGCAAAACCATTCAGGAGCTCAACCGTAATTTGGGTGACACCGGGGAGGTATCGTTTATTTTGGGGAACAACCAGGTGCTGTTCGACCTGGGCAAGGTGATCATTATTTCCCGCCTCATAGAAGGGGAATTCCCCGATTATAAACAGGTTATGCCGCCGGCATCGGAGCAGAAGATTAAGGTGGATCGCGAGGCGCTTCTCTTGGCGGTACGCCGCGCGGCGCTCTTGTCGACGGTCGATTACCAGGCGGTGAAGTGGGAGGTGTTCAAGAATAAACTGGTTATTTCCAAGTCGACCCCGGATATCGGGGAGTCGCGGGAAGAGTTGGCCGTCGACTATGCCGGGAAGGAGATGATCATCGGTTTTAATCCGAATTATCTGACCGATGTTTTGAAGAATCTGCAGCATCAACTCGTCGAATTCGAGGTGACGGACAGCGAAAAACCGGGCGTGGTGCGGACCGACGGGTATACGTATATCGTTCTACCGATGCGTCTCGGATAGGGCGTCGCATGGAACGTCTCGGCTCGGCCATCCAGAAAGTCCTCGGCAGCCTGCGCGGGCAACAGCGCGCCGCTGAGGAAGAGGTGGCGGGTGTTTTGAAAAAATGCTTGACGAAGAAAGAATTACGGCATATAAAAATTAAATATTTTCGGGACGGCGTCCTGGGGCTGACGGTTGACTCAGCGGCGTTTTTGTATGAGATGCGCCTTCGTGCCGGCGAGCTGAAAGAGCGCTACGCCCGGGAAGCGCCGGCGGTGAAGGATATCAGGATTTCCGTGGGGGTATTGCATGACGAAAAAGAAAAAACAAGAGATGCCGTCTGAAGCGCCGCCGCAAAAAGCGGAAGCCGCGGACAAAAAATACGACGCGACGACGATACAGGTCCTGGAGGGGACCGAGGCGGTGCGCCGCCGGCCCGCTATGTACATCGGGGATACCGGCGTACGCGGGCTGCACCATTTGGTCTACGAGGTGGTCGACAACAGCGTTGATGAATCGCTGGCCGGTTATTGCACGACGATCTTGGTGGAGGTGCATCCGGATAACAGCGTCAGCGTGACCGATAACGGCCGGGGGATTCCGGTCGATATGCACAAGACCGAGAAGAAGCCGGCGGTCGAAGTCGCCCTGACGACCCTGCACGCGGGAGGGAAGTTCGACCACCGTATTTACAAGGTTTCAGGAGGGCTCCATGGCGTGGGGGTCAGTGTGGTCAACGCGCTCTCCGACTGGCTGGAGGTTGAGGTCAAGCGCGAAGGCAAGGTGCATCACCAGCGCTACGAGCGCGGCAAGACGGTCAGCAAGCTGACCGTGATCGGGAAGTGCGCAACGACCGGGACCAAGGTCACCTTTAAGCCGGACAAGACGATCTTCAACAAGGTTGATTTTTCCTACGATACCCTCGCGCAGCGCCTGCGGGAGCTGGCCTTCTTGAATAAGGGCTTGAAGATCAAGCTCGTCGATGAGCGCAGCGAAAAAGAGGCGGTGTTCGAGTTTTCCGGGGGGATCGTCTCCTTCGCCGAGTACCTCAACAAAAACAAGAACCCGCTGCACCACAAGATCATCTATTTCCAGAAGACGCAGGATGATATCGTGATCGAGGGCGCGCTGCAGTATAACGACGGGTACGCCGAGACCCTGTATTCCTTCGCCAACAACATCAATACGGTTGAGGGTGGCACGCACCTGTCCGGGTTTAAATCGGCCCTGACCCGGGCGATCAATCAGTACGCCAAGACCAAGAATTTGCTGAAGAACGACGAATTCGGCATCACCGGAGACGATGTGCGCGAGGGGCTCACCGCGGTTCTCAGCGTCAAGGTTCCGAACCCCCAATTCGAGGGGCAGACGAAAACCAAGCTCGGCAATTCCGAGGTCGAAGGCCTGGTTGCTTCGGCGAGCCTGGAAGCGCTCTCCGGTTATTTCGAAGAAAATCCGCCGGTAGCGAATAAGATCATCGAGAAGGTGGTCCTTGCCTCTCGGGCGCGGGAAGCGGCGCGCAAGGCCAGGGAGTTAACCCGGCGCAAGGGTGCCCTTGAAGGGGGCGGGTTGCCGGGGAAGCTGGCCGATTGTTCGGAGCGGGACGCGGCGCTCTGCGAGCTTTATATAGTGGAGGGGGATTCAGCCGGCGGCTCGGCGAAGCAGGGGCGCGACCGCAGATTCCAGGCCATCCTGCCGATTAAAGGCAAGATCCTGAACGTCGAAAAAGCGCGGTTGGACAAGATCCTCTCCAACGAGGAGGTGCGCACGATTATCACCGCGCTGGGAACCGGCATCGGCGAGGAGTTTGATATCGAAAAACTGCGTTACCATAAAATAATACTCATGGCAGATGCTGATATAGATGGATCGCATATCCGCACGCTGCTCTTGACGCTTTTGTACCGGCAATTAAAAAAACTCGTTGAAGGCGGATTTGTCTATATTGCGCAGCCGCCGCTCTATAAGATTAAACGGGGGCAACGCGAAGAATATATCCAAACAGAACAGCAGATGAATGAATTGATTCTTGAGCTGGGACTGGAAGGCCATAAATTAACACAGGTTAAAGAAAAAAGAACACTAACTGATAACCAACTCAATGATTTATTGCAATACTTGGTAGAAATAGAGCGTCTTGGTAAAATTTTGGATAAAAGGGGAGTGGATTTTGAGAAATTCCTGTTAAATAGGCATCAAAAGACCAAAAAATTGCCAATTTATGCCATAAGAGTGGAGGGGAAAACCGAATTTGTTTATTCCGATAAAGAGCTTGCGGAATTGACTGAGAGGATCGGCAAAGAGAGCGAGATCGATAAAGTCGAGATCTTTGAATCGTCAGAACTGGAAGCAATAATCGCCAAGCTTGACAAGATTGGGTTCGATATAGCAACGTTTTTCGCGGCCGCTGAAATGCCGGCCAAAAGCGCCACCAAGGCGGAGGAAGCGAAAAAAACGAAGCCCCTTTACCGCATCACCAACGAGAAAGACGACAAAGACATTTTTTCTTTGCGCGACATCCTGACCTTTATTAAGGAATCGGCGACGCGCGGCATGCATATACAACGCTACAAAGGGTTGGGTGAAATGAACCCGACCCAGCTGTGGGAAACGACTATGGACCCGGAAAAACGAACGATCCTTAAGGTGACCCTCGAAGACGCGGTCGAAGCGGATAAGATGTTCACGGTGTTGATGGGTGATCAAGTCGAGCCGCGCCGGGAATTTATCGAGAATTACGCCCACCAAGTCAAGAATCTGGATATATAACCCATGTATACACGCAACGAGAAGACCGTTCCGGTTTATATCGAAGACGAGGTTAAGGATTCGTATTTGAATTATGCCATGAGCGTCATCGTGGGGCGCGCATTGCCCGATGTACGCGACGGCCTCAAGCCGGTCCACCGCCGGATTCTCTTTGCGATGCAGGACCTGGGGCTGGAGCACTCCAAGCCCTACAAGAAATGCGCCCGCATCGTCGGTGAAGTGCTGGGCAAGTACCACCCGCACGGCGATGTTGCCGTGTACGATACCCTGGTGCGGCTCGCCCAGGATTTCTCCCTGCGCTATCCGCTCGTGGAAGGGCAGGGGAACTTCGGCTCACTCGACGGAGACGCGGCCGCGGCGATGCGCTATACCGAGGCGCGCCTGGCGGCGATCGCCGACGAAATGCTGGGGGATATCGATAAAGAGACGGTGAATTTCGGGCCGAACTTCGATGCCTCCCTGAAAGAGCCGCTCCTGCTTCCGGCCGCCCTGCCCAATCTCCTGGTCAACGGCTCCAGCGGTATTGCCGTCGGGATGGCCACCAACATCCCTCCCCACAACCTCAACGAAGTTGCGGAGGCGGTCGTCCATCTCCTGGACCATCCTGAAGCCGACGTCAAAGAGCTGATGCGTCTCCTTAAGGGGCCTGATTTTCCGACGGGCGGCATTATCTGCGGCAAGGAGGGTATCCGCGACGCCTACACCACCGGCAGGGGAAAGCTGACGGTCCGCGCGCGCGCGACGGTTGAGCATCAGAAGAACGGCAAAGACCTGATCGTGGTCACCGAAATTCCGTACCAGGTTCAGAAGTCCTCGATCATCGAGGCGATCGCGCAACTGGTGGATGACAAGAAGGTCGAAGGCATATCCGACCTGCGGGATGAGTCGGATAAGGACGGCATGCGCATCGTCGTGGAGCTCAAGCGCGACGTCGACTCCCAAATCGTGCTCAACCAGCTTTTCAAGCACACCCAGCTGGAGACGACGTTCGGCATTATCCTCCTGGCGCTGGTCGATAACCGCCCGCGGGTGCTGACCGTGCGCCAGATCCTGGAGCATTATATCGCGCACCGCAAGGTCATTATCCGCCGGCGCACGCAGTTTGAGCTCGACAAGGCGCTGCGGCGAGCGCATATCTTGGAGGGTCTCAAGATCGCCCTTCAGTTTATCGACCGCATCATTAAGACGATCAAGACCTCCAAAAATACGGAAGAGGCGCGGGTGCGGCTGATGAAGGAGTTCGGGCTCTCCGAGATTCAAGCCCAGGCGATCCTGGAGATGCAATTGCAGCGTCTGACCGCGCTTGAGCGCGACAAAATAGACGCGGAGTACGCGGAACTCCTGAAGAAGATCGAGTGGTGCCGCGCGATTTTGGCTTCGGAGAAGCGGGTTGAGGGCATCATTAAGGAAGAGCTGGAGAATCTGAAGAAAAAGTACGGCGACCAGCGCCGCACCGACATCGTCGCAGCGGTGGCCGATCTGGAGATCGAGGATTTGATCGCCGAGGAAGACGTCGTCGTGACCATCAGCCACGGCGGCTACATCAAGCGCCTGCCGGTCAGTTCCTACCGCAAACAGAAACGGGGCGGGCGGGGGGTGATGGGGGCAGAGGTGCGGGACGAGGATTTTGTCGAGCACCTGTTTGTGGCCTCGACCAAGGATTACCTGTTGATCTTTACCGACAAAGGCAAGGTGCATTGGCTGAAGGTGTACGAGATCCCCCAGGCGGCTCGCGCCTCCAAGGGCAAGGCGATCGTGAATCTGGTCGCCATGGAGGCCGGGGCCAAGATCAGCTCGACGATCCCGGTGAAGGAGTTCGCGCAAGACCGGTTTCTGGTCATGGTGACCCGTCAGGGGCTGGTCAAAAAGACGCAGTTGTCGGCGTACAGCAATCCCCGCAAAGGCGGGATCATCAGCATGACCCTGGAGGCGGATGACGAATTGATCGGCGTGCAGCTGACCGACGGCCAGCAGGAGCTTTTGATCGGGACCGCCCAGGGCAAGGCCATTCATTTCCCCGAGGCGAAGGTGCGCGATATGGGCCGCGGGGCACGCGGGGTGCGCGCGATTTCGCTGGAAAAGAAAGACGCGGTTATCGACCTGGTCCTGGCCCAGCCGCAGACGACGATCCTGACGGTGACCGATCTGGGGTTTGCCAAACGAACTCCCGTCGAGGAGTACCGGTTGACGAGCCGCGGCGGCAAGGGTATCATCAACCTGCGCGTGACCGATAAGAACGGGAACGCCGTAAGCCTCAAGACCGTCTCCGATAAAGACGAGTTGATGGTCATCACCCAGAACGGTATTTTCCTGCGCTGTGCCGTCAAGGATATTCGAACCACCGGCCGTTCCTCGTTAGGGGTGCGCCTGATTAAGCTGCAAGACAAAGACCGCGTTTCCTGTATTGCGCCGGTTATCGCGGAAGACGAAGAATAGATCGCGTCCCCATCGTCTAGCCTGGTCTAGGACAAGAGCTTTTCAAGCTCTCGACCGGGGTTCAAATCCCCGTGGGGACAGGAATTGTTTTGCCGCCGGCCCGGCATTCTGGCCAAGAAAGGTGTTGGCGTGTGCGGAATAATCGGATATAGCGGGAAACGCCCTGCTCAGCCGATACTCCTCAGCGGGCTGAAGCGGCTTGAATACCGCGGGTACGATTCAAGCGGCATGGCGCTGGTGACGCCGCTGCCGGCGCCGCACATCTGCATGCGCAAGGCCGCAGGTAAAATCGCCGCACTGGAAGAGGCGCTGCACAAAAAACCGCTCCACGGCACCGCCGGGATAGCCCACACCCGCTGGGCAACCCACGGTGCGCCGACGTACGCCAACGCCCATCCCCACGCCGATTGTTCCGGATCCCTCGCCCTGGTCCATAACGGCATCATCGAGAATCACGAAGAGCTGAAGGCGCGCCTGATCAAGGCCGGGCACCGTTTCACCAGCCAGACCGATACGGAAGTGATCGCGCATCTCATCGAATCGTTCTACGCTCCCCGGGTCTGCCTCGCCGAGGCGGTACGCAAGGCAAGCCTGCTTTTGCACGGGTCGTTTGCCCTGGGGGTTATCTCGGCGCGCGAGCCCGGGGTTATCGTCGGGATGCGTGCGGGCAGTCCGTTGATCGTCGGCGTCGGCAAGGGGGAGAATTTTATCGCCTCCGACGTGCCGGCGGTGTTAGAGGCGACGCGGGAGATTATTTTTCTGGAAGAGAACGAATCGGTGGTCTTGACGGCTCAGGAGATCCGCATCTGCGAGCGCACGGGCAAACCGCTGCGTAAGCGCACGACCCGGATCGACTGGAACAGCGCGCAGGCCCAGAAGGGCGGGTACCGCCATTTCATGCTCAAGGAGATAAACGAGCAGCCCCGGATCCTTTCCGATCTCATTCGCCTGCATTGCGCAAAACGCGGCGTTGTCTTTGAGCGGCTCAATATCGCCGAGTCGCGCTTGCGCTCGATCCGCTCAATTGCCATCGTTGCCTGCGGCACGGCGTATCATGCGGGTGTCGTCGGGAAGTATGCCCTCGAGTCGCTCTGTCGGCTGCCGACGGCGGTCGATGTATCGAGCGAGTTCCGCTATCGAACGCTCCTGATTGGCCCGCAGACACTCGTCCTGGCGGTCTCCCAGTCGGGAGAAACGGCTGATACGCTGGCGGGGGTCAGGGAGGCCAAGCGGCTCGGGGCGCCGGTTGTCGCCATCTGTAACGTCCTGGGCTCGACCCTGACGCGCGAAGCCGACGGGGTAATTTATACTCACGCCGGCCCCGAGATCGGCGTCGCATCGACGAAGGCCTATACCGCTCAGCTTGTCGCGTTTTATCTGTTCACGCTCTACCTGGCGCACCTGCGCGGCGGCATGCGCGCTTCCCGGATGGCGCTGCTTTTGCAGAAGCTCCGGCAGATACCGGAGCTGCAGCGGCACATCCTTAAGGATCAGGAGCGCATCGCCCGCCTGGCGCGCAGCCATTCGCACTTCGGGTCATTCCTTTTCCTGGGGCGCAACATCAATTTCCCCTCTGCCCTCGAGGGCGCCCTGAAGCTTAAGGAGATATCCTACATCCCCGCGGAAGGGTATGCGGCCGGGGAGATGAAGCACGGGCCGATCGCGCTGATTGACGAATACCGTGCCGTTGTCTGCATTGCCCCCGCAGCAGAAACGTACGAAAAGATGATCTCCAATATCCAGGAAATTCGCAGCCGTAAAGGCAAGATCATTGCCATTGCCACTGCCCGCGACACGGCGATCACCGCCCTTACCGAGGAGATCATTTCCCTCCCCGCAACCGAAGAGCTTTTTTCGCCGCTGCTGGTGGCGCTTCCGCTGCAGCTGTTGGCGTACCATATCGCCGTGAAGCGCGGCTGCGATGTCGACCAGCCGCGTAATCTTGCCAAGTCAGTTACCGTCGAATAAGGCCCGTCGAGATGCTGTATATCGTCTCCACCCCCATAGGCAACCTGAAGGATCTTTCCCTGCGCGCGCAGTCGGTTTTGCGAGCGGTGTTCCTGATCGCCTGTGAGGATACCCGCCACAGCCGGATCCTGCTGGAGGAATACGGTATCACGACGCCGACGACGAGTTATTTTCAGCACAACCGTTTCTCCAAGGGCGCGTATCTGCTGGATCTCTTAAAAGGGGGGAAGGATATCGCCCTGATCGCAGACGCCGGTACCCCGGGGATTCTCGATCCCGGATACCATCTGATCAATCTGGCGATCGACGCAGGCATTCCGGTAACGGCGATCCCCGGGCCGGTGGCATTGATCTGCGCGCTCGTGCTCTCCGGAAAACCGGCGCACCGTTTCTTGTTTGAAGGGTTCCTGCCGGTCAAGCAGGCAGCGCGGCGCAACCGGCTGATCGCGCTCAAAGGCATGGATACCACCATCGTCTGTTACGAATCCTGCCACCGGATCCTCAAGACCCTCGATGACCTGGCGGCGGTATTTCCCGACCGCACGCTCGTCCTCTGCCGCGAGCTCACCAAGAAGTTCGAGGAAGTGCTGCGCGCAAAACCGCAGGAACTTTCCCGCCTCCTTCGGGAACGGCCGCGCCCCAAGGGAGAGTTTGTTCTGGTCATTTAAGCGCCAGAAACCGTTTTCGTTTTGCCGCCGTCGAGCCCTTGCATTTGCGCCTTCCCCGAGATACATTTTAAGTGCCATTTATACGGGTTGTTTTAGACAATGATTCCTTCCGGCGTGGAGGGCGCCGGAGGGGGAGCCGGTTTGTGCCGGATCTGCCTTATGCAAAGGGTCAGGTCCGGCTTTCTTTTTGCCTATGCACACGACCAGCGTGAAAAAGACAGCAACGTTCATCCTCGCAGGTATCCTGCTCTTTGCGCACTCCCTTGGTCCGCGCGCGCTCGAAGCGGCTGCTCTGTCTCCTGTGAGCGCCGAAACTGCCTGGTTGCCTCCAGGGAATGCCAGCGCCTCTTTGCGGGGACTTTCGTATGAGCAAGGGCAAAACTGCTTCCGTCTCCTGTTCGAGCGCGCCGCGATCGCGGGCATCGGCCCCGCTGAACTGGATTCCCTGACACGCCGGTTTCTGAATTATTTTTTCATCGCCCTGGCGCTTCCCGAAGAGTCGTTCTGGGTGAATCTGCGGCCGGATAAACCCGACGGCATTATCGATCCCGCGCTTGCGCAGACAGCGGTCGGCGCCATTCTCCTGGAGACCGACCTGTTGCTTAAACAGGATACTGCCCGCGCCACCGCGCCGGATACGGCATCGGGGAGGCTGTATTGGGAAAAGCTCTATCGCAAGGCGCAGGAGTTGTATGGTTCGGCGCAGGTCAGTATCCCCACGCTGTGCCGCCCTTGGATCGTGCCGGAGGAGATCGTCATGCGCATGACGGCGGGCAACGCGTACGTGTACAAGGCGACTTTGAAGGTGATGCTGGAGGAGGATTATATACAAGACACAAGTCACCTGTCACCAGACACCGGTGTGATGAGGCAGTATGCGTTCGCGGATGAGCGGGCGAAAGAGTTGAATGAGTACGCCGCACAACTGATGCGCGAACTGGTCGTGCCGGAGCTGACGCGCAAGGTGAACAACGGACGGGAGTACGCCGCCCTGCGGCAGGTCTATCAGGCGCTGATTCTGGCGCAGTGGTTCAAGCGGACGGTCCGTTCTGGCGGCGCGTTCGCGCCGCTGGTCAACGGCGGGGCCCCTTCGTCGTTGCGGCTGCGGTCGCCGCCGGATGTGCGCGGGTACTTCCGTGCGTACCAGCGGCTCGTCCGGCAGGGTGCGTATGATATGCGGGCCGGCGGTTATGCCGGGGGGGAGCGAGTGGCGCGCCGCTATTTTTCCGGGGGCATTGTCCTGCGCGCCGGACCCGCGATCGACGCGGGAGGCTTTTCCGGCACCAGCGCAACTTTTCCTCCCGCAGGAACCGCCGCCTTGACCGTCGAAGTGGAAGCGAGTATGTCCGCGCGGGAGGTCGGGCAACCGCAACGCATCGTTGCCGCTGTTGTCCAGCCGCAGGCCGATGCGGGGATAGCCAGCGACCACCATGCCGGCACGACGCGCGCGCAGCACCTGGCATTTCATCGCGGCGGAGATTTTGCCACGGTTTTGCGCTGGATCGCACAAGAAGATCTGGGTCTGGTTGCCGGCAGCGACGGGTGGTTCGATCTGCGCCGGCGGTTACAGGAGGAGCCCCAGAGGCGCCTCGTTTTTGACGGTCTTGATCGGCGCGGGCAGAAACGGCATACCGAGCTGCGCCTGGAATCTGACGGCGCGCTGGTAGTGGTAGACAGCCGCCTGCGCAAGGACCATGCCGGGAGAGGCCAATTTGCAGTCTATGCGCGCAACGAAGGCAAGGTGGTGCATGAGCTCTCGGAGCTGCGGTCATGGGCGGCATATGCCCGGGATGAGCTGGGGATCATCACTGCTGCCGAGATCAGGGACGGGAAGCTGGGGATACGGCTGCGCCGCTGGATGAACGGACTGGGCGAAGACGAAGCACGGGATTTTTCCGTCGGGTCGTTTGAGATCAGCCGCAGACAAAAGCGGATCCGGGAAAAAGCCGATACGTTCCATCGCGACGCGCTTATCGAAGAGTTCGTCTTTTGGGCAAAACGGCAGAGATTACTGGGCACGGCCCAGACGGCATGGGAGCAGCTCCAAGAGGTCTGCGCGCAGGCGGGCACGCGGCCGCAGGAGCTGTTCCGCAGGTACCGCGCGCAGGAAGGGGTTTTCGAAATCTCGCCCCTCATGCAGGCGCTCTTAACACAGACGGACTTGGCGAAGTACAACTTTTTCGGCCTCCTTTTTGTCACCCGCCAAAATCTGCTGTCGCCGCTTGCGGTGCGCATCGCCGCGAAAATGAGCACCTATCCTTTGGTCTATGATCCCGACGGGCTCATCGATATTGAGGTGCGCCTCGTGGAGTATCTGCGCGCGGCTTTGGCGGCAAACCAGGAGCTGTTGGGGCCAGAGGGGGTGCGGGAGTGTCTTGCCACCGCCGCTCCCGTGCTGAGCGGATTCTATCCGCACATGCATCAGCATCCGCTGGCTTGGGTAAGCCGGTATACCCAGGCCGAAATGCGTATCCGCGTGCTGCTGGCGGTGCGTTCTCTTGAGGATCTGATTACGGACGGGCGGCTTCCCGAGGAGCTGATCGCTTATCTGCAGGAGATCGGCTCGCTTGATCCGCTCATCGCCTTGGCCGACGAAAAGCTCCTCGCCGATTTTGGGATGTCCCTCCCGGTCCGCATGCGCGCGTTGCGTCAGGAGTATCCGGATTTCGTGCGGCGGTACCGGCAGCGGCAGGCGCTGCTTCCGGAGCCGGAAGAGGCAGAGGAGGAATTTGATTTCATCATCGCTTCCTCTGGAGGCGCGCCGGAGGGGGAAGCCGCAGCATCAGCCGCTGCGCTGCGCAGCATCCTTGCGCCGCATCTGCTGGTGCCCGTTGACCTGGAGTTGGTCCTGCAGGCTGTCGAGCGCTCTCCTCGCCGAGAGGCTGCGCTTCAGGCGGTCACCGTTCTGTGCCGGGAGTTCGTGCGCAATAAGGTTACCCCGATAGACAGCGCGTTGCTCTTGCGCAGCTGCGCCAAATCTTCCTCGTTGAGCGAGGCGGCGCGGCTCTTTGCCCAGCACCAGCGGTACCTGCGCGTACTGCGGCTGGACCCGCAGCAGCAGCCGGCGATCGTGCGCGCGATCGCCCTTTCGGCGCAACCGGCCGAAGCGGCCCGGCGCGCACTGGGGTTTATGGCCGGCAACGCCGGATGGCTGCGCGAGCACAGTCGTCAGCTGCCCTTTGAAACGGTCCGCCTCCTGTTTTCGGGGACGCTGCAGGAACCGCTTCCGGCATTCGTTTGCGCGACCGCGCCGGTCGGCCATTTGGCGGAGCGCGGCGCACTGGCGGTGCAGCTCAATACCCTGCCCCGCGCCGTTACGGAATACATCATCGCCTATCTGCAAACCGTCCCGCCGGAAAAACAGTTTTCCTCTGTGCGCGGAATTAAAGAGATGGTGCGCAACGGCGGCATGCTTCCCGAGGATACCCTGCAGGACTGGGAGCTGCTCTTGAACCGCTATATTGCGGATTTCGCCTTCCTTGCCTGCCGGCCGCTGATCCTCCTGCAGCGGCGGCTCTTTCGCGCCGAAGCCTTGCCCGAAGATGGGCTGCTCTCGATCGCTGCGACGGGAGAGGAGGGGGTTGCCCTCCTGGCCGCCCGGGTTGCGGCGATTAAAGAGGAGCTGTTCCTGCGCAGACAGATCCGCGAGCAGGACCTGCGACATCCGGCTTTTAAGGCGCTTGTTGCCTGGATAACCGGGTTTTCCAGCGCCAGTTGGGGCCACGGTAAGAACGAAGGGATGGAGTTGGATTATTTCCTTGAGCGGTTCAGGGCCACCGCGGCTCCTCCCCTTGATGCCGCGTTAACACAGGCGCCGCCTTCGTCTTTCAGCGTCCGCCCGGAAAGGATCGAGTTTACCGAGGATGAACGGCAGATGTATTCCCGCTATCAGCGTATTTTCTCTCGGGCGCTCTTGTTGTACCATCAGGCCGGATCCGCCGAAGCGACTCTTATCGTTCTGAAAGAGGAGGCGCGCAAAGAGCTCCTGCGGGCAACACGGGAGCTTGAGCGCTCACGCAAAGAGAGAGGGGCCGGCGCCGTTCTGGAGCATCTGGCCCGCCGGCAGCGGGCCTTCGAGCGCGCGCAGGCTGGCGTCGCCGCGGCCGCGACCCTCGAATCGTTCTGCTGGGAGATCGTCTCCGGCGTGCCCGAGGTTCTGGAGCACAGTCCGCTCCTGCAGGAACAGGTGATCGTCGCGCTCCTGCAGGAGGCTTTCCGTCAGGATCCCGCAGCCCTGGAGCGCATTGCCGAGATCGAGCAGGAAGAGCTCAGTATGCGTTCGCTTGACAAGATCCTTGCCTTCAAAAACGACTATTTCAATAAGATCGAACCGCCCAACTCGATCTTAAACGAACGGCCGCCCCAGGAGGCCAAGCAGATACTGCGGGTCTTTCGCGTGTCGATTTTCGAACAGGTGTATGCGCGCACCAAAACCGTCTCACCGCCCGAAGAGGAGCCGTTGGTGCTGCGCGGATTTCTCACCCGGGATATCCTGGGTGAGCTGGCCGGGGACATCGGCGACGCCTGCTATACGGCGTTGCCGCACATCATGAATTACCCGGCGATGGTCGGAGCGCTCATCTTCACGACCGGGCAAGGGCTGGATGCGCGTTTTGCCGGGTCGGTCCTTGTCCTGAAGAATTCCGTTGCGGGAAAGCCGGTGTGGATCCTGCGCGGCATCAATCCGCAGGAAGATGTCGTCGCCGATTACAGCGCCGCGGATTTCCTGGACGGGGTTCTGCGCACCTGCGTGGAGCTGGCGCAGGCGTATAATGCCGCCCGCCCGCCGCAGGAGCAGGTACACCGGATCCTGACCCCGGCTCTCGACGAAGGAGCTCTCAGCAATCAGCGCAAGATCAATTCCGTCGTCAAACAGCGGATTGGGCGCAGCCGGGCAGTTATTCTCGACCACAAAGAGACGTTTAATTTTCACGACATCACCGCTGCCTGTAAAGAATTGGCGACGATCGTCCCTGCTGCCCCGGAGGCGCGTGCGCAGGTCCCGGGGCCGCTCGTTGCGCAGTCGATTGCCTCATCCCCCGCGCCGGCGCCTCAAGGGCCTGAGACGCAGGTGGGGGGGATAGATCTTCGTTCATTGCCGATGTTATCTGAGACGGGCTGGACGGCTGCGCCTGTTCCGGGGCGGGGAGGCGTAGATCTGGAACAGGAGTGGCGGCGTCTGCACCACCTGCTTTCTGCGGGGATCGCGCCCTCCGCGCGCAGGATAGCGGATTGTGCCGCCGCCTGCAGCCGCAGCCCGGCGTTTCGCCAGGAATTCAGAGAGCGTCTTCTCGGCTGTATCAGTCAGACCTTGCTCATCCAGGAGCGGCGCGGGTGCGCTACCGAACCGCTCCTGCAGCGGGCGCTGATCCTTCTGGACAACGCCGAGTGAGCCTGCTTTGGAGCAAGCGCTTTCCGTAAAACCCGCCCCGCGTCTTGTATCACTTCTCCCAACGGCTATATTTATTATTGGCTGATAACCACCTTTTTCCGGAACGCTGCGCCTGCGCTGATTTGGTACGGCTGTTTCGGGATACGTCCTTTCCTTATGGCTCGAAAAGCAATCTGTCTAGGGCTCTGCTGTATCCTGCTCCTGCAGCAATCCGGGTTTACGCAAGCTGTGGCGCCGGCAAAGGCACCGGTGTTGCCGTTGCCGTCGAGCGCCTCGGGGGAACGGTTCAGGCCTGCGCACCTGCGGTCTCTGGGCTATGATGAGCGCCAAACGCACCTGGAGCTTATCGTTGACCGGGGAGATCAGAAACAGCCGGGCTCATCCGAAGCAACAGAAACGACCCGCCGCCTTCTTTCATTTTTCCTCATCGGCATCAGCCTGCCCGAGAGATCCTTCTGGGTGAACCTGCGTCCCGATACCCCGCAAGAGATCATTGATCCGCTTCTGGCCCAGACCGACGTCGGCAAGATCATGCTGGAGGCGGACCTGCAGCTCAAAAAAGATACGGCAGCCGCGACCTCTCCACAGACCCCGGGGGGGAAGGCGTATTGGGATAAACTGTACCGCAGGGCAGAAGAGCTTTTCGGCGGCAGCCGGATGTCCTTTCCCACTCTCTCTCGGCCCTGGATTGTCCCGGGGGAGATCATTGTGCGCGAGACTTCCCGGAACGCATACGTCTATAAAGCGACGCTGAAGGTGATGCTGGAGGAGGATTATATACGAGACACAAGTCACCTGTCACCGGACACCAGTGTGATGAGGCAGTATGCGTTCGCGGATGAGCGGCTCAGGCAGCTCAATGCCTACGCCGCGCAGCTGATGCGCGAGCTGATTATTCCGGAGCTGACGCGCAAAGTCAATACCGAGCGTTCGTATGCCCCGCTTCGCCAGGTGTATTATGCGCTGATCCTGGCGCAATGGTTTAAGCGGCGCTTCCGCGGCGCCGGCGGCCTTTACGCGGAAAGGATCGACAGCGCCGATCTGCTCGGTTTGCGCTCAGCGCAGACTGCCGACGTTCAGGAGTACTATAGGCGGTATCAACAATCGTTCCGGGACGGGGAATATCGTTTGCAGGCCCCTGCCTATTCGCTGTCCGGAAAAAGCGTGCGCCACTATTTTTCCGGGGGCATTCAGCCGCTCCCGTCCCAACTGCCGGCGCCCGGAAAATCCGAAACGCTTCCGGGCGGGGGGCTTTATTCCTCGGTTGATGCCAGCGCCCACAGGCGCTTGCCGCAGGACCCTGATCGCGGCCTGCGTTTTAGCGTCGGGGTGAGTCAAGCGCTGGCTCCTGTTCCGGGCCTGGAGCCGTCGGTTCCCGCAGCGGTCCCCGGGGCGCTGCTTGTCACCGCCGGGAGCACATACGCCCCAACGGCTTCTCCTCAAGAGAATGCGGAGGCGCTTGTGCGGCTGTTCCTGGGGATCGGTGCCGGCGAGGACCTCGCCGCAGCCCTCGAAGCGCAGTTTAAGGCCGATCCCACCGAGCTCCTCAACGCCGCGCGTGAAATGCAAGCGGCGCGCGCACTGCCATCTCTTTTTCAGGGCCGCAGGCATTTCATCTCTTCGTTCTTTGCGGAAAACGACGCCGCAGGTGCCGCGGGCAAAGAGGTGCTGCAGGCGGCCGCCGAACGCCTTTTTGTTTTTCTTGTCGAACACATAGCCCAAGAAGATCATCAGCCGCCGGCTCCCGAAGCATCCCCAGAGGCGCTGATCCGCGCCGGCAACAAGGTGGTTCTTGAAGACGGAAGCAGCGTCCTCATAACCCACGCGATCAGCGTCGGCGAATCTCGCCCCGGGGAGCAGTCGCAAGACGGTCGCACTACGCGGCCTCAGGCGCACGCCTTCGGCGCCGAAGGCGTTTTTTACGGTCTCTACGTGCGCGACCGCGGCACCCGAACGATTTATCTGGATCGCGCCGGCCTTGCCGAACGCTTGCAGGATCCGCACCAGCGACGGGCTTTTGCCCGCGTCCTGGGAAGGGAGTCATTCAGCATCGAAGATGCGGCGCGTTTCCTTGACGGACACGAGACGTTCCATGCCCTGGTTGATGAACTGCGTCTGCGGGAAGAGTTGCCCGAGATGAGCCAGGAGCAGGAGGAGGCATTGGCGGACCTGTTCGGCAGGGATTTTGCTTTCGGCGAGGTGACGCTGGATATTCGCCTGCAATCCTTGCTGACGAAGATGAGCAGGCTGCTGCGGGTGGATGTCGCGCGGGTGCTGCGCAAGAGAGGAACGATCGAAGAGGCGCTCGGCTATCTGGGCATCTTTGTTTCCCTGGAGTGGTCGGTCTCCGGCAGCGAGCTTGCCCGCCTTGCCCGGGCGCCTGCGCCGGCGGGAGAGCGGCTGGTACGGCCTTTCCTGGTGACCGAGCGTACGGCCCTGACCCCTACGCCTAACCGCCGCGATAACGCTTTTGAAGACATGATCGCCCGCTCCAGCTCGCGTTCGCGCGCGCAGGTGCGCCGGGAACATCAGGAGCGCGCGTATCGCCAGCATGCGATCGCCGAGGCGGCGTACGGGTTCATCGAACGGGGGACGCACCCGCAGGCGGATATCGTCTTCTCGATCTTTGATGACGTCGTTGCCGCTTTTAATCTTCTGGCGAAGGCGCAGGGGCAGCCGCCGTACAGCGGTCGGCTTTACCTGGTCGATTCGCCCGAACTGGATGCGCATGTGCCGATCGGGTTCGAGGACGTGTACATCAGCGCGGGCCTGATCCGCGAGATGGCCCACTACTGCGAGCGCTCCGGCACCCCTTTTAGCCGCGACCTCATTGCCGCGATTTTTGCCCACGAGTTGACCCATGTGCTTCAGGCGACGAGCTTCGAAGGGATGGATGTCGATAAGTGGCAGCAGGGAGAGACGCGCTTCTGGGAGATCTGGGATATCAAGCGCAACATGGAGTACCAGGCCGATGAAGGGGCGATGCACCTGTTGTCGGCAACGCGCACCTACGCGCCTGATGCGATCATCGAGGTGATGTCGTTCCTGCAGCGCATTCAAATGGACAGCACCGCCGGCACGACGCTTTCCGACCATCCCCATCCGAAACAGCGTAAGGCGAATCTCCTGATGAAGATGAAGCAGGCCAGTTTTGTCGTGGCGATGCCGAGCCGGCAGAAGCGGCAGCAGAATGTGCTCGACGCTGCCGTGTATCGCGATTTCCGGGCGCGCCGCCACCTGGGCGCAACGGCGTTGCGTGTCGGCACAGCGCAGGAATTGATCCGCGCCCTGGAGCGGGCCGAGACGATCGATGAGGTGTATGAAGCAGCGGTTCTCGCCCAGCAGCAGGCGTTTCTCGGGCGCCTGAAGTCGTTTGCCGCTACTGCGCCGGCGCGTCAGGCGTTTGCCCGGGTTATTTTTATCGGCAACGTGCTTGCGGCACTCGATTCGATCCGGATGCAGGCCACCGACGATCCCCGTCCGGGAGAACGGTTTGCCCCGCTGAGTACTGCCGGGGCGTTTCTGCAGGAATATGTCGCGTCCCTGCCGTACAGCCCGGGAGACGAGCAGATCCTGTTGAACCATCTGGGCACGCCTGATGGCATGCGGCACTTTTTTTTGGAGCGGATGCATCAGCTGCAGCGCGAAATTCTAACCCACCACGCTGTGTCGAGCGCCGTCAAAGAGAAAGCGCTCAGGCGTAGCGAAGAGTTGGTCCGGTACTTCGAAGAACGGTTTGAATTCATCGCCGCGGAATCCTTTGCCCGCTTTCAGTCGGTCTCGCCGCCGGCAGAAGGGGATTTTTCGCGGCTTTTTGCCCCCGAGCGCCCCATCGGCTCCGAGGCGCTGCGTCGGCTCGAAGAGGTGCCGTTTTGCGTCTATTCCCGGTACGGGAAGAAAAGCCTGGATGAGCGGATCCCGGCGAAGGATTACGCGCAGTCGCGCGGGGTCGCGCTCGAAGGGGAAACCGCGTATCTTGAAGTTGATGATCCGGCGCTCTATACGCCGGATATGCGCCTGTGGCCGGCGCAGGAGCCTCTGCAGCGGCAGCGTCTTTTCGAGGGGCTGCTTTTCTCCTGGTTGTATCAGCGTACCTTCAGCCGGGAGCCGTTTGCCCAGCTCGCTTACGACCGCTTTGAACAGGGGTTCCCCGAATTTGCGCTGGAGCCTGCGGTTGCCGCGGCGGTGTATGCGGCCGCATTGCGCGTGGCGCCGGATGTGCCGGGGGAGAGCCCGCAGCATAATGCGCGCATGAAAGAACATCTCGCCTTGCTTCTGAGCGATCCGCATGCGCGCAAAGCGCACAGCCCGCAACTCTCCCCGGGGTTTGGCGCGTATGTGTCGGCGGTTTTGCCGTGTTTGCGCCGCCCGATCCTTCCGCAGCAGCTGGCGCGCGAAACAGACCCCTTGCTGGACGGGATACCGACATCGTTTATCCGGGCATTGGCCCCTCAGGCATCCGAGGCGGAATCGTTGCGGCCGCTCTATTACGAGCTGAACAATGACAAGTCCGCGGCGCGCAGTTACATCCTGATGCGCCTTACCGATGCGGCCCAGACCCACTCCTTGACGTACGAAAGCGCCCGGCGCGATTTCGCGGACAGTGTTGCGGGCTTTTCCCGGACCTTCCTCAAAGAAGCTCTGGACTTTTCCCTGCTTGAACAGTTGTATAACCGTTGGCAGGCGCATCTTTCATTCTCCCAGATAGTCGCAATTTTCGTTGAGCACTTCGATTATGAGGGGGTGATTCCCTTCCTTCCCGATCTGTCTCAGCGTATCTTTTCCGGCCTGCCCGCGACCGGCAATGAAGCGGGGCTCCGGGATCTTATTGCGGTGTTCGATGAGGCGATGCGCCGTCGGCAGCCGGAAGACGCGCTTTTGAGCGCAAACTTCGGCTGGGCATACATCCAGGCGCACCTGCTGCTGTGGCGCAGCGACGCCGCAATAACGCCGCAGCGCGCCTTCGGCGTTCTGGACTCCCTCAGCCGGCATCTTGCCCTGACGGTTGTTTTTCATTTGGGGGACTATCGGGAGGTTGATCCGAACGGGCGCGCCTTGGCCTTGGGCAAGCTCGGGCCCCAGGATTCCGCCGCAGATTTGGACCAACATCAGCTCGGCGAAGAGGAGATCCCCTTCGCCTTGTTTGATCGACCTTCGACCATGCGCCAACAGCTCTTTACCCGTCAATTGTTCGGCCTGGGACGCGCTCAATTGCAGCAGCTGGTGCGTCAGCAGCAGGAGGTGCTGGCGCGTTCGGCAGAGGCGCGCCTGGCTACCGTCGGGCGTTTCAATACCGGAGGCATCAATCTCGGGAGCTCTCCTTCCACGCTCGATCTTTTGAATAAGTTGATCATCCGCAGGCTTCTGGAAGAAAAGCAAGCCGGTTTGGCGCCGCTGACGCCGCAGTCCTTCCGCGTTTTCTTTAAGAGCGCGCGCCTGCAGTATCGAACCAGCCTTTTTTCAAAAACGCAGACGCCGGAACTGGGGGCCACTATCGAACTCATCAACTACGAGGAATTTGCCGCGTCCCTGCGGCAAGCTTTTGCCGCGGAGATCGCCGCGGATTCCCCGGCCCTGGATGCGCTCGTCGATGAGATCGCCCGCGGGTTTGCCTGCTCAACGGTTTTGGAAAACGCAAGCGGCGATTCCTCCGACGCCTTTTTCGGGGCCCTGGCCGACGATACTCCCGCGGGAACGCCTTTCTTGCGCCGATTGCCCCGCTTTTGCCATTTGCTGGCGCAGATGGAAGTCCCCTCGAAATTAAACGAGACCGTGCCCGAATTTTCCGAGCCGACGGATTACCTGGCTGCTCTGGCGGCCACCGTTGCCACGCGCGGCACGCGCGCCAAGCTCTTTCAGCGCTACGAGCAACGGGTTGACCCGCTCGGCAGGATCTCGCTTGAAAGCCCGACGCTCGATGAGGATTTCGCCCGCAAGCGGGAGATGCTGCAGCGTTTTCTCCCGCGGCCTTCGCTGGTGCGCGACGGCTATATCGATCTCTGGGAAGCGCAGTTTCTTCCCGAGCTGTCCCCGGGGTTCCTGGAGGCGATGCTTGCCGGAGGGGTTTTTGCGGGTGACGAATACATCATCCGCTTCATCAAGGCCCGGGTCATCGACCTGCCGCGGCAGTGGAGCCGGTTACAGCAGCTGGATATGCGCATGTCCGCCGAACGCGCCGAGCGTTTGTGCGCATTCTATGCCCAGGTAATCCCCTTGGTGGCCGACCCGCAGAAGCAGATCCGTTTCGGCGCAACGGCGTTGAAGATTTTCCTCGCCGCCCACCCTTCAGCCGGTTTTCACGAAGAGCGGGCGGCGATCCTGCGGTTTTTCCCGCTTCCCAGCCGCACCCGCGATGATTTGCTCGACGGCCTGATCGATACCCATACCATTCCCAGCCCTGCGGTGCCGTTGGCTGCGCTGCAGGAGACCCGCTTGCAGTATACCCAGGAGCAGCGGGGAGGCAGCAACCAGGAATTCCTCTTGCAGGATACGGCGGAACAATTGCTGAAGAATATACTTTCGGGTCTCTCGCGCAAAGACCGGAAAGAGACGCTGCTGTGGTTTCTGACCCCGGGGAAGCGTCCGGAGCCGGGGTGTTTGAAAGACATTACCAAGCGCACCAACATCGTGTTCGGTAATCTTCCTCAGAATCTGCGCCTGGCCCCGCCCGAATTCAGGGAGCGGTTTCTGGTGGAGATACTGCTGGGAGAAAACGGGCTTTTTGAGCCGCGTACCGACGAGGAACGGAACCAGATGCGTTCCTCCTTCGAGGCGCTTTTCGAGCACTATTTCCCGGCGCCGCGGCGATGGGAGCGCGCAGGGTTCTCGCGCAGCGAATACGCGGTTTTCCGGGATATCTTCCTGTTGGTGATGGAGCATATCGATCCGGCAAAACGGACGGCGATCGTTCTCTCCATGATGTCCGTCGAAGGTGAACTGGCGAACTTCTCCACCGGCGAACGGCTCGCCACGGTGCTCTCGGCATTCGGCCCGGTGGGAGTCAAGGTCGGGCAGATACTCTGCGAAAACGGAACGATCATCCAGAGCGAGAGCTTGCGCCGCTCCCTGGGGTCTTTGCGAGACGAGGCGGAGCCGTTTTCAAAAGCCGGGGTGCTCAACGCCCTTGTCGTCGCGGCGCCTGAGCTCCTGGGGCATATCCGTATCGGCAGGCGCCTGGGTTCGGCGTCAATGAAACAGGTTCATGAAGGGGAGTATGAGCGTTCTCCCGGGGAGTGGGTTCCGGTGGTCATTAAAGTCCTGCGCCCACTGGTGAACCGGCAGATCGACGAGGACATGCGCGTCCTCCGCTCGGTCTTGGAGGCGCTGCGCGAAAAATACCCGCATTTTCCGATCGGTGCGCTTGACCGGGAGATCGAAGACATCCTGCGGGAAGAGATGGATTTCGGCATTGAAGCGGAGAATACCCTCGGCATCGGCAGGAGTCTCGATGCCGTCCCGGCCCAAGAGGTGACGGTTCGGGTGCCGCAGGTTCTGAAGCTGGTTCGCGACGAAAACGCAATGATCATTGTTGAAGAAAAGGTGCGCGGCTTGGAATTCAGCCGGCTCTGGCGCGCCCGTACCCTCCGGGAACGGCTGCAGCAGGAGGCCGCATCGAAGCAGCCATTTTCCCTGCAAGCGCTGATGACCGAGCGCGGCTTGAGCCCGGCGGAACAAACCGCATTCCTGGCGTTGCGTCAGCGAAGAAGCGCCCTCGTTGCCCAGATACGCAGCCGTTTTCTGCGCCAGATTTTTGAGGAAGGATTCTTTCATGCGGATTTGCATCAGGGCAATGTCATGATAACGCCCGAAGGCACCGTTTTCTTCATTGACTCGGGATTGGCGGGCCGTCTCTCACCCGAGGAGCGTTTGGCTGCGGCGGATTTGGTCAAAGGGGTCTTGCTGCGCCAGCCCCAACGCGTCTGTGCCGCGGTTGAGGCCCTTTTGGGCGCACAGCCGGATCCGGATTTCGCCAAGGCCGTTTCCGCGGCGCTGGGCTCGTGGCAAAACATTCACCAGACGTTTAAGGCGATCCTCTCGGCGATGCTGGCGCATTCGCACGGCAACCCCAAGCGCAAGACCACAGTCCGGTTCTTAAAGGCGTTCATGCAGGGCTTATGGCTTTTTCCCGACGATCTTGCGGGCGTCTCGGGATCATTTTCGTCGCTTGCCGAAGCAGTCGGCATGACCCCGGCGCAGCGCCGGGCTGCTCTGGTGGCGCAGGCGAGGGCACAGGTCCTTTTCCGACTCCGGGACGGCGCCGGGATTGCCGCTTTGCTGGCGAGTTATCCGTTCCGGTGGGCGCACGCGGCCTTGCGGCGCAGCCTGCGGCTGAAAGCGGGGGTTGAACAGTTGGGAGGGCTGCGCTCAGACGCCGTTGCCCTTCAGGTGAGCCGATGGGGTTCTTCCCGCTCCGACGACAGTTTTTATCAGAAAGGCGGGCCGTTGAGCGAGGATGTTCTTGCCCTGGAGCTTTCTGTCGATGAAAACGGTATCCTTTTACCGCTGCGGCTCAGCGGGGAAGGAGCCCCCGGCGATAACGCCACTGTCAGCAACACACGGATTGATCGTATTCAACAAGCCTCCGGGGCGCCGAGGTTTTTCCGGGCGATGCTCCAGCGGCCGTTGCGGCGCCTGCGAGGCATTCCGCCGGAGGCTCCCGCGCCCCGGCGTCTCCCCCGGATGCAGAGCGCAGCCGCGTATATGTCCGGGTTGTCCGCACAGCGGCGGGAGGAGTTGATACTGGTGTGCAGGACGTACCGGGCCTTCTGTTCCGTCGTCGAAGGCGCATATCAATCGCCGCATTGGGCGGAGGAGCCGTTGATGCAGCGCCTGGCACAGTATGAGTTTGGCCGCTCTTTTTCGGCCATCGAGCTGGTTTCGCGCGTGCTCACCCGGCGGTATCTCCAGGCCCGGGGAGAGGGCGGCGTTGCCGCAGAGATGCTCGCGATCTATGATCCGGTCCTGCGCCGCCTCAGCGAGGATGCGGCGGATATGCTGATGCAGTACGACGCCTTTCTGGTCCATTCCCCGCGGGCGGTGGGGCGGCAGTATTGGTACCAGGGGCCGTTGCTCGGGGAGGTGTTTGCCGGAACCGGTTCGCTTGATTCGATAAAGACAACGGCGGTATTCCGAGCGCTCCAGCGCAATAGCACCGGGTTGGCGTTGCATACCGATGCGCTGGCCCATGGTGCTGCCGTCGCGTCTGCGACCGGTGCGGTGTATCCGACGAGTGAGCAGGGACAGGCGCCTTCTTTTGTCCGCTCCCCGTTCGTGCTCGAGGAATTGGGTAAACTCACCGAGCTGTCGCCGAACGAGCCGGCGCAGTGGCGCTTTTCTTCCTTTGCGCACCTTATTCTGAGCGTTCAGCGCGTTTCCTACGGAGAGCGCGGCGGGTTCTCGATGTCGGTGCTGCATATTCCGAGCTCCACCCGGGCGGCATTCTTTATTCCGGCGGCGCGCGCGAGCGATTTTCTCCGGGGGTCCTTTCTGCCTGAGGCGCGGATTACGCGGTATCGGTTTTCCGCCGCAGGAGGAACAGAAACGCCTCGCGCTTTTGGGATATTCTCTGCCGGGCTCCAACCGCTGGCCGAATTTGCGCGCGCGCATCCGTTTCTCTGCGGCGTTGCCCTGGCTGTTTTCGTCGCGACACCCTTTATCGTTCGCCTCCTGAGCCGCTGGTGGCGCGGGCACACTTTGGTCCCGGGTTCCTCCGTCAGGGAGAGTCCTTCCGTCGGCGCGCCTTCGTTTGCCGCGCGTCTTAATTCCGCCGATGCCTCCGAGCGCCTGCGCGCGCTTCAAGAGCTGCGGCACCAGAAGTCTCTTGCCGCGCAACACCAGCGGGATCTGGTCCGAATCCTCTTGAACGAAACGGACCCGCGCCTGCGCAGCGCCGCCGCCGTCCTGCTGCAGGCCGAGAACGGCAATGCCGCAGACAGCGTCAAGGCTTTGATACAGGCGCTCAGAAGCGACGATCTATTTATCCAGGCAGCGGCCGTGCAGACACTCGCCGCTTTCGGCCCCGCAGCCCAAGAGGCCGTCCCGCATCTGGAGGCGATGGATTACTCGGTTGCCTGGCAGTGGTATGGCGGCGGGGGCTCTTTATTGGTTTTCCATAAACAGGTCCAGGAGGCGATCAACCGTATTACCGGCCGCTTTGAGGATCCCGAAGAGACGTTCCGCCGGGACGCAAAACACCACCTCGGCGATCAGGCATGGCTTGCGGAGGCGCCGCAGGAGTATGCGGTTGTTTTTGAGGATGAGGCCGCGGCGGGTGCTTCAGAAGCGCTGGCCGGGGCAATAGCGGCGGCGCAGGATCGGGCGACGGCGCGTGACGAGCGTTTCGGTTTTGTCGTTCCTGCACAAACGATCTTGAGCGGGTTGGACGAAGAGGCGCGGCGGCGCGTGGTCGGGGCACTCGCTTCCCAAATGAAGGCCCTTGATTACGAAGCATTCGGTCCGGGCCGCAGTATGTTGCGCAAGTGGACGCAGGAGCGCGGCGAAACGTATGTGCCCGCGCTCCTGCAGAATCCGTCCAATGATATCTTTCTGCTTTTCCAGGGCGGGGAACTGACCGGATTTGCCATCGGCCAGCTCGACCCCCGGAATAAGACTGCGTACCTGGCTCGTCTCGCCACCCGCGGCCGGGATCTGGTTGCCGGGCGCGGCACGTTTCTGATGGATACGTATTTTTCCCGCTTGCGGGAGCGCGGCATACGGCTGGTGCAGTGGAAGTGCCGCAAGGACGCTCTCGGTTTCTATGAACAGTGGCTGCGCATCCGTAACGAGGATTTCTCCACGCGGATGAGCGAGGAGCCCACGGGTATTTTTACCGAATTTTCCGTCGATCTTACCGCTTCTGCTGCGGCGCCTGTCCCGGGCGGTGCCCTGGAATCGCTTGTCGCGGGCGTCTCTGCGTCGCAGGAGGCGCCGTTTGCGGTTGATCTGGCTGAGGAGATCCCGGAGGCTGCAATCGCCGCGGCAATTCGCGGCGGCCGGGCCCTGCGGCTGGATTTCAACCGATCCCTGAAGGGGAGGGAAGGTTTCGGGCTCGCGGGGGCGCGTATCGCCGCGTTGGGCCGGGCCATCCAGGCGCATTTCGGCGCCGCCTTTGATGCCCGGTACCTGGGCGATCTGGTTATCGAAGGCTTGGTGAGCAACGCCTTGGTCTGGGGCAACAACCTGCAGCCCCGGTATCCGGCTTATCTGCTGGTTGAGCCACAGGCGCAGCGGATATCGGTTTTTGATTGTGCGCTTGAGCCGAAGATGGATCGCGCGGTGGCTTCGGTCATTGCCAAGAGATTCTCTTTAAGCGGCGAGGGAAAATTCATAGAGGTGCTGGGCGGGCAATGGCGCTACGAGCGCGTCCCGCTGGTCGATGCCTCGGGCAAACAGGTCGGGGTGCGTGCCAGCGTCGAGCGCGCGCAGGGTCGGGAGAGCGTCGAAACGCCCGGCCGTTCAGGGGCCAGCGGCGCTTCGTCTCTGGCGGCGGGATCGCGAACGCCGGGTGGCATAGACCTGCGCGCCCTGCCGATCGTCATCCAGCCAGTTGTTGCTGACGCCTCTTTTGTTCCCGTTTCTGCCCGCGGCTTCAAAGACGCTGCGGAACAAGAACGGCGGATACAGAAGCTTCTGGAGAGCGGGCTCGTCCCCTCAACGGCACGCCTGCGTTCCTGTGCCGCGGCTTCCTGCACGCAACAGGATGCCGATGCCGTCATTGAGAGGATATTGCTGTGCATCGCCCGCATTTTTGAACTGGAAGAAGAGCGTTGCTGCATGAGCGAGCAGGCATTGCGCGAGCTTTTGCATACGCTGGAGGCCGCCCACCCGGCCGAAGAGTTGCGTCTTCTCCTGAGCGCCTCCGCAGCAGAACGATAAAAGAACGCCTCCCCGCCTTTTGAGGTTGGTTATCAGCCAAGAAGCCAATCTCGGAGGCGTTCTTTTTTTGGGGCCGCAAGAAAACGCTTTCCGCGGCCTCCCGAATCGGCATTGAACCCGTCGGACATATAGGTAAACTTTTAGGTAGGCTGATAAACCAGATACCCGCACGCTTCTTTAGTCAAACGGTCATTTCCGACGATGAGGACAAGGCGGAGTCTCTCTCTATTCCTTTCCCTGACGCTCTTCCTGCAGCAATCCGGCTTTGCGCAGAGCGCCGCGCAGCTGGATCTGGCGGGAGCTTTTGCCGATGCGCAGCGGGCGTTTCAGGAGCCGCTGGTACGGCCGGCGCATCTGCGTTCGCTTTCCTATGACGCTGCCCAGGCGCAATTCGGCCTGTTCATCGACCGCACGAACACCGAGGCGCTGGAGCCGCGCGCTGCCGAAGAGCTCCTGCGCCATTTCTTCGTGGGGGTCAGCCTTCCGAACAGCTCGTTCTGGGTGAACCTGCGGCCGGATTCGCCGGACCGGATCATCGACCCGTATCTGGAAAAGACCGATGTCGGCAAGATTCTGCTTGAGGCCGACGTTGCGCTCAAGAGAGATACCGCACGCGCCACCGCCCCTTCAACCCCGGCCGGAAAAGAGTACTGGGCGAAGCTGTATGCAAAAGCCGGCGCGCTTTTCGGCAGCCAATCGTTGAGTATCCCGACCCTATGTCGTCCCTGGATCGTCCCCGATGAGATCGTCATCCGCTCAAGCGACACCAATGCGTATATCTATAAGGCAACCTTGAAGGTGATGCTGGAGGAGGATTATATACAAGACGCCAGCGTGATGAGGCAGTATGCGTTCGGGGACGAGCGGCTCAGGGAGTTGAATGCCTACGCCGCGCAGCTGATGCGCGAGCTGATCCTGCCGGAGCTGACGCGCAAAGTCAATACCGAGCACTCGTATGCCCCGCTGCGGCAGGTGTATTATGCGCTGATCCTGGCGCAATGGTTTAAGCAGCGTTTCCACGGCTCAGGCGACCGCTACAGTTCGCTGATCGACCGCAAAGAGCTTTCGGGGTTACGGGCGCAGCAGGCCTGGTCTAAAGAGGTTTATTTCAAGCAGTACCAGGAGTCTTTCAAAAAAGGGGAATATTCCTATCGCGCCCCTGCCGAAACGTCCCGTGGGCCGGTCATCCGCACGTATTTCTCCGGCGGCGTCGGGTTGGATATCGGCGCTGGGCTCTCACAGGCACTGACCGCCGCTTCCCGAGAGCCGGGGGTGCCGCATCAGGAACGAGTGGCCGATACCGGAACGGTGATAACCGGCGTAAGCGGCTCCGGGAGTATCCCCGAAGCAGCCCAGGCGTCGGAGATACTCTTCGCCCAAACACAACCCGCGGTGACGGGCCCTTTTGAGGTCACGGTTTCTCTTCCGCCGAAACCAGCGCTGCCGGCGCCGGCGAAGCTTCCTCCCTCTGTTGCCGATCGCCTGGAGGAAGCAGGGTTGGCTGATTCCTGGTTTGTCCTCTCGCAGGAGCTGCCGGAGACACAGGTCGATCCGTTTTTCCGGATCGTCGCTGAATTGGAAGGCGGGACTGCCGTTTTCGGCGGCTCGGACCTGGTTGCACTGATGCTGGGTGTGTCAAAGAGCCATATTGATCAAGGCTTGGCAGAGGTGAACGTCGTGCGTCCTCCACAACAGACGCGCGGACTGGCGGCTTGGAACGTCTATCCTGCCGATAATGCGCCGGGTTTTGAAATCCCCCCCTGGGGTTCGCGCCGCCAGCGGGTGGTCTTTCGCGCCGCCAGCCCGGGCAAGCTGGACAACGACGAATTGATGGTTAATGCCGAAGCGGCGATCGCCCTCGAAGATTATATCCGCAATTTCCGTCAGGGCCGGTATCTCATCGAAGGCCACCCGCAGCTTAATGTTCCCCTGAAGTATTCGGCGCTCGTCGAAGTGAGCGCCGACGGCAAGGCGCGGATTTATTTCCGCACCCCCCAGGACCGGTATAATTACGAGCACCGTATCCTTACCCTGCCCGATCCCCAGCGGTGTCCCGCGGATTGGGGGGAGCCGTTTCTCTGGCAGGATTCCCTGACCTATGCGGGTATCATTTACGCGCGGGGCTTCCGCAATGGGTGGCATTTTGAAGAAAACGGATCTTCGCTTGCCCTTCTGCGGCGCTTCGCCGCGCAATTGAGCGGCGAGGCACGAACGGACGTCAGGGATACGGTGCGCAACCGCATCGTTGACGATTTGCTCGCCGGAACGGTCAGCCCCGAGGAGCTGGAGACGGTTTTTCAGACGCTCGGCCTGCCCGAAGAGGCGCCCGGCGATCCTGCCGCCGCTGAAGAAGGGATGATGAAACCCTTAGGGGTACGCAGCGCGCTGGATGAGGATAGAGAGGAGCGATTGCAGCAGCGCCACGCGGAATTCCTGGAGAGCGCCGAAGGGGTGGCGGTGCAGCGGTTCTATCAGAAGACCGGCATTACCGCCAAGGTGATCTTTGAGGATCTGGGCGCGGAGGCGGCTGCGTATCATTTCTCGGCTCCCGACGGGACGGTGATTATCGTCGCCAATACCCGGGAATCGGATGCGCTGCAGCGCGAAGGGATGTTCCACGAAGCCTGGGAAGCGCACTGGCAGGCGCAGGGTTTTTCCGCCCACGAGGCGCATGTGATCGCCTCTGCCCAGCAGGCGCAGACAATAGCTTTCCGCCACGCCGCCTCGGGCTTAAGCACGTACCATTTCGAACAGCTGCAGAAGGCCGATGAAGAGCTGCTGCGCCAAATCGTGATCGAGAACGAAGAGGTTCGTGATCGCTGGCACCATCGCGTGCTGGCGCGCGCCAACGCCTACGGCGCCGATATCAACATAAATGCCATCCTGCGCTATGAGGCGCGGCTGCGCTTTGCGGCAAAGCAGCGGATCGGTCAGGCGGCGTTCGTGCGCAACGGCCTCTGGGCGAATGCCGGCGAAGCCGAGCGGCGCACCCTGCGGCACGTCCATCAGGAATTCACCCTCGAGGATTGGGAGGGGCTCCTGCGCTCTGCCCGGCTTGAAGGGGCGGCGTTCGCGGTCAGGCGCGACGCCGCGGGAACCTTCCGGGTTTCGCGCAACAGCTCCTTTAACGATCCCACGACGCGCAGGCATACGGTAGAATTGATCAGGCAAGCGCTGGAGCATCTCATCGAGCGCATCCCGGGGCTGGGGGATTTCTTGAGCGATCCCGCGGTTGCCGCGCAATTCCTCGATTTTCACTTCCTCTCCGACCTGAAGCTGGTGATGGCGCACGCCCGTTACGAGCACAGAGATTTGCGCCTGGGGGCGCAGGAGTTGATATCCCACCTCGCCGATTCGACCCTCAATTATTTGACGAAATACCTGCAGGCCGCGATGCGCAAGGAGATTGCCGGGTCCGCGCGCAAACAAGCTTTGCCCGCGGCAGCAGCGGCGAATAAACGGATCGCGATCGTTTCCCGCTGGGTGCCGGATCGTCTCGTCCCGGCGGATACGGCGAGTCCGCAGGACGTGGCGGCGGCGAGGGATCCTGACGCCAACGTCATGGTTGTCGATCCGGTGGTCTATGCCCGCCGGGATGAACAGGGGTTGACCGCACAGGGCCGCCAGGATCCGCTGCATCTGGGGACGATGCCGGTTGAAAAATACCTCATGGCGACCTGGAAGGGGGAGCGGTTCCTCTTCTATGCCTCGCGCTCGCATACCGACGGGATCATTCCCGAGGACCTTGAGGCCGGAGATAAGGAAATCCGGCTCTGGCGCAGCGCGTCCGAAGGATTTGCGACGCAGCGCCGATGGATCGTCAAACAGTCCGTTGAAAACCTGGACGATTGCCTGCCCCCGCTGTGCATCCGGCTGGACCTGTTCCTGGCTCGCCACGAGGCCGATCTGCAGCAGGGGACGCTGGAGGAGCTGTTCCAGAAGGTACGCCAGGAGCGTATGGATCCTTTCTGGGAATATGCTGTGGCCGACGCGCTCTCCGCGATCGAGAAGGCGCAGGACCGGCAGGCGCTGGACCAGGCGCTCAGGGATTATTGCGATCACGGGCTTGCCGGATTGGATGATCCGCAGCAATGGGTGGACGAACGGATCCGTGCCGCCGCCGAGGAGAGCCTTGCCCGACTGCGCAACGCCGCAGCCGGCGTTCAGCGTGTGCCCGTGCAGGGAGGGGTTCCTGCCGGCGGATATACGGGTTCGCAGGAAAGCGACGATTTCGATTTTTTCATGCAACAGGGACTTATCATGGAGAGCGGCGGCGGATGGCGGGTCTGGGTGAACTGGTATCCGGGGTTTCCTCCCACCGGCGCCCGCCAGTTCCAGCGGCATTCCGATAAGGCCGCGGCCCTGCAGGCGGCGCGCCGCGCCTTTTCCTCCCGCAGCCTGGTTGCCGCGGATGCGGCGATTACGGATTTCGCCGGGCTCTACGCGTATCTACGCGGCATCGGTCGGCCGATCAAGGGAAGCCGGTATGAGTATCCTCTGGAGGAGATGATTGCGCGCATCCGGACCGCGCAGGATAACCCTCAAGACCTCTCGGCCCTGGCGGGGATCTCCAATGCCGAGATTGATCCACAGCTGCGCGGGCTCAGGGATAAGGTGCGGCGACTCCTTGAGATTCTGCACCCGCAGGTGCCGTTGGGGTCCGTACGATTGGGGCAGGCAGAGGCATTGTCTCTGGGGCTGACGGATCGGCCCCGGGGGATTTTGCAGATGCAGGGTCACCAGTTCAGGTATGAGTATGCCGACGGCTCTTTCCGCTTTCAGCGCGTTTCCGGCCTCCGGCAGGGAGGTCTGCGTGTCATAGCCGAAGGGGAGAGCACCGAATATGTAATTTTAGGCGTGATCGGCGTGCGCATAAGCATGCCGCAGGCAGGGCAGGTGCGTATCGAGAATATCATGCCGTTCGATCTCGACATTTTTCCCGACGTTGCCGCCACCGGAGCCAACAGTGTTCTGCTTGCCCCCGGGGGAAAGTTGCCGGTGCGCATGGCCGAAGGATCTGCTGGGACGCTGCTGGTCCAGGGGCAATCGATCGGATTGACCCTTCAGGGCGGGGTGCTGCGCTTGCAGCGCAGGCAAGACGATTATGTCGGCCAGCCGCGCCAGGTGCGGGAGGGCGAGAATACCGAATACGTTATCCCCGAGGGCCTGGCCTTGCGCGTGAGCATGCCGCGCACCGGAGAGATCGTCATAGAGAATATTTCCGGGCAGCCCCTTGAGGTAATCGATATGCTGCAGGCCGATACGCGCGCGTTCCAGGCGCACGGCCGCATTCACGGGCTTTTTGTGCGCACCGGGCCTGCCGCGGCGCCGCAGCGTACGATATACCTGAACCGGCGCGGCCTGGCGCGCCACCGCGCAGACTTCAGGCTTCTTCTGGGTAAGAATGCCGGCGTCGAAGAGATCATCCGTTTCCTGGACGGGCACGAAACCCTGCACGCGATCGTCGATTACCTGCGCCTGGAGAAGGGGGCAGGGCTTGTTTTAAGCGAGGCCGATGAAGAGCGGCTCGCGGATACCTTCGGCCGGGCGTTCGCACTTGAGAACGGGCGGTTTGATCCGGCGCTCAGAGATGAGCTCTCCCGGATCGATGAATTGCTCCGGTTTGAGGAACGTTTCGGCGTCAGTCTCGCCGAAACGCTGCGCACTAAGCCGCGGCAGCTGGAGGAGTATTTAGGCCGGCTGGGGATAGCCGTATCGGTGGAAGAGGCGACGCCGCTGCAGATGCAGGAGCTCAAAGAGACGGCGGCCTCCCGCGGGATGGTGGTTAAAGCCTCCTGGGTAGAGCGTGCGCGTTCCTGGTGGCAGCGGCAGCGGCAGCAGCGCGGGGAGTGGCCGCGGCCGGTCCGCACGCGGCCTTTTGCCGACGAACTTGATGCGCGGGTAAGCGAGCCGGTCAGGCAACTGCTGCGGGCGGTGCGTGAGGTGGAGGCGGAGTTCGGCAGGGGCGCCGTCGTGCTCTACGGCGGCCCGGTGCGCGATCTGCTCATGGGCAGGTCGGCCCAGACGCGGGACATTGATCTTCTCGTCGGGATCGATGAGGCGACGATGAGCGATGACGCGGCGATCGTGCGCACGCGCGCGGTGCTCAACCGCCTGGAGGAGAAGCTCGGTCTGGGTTGGAACAGCATCCTCAGGCGCGCCACCAACTATGATTTTATCGGCACCTTCGATCCCTCGACGGGGCGGGTCCGTGCCAAGCCGGGCCTGGAGCAGTTTATCGGCACCATCCAGGAGAGTTTTAATACGATGATCCTTTTTTCCGACGGAACACTGTTTGATTCCTTTGGCGGACAAGCGGATCTGGAAAAGAGTGTCATCCGTTTTGTCGGCGCCGACCCGCAGCTGTACGCCAATCACCAGTCGGTCCTGCGCGCGGTGCGCTTCCATCAGCAGCACGGGTTCCGGTATGAGCCGCAAACGCAAAAGATCGTCGAAAGTTTCTTTTTGCCCGGGAGCGGGTTCGTGCAGCGGCAGGGCTGGGAGGAATGGTTTGCCCTCGCGCGCTGGGAGCGTTCCTATCGCCTTGCGAAAGAGCGCGGCGACCTGACAGAGGCGCTGCGCCTGGCCGATGACTATATCCGAACGCATCCGGGCGGATTCCCGGGGCCGGGAAAGTACGGTACGTTCGAAGCGCTGGAGGAGCGGTATCTGCGCGAAATGGATTTTCACCGGGCGGGCAACAATTTCTCTGCGGCGCTCGATGCATTCGAGCGTTTTATGGTGCGCTGGGAGTTTTCCAGCGGCTATGTCCGTTGGGCAAAAAACACGGCGGTCAAGGTCACTTTGGGGGAGGGAAAGGTTTCCGACGTCCAAAATGATCCGGCGGGCCTGGGCGCTCAGGTGCGCGACATCTTCACGTTTGCGCTTGACCCCCAGGCCGCGGCGGCGGAGCTGATGCGCATCGGCTTCGGCCCGTTCCTGGAGACCGGCGGTATCGACCTGCGGGATGTCCTGCGCCAGCGCGCGGAGCTTGACGCCGCCCGGCAGGCACAGGGCCCGGCGCCGCTCTATGGCCGGCCCGGCAATGAACGGATGATCACGCGCGGGTTGGCGCAGCTGCACCAGTTTTATCCCGGGCTTGCCGGCGCGCTCGATCGTCTCAACCGTCGATCCGGAGGGGGGCGGGTCCTGGTGATCGGGCCGGGGATGGGGTTTGAGGTTCTGGATATCATCCAGCACTACACGAACCTGCGCGTGGAATCGAGCGGAGCAGAGAATTTCTTTACGCGGCCGGATCTTTCTGCCCGGATCGCCGCGCGCTATCCCGGAATACACGTCCCTGCGGCGCTGCGAACGCTGCAGGATGGATTCCACGAGGGAGCGGTCGAAAAAGCACTGCCGCAGTTACTGCAGGGTGAGGGGCGCTTCGACGCGATCATTCTGGGCAGCAACGTCGGCGAGTATATCCAGGACAAGGCCTTTTTGATTACTGCCGTCCATCAGCTGCTGGCGCCCGGCGGCACGGCGTTTCTTGAGCTGCCGAACATGGTCATCGATACCGATGCGCAGAGCGCTCTTTACAAGGCCGGACTTTTGACCAGCGATATTGCCGCCTATCAGCGGGCAGTGCGCGACTCGAGAGGGTTTTTCGGTGCTTTCCCCGAGATGCAGGCCAGTGTTTCGCCCGCCGCGGCGCTGATCCTTTCGATCGTAAAAAAGAGCCAGGCGCCTCTGGGTGTTCGCATGCGTTTTGCCGGAACGCGCGGGCCGGTCAGTGCCTATGTCTGGGAAGACCCGCAGGGCCCGGCAGGTCCGGCGCCTCCCGAGGGGACGCCGGCGCCCGGGGTTGCGCCCGGCGGCATCGATTTCCGGGCCTTGCCCATTGTCCAACAGCCGTTGTTCTCTTTGCCGCAGGCCGCTCTTGTTCCCGCGGCCGGGGTGTCGGCGATCGAGCGCGCCGGGGAATGGGAGAGAATCGAGCGGATGATCAAGAGCGGGATACTGCCCTCCAGCGGCCGGCTGCAGGGGTATCTGTCCCTGTGCGCCGCGACTCCCGCGCAGGCCCGGGAACTGCGCAATGTGCTCTTGTGTATCGCCCGCATCCTACGTATACAGGAGGAACGGCCGGGCGTGGCGGATCCGGGCTTGATCGCTCTTCTGGCTTCTCTGGAAGCAGGGATCACGAAACCGCGCGCAGACTCACATATGCCGACTCAATAGGGGCGCCTCTTGCCTTCTGGTTTATCAGCCCCCCAAAAGGCCCACAAAAAGCAGGCGCCCCTTTTTTAGATTTCACAAGGAACACGGCATCCCAAGACAGCTCCTTGTCTCGTGTGCCTTGTGTCTGGTGCCGAGACCGCGGAGGCTTGAGTTCAGAGCCCCGAGACTCTATAATAGGAATATGGTCCGTTCCTGGAAGAATCTCAAGACTGTGTTCGGGGGCACCCTGCCCCCTTTTTTCATCCGCGCGCTCCTGGGGTTGTGTCTTCTGCATCTGTGTTCCTCGGTGTTTCTTCTGGTCGGTCCGTTGCTCTCGAAATCGTTCTTCGACGAATCGCTGGCGCAAAAGGATTTCCCGGTTTTTTTACGCTGCGCCCTCGGGGGAGCGGCGGCTTTCCTGTTGAGTTTAGGCAGTGCCGTTGCCGCCGACATCCTGCGGGAAAAGAGCGGCACGCGCAGCCGCATCGCGCTCGCCCGCCTCTTTGCCGCGCGGCTCTATGCGCAGGAGCTGGCGTTCTTTCGCGAACGCAGCGTCGGAGAGTTGAGTTACCGCTGGGAACAGGGGGAGTCCTTGGCCGAGGCGCTCTGGCGCCACCTGCCGTCTTTCTGCGCCGATTTGTTGCGCGCGCCGATCCTCCTGGGACTGGCGTTCTGGGCGAACCGGCCGATGAGCGTTGCGTTTCTCCTGTTAAGTCCGCTGGTTCTGGTTGAGATCCTCTCCGTGCGCGCCAAGGCATTGCGGCTCTTCGAAACGGTCTGGGAGAGGCAGGAGCGTCTCTCCCGGCAGGTGCATGAGTCCCTGGCGAACATCACGGTGGTGAAAGCGCTGGGCCTGGAAGGCAGGCAGCGGCGCCAGTACCTGCGTCTTTTCCTTGATGCGTTGCGGCTGCGCGCCCAAAGCGTGCGCCTGCGGCTGCTGCATACGGTCTCGGCCGCCTTCCTGACCAAGGGCGTGTATGCGGCGATCTCGCTCTTGGGCGCCTGGTTGATGCTCAAGGGGACGGTGTCGCTGGGCGGCTATACCGCCGCGCTCCTTTCTCTGGCGCAACTGGGGGTTTTATTGCAGGGGCTGGGCACGACCGGTGCGTATCTTGGCGAACAGGAGTTGACCCTCGAAAAGTACGCCGAGGTTATTGCCCGCGCGCCGCATGTCGCGGACCGGGCCGGCCGGATTTCTCCGCAACCGCTCAATGGCCCGGTTCAGCTCCAAGAGGTCTGGTTCGGCTACCGGCCGCGGCAGCCGGTGCTCTGCGGGGTATCCTGCGCTTTTGAGCCGGGCACCTGGAGCGCGCTCGTCGGTCCGTCGGGGAGCGGGAAATCGACGCTCCTGTTTCTGCTCTTGCGGCTCTATGATCCGCAGCGCGGCACGATCCTCATCAACGGCAACAGGATGGAGGGCATCGCGCTTGCCTGTCTGCGTCGTTTTGCCGCCGCCGCCCTGCAGGAGCCGTTTCTCTTTGATGCGACCATCCGCGAGAACATCGTCTGCGGCCTCGCGCCGGTCACCGAAGAACAGCTGCGCGAGGCGGTGCGCCTTGCGGATATGGAGACGTTTATCAACGGTCTCCCCGAACGATTTGATACCCGCCTCGGGGAGAATGCCGCGGCGCTCTCCCAGGGCTATAAGCAACGGCTCTGCCTTGCCCGGGCGCTGGTGCGGGAGCCGCAGCTGCTGATTCTGGATGAGGCGTTCTCTGCCATCGACCTGCACGGGCAGGAGCGGATCCGGGGCGCCCTGCGCGCCGCCCGCCGCGGCAAAATCACGCTCCTGGTCACCCACCGGCTCTCGGCGGCGGCCGAGGCAGACCGGGTGTATTTCCTGGCCGGCGCCGGGACGCTCAAGAGCGGCTCCCATGAGCAACTCTTGCGGCAGGATACGGCGTATGCGGCTTTTTTTTCGCGCCAGGGTGCGCGTTGACAAAAACCTTGATTTCGCCGTGACCGGCGCGTATACTTTATAGGCACAGAGATTCCCTTTGCCCTGTAGTGCAATGGTAGCACGACTGGCTCTGGACCAGTTAATCATGGTTCGAATCCATGCGGGGCA
>CAZOGI010000002.1:0-4060 GCA_964579435.1 uncultured Planctomycetales bacterium
AACTCAAAACCTTACGCGCTTACGAGGCGGGAGGCAGAGCCGCACGCGCAGCGCTTGAGTAGGCTACGCTTTAGGGGCGGGCGTGCCCGCACCACGCCCGCCCCAGTAACTACGTTTGGCTCCAGCAAAATTCGGCTAAAGCAAATTTTCCCTATTTAATTACATGATACTTAAGGTCATCAAGCAAGTCAACATAAATGATACTTATAGTATCGTAGACAATAAGTAGCGGAAGTGGGATAATTACATCATGAAAAGTAAAATACTCAAGGAATTCGGAGATAATGTTAAGCGTCTTAGAAAGGCCAAGGGCTGGTCGCAAGAAGATCTTGCTGAAAGAACAAAGCTTCATAGGACTTATATTGGGAGTATTGAAAGAAGTGAGCGAAACGTTAGCTTGATAAATATTGAAAGAATAGCGAATGCGCTTGATGTCAAAATTCGAGCTCTGACGGGGCAATAAACTTATAAATTACTATGTATATATACCATCCCCCTAAACCAATCATCGTAAAACTTGCTGATACGGTCGGTTTTCAATTAAGGCAAAAAGCAGCCAGTTATATTGCAGCGAATCAAAATCGAACAGGCGCAGAACGAGGGAGTTCGGAAGAACAGGGCTTCGGAGCGCTTGCCGAAATAGTTATACGCAACAAATTGGGGATGCCGGAAATTAATCCCGAAAATCATCCAGTTGGGTATGATATTTTATTGCCGTCAGGCGTCAAGCTCGATGTAAAGTGTCGTGGTGGCGCGTTGCCTTTTAAGGAAGAGTATGAGAGTGATGATGGAATAGCTAGAGAAGCAAAACATAATTTTTTCGCACGGCAAATCCACGATGTTACTTTAGACGCAGACATTTATTTAATGACTCACCTAGAAACTCCAAGTAATAGAGAGCTACCGGGGACTTCTCGGCAAAGAAAATGGGTACTTTACATTTGTGGCTGGGTATCAAAAGCTAGAGTTGAAAACGAAGGTGTTTATTTGCCACGTGGTTCTTTAACAGAACAAGGTAGGACGTGGTTTACTTATCGTGGACAGGAAATAGAGTTTTATAACCGTAATCTTAACGGGTTGGAAACTGTAGAAGATATAACGAGCATTCTTCCTGAAGATGTCGAACAAGATAAAAAACGCAAGGGAGATCTAAATCTAACATCTGTTGATGCCGTGAGAATTATATATGATTTAATTGGTCGAAATGTGCTTTCAGAAAAACACCTCGCTTTTGTTAAAAAAGAAATTAATTTGGATAGAATTGTTAAACCGATTTTGCATGCCAACCAATACATGCACTTGTTGAAATGGCTAAAAGAAAAAGGTATTGTGAGTAATAGTGAAATAGAAAAGGCTCGGGAAGTATTAACAGAAGAGCCATTTACTGGGATTTAAAGGCAAAATTGCTTTGTGCTGTCGCTATTTTGAGACGTTCTTTACTTATATCGATATAATCCATCTGATGTTTTTTGTGTAGATAAACATCCTCATTTTTTTCGATACCGATATACCTTCTTCCTTCTAAAGCAGCTGCAACTAGAAAACTTCCACTTCCGCAAGCGTTGTCTAAAACAATAGCGTTTGGTTGTGTAAATGTTCGGATAAGATAACGACCTAGTTCTACCGGTTTTTGGGTAGGATGATAAATTTTTCCTTCGCTCTCTGCTGTTTTGAAATATACAACATCCGTGGGGTAGCGTTCTCCATTGCTCTTCACTTCGACGGTTTTAAAGTCTCCGTAGCTACCGGTTAATTGGTCCTTCCTAAACCCCTTGTTGTAAGGTTCACCATAAGTCATTTGCGGATTATAAGTGGGTTGGTTTTTGTAGAAAACACAAACATCTTCATGTTTACGCAAAGGCTGTTTCTTAGCATTTAAAAAATTAGTTGGTTTTGATTTTATCCAAGTAATTTTATACTTAAAAAGCTCAGGTTTTGACAGCATTAAGGCTGCAGTAAAAAGCCCTTGTCCTGTTAAAACTATAGCACCATTATCTTTGATAATTCGTTCGTATAGTGCCCAAAGTCGGTCAAGAGGGATTAGGCTGTCCCAATGATTTTGGGTGATGCCGTAAGGCAAATCACACAGAATCATATCTATTGATTTTGAGGGGATTTTTTTCATTACCTCTAAACAGTCGCCCGCAATAACCATATTTATGAACTTTGTGATACTCTGTTCAGCGGGGGTAATTCTTTCTGTAATTTCGTTGGTTGAGATCAGTGATGGGCTATTTGGAATAGACTTAATTACATCCACTACTATTCCCTGGATTAGTAATTCATTTGGGTTAACAAAGATAGGTTGCATCCGAGGATTAGCTGGCTGAAGCCTAAATCTGCCTCTTTCTTTAAATAATTTTTTTAACGTTGTTTCAGTGTTGTTTATAAGTGCAACAACTTTCTGGCCATTTTCAGCAGTTTCCTGCTTCTTAACAATCACAATGTCACCATCATCTATATTTTCATCAATCATACTTGTTCCTATTACTTGCAAGGCAAAGCAATTATTACCAGTTTTGATCTTGTCTTGTGGTACTGCGATGCTTTCCTTGTTTTCAATTGCCTCAATTGGTGTGCCAGCTGCTATTTTTCCTAAAAGTGGTATTTGAACTAACATCTGTTTTTTGAATACATCTAAAGCACGAGGTTGGTTTTCGTCCTTTCTTAGGTATCCCGAGTTTTGTAATGCGTGAACATGGTAATGTGCGGTAGAAACAGAAGAAAGGCGGAGATGTTTTTTAATTTCTTCTAAGGAAGGAGCGTAATCATGTTTATCTTTATAACTTTTTATGAAGTCCAATACCTGTTTTTGGCGCTTAGTGATCATTTTTGATCCCCCTTGACTTTCGATTCATTTTCGATTATAATTTAAGCATTATAGAAAGTCAAGAGAAATAAATCTAATTGAGTGAGGAGATAAGAAAATGGACGAAAATAAAAAGACAGAACTAGGGACCCAAGAACAGCAAGTGGCTCAAAATGCAAAAGGCATAATTGAATACAGAGAAAAGGAATTATTTGAGACTTACGAGCTTATAAAAGATACTGTCGTCCTAATAAAAATTCTCCGAAAGGTCCCGATGCTCGTTGAGGAAAAAGTCGAAATACAGGAGATACTTATTGGACACGGATCTGGTTTCGTGTACATTCTTGATAAAATACCTTTTGTATTTACGGCGCAGCACGTTGTAAATGATCTGAAAAAGAATGACTGTATTGAGATCAATCTTAAACAGAAAGATGGCACGTGGATTTCAGAAAGAAATGCGCAGATATTCTTCAATGATCCTGACCATGATATCTCTGCTTTCTTGTTGCCCGGGGATGGAAGTAACTTAACCTCTGTTGATTTTTCTAAGCCTGTATTTAATCTAACAACATTGCTTAAGGTTGGGGTAAGGATAACATATTGCGGTTTTCCTTATGTTAGCGATAAAGGAGAATTTATCCCTGTTTTTCAACAAGGTATTATAGCTGGAATTGATACTGGACGGTTTAAAGATGATAAGGTTGCTTACATTATAGATGGTATGGTGAATCCTGGTAATAGTGGGGGGCCGGCTTTTTTTAGTAGTAGCAAAGATGCCATCGGTATTATATCCGCTTACATAAAACCATTACTATCGGGTCCGAGGCTAGTAATAATCGATGGGGAGGAGACGATTGATTTATTAGGAAGGTCAGCAGGTTTAGGTTTAGTGGTACCAATTAATTACGCAATAGATAGGTTACGTGCTGAGATAAACAGGTTGATTGAAGAAGAAAAGCAAAAGCAAGATAAGATCGAAGAGCAAAGGTCGATTACATCAGATCCGCAACAAAATATTCAAGCGGTGATTGCATCACGGATTTCTAAAGAGTAATTATTCGATCTTTGCTTTGTTTTTTAGGTGTTTAAATTATCGGAGTGGTAAGCTTATTACATCCGAATTTTGCTGGAGCCAAACGTAGTTACTGGGGCGGGCGTGCCCGCACCACGCCCGCCCCAAAACGTAGCCTGCTCAAGCGCTGCGCGTGCGGCTCTGCCTCCCGCTTCAGAGCGAGCAGGGTTTTGGGT
>CAZOGI010000002.1:4070-35175 GCA_964579435.1 uncultured Planctomycetales bacterium
GACGGCGGGAGCGCGGACAACCGCGCTAAAAACTACTAGATTTGGCCGCGCTACGGCTGGCGGCCGCCCCCACCCGGCCGCCAGCCGGCAGAGCCGGACACGGATTGACTTAAGCAAGAAGCGAGCGGCCAAGCGAGCGCGCAGTGAGCCCGAGCCCCAGCGAGGGCGAACGGGGCCCGGGAGATGCGGGAGCGCCCCAAGACGCGGCTAAATTGACAACTGATCCTTATAAAAGCTTCGAACCTCATCGCAGAACCGGAGCCAATTTCAAAGCCCGTTACAACATCAATTATGTTGTAACGGGTTTTCTTTTGGAATAGAATGAATGGAAATGAAGTAGGAAGCGTTGTGTGTTTTATCGATACCGGGAGGGTTGGGTTGATGAGCAAGCTAAGGGTACCCCTGGGAGTCCTCTTTACTTTGATCGCGTTCCTGCTGTATGTCCTGCTCTGGGTAAAACAATTCCACGCGTATATCGGGCAATGGGGATTCTTAGGGTACGCAGTGTATGTCACGATCTATACCCTGTTGGGAGTCATCGGCCTTTCCCTTTGTAAGGTTAAATAGCCGTTAGCGCACAAACAAAATCCCCATCACGCCATGCATTCCGTCCCTTTTGAGCTCGGCCCCATCCGCCCGGTCGACGAAGCCGAAAGCCTGCTGATCCGTACCACCCGCGGTTGCCCCTGGAACAAGTGCGAATTCTGCGTCAATTACCGGGACATGAAATTCTCCCTGCGCACGCTTGCGGAAGTCAAGCAGGATATAGTCTCGGCGGCAGAATACTACGGGTGCCAAACCTTCGAAACATGCTTCCTTCAGGATGGCGACAGCTTCCTTATGAAAACCGCCGAGCTGGTCGAGCTTCTTACGTTCCTGAAGCAGAAATTCCCCGGCTTGAAGCGCGTCAGCAGTTACGGCCGCGCCCAGACCATGGCCCGCAAATCGCTCCAGGAAATGCAGGAAATTTGCCGGGTCGGACTGAACAAGCTTTATTGCGGCATGGAATCCGGCTCGGACACGGTGTTGAAAAAGGTCAACAAGGGAGTCGTCGCAGCCGATATCGCCACCGCCGGCCTCCGGGCCAAAGAGGCGGGGATGGCGGTCTCGGAGTTCATCATCCTGGGCTTGGGAGGGCAGGAGTTGTGGCAGGAGCATGCCCGCGAAACGGCCCGGGTTTTGAACGAGATCAATCCGCACTTCATCAGGGTCCTTACCATCGGGGTCAAACCCGGCTCCGGGCTGCAGCGCCAGATGGAGGCAGGCCAGTTTACCTTGCAGACCGAAAAGAATATCATCGAAGAACAGCGCCTGCTGATCGAGAATCTCGACGACATAGACAGCCACTACGCCAACCATCATGCGGTTGACCTCTTGATGGAGGCGCGGGGCCAATTCCCGCAGGACAAACCTCGCTTGCTCGCCCTCATGGACCGCTATCTTGGCCTTCCGGAAGAAGACCGCATCCATTTTACGCTGGGAAAACGCTTAGGGATATACCAGCGGCTCGACGATATGGGGTCGGCTCATCTGCGCAAGCAGGTTGACGCCTCGTTGCGCGAGCTCCGCTCCGCTTATCCCGGGCGGTTGGATGAAGTCTTCCACCATCTGCGCGCCGCGATTGTTTAGCGCGTACTTTCGAATACACTTGACATACCCCATGGGGGTATGGTATATTAATCATGGAAGGAGGAGGGAATGGGCGGGCATCCTGATCATGGCGAAAACGTGGTTTCATTGAGAAGGATTGAAGGACAAATCCGCGGTATTCAGCGCATGATAGGAGAACGCAAGTATTGCGTGGACATTTTAGTTCAGGTGCATGCGGTCATATCGGCTCTGGCGCGCATCGAGGACAACATCCTGGAGAAGCATTTCAAAGGGTGTGTTACCTCTGCGGTCAAGGGCAGGTCGCCGCGGGATAAAGAGCAGAAGCTGAGAGAAATAATGCTGTTGATTAAGAGGTTCAGGAAGGTTTAAAAGGGGGGACGCATGAAAACGCTTATAGTGATGTTGGCTCTTGTGGCATTTCTCGCGCAGGCATCAGGGACTTTGGCGCTGGCAGCGGATGGTTGTTGCGCCAAGGATGCCTGTGCGTGTGTGAGCGGAACGTGTTGCGTAAACGGAGCCTGTGTATGTGCGGGCCAGTCCTGTTGCGCCGACGGGGTGTGCAAATGCGGCCAGGCGGGATGCGTCGGTTGTCAATGTTCCTAGTTTTTTGATCAGCGGCAGCACAAAAAAGCCCTGCTCGAAATTGAGCAGGGCTTTTTTGTGCATACCGGAATTAGGTAAGAGTCGAAGCGAGAAGTCCAGTGGTACCGATAGGAAAATAATAGACATCGCCGATTGATTGTCATAGAATATCATATGCTTTCTGAAGAGGCAAAAGACACCTAACCGCTAAGGAGATCCCTGTGCAGTTGAGCGTAAAAGAGCTGGCCAAGATGCTGGATGTAACCGAACGCACGATTTACCGCTGGATAAAGGATCAGACGATACCTTTTTATAAGGTGCATGACCAGTACCGGTTCAACCGGGTGGATATCCTGGACTGGGCAACAGCCAACAAGATGGATGTGTCGCATCAGCTCATCAATGACGGCGCCGATCGCATGGCCGCCGGTTGGAATCTGACCGAAGCGATAAAAATAGGCGGGATCCATTACCGTATCGAAGGCAAAGACAAAAAGTCGTTGCTGGGCGCCGTGGTGCGTCTGTTGGATCTGCCCGATGATGTCAAGAAAGAGAGTCTCCTGGAGGCGATGCTGGTGCGGGAAGAATTGGGATCGACGGGGTTCGGAGAGGGGATTGCCATCCCTCATGCGCGCTATCCCGTCGTCACCCATATCGCCGCTGCGCTGGTATCGGTCTGCTTCCTGGACAAGCCGCTCGATTACGGATCGATCGACGGAAAACCGGTGAGCTGCCTGTTTACCCTGATCAGCCCCACGGTCAGGAGCCATCTGGAGATGCTCTCTCGCATCGCCCACGTTTTGAAGGATGCGGGGGTCAAAAACGCCCTGGTGAGCCAGAAGAACAGGGAAGTCATCTTAAGCAAGATCGAAAAAGCAGAACAGACGATAGGCCATTGAGATGCCGTATTTACTCATCGCTCTGGGGTCGTTGGTCCTGACCGCCGCAGCTTCGTTTTGCCTGAACCGCTTCGCCCGGCTGGCCAATGCGGTCGGCGCGGCAGGGGCGGTTATCGCCTGCATCGCCGCTTTTCCGGTATTCTGTGCCGGGAACCGTGGCGCATCCCTGAGCGTGTCTCTGCCGTGGCCTGTTCCCTTCGGTTCATTCTCTCTCTGTCTTGATTCTGTAGGCAGGGTGTTCCTGCTGCCGGTGTTCATCCTCTGCGCTGCCGCGGCAGTATACGGATTTGAGTACCTGAAGCATTATTACGGCAAGAAGAATATCGGTACCGCCTGGTTTTTTTATAATCTGCTTGCCGCCGGTATGATCCTGGTGGTGTTGGCGCGCAATGCCCTTCTTTTCCTTGTGGCATGGGAGATCATGTCCGTCAGTTCGTTCTTCCTGGTATTGTTCGAGGGCGAAAAGAAAGAAACCGTCCGCGCCGGGATCCTCTATTTGGTCGCCACGCACATCGGCACGCTCTTTCTGCTGGTGATGTTTGTCCTGCTGGGGCAGGGGAGCGGTTCGTTCGATTTCGCCGACTGGAAAACGTCCCCCGGAGGGTTCCTGCCGTCGGCGGTCTTTCTCTGCGCGCTGATCGGGTTCGGGACCAAGGCGGGGTTCATGCCGCTGCATATCTGGCTGCCGGAGGCGCATCCGGCAGCGCCCAGCCATGTCTCGGCGGTCATGTCCGCGGTGATGATCAAGACCGGGATATACGGGATCGTGCGGGTCTTGACCTTTCTGGGCGTGCCGCCCGCGTGGTGGGGGTACACGCTCATCGGCATCGGTATCGTCTCCGGGATACTGGGGATTTTGTTTGCGTTGGCCCAGCATGATCTCAAGCGGCTTCTGGCGTATAGCAGTATAGAGAACGTCGGCATCATCTCAATCGGCCTCGGGCTGGGGATCGTGGGCATGAGCAGCGCTGATCCGGCTCTGGCGGCAATCGGTTTTGCCGCCGCCTTGCTGCATGTGATAAACCACGCTTTTTTCAAAGGGCTGCTTTTCCTGGGGGCAGGCGTCCTGGCGCAGGAGACCGGCACGCGGGAGATCGATATCCTGGGGGGCTTGCTGAAGAAGATGCCGGTGACCGGCTTTTGTTTCCTCATCGGCGCCGCCGCGATCTGCGGACTTCCTCCCCTGAACGGGTTTATCAGCGAATTCCTGATTTATTTCGCCGCTTTCAAGGGGATCTTCAACCCTGCTTTGGCGGTGTTGGTGTTTTTGGGCGTCATCGTGTCACTGGCTTTGATCGGAAGCCTGGCAGTCGCCTGTTTTGCGAAAGCCTTCGGCATCATATTCCTGGGCGAGCCGCGCAGCGGGCACGGGGATAAAGCGCGCGAGCCGGGTCCGTGTATGCGTCTTCCCCTGGTCCTGCTTGCGGGTTTGTGTGTTTTGCTCGCCGGGGCAGCTCCTTTTATTCCCCGCATGTTCGCCGGGGCCATCTTTGTTATCACCGGGATACCGGCAGATCAGTTGCAAGCCCATTTGTCCGGAAGCGTCGGGCCACTGTCCCGCATCGTCTTTGCGGCGCTGCTGTTCGGCTCTTTTTTCGCGGTAGCGCTGCTTTTGCGCCTTTGGCTGCTGCGCACGCGCGATGTCCGTAGCGTCGTTACCTGGGACTGCGGCTACGCCCGGCCGCAATCCCGCATGCAGTATACCGCTTCGTCCTTCGTCCAGCCGACCGTTGATTTCTTCAAGGGTATCCTGAGGACGAACAAGAGCGCCCACCGGATAGACGACTATTTCCCGGGCAGCTTTACCTATAAGACCAAGACCGCGGACCTCTTCAGCGAGGGTTTTTTCAGGCCGGTGCTGGAATCGATCCGGCGCATTGCGGGGAAGTTGACCTGGGTCCAGCACGGACAATTGCAGGTTTACGTGTTGTATATCCTCATTACGCTGATGGCTCTCTTTATTTGGAAATTCCGCTAATGTATACTGCCCTGGTCCGTTTTTTTCTCGCGCTGCTTTTGTCTCCGCTGTTGTTCGGTGTGATCAACCGGACCAAGGCTTTTTTTGCCGGGCGCCGGGGAGCGCCGTTGCTGCAGCTCTATTACGATATCTTCAAGCTGCTGCGCAAGGGCGCGGCGTACAGCGTATCGACCACCTGGGTTTTCGTCGCCGGCCCCCTGGCCGGCTTCAGCGCGATTCTCGTCGCTTCGATGCTCGTACCGTTCGCCGGACAGCCTGCTCTCATCGCATTCGACGGCGATATCGTTTTGTTCATGTACCTGCTGGGCCTGGCGCGCTTTTTCACCGTCCTGGCCGCCCTCGATACCGCCTCGAGTTTCGAGGGTATGGGCGCCAGCCGGGAGGTCCAGTTTGCGGTTTTCGCCGAACCGGCCTTTTTTTTGAGCGTGGCCACGTTGGCGCGGCTCTCCGGGAGCGCTTCCCTCAGCGGGATCCTGGCGGGACAGATCTTTTATTCCTGGGTATCGCAGGGGCCGCTCATCTGTCTGATCCTGGGCGCCCTTTTCATCGTTCTGCTGGCGGAGAATGCGCGCATACCCGTCGACGATCCGAATACGCACCTGGAGCTGACCATGATCCATGAAGTCATGGTGCTGGACCACGGCGGCGTTGATCTTGCCTTTATCCTGTACGGGGCAACGGTGAAATTCTGGATTTTGGGGGCAGTGCTGACGGGTATCGTCTTGGGCGCCGGCGTGCCCGGCGGCGGCATGGCTTTGCCGGTGTTTGTCCTCTCCATGCTCGCCTTGGCCGTGCTGGTCGGTGTTGTCGAGTCGACCCTGGCGCGGTTGCGCCTGTTTAAGGTGCCGCACTTCCTGATCATCGCATCGGCGTTGTCGATGGTCGGGTTCATCCTTGCCTTGAGGCAATAAATGAGCATTCCGCTGGATTTTGCGGTTATCGCGATTCTCCTCATGGACTTGATCGTGCTCTTTTCAAGCCGCATCGGGGCGTGCGTGCGGACCATGGCGATCCAGGGTGCCCTGGTGGGATTGATCCCTTTTGCCCTGCCGCACGGTATGGTGCCGGGCGTCATCATCTCTTCGGCTCTGAGCGTCCTCCTCAAGGGCGCGGTGTTCCCCTGGTTATTGCTGCGGGCGCTGCGCGAAGCCAATGTCCGCAAAGAGGTGGAGCCGGTCGGCGGGTATCCGCTCTCCCTGTTGCTGGGGGTGGGGTTTTTTATGCTCTCCTATGCCTTGAGTTCACGGCTTGCCCTCGCAAAGCCGCTGCTGAGCGACCTGGCCCTTCCCGTGGCTTTTACGACTTTTCTGACCGGCACCTTCATGATCGTCAGCCGCAGGAAAGCCCTCACGCAGGTCATCGGCTACCTTGTGCTGGAAAACGGCATTTACCTTTTCGGCTCCGCGGTGTTGAGCGAACAGCCTTTATTGGTGGAGCTGGCGATCCTGCTGGATGTTTTTGTGGCGGTTTTCGTCATGGGCATAGCCCTTTTCCATATCAACCGCGAATTCGACCATATCGATACGCAGAAACTATCCGAGCTTACGGACTGGCTGGAGCCGCACGGGGACTGATGAGATGATCGCCGCTCTCCTGATCGTGGTGCCGTTTTTCTGTGGCGCGCTTTCTTTTTTCCTGCGCTCTCATGCCGCGCGCAGGGTTTTGATCGTGGCGTGTGCCGGGACGCATCTGGGGCTCTGCGCTGCGGCGTGGTGCAGAGGCGCCGGGGAGGCTCTCAACGGCTGGATCGCCCTTGACGTCACGGGGATGGTTTTCCTGACCGTTACCAGCGTCTTATTTTTCGGCGCGTCCCTCTACGGCGTGCAGTATCTTGCGGACGAAGAGCGGAAAGTAAAGAGTGAGGATGCCGCCAGAACGTTCTTTTCCCCGGAGGCAATTTTCAGCGGGTGCCTGTTGTTGTTCCTCTCGACGATGACCGTAGTCCTGTGCAGCCAGCATCTGGCGATCTTATGGGTCGGTATCGAGGCGACGACGCTGGCCAGCGCCCCGCTGATTTATTTTCACCGGACCCGGCGTTCGCTCGAAGCGATGTGGAAGTATCTGCTGATCTGCTCCGTGGGTATCGCTATTGCGTTGTTGGGGGTATTCTTCCTGGCAGCCGCCCAGGATCGTCAGGGCGGGCTGCTTCTCTCGGGACTCATCGCCGATGCCGGAACATTGAATGCCGCCTGGTTGAAAGCAGCCTTCCTGCTTTTGTTTGTCGGCTACGGCACCAAAATGGGGCTTGCCCCGTTGCATACGTGGCTGCCTGACGCCCACAGCGAGGCCCCGTCGGTCATTTCGGCGCTCCTCTCCGGGGCGTTGCTCAATTGCGCGTTTCTGGGGATCCTGCGTGCCTATCAGGTGTGCGCTGCGGCAGGGATAGCGGCGTTTTGCCAGGAGGTATTCGTGTTTTTCGGTTTGCTCTCGCTGCTCTTTGCGGCGGTTTTTATCCTGGGGCAGACGGATTACAAGAGGATGCTGGCCTATTCCAGCGTCGAGCATATGGGGATACTGGCGTTGGGCGTCGGGGTGGGCGGGGGTGCGCTCACCGGGGCCTTGATCAATATGCTCGGGCATTCCCTGACCAAGGCGGGATTGTTTTTCGTCGCGGGGAATATCCTGTCGTTTGTGCAGACAAAACAGATCGCGCAGGTCCGCGGCCTGGCGCTCGGAAAGACCCGCCGCCTCGGCATCCTGTGGGTTGCCGGGTTCCTGTTGATCGCCGGGACTCCTCCGTCGGCGATTTTCCTGGGGAAGTTCATGATCCTCAAGGAGATCGTCTCCCGGGGGCGCTACGGGATCGGGATGTTGTTTTTGGGCGCGCTGGCGATCATTTTTATCGGCATGGCACGGATATTCGTTTCGATGGCGCAGGGATCTGCGGGGCAGGAGGGAGCGGGCGAGGGGAATACTTTGCGGCGAAACGCCGTTCCCCTGGTCTTTTTCGTTTTAGCCGCCAGCCTGGGGCTCTTTTTCCCTGCCTGGCTTTCGGGCGCGCTCGAGGCAATGGCGCATGCGTGGGGGGTTCTACGATAATGGCTGATCAGGGGGCAAGATCATACAACAGCCAGTCCGGGCGCTCAGACGCCCTGTCCATTATGGCGATCGGCGCATTTCGCGAGCGCGCGGTCAAGGAAGCGCAGGACGGCGCCCGGGTGGTCTCTTTCTGGGGGTATCCGGCAGGGGACGGGACCGTTGTCCTGGTGATGACGCTTGCGTACGATAAGCAGGGATGCCTGACGACGTTCTGTGCCCGGGTTAAGGATGCGTACGATTCCCTGACGGTGTGCCTGCCGCAGGTCCATTGGTTCGAGCGCGAGATAGCCGAGCAGCTGGGGGTGCGTCCCATCGCCCATCCGTGGCTGAAGCCGATCAGATTCGGGGATTCTTACCAGAACGAACGGGTCCAGCCGTCGGTGACCGATTTCCTGCGCATACACGGCGATGAGATCCACGAGGTTGCCGTCGGTCCGGTCCACGCCGGGGTCATCGAGCCGGGGCATTTCCGTTTTCAGTGCCACGGCGAACAGGTCTTCCACCTGGAGATATCGCTCGGTTACCAGCACCGGGGCATTGAGAAGGCTTTGGTGGGGGGGCCCGATAAGAGGACGGTCCATTATATCGAGACGGCAAGCGGGGATACGACGATCGGGCATACGCTGGCGTACGCGCAGGCGCTGGAGAGTCTGGCCGATCTTGAGATCCCGACACGAGCCGCTTTTATCAGGGCGATTATGCTTGAACTTGAGCGTTTGGCCAACCACACCGGCGATCTGGGGGCGCTGGCGGGGGATGTCGGCTATTTACCGACCGCTTCGTATTGCGGCCGCCTTAGAGGGGATCTGCTCAACATGACCGCCCTCATCTGCGGGAACCGTTTCGGCCGCGCGATGATCCGGCCCGGCGGCGTGGCCTTCGATATCGACGAGGCAATGCGAAAGGAACTGCAGAAACGCCTGGCGAAAACGTTCTCGGATATAAAGAACGCGGTGTCCCTGATGTGGGATTCCGCGCTGGTGATCGAGCGTTTCGAAGAAACCGGGATCCTGACACAGAAGACCGCTCTGGAACTTGGGCTGGTGGGAGTGGCGGCGCGCGCCTGCGGCATTGAGCGCGATGTCCGGTTCGATCTTCCCACCGGGGCGTTCCGGTACTCGCAGATCCCGGTCTCGACCTATTCCTCGGGCGACGTCTTTGCGCGCGCTTTTGTCCGATGGCTGGAGATACAAAGATCGGTTGAGTTCGTTCAGGAGCAGCTGGAGAGCCTCCCCCCGGGGCCGGTCGGCGTCCCGCTGCCCCCGCTGCAGCCCGGCAGGATGGTTGTCTCTTTGATCGAGGGATGGCGGGGGGAGATATGCCACACGGTTTTTACCGGCCGAAGCGGCACACTAGAGCGGTACAAGATCGTCGATCCGTCATTCCATAACTGGATAGCGCTGGCCCTGGCGGTCAGGGGAGAGGAGATCTCCGATTTTCCTCTGTGCAATAAAAGCTTCAATCTCTCCTACTGCGGGCACGATTTATGAGGAGCTCTGAGGCCGCATGATCAAGACACTGTACGCCCGGATAAAACAGGGATACCGGACCATACCTTTCCCTGCGGCGGATGCGATCCTGCCGGAACGGTTCCTGGGTAAGCCGTGCCTTTCCCCCGCATGGGGTGAACAGGCACGCAGGGCGTGCGAGGCGGTTTGTCCGACGGGCGCAATCGGCGGGAAAGACGGGCATCCGGTGCTGGACCTGGGCAAGTGCGTTTTTTGCGGCGAATGCCAAAAGGCCTGCCCGGATGGAGGGATCACGTTCAGCCGCGATTACCGTTTGGCCGTGGCGGACAAGGACGGTTTGCTGATCACGAACGCAGCGGACCGCCGGGAGAAGCCTGCGCTCACCAGGGCGCGGCATATTTTCGGCCGGTCACTCAAGCTGCGCCAGGTGAGCGCGGGGGGTTGTAATGCCTGTGAAGCGGACATAAACGTCCTGAACACGTTGGCTTTCGATCTCGGTCGTTTCGGGATCCAGTTCGTGGCTTCTCCGCGGCACGCCGACGGGCTCGTGGTGACCGGCCCGGTTACCGCGAATATGCGCCTGGCGCTTGAAAAAACGTATGCTGCCACGCCCTCTCCGAAACTGGTGATCGCGGTCGGTGCCTGCGCCCTCTCCGGCGGCCTCTATCGCGCTCATCCGCAGGTCCATAACGGCGTCGATGCGATCATCCCGGTCGATCTTTTTATCCCGGGTTGCCCGCCGCATCCGCTGACCATACTGGACGGCCTGGTGAGCCTTATGAAACGCAAAAGGGCGTAATGCGCGCGTATATCGTCTGGGCGGTGCCGGCCATCGCATTCACCTTCCTGAAGAACAAGCTCAACCACGACAACCTTACTCATATCATCATCGCCGGGATCATTGTCGTATCTTTCGCGCTCCCTCGCTTGTGCAGGCCCCGGAATCCGGAACGGTTTTTCATAATCTCGGGCGTCATCCTGGCGGCCTTGGTCGAAGGCGCGTACATGATCTCGAAGCCGGTTTTACCTTCCCTGCTCGTTGAGCCGCATGCCGGCCCCGTTTCCTTCGCCTGTAATTACGCGATCGACCTGCTGCTGACCGTTCCGGTCTATGCGGTCATTTTCTGGGTGATCTGGAGGTTGATCAACCGCTTTAACTACACCAGAGGCGAGTACATCTTCCTCATGGCTTTGGGCCAGGCGCTCGGCGACGGATTTGCCACGTTCCTGGCCCAACCGGTCCTCTTACTGTTTATCCCCTATGTCATGTTGAATTACCACGCCATGAACATCGCGCCGTTTCTGTGTATCGAGCATTCGCTGGGCGGCAGGCAGAGAAGCGCGACGCGCTGGAAGTATCCGCTTGCCGTGGCGGCTTTGTTCGTGACCTATCTTCTGGGCGGGGTTTCTATCCAGTTACTCGTGCGGTTGTTCAATCTGGGCTAGAGCGGGCGCGGGCTTGCGGACATAGACTTTCCAGAGCGGCAGTTCCGCCAGGCGGATGCATCGGGAGAATTCGGGGAAGAAACGCAGCATATACTCTCCGGTCAGGCCCGGAGCATACGATTCCCGCTCGAACATCGAGACGGCGATGTATTTTAAGTCCGGCGGAATACCGTCCCTGATCTGCCTCTGCGGTATGGGGTATCCCGCAAGCTCCCGGTCGAAGACGCTGTAGGAATAATGGTACGCGGCCCTCTCGGAGACCAGGGTAAGATAGGGGAAATTCGGGAAATACACCTGGCCTTTATGCCGCAGCGCGAAACGGTACGCCGTTTCCATGTGCACTTTCGGCAAGAGGGCATGCATCGTCCCCAGATCCGCCAGTACGATCCGCAGCATGCTCACCACCATCACCGCGGCTGAGGCAGCTATCGTTGCCTTGGCCCGGACCGGCCGCCGGGAAGCCAGCGGAAAGAGATATTTTTCCCAGAGCGCAAGCGGAACGGCGATCATGAAGAAATAGAATATATAGCTGAGCGTATTCACCCAGCCGCCGAGTTTCATGCGGCTGGAGAGTGCCACCGGCGCCATCCATAAAGAAACCCACCAATAGAGCGTCCAGGTCCCCAGAGAAAACCAACTGCGCAATTTTCCCTGTTGTAATCGCTGCGGATGTGTGCGGATGTACAGCAGGAGCCAGCCGAAGCAGGCCGCAACGATCAGGAATTCTTTTCTGTGAAGCGTCCAGAAAAGCCGGGGTGTTTCCCACGGGTGACGGGAGGGGATGAGGAGCATATTGAGGAGCAGATTCCCGAAACCAAAGAGCGCGCTGAAGAGTCCGGTCAAAAGAAGCGTCCAGGCGCCGGTAAAGAGCAGGTACCGACCTGCCGGTTTACGCCCGTGCATGGCGAGCAGGTAGGTGGCGATCGCGCCGGCCAGGGGCAGCGTTACCTGTTTGGACCAGAGCGCCAACGCTGAGGTTGCCGCAGCCCAAATGAGCAGCCGTGTCTGGCGTTGCGCAACCGGAAACTGTCCGATCAAAAGGCAGGTCAAGGCGCCGAAGCAGAGCGCGGAAGCGTCGGCATGGATGCAGAAGAGCGCGTGGAGCAGGGAGGCGGAATGGAAGGCGAGAAAGCAGAAGAGCAGGGTCATGAACAGTTTTTCCTGAGCCGAAGCCCGCGCGCGCGCGTAGAGCCAGACGGCCGGCAGCAGTGTCGCGCAGAAGGAGAGGATCCCTCCCCAAAAGATCGAGCCGTTCATGGACGGGACGAAATAGAGGGGAAGGTACAGAAGAGCGGCGATCGGGCCGTAAATATAGCCGGAGACGGATCCGTGCCCCAGCGGCGTGTAGAGCTGGTGGCCGTAGGGCACCAGGAGAAAGAGCGACAGGAGCGCGCGGTTGATGAAGTAGCCGATCCCGGCGTGGCATTTTGCGGCGACCACCGCGCAGGCGGCGATGCCCAGGAGGATGAGGAGGCACCAGGTCAGGGTATTGACGCAGCGCGCAATAAGATCGGCGTTCGGGGTTTTCATGTGAGGAGCTTTCTGAAACGCAGAATCTTATAGAGCGCCTGAAGCTGGACAAACGGGTCGCGGACCAGGTACGCCGGATCGCGGTAGCACGAATAGAGGCAGCCGCTGCAGGCATTGCGTTTTTGCGCCAGTTTTTCCTTGAACGCCGTGCTGCGATAAACGCTCAGGAAATCTTCCCGGGCTAAATGTGCGACCGGAGCGACCGGCCCGCTGTCGGCAGTGTCGCAGCAGGGGATGAATTCGCCCGAAGGCAGTATGTCGAAAGAGAGGATCCCGGCGCAGCAGCGCCACCGGCAATCGCCGGTCAGGATATACCGGCGAAAATCTTCCAGCTCCCGGCTGGTCATGAGCATGCGGTAGTCCTTGCGTATCAGCCGCCGAAGCTTTGCGAAAACCTCTTCCACCTTGGTTCTGTCCAGCCGGGCAAAAGAGAAAGTTTCCAGGCACCGGCGGTTGCTCTGCGCAGAAGGATTGGTGAAGGCGCGCGTGACGATGCAGGGGTTGAAGAACGCCCCCAGGGAATGGATGTATTCGATGAGGGCCGGCAGCTCGAAAAAGTTTTCCGCGGATATCGTGACGTTGACCGCGACGATGCCCCGTTTGCCGTGGCGTTCAAGGCAGTAGCGGATGAGGCGCAGGGCGTGGTGGACGACCCCGTCTGCCTGGCAGATGCGGTCCTGGCGGGCGGCGTCGAGGGTGTCCAGGGAGATGCTGATATCCTGCAGTCCGGCCGCATAGCAGCGCTCGATCAGATCTTGGCTGACCTGCGGCCCGGCGTTGGTCTGCAGCCGCACGATAAAACCGCGGCGGGAAAAGAGCCGTATCACCTCGACCAGGTCGGCCCGCAGGGTGGGCTCTCCGCCGGTCAGGATCACCTGGCTGACCCGTATCCGGCGCAGGTTGGAGGCTACCACCGCAAGATCAGACAGGTCCATCTCTCTCGTCGGGGGCAAATCCCGGATCCCGCACATCCCGCAGCGGTAATTGCAGCGGTAGGTGAGCCACAGGCGGGCGTTGATCGGGTCGTGCAGAAGGATCGTCTTCACTGCTCCCCAGGCGAATTTCAGCATCACCGTATCCCTTCGTCTTCGGGAAAAGCGCTGATGCAGCGCGGATGGGAGCGCGTGTACGGCAGGCTTTTGAGCATTCGCTTCCAGATCGCTTCAAGCGGTTCTTCCTTAATGTTGCCGAAGGGGGTGTGGATGAAGTCGCAGGGAAAGATGTTGCCGACCGGATCAAGGTATATCCGTTCTCGCGCCGCCAGGCAGCGCGCCGGGAAATAGCTTGAGCAGCCGTCCCAGCGCACGTCTCCGCGCGCGGTCAGCGCGAAATAGCGTTCTTTGTCCTCAGGGGAAAGCAGCGATGCGGCATCGAGAGAGGCATCGCCCACCTGCCGGACCGGCAACAGTTGCAGGGGAATGCCCCGCCGGCGGCAGAAGCTGACCTGCCGGTCTACCTCGCCGCTGCGCAGGTTCTGGTGCGAGACGACCATGGCGACCATGGCTTTGAGCCCTGCCGCTTGCGCCGCATCCACTCCTTCCCACGCTTTTTCCCACGCGCCCGCCACCCCGCGCGCCGCATCGTGTGCCGCGGCGTCGGGGCTGTCGATGCTCACGATCACCAGATCGAAGCCGGCTTTCTTCAGGGGGAGCGCTTCCTGCGCCAGCAGCAGGCCGTTGGAGACCAGGCTTAAGATAACGCGGCGCCGGTCGATAAGCCGGGCTGTTTCGTAGAGGCGCCTATCCAGCAACGGCTCCCCGCCGGTAAAATGAATATTGACGCATCCGCACCGCATTGCCTGTTGGATAGCCGCGGAGAGTTGATCCATCGTAAGATATTCCGATACGGGAGAGCGCCGGCGCAGGTCCTGCGCCGAGCAGAAGGCGCATTTGAGCTGGCAGGAGTAGTTGACCGCGACGGTCAGGACACGCAGGCGTGGCTGCCTTAACAGGACCATGCGCGCGTAATTGGCGGCGATACGTCCGAACAGCAGGGGTTTGGGCGGCAGGAAGCCGAGGTTGAATCGCAGGCGTTGGGCAGAGACCAGCGGGGAGGTCATCTCCAGATCGATCGCAGGAATTCCCAGTAGACGCGCAGCGTCGCTTTTGAGGTGCCGTAGACCCGCGCGTCGAACGCAAAGTATACCTCATCGATGATCATCGAGCGGTCGCAGAGTTTCAGGAAATCGAAAAGCACTTTGTACCCTCTCGGCGCAAAGGCTTTTTCTTTTCCCCGCGTGACCGAGCGCCAGACCTGTGTGCGCGCGCCGAAAAAGCCGCTTAAGGCGTCCGAAGGGGCCCCGGGGAGGCGTCGCAGCGCGATCCCGGCGAGCTTGTTGCCCAACCACGAGAGGAGTTTGCGGTGCCAATACCAGCCGTGCACCGTGGCGCGCGTTGCGACCGAAAGATGCGTGCCGCCAAAGAGTTGCCGGTACAGCCACATGACGTACTGGGGGCCGTGCTGGCCGTCGCCGTCCATGACGACGAAATAGGGGGTCTGGACCTTGTCGATGGCCTCGAGCACGCTTGCCGTTATCCCTTTCGGTTTGTGCGGGCCGCGTTTGATCAGGGTGATCCCGGGGGAATGGCCCTGCAGTTTTTCGACGGCGTAGAGCGTCCCGTCGGTCGAGCCGTCGTCGACAATGATGATCCGCACGCCGTGATAACGGTTGAGCAATTCCTTGATGATCCGGGTGATGGAATAAACTTCGTTGAGGACCGGGATGATGACGGTCAGGTCGGTATATTTCTGCCGGGGGAAAGCCGCAGCGGCGTCCTTGTAGGCGATCAGGAAGATGTTGAGGGAGGAGACGGAGAAGACCACCTCGACGTCAAAACCGTGGCGTACGAGGAGGTTCTTGACGGAGCCGGGAGAGAAGTGCTGGACGTGCCCGCACTGTTTGCGGTAATAGCGCTGGTTGAGCAGGTATCCCCGGTACCATGCCCAGGGGATAAAGAGCGTCTTCCAGAGTGAAAAAGGCGACTCGTCCGGCACCGAGACGACCATCGAGCCCCGGGGGCTGAGGATCCGGTGTATTTCGGCAAGCGCGGCCTGAACGTCGGGAATATGCTCGAGGACCTCGGTGGCAACGACGATATCGAATGCGCCGTCGGCGATTTTGGTGCGGGTGATGTCTCCCCGGAAGTACCGTAAGAGCCTGCCCTGCTCCAACCCGTCCCGCAGGAGCTTTTCGTTGAAATCTATGCCGGTGACCGGAAGGCCGCCGGTGTTCCAGTTGCAGCTGCCCGATCCGGCGTCGAGGATGTTCATCCCCTTGACGTAGAGGCCGTTGACGAAAGAACGGATGATGCGGTAGCGGTTGCCGTGTATCCAGGCGCGCAGGGGATTGGCGCTCTGTTCCTGCTCGTCGTAGAAATTCGCGTCGACTTGTTTGTACAGGGCGCGTAATTCGTTCTGTCTGTTGCCCTTTATCCCGGTTATGAGACACCTCCCTGGTTGCCTGATGCCCGCGCACCAAAGAACGCAGCCGCATACATCAGCAGCGCCAAGAGGTAAAGCGAGCGGAACCCGAAATACATGGCGTTGTATTCCAGGAAACCGCCCAGCATCGCGCCCAGGATGTTGGCGGCAAGGATCAGGGATACCGATGGGGCGCGTTTGATCTCGAAGGAAAAGGCGAACCCGGAGAAAAAGACCGGAACGGTAAGCACCAGAACACTGATGATCCGCTCCAGCCAGGGGAAAGGACTTCGGATGCCGGCGGCGTTCAGGCCCAGGCCCAGCAGCAGGGAGGCGAAGATCAGCGCGTACGCCAGGTTTGGGTTGGGATTTTTTATTTTCGTCAGCGCGGCATTTGCCAAAAATGCCATGCCCAGGATAGCGGCGATCACGATGCTGGTCACCAGCCAGGTGCTGCCGAAAAGCAGGGCCAGTTCGGTGATGCCTTTTGTTTCGATGAGCATGAAGCCTGCCCCGAGGAAAAAAGAGGCGAGGGAAAAGTTGCCGGCGATGCCGCGGGCAGAACGGTGTACCATGGCCAGGGAGATCGCCAGCAGCAGCGCAATGACCAGGACGTAGGAGACGGGGTATTTTCTCACCGGCATGTAGAAAAACGGCCAATCGTCGGTGGAGACGTCTGCCCGGACCGGGCAGGAGAGATATTGGAGCGTTATCTCGCCGATGGTCGAAGGCAGGGAGACGTTCGGGGCATCCTGCGGGCTTTGCCCGGCGAGGAAAGAGAAACAGCTGTCGCTAAAGGAGGTTGTAAAAACGCGCGGATTGCGGCCGTCAAATGCTTCGCGGAGCATGAGAAAGATCTTTTTGCCCAACTCGGGCCTCAGGGCGAAGAAGCTTAGGTACAGGGCGCCGTTTTCTTTGAGCCTGGCGCGCGCCTGTCGGAACCCTTCAACCGTGTAGACATAACTGTCCAGCCGGATTCCTCCGGCCTTACCGGAGAGCAGGACATGCGAATCCAGGAGGCCGTAGACGATAAGGTCGTACTGTTTGTGCGTGTGCTTCAGGAACGAACGCGCATCGTCAACGATAGCGGTCACCCGCGGGGAGCGGTACGGGGATTCGGGATGCAGGAGGCGGCCCAGTTTCAGTATGACCGGATCGATTTCGACGGCATCCACCCGTGCGGCTCCGTTGCGGATGGCCGCAGCGACATCGTTGCCGCTGCCGCTGCCGACGATCAGCACCTCCAGCGGCTGTGGTGTAAGGGCATACGGCAGCGAGTAGTAGTCGTAGAGCCGTTGCAGGGAGGGGTCGGATCCGTGCCGTTCGGCCAGATCGAACATCTCCTGGTAATAGGTATTGCTGGTTTCGATGGCAGGTGCCTGGCGGGGGGTGAGTTTCAGGCTCAATACTTGGTACGGGGAGTAGAAGTCGAAGGTATTGAGGCGCGCGGGGATGGAAAGCATTATCAGGGCCAGGCTCGTGCAGGCAAGTGCCAGGAGCAGGCCGCGGGGCGCGCGCAGCAGGAAGACGCAGAGGGCTGCGGCAATCAGGATCAGCCAGGCGGCCGGAGGCGTATTGAGAAAGGAGAGCAGCGAGAAGACGAGGATCCCGGCGAGGCTGCCGGCCAAGTTCCAGCCGTAGGAAGAGAGTTTTTCTTTCCTGGCCATCAAGCGGCCGGTCAGCTCTCCCAGGGGGATGAAACAGATCGCGTTAAAAATGAAGACGAGGAAGAGAAATCCGTAGGAAAAGAGTGCGCCCGCCGCCCCGGCGATAGTATTGAGCCCGAAGGAGATCTGCTCGACGATCGGGTTCTGCAGGCGGGCGGCGAAGGGCGAAAACCGCATGGCATGCAGGAAGGCGACCTGCAGCGCGATCAACGGCATGGCCAGCGCGCCGGTCAGGACGCGGCGGTTGCTGCGCAGGTAGCCGAGCCCCAGGCCGAGAAAGCAGGAGAGCAGGCTCACGTTCTTCAGATAGGCGAACAGTTGGAAGGACGAAGCGTGGAAACGGATGATCATCAGTTCCGCGTACAGGCCCAGCGCGGCGGCCAGGGCGATCGACGGGCCCAACCGGGACTCGGGGAGCGAATCGATAAAGTCGGTCTGCGCCCTGAAGGTCTTTTGGGCGACGGAGACGATGAGGCTGATTGCCAGATAGAAAGCAGTCGCCAGGGCAAGGGCGAGGTAGAAGGCGGTATCCAGTTTCCGGTAATACGCAGCCAGCGGCAAGGCAGGCGGCTGGCTGATACTGTTGTTCAGGAAGCGGGGTCCGCGGCCCTGATAGAGCGCGGCGATCACGGGGTGGGCGCACAGGGAATAAACCAGCGCCGATAAGGGCAGGAGCAGCCGAATGACGGTATGCGGGGTCGGGATTTTCACCTTGCTCAATTGGTCAAGGTTCGTTCATTTTTGATCAGTGTAGTAATCGTAACGGCAAGCAGGGATCTTCGTTTCGCAAGATGATTTGCGCTTCGGCCTCATATAATAATTTTAGCGGTGTATTTTCAAGAGCACAAGCATTTTTCTGGGAAGCGGGGCGCAGTGGCGGGTGCCCTTTGTGGTATAATACCGTATTACCTGTCAGACTCAGGTAGCGTCGATTCTCCCGGGGGCGGTGCCGTGGTTTGTCGCGGGGCAGGGTTTCAATGGACAGGAGCCCGTATGACCTTTTCGCAAAACGCGATCAAATTCATGTATTTATTGCAGGGGATGTTTGCAAAGAAAAACAGGGTGTGCCCCTATTGTCGTTCGGGGCATTTCGAGATAGTGCATACCAAGGCTTTTTTCATAGACATTTGCCATTGCGTGCAATGCGGTTTGTATTGGACCAACCCGATATTCCGTTGCCCTCAGTTTTATTCTCGCGTCTATAAGGGTAACGATCTTATGGAGATCCCGGGGCCGGACCGGCTGGCCGCGTTAATGCGCAGTAACTTTGAAGGGACCGAAGCGGATTATCGCGGGCTCTTTGAATGGTTCAGAAAGAATCTCAAGGGAAGAAGGATCATGGAATTCGGATCTGCGTGGGGGTATTTTTTGTTCCAGGCGCACCAAGAACAATTTGAGGCGACGGGAATCGAGAGCTCCGACAAAAAGAGACGTTTCGGCAGAGAGCATTTGCATGTCCGGATCGAACCTGATTTGGCGGGGTTGATCGCGAACCGAGAACGCTTCGACGCGATCGTGACGTTTCATACCCTTGAACACCTGACTGTCCTTGAGCGGATATTCAAGGATTTTTACAGCTTGTTGGAGCCGGGGGGGATCCTTTTCATCGTGGTTCCCTTCCTTGATCCGGCCGGGGGGAAAAAGGCTTTCGAAATAATGGGGGCGGTTCACCCCATTGGTTTTAGCAGGGAATTCTTCGTGCGTAATATGCCTCAAGAAGGATTCAGGGTGTCGTTTCTCGAAACGGCGATCGTGTGCACCAAGGAGCAATCGGATGTTGGGTGAGCGTCAGGGGATAACGGGCGTGTCCGGGGTCAGGGGGCCACATAGCTTCATGGCGAGGTCAGGGCGCATGAGGCGATTCTGCGGGGTCTTTGTTGCCGCAACCCTTAGGATTGTGGCGATCGTCTCTGTTTGTTCGGCCCAGATTGTCATCTACGGCGACAGCCAGCATAATCCCGAGGCGCAGCGCGCGATCGTGCGGCAGATACTCCTGCGCAAGCCGGCGGTTGTTTTCCGGGTGGGTGATCTGGTCGACGACGGCAGGAACCCGGCGCTCTGGGAGGCGTTTGAGGATATCCACGGGCCGCTCCTGGAGACGACGCAGTATTTCCCGGCATTGGGCAACCACGAGTATAATTCGCCGCTCTATTTCAGGCAGTTCCCCCATATCCGCAACCGCCGCTGGTATTCGCTTGACCGGGAGGGTATCCATTTCGTCGTGCTGGACAGCAACGCCCCGCTGGGCCGGGAGTCGAAACAGTACGCCTGGCTGGTGAAAGACCTGGTCGCGGCAAAGGCGGACTTCATCGTATTCCTTTTTCACCATCCGTTGTTTGACGTCAGTGCCAGGCATGCAGCGGACGAAAAAGCCCTGAAGCCGGTCCTGATGCCGCTTATCCAGCAGTATGGCGTCTCGGCTGTCTTCTGCGGTCATTCGCATGATTATCAGCGCTTCGACTACGAGGGTATCCCTTTTATCGTCACCGGAGGCGGCGGATCGCGCCTGTATGAGCAGCGCAGAACCAACCCGTACCTGCAGGCGTTCGCCGCTGCCTACCACTTTTGTCTTCTGGCCCCTCAGGATGGTTTCGTGAGCGTCTCGGTCATCGACAGCGACGGCCGCACGATAGACGATTTCCGCATCCTTGCCCGCAGCGAATCCCGCAACGCAACGCTTCGCTAGGCGTTGCCGAGCAATGCGCGGATCCTGCCCAGAAGCGCGTCCATGTCGAAGGGTTTGCGCATATAATCGTCCGCGCCGATGACTTTGCCGATCACCCGGTCGGTGTCGGTGTCTTTTGCGGTAAGCATGATGATCGGCAGGCCGGCGCAGGAGCGCTCTTTACGCAGGTCGCGGCAGATTTCTTCTCCGGGCAACCCGGGCAGTTTCAAATCCAGGATCAGCAGGTCCGGCGTTTCCTTGCGCGCCTTATAAATCCCTTCGTACCCGTCTGCGGCGGTGATGACGTCGAAGCCTTCCATGTTCAGCTGGATCTGTATCGTGCGGCTGATGTCACGGTCGTCTTCGATCAGCAGTATCCTTTTCTTCTTCGCGTCAGTCATGGTTTCCTCCTTTGCCGCGCCCGTGCGCCGTCCCCAGCAGCTCCTCGATCCGGTCTTTGAGCGCATCGATGTCGAACGGCTTGGTGACGATGCCGTCAGCAGCCGAGCCTTCGAGTGCGAGAAGATCGTTCTTCTGCGACTGGGCGGTGATGAGGAGCAGCGGGATAGCCGATGTCAGCGGGTCCTGCTTGAGCGCCGTCGCCATCTCGTTTCCGTTTCGGTCCGGCAACACCACGTCGAGGATCACCGCGTCGGGTTTTTCGGCGCGTATCCGCCGCAACGCCTCTTCACCCGTTGCCGCGGTGAGAACGGTATAGCCTGCGATCTCGAAGAATATCGCCAGTGTGCGTACGATATCCGGTTCGTCGTCAACGACGAGTATCTTCTGCATCCGTTTCCTCTTCTGCTTCTGCCAGCGGCAGCGTGAAAGAGAACGAGCTGCCTTCTCCGGGCCGCGATTCAACCCAGATGCGACCTTTCTGGGCTTCCACCAGCCCCTTGGCTATTGCCAGTCCCAGTCCCCAGCCTCTTTTTGCGCGGGCCGAAGCGTCTTTTGCGCGGTAGAATTTGCCGAAGATTGTGCTCAGTTCGTCTGCGGCTATGCCGATTCCGGTATCGGCTACGGTTATCTTCATCTCGGCGCCCTCCGTTGCCGAGCGGACGGTGACGTTGCCCTGCGCCGGAGTGAACTTGATCGCGTTGACGACCAGATTGTTGATAATGCGCCGCAGGTGATCGGGATCGGCCAACACCTTGCGGCCACTGTCCTGCATCTGCAGCTGCAGGTGCGTTTTCTTTTCTTCCGCCAGGAGCCGCAGCGAGGAGACGGTGTCCCGGATCAGCGCCGCGCTGTCCGTCGGCTGGGTTTCTACCGGCATCACCCCGGCTTCGATCCGGGAGACATCCAGCAGGTCGTCGACCATCCGGGTCTGGCGCTCGACGTTGTCGCGGATGATCGTCAGTAATTCGCGCTCCCGTTCGTCCCAGGATCGTTTCAGCGGCCCGCCTTTCATAAGTATGCCGGCGGCGTTCTTGATCGAGGTGAGCGGGGTGCGCAGCTCGTGAGAGACGACGGAGACGAAATCGGTTTTCAGGCGGTCGACCTCTGCCAGGCGGGCATGCACCCTCTCGATGAAGCGGATCAGGGCTTCTCTGCGGCGCAGAACGATGAGGAAGACGATAGCGATGATACAGACCAGGAGGGTCATGAGCATGCTGAAGAGCCGGTACTGAAAGAGCGGTTCGGCGGGGATCTTCTTTGCGATGACGGCGACGCCGGCTATCGTGCCGGCGGGATCCTTGACCGGATGACTGACGTAGTAGGTGCGCTCGTTGTAGACCGAGCCGAGCTTGAAGTAGTAGCCGGTCTTGCCCGTTAGGGCATCCTTGAAATACGGCGTTGCGGCAGGGGTGGCCGGCGGCGCGAATTTCCCGCCTCCGTTTGCCGTGGACAAGATCGGCATCCCGCGCCTGTCCAGGAGCGCGCATTCCAACGCGTCGGTTCTGGCCCTGAATTGCTCGAGGGTGGCGGCTGCTCTTTCGCGGATGCGCGGGCTTGGGGAGGAAGAAACGACGCCGCGCAGGGCCGTAGTCCTGCTCAGGGAGAGGACGGACTTTCCCAGGCGGGAGAGTTCCTTGGTCAACGCGTCCAGCTGCGAACCGGCGAGCGCTTCGTTCCTCTGGATGGTCTTTATCCCGGCATAGTAATCGAGATAGTTGGTGAAGAGCCATCCACCCGCGATGAAGAGTATTAAGGTAAGGGCGATCGTCCATTTGGTCGGCAGGAATTTGACGGAGAAGAGCTGAGGCGTCCCCGCGGTCTCGGTGAGGGTGGAGGAGTAGAACCAGATGCTGAGGGCGGCGCAGAAGGACAGCAGCGCGCGGATCAGCTGCACCGGCACTCCCAGTGTATCGTAGAACGTATCGACGTTCACCAGGGGCGCCGCAAGGAATCCGCAGGCCGGCACGATCAGCCCGGCGGCAACCGCATAGAGGGCGAGTGCCGCGCTCAGGATCGTCAGCGGCGGCCGGCTTTCCTTTTCTCGCCCGGAGAACGCCAGGATGGCCCGGGCCGCGGCGTACGCAGCGGGAAAGCCGAGGAAATAGCGGGTCGTGGCCAGCCAGCCGTTCAGGCCGTAACGGTGCCCCAGGGGCAACAGTGCCAGCAGCGGCACGTAGGCCCATCGCTTGAGCGGCGTGCCCCGTATTGTGCCGTATCCGATCCGGGCGAATTCCGAAAGGCACAGAAATGATCCGCAGAGCAGCGCAAGATGCGCGAAAGAGGCGGTTCGGTCAGCGCCGTTGATGAGCAGGTACAGGTCGATCCATTCGCAGAAGCCGTGCAGGAGCGCAAAAAGCCCCAGGAGCAGCCACGGAAATCTGCGCAGTTTCTCCCTGCCGATGCTCAGGCAGATCAGGGCCATAACGATAAAGGAGAGTCCGTAGAAAAAATAGATGTAATCGAGCTGTCCCCGGAAGAATTCTTTCATCGTTCTTGTCCTGTTCTGTCGTTTCCGTCAGCGCGACCGAGCGCGAGCCGCCATTTCTTAGTGTAGTATAGAACAAAAGCCTAGTCAATAAGTAGAATTTATTGCGGCAGGCGGCTGCGCGCAACCCCGCGCTTCATCTTTTGCCGATTTGTGATAGAATACAACCATGAAAAGAGCCGTTCTGGTGGTTGTTTTCTGCCTGGCCTGCTGTGCCGGTATCGCCGTTTTCACCGGCTTCTTCGGCCGTGCGGGAAAGGCAGAGCTGGATGCGCTGGCGCTGGGCAGGACCGATAAGGCTTCCAGCTGGCACGGCTATACCGAGCCGTACGAACAAATCTTCCGGCCGCTGAAAAACCGGCCGCTGCGCATCTGCGAGATCGGCATCGAAAACGGCGGTTCGTTGGCCGTCTGGCGGGATTATTTCCCCCGGGGGATGGTGTACGGGATCGATATCGTCGATTCTTCGTCGCTGCAGAGCCGGCGGATCAGGACGTTTGTCGCCGACCAGGCAAAACGCGAGCAGCTGCAGGCGTTCATCGATTCCTGCGGCAGCGGCTACGACATCGTCATCGACGACGGCGGCCATTCCATGCAGCAACAGCAGGTCAGTCTCGGTTTTTTCTTCCCGCACGTCAAGCCCGGCGGCTACTATATCATCGAGGACGTGCACACATCGTTGCCTCGGTATTACCCGGGGTACGGGGTGGAGAGATCGGGAGGCAATTCGACGCTGCGGATGCTTTTGTTCTTTATCGAGTATGCGCGCCTGCGCAGCCGCTATCTGCGGGACGCCGAGGCGCGGTACCTGAGCGAGCACATCGAGTCTTGCACGCTTTTCTTTAGGAACAACGAGGCGCATACGCTCGCCTGTATCCTGCGCAAAAAACCGGCCTTTGCGGCGCAGGCCGCCGGCAAATAAAAAGGAGGCACAGGGTGAGAAGGCGTCTTCTGATGGCGGGGATGGTGCTGGTGTTTTGGGCGGGTGTCTGCTGCGCGCAGCAGGCGGAAAAAGAGAAGGCGGCGGCGGAGGCGGCGCTGTCGTGGCTGGCGCTCGTTGATGCCGGCTCGTACGCGGCCAGCTGGCAGTCCGCGGCGCTCTATTTCAGGAACGCGGTGACGCAGGAGCTGTGGGAGCAGTCGATGAAGAGTATCCGCCAGCCCCTGGGCGCGGTCAACGGCCGTCAGGTGAGAAGCGCGCAGTATATGACCGAGATGCCCGGAGCGCCCGACGGAGAATATGTCGTGGTGTTGATGGAGACGTCGTTCCAAAACAAGAAGAACGCGATGGAGACGGTGACGCCGATGCTCGATGCGGACGGGCAGTGGCGGGTGTCGGGGTATTACATCAAGTAGGAGAAAGCGCGGTGCGGTTTACGGTGGCCTTTATCGAGCCCGGCGGGCCGTTCGTGGTCTCTACGGCAGGCAGGATGAGCGGCAGGGGCTTTATCGCGATGGCAGAGGAGCTGCTGCATCATCCGCGTTTTGCCCCGGGAGGAGGCGTGCTCTTCGATCATGCCGCGCTCTCTTTTGAGGGCATCCCTCCAAGCGTGTTGCAACGGATCCGGGATTTTCATATGCGCCATGAGGAGCGTATCGGGTCGGGAAAGTCCGCGATCGTCGTCGGCCCGGGGCGGGTCGGCAGGTGGTATGCGTTGTGGTCGCAGGGCAAGAAGATCCGCACGGGAAACATTACGAAGGTGTTTACTGCCCGCGCCCCGGCTTTGCGTTGGCTTGACTGTAGCGAGAACGGCCTTCTATGAATACCTGCGCAACGGGAAAGGATTCACAGAATAGGTTCAGGCAGTTGCGCGCGCGCTTCGAGCGCGCCCTGGGGCCGGTTGCCGCAGGGGTCATCCTTGACCTGGTGGATCTGGCGACCTTCGGTCCGGTCGGGATCTTTCTCGGACCGCTCCTGGGAGGCCTGGTCGGGTGGTATCTCAGCGGCGTGTTGTGCATCCCGCAGCGCTGGCGCTTCAGCGTTGCGGCGTTGGCCGGGTTCTACTGCATGCTGCCCCGGACGGAATTCATCCCGGTCGCCACCATCGTCGGAGCATTGGCGCGGTTTTTCGAGGCCGGGCCGAAACAGCCTCCGCCTTCCGGAAGCGGCAGCGCAACAGAGGAGAAAGGGCTTTGATGAAAGACGATATTCGATGGCAGATATCCCTGGGGGCGGGGTTGTTGGGTCTATCGGCGCTCTTGTACTACGAGCACTACCAGATATTCCATGACGCGCACCACATCTTCATTTACCTGCTCGGTGATATCGCCTTCGTCTTCATAGAGGTCCTGTTGGTGACCCTGGTGCTGCACCAGTTGCTGCACCGCAGGGAGAAAAGAGCGGTGCTGCATAAGCTGAATATGGTGATCGGGGCTTTTTTCAGCGAGGTGGGGACCGACCTCCTGCGGCGGTTTTGCGCTTTTGACGCCAGCGCCGCGTCGGTTACGCGCCAGCTGATCGTCCGCAGCGATTGGTCTGCGCGGCAATTCGCTCAGGCGTACCGCGCCTGCGGGGAGCATGCCTGCGCCATCGACTGCGCGCGCGGGGATCTGGAAGGGATGCGGGTTTTCCTGAAAGAGAAACGTTCTTTCCTCCTGGATCTGCTGGGGAATCCCAATCTCCTGGAGCACGAGAAATTCACGAATCTGCTCTGGGCGGTCTTTCATCTGACCGAGGAGCTTCTGCAGCGCCGGTCGCTGGTTTCACTGCCGCAGGCGGATTATCAGCATCTGGCAGGCGATATCAAGCGGGCTTCTCAGCTGCTCATCCAGGAGTGGCTGCTCTATATGCAGCACCTGCAAAAGAGCTATCCGTACCTGTTCTCGCTTGCGGTCCGCACGAATCCGTTCGACCCCGAAGCGGCGGTCGAGGTGAACCGGTAATCGCGGAAACGCCCACGTATTTTTGCCGTCATCGTGCGCCGCGCGATCCTGTCCGGCCCCGCGTTATTCCCGGGGAAAGTCCTTGTCGGTTCCCCGCGGGGGCGGTATAATAAAGCTGCTGTTCAAAATCTCTGCGTTAAAAGCTCTTTTATCCGCAGTTCTCTTCGCGTGATTGCCGACGTTCAGAGCGTTCAGGGGGGTCTTCTTGAAGCGAATCCTTCTTTTTATCCTTCCGATACTCATCATCGTCGCCGCTGCCCTGGTGCTCTTCGGGGTTTTTCTGGTCCGCTTCGAAGAGGACAAACTCCTCGATGACTTGCTGCGTAAATCCCGTTCCATCGCCGAGGGCATGGAACTGTCCGCGCAGCAGGTTTTTTTGACCCGGGACCGCAAGAGCGCCGAGTATCTCGTCCAGAAGTTCGAGCGCCGCGAACGGCTGCAGGGTTGCGTCCTCTATGATCGCTCGGGCGAGCTTGTTGCCGTCACCCCGCGTTTTTACGACTGGGCGAGCCAAAGCCACACATACGTCCAGGAAGCCCTGGCAACCGGCGAGCCCCGTTTCGGCCTGGAGAAATTCAAGGAACTGACGGTCTATACGTATGTCTTCCCGGTCAGCGGGCAAGATCGGGAGGTGCTTGGCCTCATCGAGATCATTTATGACACCTCTTTCGTCTTTGCCCGTATCGCCGAGTTGTGGTTGCGTCTCAATATGACGCTGGCCGGCCTGATCGTCTTCATTTTCTGTTTGTCGTTCCTTTTGCACCGGCGCATCTTCGTCATGCCGGTGCTGCATCTGACCGAATGGTTCCGTTCTTTCCAGCGCGGCGAGCTTACTACCGGACAGCCGATCAGGGATAAGGGGGAGTTGGGCAAGCTCGCCAGCGAAGTGGAGCAGGTTGCTTTGAGCCTGCGCGTTGCGCGGCGCACGATATCAAGCCAGGCACAAGACCGCATCACACAAGACGAAATCTGGACCGAAGAAAAGCTGCGCGACCTGACCCATGCCAAGCTGGGGGACAATGCCTTGTTTGTCGTCTCCAACCGCGAGCCGTTCATGCACGTTGTTGACGAAAAAAGCGGCGTCCCGCGGTGTGTGCGTCCGGCAAGCGGCGTGGTAACGGGGCTGCATCCGATCCTCGCCGCCTGCGGAGGGACCTGGATCGCTCACGGAGCAGGGACTGCCGACCGCAACTTCGTCAATTCCAAGAATAAACTCGGCGTTCCTCCCGACGATATACGCTATATCCTCAAGCGCGTCTGGCTCACCAAAGAGGAGGAAGGCGGCTACTATTACGGGTTCGCCAACGAAGGCCTGTGGCCGCTCTGCCATAATACCCATACGCGTCCGATTTTCCGCGCGGCCGATTGGCAGATGTATCAGGCGGTCAACCGCAAGTTCGCCGCGGAGATCCTGGAGGAGCTGCCGGTCGGGAGCGTGCCGTTCGTTTTTATTCAGGATTACCACTTTACCCTGTTGGGCAGGATGATAAAAGAAGAGCGCCCGGATGCGATTATCGCTCTTTTTTGGCACATCCCCTGGCCGACAGGGGAGTCGTTTTCGATCTGTCCGTACCACAAGGAGATCCTTGAGGGAATGCTGGGGTGCGATCTGATCGGTTTTCACGTGCAGAACCACTGCAACAACTTCCTTGAGACGGCAAACCGGCTCCTGGAGTCGCGGGTGGATACGGAAAAGTTCAGCGTGGTGCGTAAAAACAAGGAGACGCTCGTGCGCGCTTTCCCGATCAGCGTCGATCCCGATGTGGACCGGGGAGTATTCCCGAACGTTGCGCTCTCCCGGGAGGCTGAAGCGTTGAAGGAGGAGTACGGCCTGCAGGAGCGGATCATCGGCCTCGGGGTCGATCGTATCGATTATACCAAAGGGATCGTCGAGCGGATATTGGCGATCGACCGTTTCCTGGAGAAGTATCCGCAGTACCGCTCTCGATTCGTCTTTGTCCAGCTTGCCGCGCCCAGCCGCACCCATATTAAGCGATATCACGACCTCGTGGCAGAAATTGATGAGCTGGTGGAGAAGAAGAATTGGAAATACCAGGAGGGGTCTTGGGTCCCGATTCTCTACTTGAAGCGGCATTTTTCCCAAGAGGAGATCCTCCCGTTCTACAAGCTCGCCGACCTTTGTATCGTTTCCTCCTTGCACGACGGGATGAACCTGGTTGCCAAAGAGTATATCGTGACCCGTACGCACGCCGCGGGCAGCCTCGTTTTGAGCCGGTTCACCGGGGCGGCGCGCGAGTTGACGGATGCAGTGTTGATCAATCCGTATTCTATCGAGGAATGCGCCGACGCGATCCGCGCGGCGATCGAAATGCCCGCCGCGGAAAAGGAGCAGCGTATGCAGAATATGCGCCGGATCATAACCAAGAACAACATCTACTCCTGGGCCGCGAGCATTGTTTCCGAATTGACCGCGCTGAAAAAGCCGTGAGAGAGGAGCCGTTGTCATGGCGCATCGTCTGATGCAGCTGTTGAGCGAAGGGGATCTTGCCGTATGGATGCGCCTGTTGGCGCCGCTTCTGGTTTTTTGCGTCACCTTCCTGGTCGGGTACGTGGCCCGTCTGCTCGTTTTCCGCCGTCTGGAGGCCTGGGCGCATAAAACCTCCTCTAGCGTCGACGATATTCTCATCGGTGCCCTGCATACTCCGGTGATGATCTGGACGCTGATGCTGGCGATATTCCTGGCGCTGCAGTTTTCTTCCCTCTCGGCGGGATTGATACGCCTGGCAAGCCGGGCGTTGCTGGTCCTGGGGATTTTCTCGGTCACGCTGGTCGTCGCCAATCTGCTGGCGCGTCTCATCCAGTGGTACGCCGAGCGCAAGGATTCGGCGCTGCCGGTCTCCCTTTCACAGAACATCACCCGCATCGTCGTCTTCGGTATCGGCGTCATGGTGATCCTGAATAGCCTCGGGATCTCGATCGCGCCGATCCTGGCGACCCTGGGCGTCGGCGGCCTGGCCGTTGCCCTGGCCTTGCAGGATTCCTTGGCCAATCTCTTCGCCGGGTTCCATATCATCGCCGCCCGTCAGGTGCGGGTCGGCGATTTCGTGAAACTGGATTCGGGCGAGGAGGGCTACGTCACCGACATCAACTGGCGCATGACCAAGATCCGCATGTTGCCTAATAATATCGTCTTGGTGCCCAACGAAAAACTGACCAAAAGTATCATTACCAATTATTATCTTCCCGATAAGGAGCTGGCGGTTGTGGTGGCGGTCGGGGTCCATTACGACAGCGACCTGGAAAAGGTCGAGCGGATAACCTGCGAGGTCGCAGGCGAGGTCATGCGCTCGGTCAATGGCGGGGTGGAGGCGTTCGAGCCATTTGTCCGCTTTCACACCTTTGCGGATTCGAGCATCAATTTTTCGGTGATCATGCGCGCCCGCGAATACACGGATCAGTATCTGATCAAGCACGAGTTTCTCAAACGCCTCCACAAGCGCTACTCGCGGGAGGGGATCGTGATCCCGTATCCGATCCGGGCGATTAACTATGCGCAGGAGAAAGCGCCGGGTGGGACAGCGTAAGCGGATGCGTCGCGATCCGGAAATGACCAAGGCCTGGCTGGCCGGACGCATCAGGCATAAGCCGGTTGCGCTTTTCCTTGATTATGACGGCACGCTTTCTCCGATTGCTTCGTCGCCGCAGAAAGCGCTGCTTCCCGTCCGCACGAAGGAGCTGGTGCGCAGGCTCGCGGCGTTGGGGGCGCGGTGCCGCGTGGCGATTGTCAGCGGCAGGCCGGTAGAAACGTTGCGGCGATTGATCGGCTTGCGCACGGTCGTCTACGTCGGCAATCACGGATTCCAGATGCGGGGGCCGTGTTTTTCGTTTACGGTTGCACTTTCCAGCGCGTCGCGCGCAGGGATGGCGCGGATGCACCGGGCATTGCGGCGCCGCCTGGATGCCGTTGCCGGGGTGCTCATCGAGCATAAAGGCTATAGCGTGAGCGTACATTACCGACAGGTGCCTCCGCGTTTTCTGCCCGAGGTGCGCGCGGCAGCGCAGGAGATCATGGCGCGGTATGGCGCGCGTTACGGTATGGCGCGCAGCGACGGAAAAAAAGTTTGGGAGGTGCGTGCCGTGCCGGGCGTCACGAAAGGCTCCGCGGTTGCCCGGCTCCTGCGCCGCTGGCCGAATGCGCTGCCGGTATTTATCGGTGACGACCGCACCGACGAAGATGCCTTTGCGTATCTGGGCAGCCGCGGGATAACCGTGCGGGTCGGCCGTTCGTGCCGGACACGTGCCCGCTACCGTCTCGGCGGGCCGGGGCAGGTGCGCGTTTTCCTGGAACGGCTATATGACGTTCTTTCGGGAGGGCAGGTATGTCGGCGTTGAACAAGGCGGTGCAGCCATTCCGGTTCTTCACGCGGATGCATCTGACCGAGCTGACCGGGTTGCGCGCAACAAATCTGGCGCAGTTGTGCGATCTGATCACGCAGGTCCCCGGTTCCTGCATCTACCACCACACCCACCGTTTTCTTCAGCAGCACCAGTATCTTTCTCCCGAACCGCCGAATGATTTTGCCTATTGGGTGACCGAAACGCTCGGAGAGGACGATTTGGGAGAGCGTTTGGCAAGCATCGATACGATGCGTTTTTCCCACCTGCGTGATCTGCGCGAAGAGATCGTTGCTACGCTGCGGCGGTATCTTGCCGATAACCCTCTGGCGCACCTGAAATTCGCCCGGACCGGCGAGGAATTCTATTTCATCAAGTCGATCAGTTTCATCCTTCCCACCGAGTATGAGGCCGCTGACCTGCCGGCGTTTGCCGCCGCTTTGCGCAAGGTCACGATCGACTCCATTTATTTCCATGTGTTTGAGGCCCGCCTTCGTTTAGCTCATGATACGAACGATTTTTCCGCCTGGATCGGTTCGTGTCTCGGGGAGCAGCAGTTGGCTCAAAAAATCGCGGGCCTGGATCCGTATACGCGCACGCTGGAGGATTTGCGCGCGAGCCTGATACGAATCATCGAAAAGAGGATGGGCTGAGCGTATGGTCCCGGTTGACG
>CAZOGI010000002.1:35185-47855 GCA_964579435.1 uncultured Planctomycetales bacterium
ATCGTCGGCGCTTCGGTTATCGACGAATTGAGGCTGCTCGGACAGCGTCTCGGCGGCAGGCTCGTGCAGCATGTCAATTCCACCGCCGTTGGCGGCGGGGTGGCCGAGATACTCAACCGCATGATCCCGCTCCTGAAAGAGCTGGGTGTCGAGACGCGCTGGGAGGTGATCAAGGGGGGAGAGCGGTTTTTCGAGGTCACGAAGAAGTTCCATAATGCCCTGCACGGCCGCCCGGAGCAGATCGACCGGAGGGATTTCGATGCCTTTATGGAGACGAGCCAGCGCAATATCGAGGAAGTGCCTACCGATGCGGATATCGTCTTCGTGCATGACCCGCAACCGATCGCCCTGGTCAGTAAGCAGAGCGGGAACAAGTGGCTGTGGCGCTGCCATATCGACGTCTCCAACCCCGACGCAAAGGTCTGGGAGTTCCTGATGCGTTTCATCCCCCGGTATGATGCGGCTGTTTTTTCCGCACCGGGCTTTTCGCGCAAGCTGCCGGTCCGCCAGTTCCTTATTTCTCCTTCGATTGACCCGCTCAGCGATAAGAACAAAGAGTTGCCTGCGGAGACGGTGCAGGCGGTGCTGCGCAAGTACCAGGTCCCCGAAGACAAGCCGATCGTCACGCAGATCTCCCGGTTTGACCGGCTCAAGGATCCGGTCGGCGTCATCGAGGCGTACCAGCTGGTGAAACGGTATGTCGATTGCCGGCTCGTTCTTGCCGGCGGCGGTGCTTCCGATGATCCGGAAGGGGCGGCGGTTTTGGCCGAGGTGAAGGAACGGGCGGCGCATGATCCGGATATCCACGTATTGCTTTTGCCGCAGAATGACATTGAGGTAAACGCCTTGCAGCGCGCCTCCGCGGTCATCGTGCAGAAGTCTCTGCGCGAAGGGTTCGGCCTGACGGTTTCCGAGGCGCTCTGGAAAGCCAAGCCGGTTGTGGCCTCAAACGTCGGGGGTATCCCGCTGCAAATCAAGCATAAGTATTCGGGCCTGCTCTGCCACTCGGTGCAGGGAGCGGCGTTTGCCCTGAAGCAACTCCTCAATAGCCCCGCCTACGCGCAAAAGCTGGGGGAGAACGGAAGGGAGCACGTGCGGAATAATTTCCTCATTACCCGGCACCTGCGCGATTACCTGCTGCTGTTTTTGTCTCTTTACCACCAGGAAGACGTCGTTTATCTATGATGGGTTTTCTGTATGAATGCACCGTTAGGCCGCTCAACAGCGAGGCGCACGCCTGCGCGCTTATCGTGGCGGTGCTCGTCAATAACGGTATCCCCCGGGAAGGGATCGTCGAAACGTCCCGCTCCAGCCGGAGGCGTCCCACCGTCAGTTTTTATCTTTCTGCTGCAGGCGAAGCCGAACGGATCCGCGCGATCCTGGCGCGGCTTTTCAGGCGCGGCGTGCATTTTTCGCTGCGGGTCCTTCCCGAAGACTCCTGGAAGACCCGCTGGAAACGCTACTGCCGCCCGTTCCAACTGACCCCGTCGCTGCGCGTCATCCCGGCATGGGGCCGTTCGGGGAAGGCGTTTCCCCGGCAGGGGCAGCTCCTGCTTGATACGACCTCTGCCTTCGGCACGGGGTTACATCCGACGACCCGGATGATGGCGTCTCTCATCGAGCGCAGCGGCAAAAGGCTCGGGGATTTTCTCGACGTGGGGACCGGCTCCGGTATCCTCACCCTGGCGGCGCTGCGCTGCGGCGCAACGCGCGCCACCGCCATCGACAGCGACCGCGATGCCGTGGCCACGGCCAGGCTCAACATGGGCAGGAATCGCTGCGCCGGGGTGCGGGTGCTGCGGGCTGCGCTGGAATCGTTCCCGGCGCGCCGGCGTTTCGATTTCGTCGCCGCTAATCTTCTGACCGATGACCTGCTGCGCCTGCGCGGGAAGCTCTGCAGGCTGGTGCGGCCCGGGGGGGCTCTGGCGGTCTCGGGGATATTGAAGGAGAATTACCCACGGCTGCGCAGGGGGTTTGGCGGGAGCGGCCTGCGCTGCGAGCGGGTGCTGTTCCAGAAGAACTGGTGCGCGCTGCTCTGGCGCGCGCGCTCAACGGTCTGAAGACAACCGCAGGATCGTCTCGGTGGTGTGGCGCAGTGCTGAATTAAGGTGGCAGGGGTGCATGCAGAAGCAGCCGCTCAGGCGGCGGCGCATCTCTGAAGCGGCGGCGGAATTCCAGAGTTTGCCGAAGTCCCAGGCGAAATCGCGCAGCGAGGCGAAGGCGACCGTCATTTCGCAGAGCGCGACGCCTCCGTCAGGATAGATGACCGCATCGGTTTTCCCGGCGAGGCAACGGCAGAAAGGTCGGGTGCCGTTAAAGACCAGATCCATCTCGATGCGCTTCTGCAGCGCCTCGAAATCCACGAAGAATCCCTTCTTTCTTTCTTTTCGTCCTTCCCGAAGCGCTTCTTCCAGTACTTTCAGCGGCGCCAGTCCCGCTCCTTCTGCCGGCGGCGTCTGATCCATGCGCAGTTCATCGGGAACGCCATAGACGCCCCTGCGGGGGTCGCGCACCAAGATCAGGCTCAGCGTAAGGCCGAGGTGTTCGTGCAGCAGCGCGGACAAGGCCGGGATTTCATGGACTGTTGCCTCGGTGATGGTGAGCACCGGTTCGATCGTGAGTGCGCGCGATCCTTTCTGCAGCGCCCGCAGGCGCCGCAGGGTTTCGAAGGCGCGCGCGAAGAGCCCGGGGTCTGGCGCTGCCGGTCGTGAAATGCTTCGGTCCCGTCGAGCGATACCTGGATAGTACATGCTGCCGCGCGGTCTTTCACTATCCCTGCGGTGACGGCCTCGACGCGCTCGGGGAGCGAGCCGTTGGTGGCGATGCGCAGTTTCCGGGTTTTGCCCCGGCGGTAGAAACTGCGGCAGATAGGCAGGAGATCCTCACGCAGGAACGGCTCTCCGCCGGTCAAGAGCAGGGTGTTTGGGGCCTTCAGTGAGGAGGCGACCCGCTCGATCTCGGATACGTGCATCTGGCCGGTATCGCGGTTCAGCTGGGCGCGGTAGAAGCAATGGCTGCACCGGGCATTGCAGCGGTTGGTCACGAAGAAAATGAGGAAACCGGGGGTACGCAGCGCCCGCAGGCGCGCCTTTTGGGCGAGGGCAAACGGCAGGAGTGCGGCTTTCCGCAGGGGCACGGGAAGGCAGCACAAGATTTGGTACAGACGCTCGATTCCCGAAAGCGGGATCATGTGTGTTCGTCTCGCAGTTTCTCTTCCTCGAGCGGGTTACTGCTGCGCCTGCGTATCGTTTGCGGCAGCAGGAGGATGTTGGCGGCATAAGCGTACCCGAGGGCTGCCAGGATAGTCCCTGCCAGCATCACTGTGTTGAGCCACGCCGGCTGTTGCGTATCCACGGCGGTCACGCGCACCGTCTCCCGCAGGGTGCGGTGATGGCGGCGCTGGTCGCGTGCGGCCAGAACGATGTTGCGCAGCAATCGCAGCGGTTCGGCGAAGAGTCCGTAGGGTATTCCCCGGTTCTTCAGGGCGCAGCGCATTTCGTTGCGGAAGAGGCGGGCAAAATTGCTCTTGCGCGCCACCGGGCTGTAGCGGTGCAGGACCAGGGTGCGGGAGTCCAGGATGACCTCATATCCGTGCGCACGCATCCGCAAACACAGGTCGGTGTCTTCGGAGAGGTACCCGAAGACACCGTCGAATCCCCCGAGGGACAGCACGAGTTGCCTGCGGGTAAAGAGGTTGCTGGTCATGAGCGAGCGGACCGGATGCAGCAGGAACTGGGTTTTCGTTTGGGCATCGAAGAGGACTTTGCGGCTCTGCCGGAATCCGTCGATGCGCACGTATTGTTTGCCGTCTTCGTTCAAGAGCTCCCCGCCGATGCAGCCGATGCGCGGGTGGGCTTCCATGAGCGCCAGCATCTGCGCCAGGCAGGAGGGATCGGTGATCTGGGCGTCGTTATCGAGAAACCACAGGTACGTGCCGCGCGCGATCCTGATTCCGCGGTTCTTGCTGTAGGCGGCGCCCCGGTTGTTCGGGTTGCGTATGAGCCTGATCCCGGGGAACAGCGCGGGCAGTTCCTCTGCGGTGCGGTCCGTCCCCGCGTCGTCGATGACGATGATTTCTTCGGGTTGCCGCGTCGACTGCTGGAGCGAGCGGATGCAGTCGCGTATCAGCGCGAGGCGGTTATACGTCGGTATGATGACCGAGACGCTCTCGTCCATAGAGAAGCCGATCGTTCTTAAAAGAACGATTCCGCGTCGTCCTGGGGTTTGAACCCGAGCGTGCGCGCGGTTTCCGAAAGGTCGAAGACCCCGCGGCGGTTGTTGCTGACCGCAAAGGCGGCGAGAAAATCCGTCTTGACCTCCAGCGCCCGGCGGAAAGCCTCCACCAGGTCGCGTTTGCTGCAGAAAACCGCCCGCATGTAGTCGCCGCCGTAGACCGACGGGTCGTCTTCGGGCACGGTCCAACCGATGCGCAGGGCAACGAACTGCATCCCGCAGTACGCCAGGTGCCGCCCCAGGCTCTCGCCGTATACCTTTGATTCCCCGTAGAGCGACTGCGGGGTCGGCGCGAAAGAAAGCGCGATCTTTTCCCCGAGGGATCCTTCCAGGGCCCTGCCGATGTCTGTCTCGTGATAGAAGTTGGAGCTGGCAAAGACGATCTTGCCGACTCCCGCCCGCTGCGCTTCGTCGAAGACAAAGCTCGTCGCCATGAAGTTGTTGCGGAAGGTCGATTCCCGCGGCGCGTTCGGCCGGGGATTGCCGGCCAGATGGATGAGCGCGTCGAGCCCGTCGAAGAGCCCGCGCACGTCCGCGCGGCGGGTCAAATCGACGGTGACGATACGCTGCGCGTACGAAGATTTGAAGACCTTCTGGTCGAAGAGCGTCAGCTCCGCTGTCTCGGCGAGCCCTTTTTGTAGCGTGCTTCCCACATTGCCGGCGGCGCCGGTGATGCCGATCTTCATGGCGTGTCCTTTCTCGGGGAAAACCGTTTGTAGAGGATATAGGAGAGCTGAATGAAATGCAAGCCCGTCCACAGGTGGAAAGCGGCGATCAGGGCGCGTATCCGCGGCGGGATACGGTTTTTGGCCAGGAAGGCCTTGAACAGTATGCCGCGCTTGAGGAAATCAACGTCGGGGAACCAGGGGCTGTCCTTGTCCGACTGAAGGGTGTTTTCCAGGAGATCGACGGGCATGAAGAAATTGCTCCATTCGGTGAGCGATGCGGGTTCGACCAGCCCTTTTTCCAGGCAGCGCTGGAAGAGGATGCTGCCCGGGTAGGGGCGGAAGAGCCAGAGGATCAGTTCGATGCGGCTGTCGATCCGAAAGACCTTGAGCATAAGCGCGAACGTCTTGAGGATGTCGCTGCGGGTTTCGCCGGGCAGCCCCATGATATAGGCGGTCTGCACGAGGATTTGGTTGCGCGTCGCGCTGCGGACCGCCGCCAGCCCCTGTCGGGGGGAGATGCCTTTTTTAAGGAGCCGCAGGATCCGGGGGCTGCCGGATTCAAGCCCCATGCGGAACACCTTGCATCCCGAGGCGGCCAGGGTTTGGAGCATTTCGTCGTTGAGGTAGTATTTGCCGAAGTAGGCAGCCCGGCAGTTTGCCTCCCAGGTGAGTTTGCGCTCTTTGAGCGCCGCTGCCAAAGGCAGGATGCGGCTGCGCTCGGAGAAAAAATCCTCGTCGGTAAAGCAGATATGCTCGACGCCGTAACGGCGCCTTACCTGGTCGATGTTCTCGATCGTCTGCTGCAGCGGCTCGACCCGCCAGGTGCTCTTGTGGAGGATGGAGTTTATGCAGAACGTGCAACGCGCGCGGCAGCCGCGGGAAGAGAGGATATCTATTTTGCGGGTATGGGTGAACTGGCTGTTTTGCACGTATCCGCTGCAGTCAAAGGCGTCATAGTCGGGGATGCCGATGTCGCCCAGATCTTCGGGGGGGCTGGGCGGGTTGAAGCGCGCGCCTTCGGCGGTCTTATACCAGAGGTTCGGGACTTCGGCAACCGGTCTTGCGCGCAGGAGGTGTTCGCTCAGCAAAAGCAGCGGTTTCTCGCCTTCCGCGCGGACGACGAAATCGATATTCGGGTTGTTGATCGTCGATTCGGGAAAGAGACTGGGATGGGTGCCGCCCCAGATGACCGGAAGCGCGGCGTTGAAGCGCTTGGTGATCTTGCTTAAATGCAGCGCCTGTTCGATGACCGGCGTCATGACCGAGAATCCGACGGCTGCTGCCTGGGGCAGGAGGCCGCTGAAGCGTTCGGTGAAAGCGCTGCGGGTCTGCTGGCGCGTATCGAGGAGGATGACGGGTATGCCGCGGCGGTGCAGGTACGAACCCAGCGAGAGCGTGCCTAGGGGGAGGGCGAAATCGAGGTACGGGAATTCGTCGAAGAAGGGGCCGACGTTGACCAGGATGATCGATGGCGACTGCATGGATGAATATGTTAGCATAGTTGGGGGGAGTTGTACAGGGCAGTATGGGAACGACTTGACACAAGGCGCATGACACAAGACACATGAAACTTGAAACATGCAACAAGTAACTTAAGAATGATTGGCAAGGTACCGGGAGTGAATCCTGCGCCGATTCTTTTGAATCTACTGGTGTCTTGTGTCCTGTGTCATGTGTCTTGTTTCCCGTGCCCGGTTATGCTACAATGCGGTGCGTGCGCTTAAAAGAGCCTGCGCGGCAAGGAGAGAGCCATGGAAATCAAGACACGCTATAAGGACGGCGTGATGATCATCGATATCGCCGGGGCGATCGACGCCGATTCGGCGGTCCTCGTGGAGACGGTCGGCCAGTGCCTGCGGGAAGGCTATTGCGATATCCTCTGCAACTTTGAAGATGTCGCGGCTATCGATTACGTCGGGATCGCGGCGCTGGTCCTGATGTATAAAGAGGCGCTCAACAACCGGGGGCGCCTGCGCTTTTCCTGTATCCCCGCACATTTGAAGAACATGCTTGCCGTAGCGGGACTGGACCGGGTCATCGAGATGTACGCCGCGGAAGATTTGGCGGTTTCCAGTTTCCACGAAGATAAGATCATCGACAATATCCAGAAGATGCGGCTGCGCCGCCGTTTCAGGCGTCTGCCGATCGATATCAAGATCGAACTCAAGGACAAGTATGAACGCGTTCCCCAGTGTTTGCAGCTGGATATCATCAACCTCAGCCCGGTCGGCGCCTACATTTTCGGATGCGATAAATTCAAGCTTAAGGACGAGATCACGGTGCGTTTCAAGCTGGGGAGCGATCCGCAGGAGTTCGTCCTTGACGCCACCGTGGTCTGGCTTCCTGACCGCCAGATCCAGCCCCACCTCTATCCCGGCATGGGGATCGCTTTCCGGGAGATCCCCGCTCAGATACAGGAGAAGATATTCGCTTTCATCGAGCGCAATGCGTCCCTCATGCCCACGGACGAATGAAGGGAACGTCTTGCAATATAATAGGTAACGATACGAATAATCCTTGACTTTTGCCGGAGGCGTTGGTAGAATACAAAATTACAATACGACGCGTCTATGGCCACGAAAAAAGAGACCGATAAAAGGCAATATATACGTCTGAAGGCTTATCACTTGGCCCGGTACCGCGTGCTGACCGAAGAGAATGCTTCTTCGGCTCCTTCGGTGATCGCGACTATCCGCGATATCGGCGCCGGAGGCGTTTGCCTGAGGACCGACGAATCGTTGCCGCTGGGCGGCCTGCTTGAGCTCAACATCAATTTTCCCAATGTGGCGACCTCCGTCTTTGCCCTGGCGCGAATTGTCTGGGTACGCCAGCTGCGTAAAGCCAAGCGCTTTGAGATCGGGGCCCAATTCATCCGTATCGAAGACTCGGTCCGTCTGATCATCGATGATCAGATACGCACTGTTTTTAAGCGCTTGAAGACGCAAAGCGGCAGGTGAGAGGAGAGGACATATGAGGAATTTCATAAAGGGCCTTCTGGTCGCCGCGTTCGTGTTTCTCCTGTTGGCGTTTTTCATGAAACGCAGCGCCACCGGCCAGTTCATCCCCGGGCTTTCGCCGATCAATTGGATCCGTCTCACGGATACCTGTCTTTTGTTCGCGATCGCTCTTTTGCTCTTGTTCCCTCAGTCGGATCGTAAGGCCTGACCGGCACTATTTGGTCAGACGGGAGGTGACGCACGTGCATAGAAGAATCCGCCGGTGTTTTTTGCGCGACCTGTCGCTTTTCTTGTGTGCAGTGTGGCTGGCAGCCCCTGCGGCGCGCGCCCAGGAGTTCAGTTTCTCTCCGCGTGAATCGGTGATCTTCTCGACGCTCAATAACCTCCAGGAACGGGAGATGGCGATCCGGGATTCGATGTATGCCGCGCAGAAGAGGCTCGCCGTCATGACCCAGGAGACCGTTGTTCCTTCCGCAGCGCAGCGGCCGCAGAAAAAAGAACGCCGCCGCGCCGATTGGGCGCGGATGATGCACCCCTATTTTTCCTATTCCACCACATTCGACGACAACATCAACGATGAGCGCAACAAGCGGCCGGATTATATCTATTCGATCAACCCCGGCGTCAAGTTCAACTATCTGACCCCCGGCAACGCCTTGCGCTGCGACCTGGGGCTGGCCCAGACCTATTACGCAAAGCATGCCGAGAGCAATGAGCAGGCCCTCAGTTTGAGTTTGGTGGATAATTTCAACCTCGGCAAGTACGTGGTGACCCTCAACGACAGCGTCTCCACCAACTATATCGCTACCCCGCAGCTGGGGATCAAGGTGGATGAGCTGGCCTACAATACGGAAAACACCTTCGGGTTTTCGCTCGGCCGTTCGTTTAACCGTTTCGGCCTCAGCGGCAGTTATAGCCGCAGCGATTCCTTCTACGATTCGCTCAACCGGGACAGCGACGCGCGTTCTCAATCCATGGCCGTCAACTCCTACCTGAAGGTCGCCACCAAGACCCGTGTTACCTTCGGCTACGAGCGCAGCAGGTCCGTGACGGTGAACGATTCGTCCTCGATGACCAACGCCGACGAACTCACTTGCGGCGTGACGGGTGTCCTGACGGCGAAGATGAGCTATGCCCTCAGCGGCGGCTACAGCGCCTCGTACGAAAAATCGGGCGAGAACAGCCAGTCGATGTTCCTTTCCGACAGCATCGGCCTGCGGGTCAACGACCGCACCAATCTTTCCTGCAGTTCGACCTATACGGTCGACGAGGGAACGGCCGCACAGGATTATATTACGACCGCATCTTTCGCCCTGGGGGCGGATCACCGTTTCGCTTTCAACCCGAAGGTAAACCTGTCCTTCGCGTATGCCTATTCGCGCGCGTCCTCCCCCAAAATAGATGCGGGGACCGAAAAGAGCACTGAGCACGGGTTCTCGTGGGGGCTTTCGTATGCCTTCCGCCAGTGGCTTGATTTCGGGCTTACCTACGCCTGGGCGAATTCCGTCTCCAATACGGCGGCGAACTATTACCGCAACAGCGTCGTGCTCTCCAGCTCGGCGCGTTTTTAAGGAGCTCTTGCTGCGCATCCCTATGAGATACCGGATCCTCTGGCGTCTCCCGCTGCTGCTGGCCGCGGTTTTGTTGTGTGCGGCGCCGGTGCCGTGCGGGGCCGCCTCGATGAACAGCGACGAATACCGGATCTCCGTCGACGATGCGATGGAAATTTCCGTCTACGGCGAACCGGATCTCTCCACCACCGTGCGCGTTTCGCAGGACGGCACGATCAATTATCCCTTCCTCGGCAATATCCAGGCGGTCGGCCTGACCCCCCGCGAGCTGCAGTCCATCCTGACGGAGCTTTTGGGGGAGGATTATCTGGTCAATCCGCAGGTGAACGTTTTCATCACCGAATACACAAAATTCGCGATCCTGGGCGCGGTCAAGAATCCGGGGAGTTTTGAGCTCAAGGAGCAGATGACGGCCTCCCAGGCGATCGTGCGCGCCGGCGGCTTTACGGATGTTGCGGATGCCTCGAAAGTCAAGATCATCCGTGCGGGCGCGCAGGGGAAAGAGACCTTCGAGGTGAACATCGACCGGATACTGAAGCGCCAGGAGGATGACGTCGCGATCATCGGCAAAGATACGATCATTGTCGATGAGCTCGGGCGCTTCTCTATCATGGGTCAGGTCGTCAAGCCCGGTATGTACACCCTTAAAAAAGATTTGACCGTCGTCGAGGCCATCGGCATGGCCGGCGGGTTCACGCCCACGGCCGCGCAGAACAGTATCCGCCTCGTGCGCATGCTCGAAGGCGGCACGAAGCGGGTCTTTAACGTTCCGGTCTCCGAGATCACCAAGAGCGGCGATCACACCAAGAACCTGATTGTCGAAAGCGGCGATACGATCATCGTCCCCGAATCTTTCTTCTGATACCTTCTTCTTTTAACAATGGGCCGGGTAGTTGGTGAGAGGGAGCGTTCGCGCGCCCTTTTTTTATCGGTACTCAAAGAGCCTGCGCAGCGGCCGTGCGCGCTCCTGGAGGCGCTGAGCCTGCAGCGGTGGCACGGGCTCTTCGCCGTTGCCCACGCCTACCGGCTGTTTCCTGAATTCTGCGCCGGCCTTGATACCGCCGGGAGTTTTCTCGTTCCCCCGGAGCTGCGGGCGCTGCGCGAGGAGCTCCTGAGCCTGCACGTTTGCCGCAACCGGCTTTACGACCAGGAGCTGTTGCGTCTTCAGACTGTTTTTGCAGAGGTTGGGGTGCGCGTTGTCGCGTTGAAGGGAACTGCCCTCTCGCGGATGCTGTATGGATCGCCCCATGCCCGCCATTCCCCTTCGGATATCGATCTGTACGCGGGTGGGGCCTCTTTCGATGCCGCTGCCGCTGCCCTTGAAGGAGCGGGGTACCGTTCAAACGCAGCCTCCGGAGGATGCCGCCGTAACGGGGTGCTCTCCCGGTACGAGCAGGTCGGGTTTATCAGGGAGCAGGGCGGGGAAACGTTTCTGGTTGAACTGCACCGGCAGTTACGCAGTCCTTTTGCCCAGGCGCCGTTGCCGGGATGGGAAGCGCGGCTCCAGGAGCTGGTCATCGGCCCGGTTTCCGTCGTCGTTTTGGGGCCGCTTGACCTTATCGCGTACTTGAGCCTCTTGACGGTTCCGGTTTCGGAGTTTACGGAAGTCCGGTATGTTTTCGCGCTGCACCGTGCGGTCCTGCGGTATCCCGAGGCGCTGCGCAGCGCACCGCTGGCGGCGCTCTGCGCCGACCCGCGGACCAGACGTTGTCTGTGCCTGGCGCTGGGTCTGGCCCAGTCGTTGTTCGCCACCCCGCTGCCGCCGGAGGCCGCAGCGTCTTTGCGCGGCAGCGGCGCGCGCCTGGCCCTGGCGCGTGTTTTCCTGAATTCGCGCACGGTCATGACGAAGGAGAACGATGCTTCGCGGGGGTGGTATTATTTCTTCTCCCTGTGGCACTATCTGGTCACCAGCCTTATCTATAGCCGCCGGGCAGGGGAGGCCGTTTCCCTGACCCTGCGCAAACTGTTCCCGACGCGCCCCCAGATGGAGATGCTCTATGGGGGTCCGCCGCGCTCAAGCGCGTCCCGGTATCTTTGGAGACTGTCGCGGCCACTGGCCCGCTCTTTCAGGAAAGGAGAATCGCTCATGAACCCGAAGGCCCGCTTTAAGAAAAACCCGGATATCGTTACCCGCACCATCGAGGAGGAAACGATCCTCATGCCGCTCTACGAATCCTCCAAGGATATCAACTGCATTTATACGCTCAACGCGGTCGGGGCGCGCATCTGGCATTTGGTCGACGGGAAAAAAGAGGTCGCTCAGATCAAGGCGCAGCTGCAGAAGGAGTTCGAGGTTTCTGCGCAGACGCTGGACCGTCAGGTTGAGTCGTTCCTCAAGGATTTAACGAAGATCAAGGCGCTGTTGCCTGCCTGAACGAAAAGGGTAAGTGCGTATGTTGCAGCGAGAATACGCGGCGTTCGAGCGCGCGCGGGGCGCCGGGGGAGAGGCCTTACATATTCACTGCGATCTGACGTATCGCTGTAGCGTGCGGTGTCTTCACTGTTACTGCGCCGGTTCTCGCAGCCGTCAGGAGCTGCCCGCAGCCGACTGGGAACGGATTATCGGGGAGGCGGCGGACGTCGGAAGTCTCTGGCTCACCTTAACCGGAGGAGAGCCGCTTTTGCGCTCTGATTTCCTGCGAATATACCGGTATGCCCGGCAGCGGGGGATGCTGGTGCGCGTTTTTACCAGCGGCACCGTGCTTCCGGCGGCAGTGCTTGCGTGCTGGCGCCGGCTTCCTCCGCTTTCGGTCGAATGCAGCATTTACGGCAGCACCGCCTCGACGCATGATGCGCTGACCCGTCTGCCCGGTTCCTTCGCCGCCTTGCTGCGCACGGTGCGGACGCTGCGCCGTGCAGGGATCGCGGTTGCGTTCAAGACCGTCGGGCTTGTTCAAAACCGCCGGGAGATTGCGGATATCCGGGCCTTGTCCGTGCGTGTTCTGGGGCGCGGCAAATATTCCTTTGATTCGTATGTCACCCCCCGGCTCGACGGGGCTCTGGGGCCCTGCCAACACCGGTTGAGCCCGGCAGAGGCGTTTGCGGCAGAGCGCGCGGATCCGGTTCTCTGCGCCGGCCAGGACGAATGTCTGAGCGATCCGCACCGGCTCCGGCGCCCGCGCCGGTTCCGCTTCCAGTGCGACAGCTGGAAAACTAATTTTTTCGTCACCCCCGAAGGGCAGCTGCGGTTCTGCCGTCTCTCGCCGGAGTATTCGACTGACCTGCGACGGACTTCTCTGGC
>CAZOGI010000002.1:47865-73617 GCA_964579435.1 uncultured Planctomycetales bacterium
CCTTTACCCGTGATTCTGTTTGCCGCGACTGCCGGCTGCGCCGGTTCTGTCTCTGGTGTCCGCCGCGCGCCTTCCTTGAGACCGGCGATGCCTTCGGCAAGGTCGATTATTTCTGCGCGCGCGCGCGCCTGCGGCGGGATGCTTTTTTCGCCCTGCGGCGGGGAGGGCCCCCGGCCCGATGATCCCCTTGAGCGAAACGACCGAGCTGTTCCTGACCCGCGGATCCAGCATGTTTCCGCTCATCCGCGACGATGAGGCGGTATTGGTCAGGCACGTTCCCCCCGAAACGTTATGCCGCGGCGACATTGTGGTTTTTTCGGATGATGCCGGCAAAACCGTTTGCCACCGGCTCCTGGAGCTTGAATCCCGCGCCGGGGCGCTCTGGCTGCGCACGCGCGGCGATAATTGCCGGGAACCCGACGCGGCGGTGCCGGCACGCGCGTTGCTCGGGAAGGCAATCGCCGTCAAACGCGCAAACCGGGTGGTGCCGCTTGATTCGCGGAGGGCGCGGTGGGAGGGATGGGGTATCCGGATGAAGACTGCGGCGATCGGCGTCTCTCGGGCGCTTCTGCGCCGCAGGAAGACGCAGCGCAAAAGCGAGGCCGAGGGGCGATGAAGGAAGCGCGATACCGGGATCTGGTCAGCCGGCTCGATGACCGGGCGTTGCAGAAGCGCCTGCCGACGCGTGCGATGATCGAGCTGACGCACCGATGCAACTTCGGCTGTATCCATTGTTATCTGCGCCCTCAGGAGCGGCAGGCGCAGCGGCCCCCCGAGCTTTCCAGCCGCGCGGTCTGTTCGCTCCTGCGGCAGTTCAGGGAGATGGGCGGTTTCATCGTCGGGTTTACCGGCGGAGAGATCTTTCTGCGTCCGGACCTTCTGGAGATCGTTGCCGGCGCCCGTCGAGAGGGTCTGTCGGTTTCGCTGTTGACGAACGGCTCCCTGATCACCGAAAAACTGGCGCGCGCGCTCAGGAAGGTCGGATTGAACAAGTTGGAGCTGACCGTGCACGCAACCGATCCGTCGGCCTTCGAGGAAATAACCAGGCGGCAGGGTTCGGCGCGCCGGGTTTTCGAGACGCTGCGTATCCTGCGCAAGCACCGCCTGCCGGTCTGCGTCAAAACGTTCCTGATGGGGAGCAACCGGGACTCGGTCTTTTCCGTCTACGAATTCTGCCGCACCCGCAAGATCCCTTTCCGAATCGACGGGGAGCTTTTCCCCCGGAAGAACAAGGATCGGGCGCCCCAGGCGCTGTCCGAGAGCGCCGGCCTCTTGCAGCGGTTGCGCCAGAGCTGTTACGAAGACCTGTATGTCCGGGATGAGCCCGAGCGCTGCAAGCCTTTTGATCCCCGCGGCAGCTCTGCGCGGCGGACCCGGATTTTTTCCTGCGCCGGCGGCTACAACAGTTTTGCCGTCGATCCGTCGGGCAAGCTTAAGGTTTGCCTTCTGATCGATAAGCCGGGCTATGACCTGGCCGCCGGTTCCCTGCGGCAGGGCTGGGAGGCGCTCAAGGCGTATGTCGACGGCTGCAGGCCGCCGGCGCGCTGGGCGTGCAACCGCTGCGCGCTGCGGGCATATTGCAACTGGTGCCCCGCGCACAGCTACCTGACGGACGGATCCCTGCACCGCTGTAATGCCTATCTGAAGACGCGGGCCCGCTCGCTCAAGGAATACGGGGAGGCGCTGCATGCGCCCTGAGGCTCGCCGGCGGACAAAACGTCAACTCAAGATCGCCTTTGTGCAGGGCGGCAACGAGCGCCAGATCAGCCACGTGGTGATCAACGGTCACCTGAACGAACAACTGGGCCGTTTTGCCGAGTTGACCCGCATCCCGTTTCATTTCACCAGGGTCCGGCGCAACATGGATGAGGTCTTCCGGAAACTGCGGGAGATCGAACCCGATTTCGTGTATGTGGACAATTTCCGACTCCTCATGCAGATGTTCCTGCAGCGGGAGATCCGCGCCCTCGATCTGCCGTATGTCTTTACGGTTCACACCATCTATCACTGGATCGACCGGTATGTCCGGATAATCCCTTTGCTGCGGCCGTATGACGTCATCGTCGCGCCGTCGCGGTATGCCCGGCGCGCTTTCCGGCGTCTCAGCGGGGGCTCTGCGGTTCACGTCGTCCCGTATGCCGTTGATGTCGCGTTTATCCGCCGCCATTGCCGCCGCCGCGCCGCAGCACCGACGCTGGCGTACCTGGGCAGGATCTCCCGGCCCAAGGGGATACGCCAGCTTATCGAGACGATGCCCCAGATACGCAAACGCTGCGGCCCGGTCCGTCTTGAGGTGATCGGCCCGCTGACCGAGGTTTGGGTGAAAAACGAGCCGCCGAGCCCGTTTGTCAAACGTCTCCAGAATTATATCCGGCGCAAACGGCTGCGCAACCAGGTGCGTCTGCGCGGCGTTCGCTTCGGGGCCGCGAAGTACCGGCTCCTCTCCAAGGCACACCTTTTCATTAATCCCACCGTCGCCCCGGAGGAGACCTTCGGGATCGTCAATGTCGAGGCCTTTGCCTGCGGCCTGCCGATCGTCGCCACCCGCTGGGCCGCCAACCGGGAGCTCATCCGCGCCGGTCGAACCGGAGAATTCATCGATATCGGGCGCATACGTCAGGACCGGGTCTCCCTCGACAAAACGCAGCTCGTCGCGCTCGTCGAACGGCTGCTGAAGGACCGGCAGCGCCTGCGGCTGATGCGGCGGGAGGCTTTCGCGCGCGCGCGCGTATTCGATTACCGGGCGGTGATGCCGCGCTTTATCCGTCTTCTTGAACGGGTTCGCTCCCGACGCGTCGCGTTTACCGAAGAACAGCTGCGGGAACGCTGGGGCGCCTTGCGTTCGAAACGGGCAATCGATTTCCGGCATCTGTTCAGCCGGCAGTTCCTCTTTTACCTCTATCTGAATCCCGCATGGAGAAGCCTGACGTACGGGCAGATCGCGAACGAACTTTTCTTTGCGAAAAATACCCGGGGAAAGGTGCGCACGCGGCGCAAACATCTTCCCCGGCGTTCGCCTCAGATGCGGGCGTTGAGCAGGAAACTGCGCGAGGACCTTTTTAAGTTCCTGACGCTGCGCTCGCGCTAAAAAAGCGGTTGCTTTTTGCGTCTGCGCGGTTATAATGGGCACAGGTACAGAAGGAGGGCGGATACATGCTTAAGAGAAAAGAGAAAAAAAAGAAGTGGGCGGACGGCCCGGTCGTTACCCGCATCAAGCTTAATCCCGATCAGGCGATCCTCACGTGCTGCTCGACCGCTTCCGGAAAAGCGTCGGTGGTCACGTTGCAGTGCGCCGGCACCGGCTGCGGGTATAGCGGCGGCAGCGCGCTGACCTGAAGCGCGATTCGACGGCGGGATCTCTTCGGATCCCGCGTTTGTGGCCGCTGTTCGTTTAACTGTCGCGATAGGCACTCCTGTCCTTTCGGTTTATAAGGGGTTTCCCGGGTTTTCCTCTGCTGCAGGAATGGGGTTTTCGCTGCGCTGAGTTGTGTTGCGTCGGCATCTATGATTCAACGTAAGGAGTACCGACTCTTTAGCAGCGGCCTCTGGCAAAAACGATCCTCCCGCCTTTTTCCCCGGACCGGTGAATTCGAGCTTACCTTCGCCTGCCCGTTCAACTGCCGCCATTGCTATACGAAGTGTTATGATACGCCGCGGGATCGCGCGCGCGAACTTCCCACCGCTGCGGTCTGCGCCTTGTTGCGGCGCATTGCCCGCTCGGGGGCGCTGTGGCTCTGCTTTTCCGGAGGCGACCCGCTGGCGCGTCCCGATTTCGGGGAGATTTATGCGTATGCGCTGCGCCGGGGATTCATCACCACGGTTTTTACCAGCGGCTCCCTCGTCAGCGAATCGATCGTGCGGCTTTTCCGCCGCTTCCCTCCATTTTACGTCGATATCGGATTATACGCCGCGACGCCGCAGGCCTATGCGCGCATTACGGGAGCGCCGGATTCTTTTGCCAGGGTCTGCGAAGGGTTCGAACGTCTTTCCCGCGCCGGCATCCGCGTGCGCGCAAAGACGCTGCTGACCCGGCAGAATTACACACAGCTGGGCCGCATGCGCCGGCTGGCCGCACAATGGGGGTGCCGGCTGTATGCTTCAACGGTGATCCGCGCGCGTCTCGACGGAGATTTAACCCCGACGCGGCTGCGTCTTGAGCCGGCTGTCGCCGCGCGGTTGGAACGCGCCGAGGCAATGGCGGCGGATTGTCCGCAGGGTGCCCTTGCGGTCCGCACGGCAGGAGCGATGCCGGCTCTTTTCCGCTGCGGTCTCTCCGAGCGCGTCATCCGCGTCGATCCCTACGGCCGGATGGTCGTCTGCGGATGGATGCGCCGGGTCGTCGCTGATCTGCGCACCGAATCCGTGAGCGCCGGACTGCGCGTCCTTCTGCGGTTACGCGCGCAAGGGTTTTCCACGCCGAGCCCGTGCCGCAGTTGTACGCGCTGGGATCTCTGCAGCAACTGCCCGAGCACGGCACTCGCCGAGGCGGGCCATCAGGAGCGGGCGGTACCTTATTTCTGCGCCCTTGCGGCGGAACGGGAATAATACGATGCGGATGCGTTTTCTGATCGCCGAAACCGTCATTGACCTGGAGGGGGAGGGCACGTATCCTGATGTTGCGGTGTCCCCTCGCACGAGCCATTTTTTGTACGAGGGCGATGCCCCGGCGGATATCCGCCTGCGGATGGGGTATGCCCGCGCCGCGCTGGAGCCGCTGGCGCGTGCCTCTTGTGTTTTTTCGGTGCGCCATCCCCAGACCGGCGAGCTCATCTGGGAGCTGTTCAGGCTCAAGACAGGATTTGCCCTCGATTTCCACGAGATGGACCGGATGAAGCGGGCCCTGGTCAACCGTACCTTCGATGAGGCGACGATCGTTCTGCCGCCGCAGATGGCGCAGAGCCGGCTCTCTGCGGCGGACCTGGTGATGGATCTTCTGCTTATTCTCCTCATGCACTATTGGGGAGGGCGCGGCGGGATTTTTGTCCACAGCGCCGGGATCGTTCACCCGCGCGCAGGCGGGTTCCTTTTTATCGGCGAGTCGCAGCGCGGCAAGACTACGATCTCCGGGCTCTGGTTCGGCCGCGACAACTCCTGCGTGCTCAGCGATGACCGCATCGCGATCGTGCGGCGCCGAGGCCGGTACCTGATGCATGCCAGTCCCTGGCACGGGGATTTCATGCGCTACGCCGCTCACGATCCCCGTCAGGCGCCGCTTGAGCGGATCTTTTTCCTCCACCAGGCAACGCAGCATTCGCTCTGCCGCCTCAGCCCCGCCGAGGCATTCCGCAGGCTCTATCCCAATCTCTTCCTTGCGTTTTGGAGGAAGGGGCTGCTCGAGGCCCAGGTGGATGCCTGCACCCGTCTGGTGCGTGCGTTGCCCTGTTATGCCCTCGGGTTCGCCAAGGATCCCGGGGTCGTCGATTACCTGCTCGATCATGTCCAGGCTCAAACGCATTTTTGAATACCGCACGTTCCTGGAGGTCTTCCGGTACCTGAAGCCGCACCGTCGCCGGGTATGGGCGGTGCTGCTGTTGAGTCAGGCGACGATGCTTTTGGGGCTGCTGCCTCCGTTCATCGCCAAGCTTTTCATCGACGAAGCCTTCCTCAAAAAAGAGTACCGCGCTTTCGCGCTCTTACTTGCGGCCGCAGCGGCGATTTTTGCGCTCAATAGTTTTCTGGGCTTCCTGAGCACCTTGCTGGGGGCTCAGGTGGGGCGCCGGGTCAAGCTTGATCTGCACCGGCAGCTCCTGCGCGCCTTCGATCGCGCGCCGTTCGATTATTTCCAGAACGACTCCAGCGCCCGCCAGCTCTTCCGTCTCAGCGTCGATCTCGAAGAGGTCCTGCGCACCGTTACCGGTATCATCCCCGCGCTCCTGTCTCTGGTGCCCAAGGCGCTCTTCTTGGTCGGATTGGTGGTCTGGCTGGACTGGCGCCTGGCCATGATGGTGACGATGCTGGCCGTTGGGCTGTACGCGGGGCAGTATTTTTTCGCGCTGAAACAAAAGAAGCTTTGGGAGCGCTGGTTATCGGTCCGGGAGCAAACCTACATGCACCTCAACGAGGTGCTCTCCCGGATGTATCTGGTCCGCGCTTTCGGGAAGTTCAGGGACGAGACGCACCGTTTCCTGCGTAATCTCATCCGGGGGATCCGCCTCGAGGTCGACAATTTCAGGGTCGATTCGCTCAGCGCTTTTTTCACCTCTTTTTTCATGCAGGCCCTCTCCGGGATCGTCATCATCTTCGGCGGCCTGCGGGTGATGCGGGGGGAGTTGAGCCTCGGCAGCCTGGCGGCGTTCACCTTTTATGTCAATCAGCTGGCGTTCCTGCAGAATATGTTCGCGCAATCTCTGCGCAGCATCGCCTTGAGCCTGGTCTCCTGGGAGCGCGTGCGCGGCGTCCTTTTCTCCGAGGCGAAAGAGGAGCCGGGGCTCAGGCGTCTTTCCGGCGCGCTCCGGGGGGAGATCTCTTTCCGCTCGGTCTGCTTCGGGTATGCCGCCGGCTCTCCCGTTCTTGACCGGCTCGACTTTGATGTCGGCGCCGGCGCACGTATCGCTCTCGTGGGCCCCTCGGGAATGGGGAAATCGACGATCTTGAAACTGATCCTGAAACTGTACCCTTCTTCTGCCGGCGAGATCCGTATCGACGGGCTCGCCATACAAGATCTGGCAACGCGCGATCTGACGGAACGCGCCGGCGTCGTCCTGCAGACGCCCTATCTCTGGGACGATACGGTGCAGAACAATATCATGTATGCCCGTCCCGATGCGTCCCCCCGCGAGGTGCGGGAAGCGGCGCGCTGCGCCTGCGTGGATACGTTCGCCGAGCGCCTTCCCCAGGGTTTCGCAACGGTGGTGGGGGAGAATGCCTGCCGCCTCTCCGAAGGGCAGAAACAGCGTATCGCCATCGCCCGCGCCCTGATCAAGAATCCCGGGCTCCTCATCCTCGATGAAGCGCTCTCTTCCGTTGACGCGCAGTTGGAGCGGCAGATCCTGGAGAACATCATGGGCGCTTTTGCCCGCAGCACGATCATCGTTATTTCCCATCGGCTCAGCACTATTCAGTCGCTTCCCCTGGTGTATTTTTTGGAATCCGCCCGGGCGATGCGCGTCGCGACACACGCGCAATTGCTGCAGCAGAATCCGCGGTATCGTCAGTATCTGGCCGCGAACAATCCCGCCTAACTGCTCACCGCGCAACAGGTAATTGCGTAAAAATGACTTGAATTACCCGCAAGCGCATGATACTATAAATACCTAATTAAAGGTGCAGCGTCTTACAACTACTTTATAAAACAAGGGGTTATAAATGCTGCCATCTCCACAATTGCGCGAAGTTTCGGTTAAGGACTACCTTATCGTCCTTAAACGCAGGATATGGATCATCCTGGGCTGTTTTGTGATTGTGGTCTCTCGTATCACCTACCAGAGTTACAAAAAGATCCCCCTCTATCAGGCTTTCGCGAAGGTCCTCATCGAAAACGTCAGCCCTTACATCGCACCGGTGCAGAAGGTATACAATACGCCCCAGTGGATGGATAAGGATTATATCCAGAGCCAGCTCAATATCCTGACCTCCAAGATGCTGGCGAAAAAGGCGGTCGAAGCGCTCGTCGCCTCCGGAGACAAGCGTTTCGCCGAGATGAAGGCGCCGGAGGAGGCGTTCCAGTCCGGGGTTTCGGTGAGCCTCATCCCCGGGACCCAGCTCATCCGCGTCGGCTACATCCACACCGACCCGGTTCTCTGCGCCAAGTATGCCAATGCCCTGGCCAACGCCTTCGTGCAGCAGGATCTGGACAAGCGCATGGAGGTTAACCGTTTCGCCTCGCGCCGGCTGGAAGAGCAGGTGAACGAGCTGCGCGCCAAGTTGGAGCAGTCCGAAGGCGCGCTCAACGATTTTCTGCGTGAAAATAAGATCCTCTCTTCTCCCGACGCCGAGAGCCGCGCCCAGGGGGTCTTGCAGGACCTGAAGCAGGAACGGGTGGCGCTCCTGAACGAGCAGTCGGAGCTCTCGAAACGGTATAAGGCCAAGCACCCCAAAATGATCGCGGTGGTGAGCCGTATCGAGGCGGTCGACCGTTCGATCGTCGAGGAGAACAAGAAGCTTTTCGAGTTCCAGGAAAAGGTCATCAAGTTCGACGCGCTGAAGCGCGAGATGGAGTCGGACAAATCGCTCTACGAGTCGTTCCTGCGGCGCACCAAGGAGACCGAGGTTTCCAAGGAGCTGGAGACGACCAATATCCGCATCATCGATCTGGCCTCCGTGCCTGGGGCCCCGTTCACCCCCAACCGCAAGAAAGACGTGCAGACCGGCATACTCCTGGGGCTGCTCTTCGGCGTGGGGCTGGCGTTTATCCTCGAATATATGGATTCCACGGTGAAGACCGCCGAGGATATCGAGACGTACGTGAAGCTGCCTTTCCTGGGGTATGTCCCTTCGGCCAAAACCGAGGTCAAAGTCTCCCGGGATAACAAGGATATCGACTTAGGATGCAGTAAGTTCCCCAGCTCCCGTTTTGCGGAGTCGTACCGTTCGATCCGTACCTCGATCATCTTCTCCGCGCCCGAAGACCGTCCGTTAAAGACGATCCTGATCACCAGCACTTCGCCCCGGGAGGGCAAGACCACGGTTTCGATCAACCTCTCGACGGTCTTTGCCAATGCCAACGAGCGGATCGTCCTGGTCGAGGCGGACATGCGCCGTCCCCGCGTCGCGCATTCCTTGGGGCTGGAGGCGAACCGTCCCGGGCTCAGCAGCTTTCTCGCCGGTGCCGCTTCGCTGGATCAGGTGGTGACCCCGACCTCGATCCCCAATTTCTTCGTCATCCCCAGCGGCCCGAAGCCCCCGAATCCCGCCGAACTGCTGACCTCGGGCAAGACCCGGGTCATGCTCTCGGAACTCAAGGCCAAGTATGACCGCATCATCGTCGATTCGCCCCCGGTGCTGACCGTTGCCGACACGGCGATCCTGGCCAATATCGTCGACGGGGTTATCCACGTCATCATGGCCAGCTTTCTGAATATCGATGCCATCCTGCGCGGCCGGCAGCGGCTGTATGAGGCCAAGGCCCGCATCATCGGCGTTATCCTCAATAATGTCAACGTGAAGCGGGAAGATTCGTACTATTACTACCACTACTACTACGGAGAGTCCAAGAAGTAATTTTTTTACCCGGATGTTCGATTCCGCTCTTGAAGCGCTCGTTCTGTGTACGTTGACGTTCAGTTGCCTGGCCCAGGGAGGCGTTTCCTTTACGGCACGGACCCTGATCCAGGCGGCCGTGGCTGCGGGATGCCTGCTTTGGATCGGCGTCCGTTGCCTGCGCCCTGCGCCCGGCACGTTTTTGCGCACCGGTCTGGCGGCGCCCGCGGCGCTCCTGGCACTGATTCCGGCGCTGCAGGTTTTGCCTCTCCCGTTGCCGCTCGTCTCGGTCCTGTCTCCCCTTACAGCCGCCTTGCTGAAGGATGTGTTGCCTGCGGGAGGTGCGGTTCCCGTCGGCGCCATCAGCGTCCAGCCGGCGCTTACCATGGCCGAAGGCAGGATGCTGCTGGCGTACCTGGGGCTTTTTTTCCTGACCGTACACCTCCTGCGGACCAAGCGGCATGTCCAGGTGTTGTTGAACGGCATCCTGTTGCTGGGAGTGGGGGTGAGCGTTTTTATGATGATCAGGCACTTTCGCCTTCTGGGTATGGGGCGGTTGCAGAGCGTCCTGGCTTTTTTCACCGGGCCTTTCGTGTACCGCAACACCTTCGCTTCGTACATCAACATGATCATCCCTCTGGGATTAGGCTACTGCTTCACGCGCATGCCGGCGGGATTGAGGGTAATTTACGGGGTCTGCGTCGGTATCATGGCGCTGGCCCTTTTTGTGTCGCTCTCCCGCGCCGGGATCATCGTCTCGTTCTTCACCCTCGCGTTTTTTTCGGCCTTGGTTCTCTTCAAGGAGCAGACGCGCCGGGCCGATCGGTTGGGCATACTCGTCTTCCTGGCGGCGCTGTACGTGCTGCTTTTTTCCCTGGAGGCTTCTGCGGCCCTGCGGGCGATGAAAACCCTGTTCAACCCGGCGGCGCTTTCGGTGCTCGGGCACGGTTATCCGTGGAAAGACATCATCCGCATCGGCGCTGACTTTCCGCTCCTGGGCGTCGGGTTGGGCTGTTTCGAAAGCGTCTCTTCCTGGTATAAGTCACTGATGGCGCAGGATGTCTTCCGCTACGCGCACAATGATATCCTGCAGTGGTTCGCCGAGACAGGCATCGTCGGCATGGCGGCATGGGCATGGTTGAGCGTGCGCTACGCGTTCAGGGTGCTGCGCGAATGGAACGCCCGCAGCGATCCGTTCGCGCTTTTCGCCGGCGCCGGAGGCATCGCTTCGGTCTGCTCGATGGGGCTCTATTCGTTCCTCGATTTCAATTCTCACGTGCCGGGAAACGCCGCGCTCTTCTGCGTGATCTGCGCCCTGCTGTACCGTTTGGTCACAACCCATTACGAACATGCCAGGCCCCGATAGCCCGTATATCAGCCTTACCCGGATCCAGGCTGTCTTGGTGGCTGCGGTCTGCGCGGGCGCGGGGATCGTTTGGGGGGCGGTGCTCCTGCGTGGTCTGGCGGCTGAGCGTTTGCGCAAAAAAGGCGAAGCGCAGCTGCGCCGGGCGCAGGGGACGGCCGAGACGCTGGTGACCGAGCGTGCCCTGGCCGTGCAGGCGGCGCTCAAGACGTTCCAGCGCGCAGCCGGGGCAGATCCGTTTGAGCCGCAGATACCGTTTCTGATCGGTGAGGCTGCGGTCTTTATCGCGCGCGATCCGTCGCTACGCGCCAGCGTTGACGCCGGGCCTTTGGGCGTTTCGGGCCCTGAGGCGCACGATTGGTTCCTGGCGGCGCAGCGCCAGTATACGCACGCCGTGCGCCGCGCTCCGGCAAACGCCATCTACCGGCAACGCCTCGGCAGCGCTCAGGAAGCCCTGGGTGACGACGAGGGGGCGCGGCGAATATACGAACGCGCCTTGTCCCTGGACCCGGTGAACGTGACGCTGCATCTGAATCTGGCGGATTTCTTCTACCGCCGGGGACAGGAACGCGAGTTCCGGGAGTACCTGGACCGTATCGTGATTTTATACCGCAAGACGCTCTCCGGCGGAGGGCCGGTGGGCTATCTCGGGGAGATGGTGACGCAGTACCTTATCTCCATAGGCAAGAAGGATGCGTTAGGACTATGAAAGTGCTCGTCGTCGGAGCCGGGCCGATCGGTTGTTACACCGCCCGGTTATTGCAGAAGTACGACCGCAGGATCGAGGTCGTGGTCATCGAAGAGCATGCCGAGATCGGCAAGCCGATACACTGCGCCGGGCTCGTCAGTTCCGGTGTCTTGCGTCAGGTCAAGATCCCGGTAGGCAAGGATATGGTGCTGCAGCGCATCGACGGCGCCGAATTTTTCTTTAACGGCGATTCCTTTACCGTCAGGCGCAAGGGGATCGCCCAGGTCATCGACCGGGCGGCTTTTGACCGCGCCCTCGGCGAAGGGTTGCGGGTCGATTTCAATACGCGATTCGTCGGGATCGAGCAGGAGAACGGCGGCTATATCGTCGAGACCGACAAGCGGGAGTATTACGCGGATATCGTCGTCGGCGCCGACGGGGCAAATTCCAACGTCCGCAGGATGGGCGGTTTCCAGGAGAAGATCGAATACCTTCGCGGGGTGCAGTTCCGCATCCGCATGCAGACGCCGCAGCCCCAGCTGGTCGGGGTGTATATCAAGAACCCGTTTTTCGCCTGGGTCATCCCCGAGAGCGACTCGGTCAGCAGGGTGGGAATCATTTCGCACAACCCCTACCATGATTTGCTGGATTTTCTCAAAAGTCATGCCCTTGAGGGAGACGTTCTGGAAAAATTTGCCGGGGTCGTGCCTCTGGGGTCGTGTCAGACGCAGAAAGGCACGGTCGTGCTCGTCGGCGATGCGGCCTGCCAGGTCAAGCCCCTGACCCACGGAGGGATCTATTACGGGATGCGCTGTGCGGAGATCCTGGCGGATTGCATCGCGCGCCGGCGGCTCCCCGATTATGAGAAACGCTGGCGCTGGCGCTTTGCCCGCGAGATCCAGATGGGTCTGAGTATCCGCGGCATTTATGAGACGCTCAGCGCCGAGAACATCGAGACGCTCTTCGCCTTCCTCAAGAAAAACCGCCGCCTGATCGAAAAGTTCGGGGATTTCGAGAAGCATTCGCGTATCATCGGGGCGATCCTGAAAAGTCAGGCGCTGCGCGGCCTCTTCGGCAGGGCCCTGAGCAGCATCATCAAGGACGTCAGCATCTAAAGCCGTCAGTCTCGGCCAAAAGGCAAAGGGCATGTGCGGGATAGCGGGGATCTATTATCGGCAGGAGCAGGGTGCCGTTGCGGGCGAAGCGGCGCGCCGCATGCAGGAGGCGATGCGCCACCGGGGTCCGGATGACGCGGGGATCCAGGAGGCGGACCGGCGCCTGACCCTGGTGAATACGCGCCTGGCGATCATGGATCTGAGTGCGCAGGGGCATCAGCCGATGGCCAACGCTTCCCGGACGGTGTGGGTATCGTTCAACGGGGAGATTTATAATTTCCGTCAGCTGCGCGCGCAACTGCAGGCTGAAGGAGTAGTGTTTTGCTCCGGGACCGATACCGAGGTCCTGGTCTCTGGTTACGAGCGGTGGGGGATCGAGACGCTCCTGTGCCGATTGCGCGGGATGTTCGCGTTCGCGGTCTATGATTGCCGTCAGCAGCCGGCGCGCCTGATCTTGGTGCGCGACCGCCTCGGGATCAAGCCGCTCTACGTCTATAGCGACGAGGAGAAACTCCTTTTTGCTTCGGAGGTGCGTACCCTGCGCTCAAGCGGCCTCGTTTCGCCGGACCGGTGCGCGGAGTCGACGATCGCCTTCCTGCTCTTCGGCCATCTCCCGGAGCCGATGACGACGCTGCGCAACGTTACGGTCCTGCCGGCGGGACATTATTTGCTCGTCCAGGAAGGGCGTCAGTCCGTACACGCCTATTACCGGTTGCGCGACGCTTTCCGGAAATCCGACGCGGTTGCTTCCGGGAGCCAAAGGCACGCGCTGGCGCGGCTCCTCGGGGAAACGGTCGATCTGCATCTGATCAGCGACGCGCCGATCGGGGTGTTTCTCAGCGGCGGGCTTGATTCGTCGGCCCTTGCCGCCTTTGCCCGCCACAGCGGGGTTCCGCGTCAGCCCGTCGTCACGCTCTCGGTGACGTTCGAAGAAAAAGGGTTTGACGAGAGTCCCTTTCAGCAGGCGGTCGCCGGCTGGCTCAAGACCGATCACCGTCAGGTGCGCGTCGGCGAAACGGATTTTTTCTCCCAGCTGGACGCTTTTTTCCGGGCGATGGACCAGCCGACGGTGGACGGGGTCAATACCTACTTTATTTCCGCCGCGGCGCGACGCGCCGGCCTCAAGGCGGTCCTTTCGGGCGTCGGCGCCGACGAGCTCTTTTACGGGTATCCGGCTTTTCAAAACGTTTCGGCGATCAGGCATTTTTGCCGCCTGCCGCGTTGGGTGCGTGCCGGCCTGAGCGGCCTGCCGGCGGCGGGTGAGCGGTTGCGTAAGCTGCGGTATCTGCGTTCGTGCAGCGATCTGGCAGTCTATCTGTCGTTGCGCGGGCTCTTTTGGGTCTGCGATGTGGCGCGCCTTCTCGATGCGGATCAGGGTCAGGTCGAGCGGGTGATGGAATCGTTTGCCGAGGCGCACGGGGAATCGTTCCTGTCGCGCGGGGAGCCCCGGGAATGGTTTTCGTATATGGAGCTGTCGTACTATATGCGCAACCAGCTGTTGAAAGATACCGACGCCTTCGGCATGTCCCAGTCGGTTGAGATCCGGGTGCCGTATCTGGATCATGTTTTCCTCGGCGCGGCCTGTGCGCTTCCTTCCCGGCTCAAGAAGAGCGGCAACATTCCCAAGGCGCTCCTCTTTTCTCTGGCCCAGCAGCTTCTGCCGCCGCAGATCGGCGCGCGCTCGAAACAGGGCTTTACGTTCCCTTTTGCGGTTTGGCTCCGCCAGAAAGGGGGAGAGCGGCTGCGCGGGCTTTTGGCAAAGGCGCCGCTTGAGCGTACGTACACCAAAAAACTTTTTGACGCTTTTATGCGCGGGCAGATCCACTGGTCGCGCGTCTGGGCTGCTGCGGTTATCGCTGAGAACGTATGAAGATAACGGCCCTGGTGACGGACATAGGCCGCACATGCGGCGGACTGCAGAAATTCAACGCCCATCTCCTTGAGGGGGTGGTCTCTCACGGCCACACGGTTTCGGTCGTCTCCCTGGGTGATCGCAGCGTCCCCGTTTTAGATCCGGCTGCTGCCTCGTTCGTCGCCTGCGGCGCCGGGGGGCCGTTTCGGAAAATCATTTTCGTGTGGCGCGCCCTTCAGGTTGTTCTACGCCAGCGACCGGATGCCGTTTTGTGCGCCCACGCGCACCTCCTGCCCGTCTGCGTCCTCCTGCAGTTTCTCACCCGGACGCCTTTTCTCGCCGTTTGTCACGGGATCGAATCATGGCATCTGCGGCTGCCGCAGCTTTGGGCGCTGCAGCGTGCCCGCGCAATCGTCTGTGTCAGCTCGTATACCCGCCAGCAGGTACTCAAGCAGCTCGTCTCCTATCCGGTTGAGCGCACCGCGCTCCTTGCCAATACGGTCGATACCAACCGTTTCGTCCCCCGAGAGAAATCGCGTTCCTTGCGTGAGCGCCTGGGCATTAAGGACGATGAGTCGGTCGTGCTTACCGTCGCACGGCTTGACGCGCGGGAGCGTTATAAAGGTTACGACGATATCCTGCGTGTTTTCCCCGAAGTCCTGAAGGAGCGCCCCCAGACCGTCTATCTTCTGGTGGGGGACGGCAGCGATGTCGAGCGGATAAAACGGCTGGTCGGCCAGTTGGGACTCAGCGGCCGGGTGATCATGCCGGGCTTCGTCTCGGACGATGACTTGGTCGATTACTACAATCTGTGCGACGTCTATGCCATGCCATCGACCGGGGAGGGGTTCGGGATCGTCTTCCTGGAGGCGCTCTCCTGCGGCAAACCGGTGATCGCCTCGGACCAGGATGCCTCGGCCGAGGTCTTGGGGTTCGGCGAACTGGGCACGATCGTGCCGGGGCTGAAACCGCAGCTGCTGCAGAAGGCGATTATCGGGCATCTGTCCGGACAGATCGATCCGGCGCTGCGGGACGGGGAGCAGCTGCGTGCAAAAGTGGCGGCCCGCTACGGGAAAGAGGAGTTCAAGCGCAATCTTGAGGCGCTCTTTGAACGCCTGAAACTGGCGCACGAGGATGTTTTGCGGCGGCAGATCGACGCCAAAGGGGCGGCGGTGATCCGGCCGTCGGGTTTCTGGGGGAGGCTGTCCCTGCGGGAGCTGATGGAATACCGGGAGCTCCTTTTTTTCCTGGTGTGGCGCGACGTGAAGGTGCGTTATAAACAGACGGCGATAGGGGTCTTGTGGGCGGTCCTGCAGCCGTTCGTGACGATGGTGGTTTTCAGCCTTTTTTTCCGCAAGCTGATGAAGATGCCTTCGGAAGGGAATATCCCCTATGCCGTTTTTTCCTATGCGGGACTGCTCATCTGGACCTATTTTTCCTCGGCGGTTTCCTCCTCGGGGAACTCCCTGATCAACAACGCCTATCTTATCACGCGGGTTTATTTCCCCCGGATCATCATTCCGCTTGCGGCGGCGCTCGGCGGCCTCTTCGATTATGCGATCGCGCTCGTCATCCTCTTTTTTCTCATGGCCTTCTACGGCATCGCCCCGAATGCCCTGATCCTGCTGTTGCCGGTCGTGGTCTTCATGGCCTTTTTTACGGTCGTCGGGTTCGGCCTGTGGCTGGCGGCGCTGAATGTGCGCTACCGCGATATCCGTTACGGGATCCCCTTTTTCATACAGATGCTTTTGTTCATCTCGCCGGTCATCTATCCGGTCACGGTCCTGCCCGACCGTTTTCGCTGGGTGCTTGCCTTGAATCCGGTCGGCGGGGTGATCAATTTTCACCGGGCCTGCCTTCTGGGGTACGCCTCGGTTGATCTGCTCCTCATCGGGGTGTCTTTTGCGGTTTCCTTCGTTCTTTTCGTGACCGGACTGGTTTACTTCCGGCGCACCGAGCGAACGTTCGCCGATCTTATCTGAAGCGGCGGGCTTGATTTTTTCAAAGGAGCATGCATGGCTGATACCGTGATTCGCGCCGATTTCCTCAGCAAAGAATACCGGATCGGGGAGTTGAAGCCGTCGGGATATCTGCGCGATGCGATCGCGGCGCTCTTCTCCCGGCAGCGCCGCACGCAGACGGGCACGATATGGGCGCTCAACGACCTGTCTTTCGAGGTCTCCCGAGGGGAGATCGTCGGAGTCATCGGCCGCAACGGCGCCGGCAAGACCACGCTGCTGCGCATCCTCTCGCGCATTACCGAACCGACCTACGGCTCCGCGTTCGTGCGCGGGCGCGTCGCTTCGCTCCTGGAGATCGGCTCGGGGTTCCATGCCGAACTGACCGGGCGGGAGAATATCTATTTCTCGGGGGCGCTCCTGGGGATGCGCGCGGCCGAGATCCGCAAGCGATTTGACGAGATCGTCGCTTTCTCGGAGCTGGAGCAGTTCATCGATACCCCGGTGAAGCGGTATTCGTTCGGCATGTACACGCGCCTGGCCTTTGCGGTGGCCGCACACCTGGAAGCGGAGGTTTTGCTGGTCGATGAAGTCCTGGCGGTGGGGGACAGCATCTTCCAAAAGAAATGCCTCGGCACGCTCGATTCGTTCGGCCATTCCGGCAGGACGGTGGTTTTTGTCACCCACCAGCTTAATCTGATCCGCCGCCTCTGCAATAAGGTCATGTGGATCGAGCACGGAAGGCTCCAGCAGATCGGTTCGACCCTTGAGGTCCTCAGTGCGTACGAGTCGGCGATGCTCGCTTTGGGATCGAAACGGCTTCCCGGGAGAGAGTTGTTGAACCGCCAGGGAACGATCCTGAGTTGGGGGCTCCAGGGGGTGCCGCAGGCCGAGGCGAATATCCTGCGCTCGCACGGCCCGGTGACCGTGACCTTCCACCTGAGGCTGCACGTGCCGCTGACCGACGGCGGCAGCGAGTTGTTTCTCTTTAACAGCGATGGCCAGCTCTTGTGGGGGGTGATGAACCGCAACCTGAAGCTTGAGCCGGGGACGTACCAGCTGCGTTATGAACTGCCGTTTCTGCCGCTGAAGCCCGGGGTGTATTACTGGCGGATCGAGGTTTACAATTCGTACGAATTTTACGTCGACATCTGCGATTGCGTGCCGCCCCTCTTGGTACAAACCGAGAACTCCGGTCATCCGCGCGACGACGCTTCCGGGATCGTGAATATCCCTTATTCGCTCAAGATCGTGAGTTCCAGCCCCGGTTGATCCGGGATCCGTGTGGTCCCCAAGCGGTCCGGAGGCAAGCGGTACGAGAGGGAGGTTGCGGTGGCTCTTGTTTCGGTCGTCATCCCTTGTTTTAATGCCCGCGCCTGGATTGCGCAGACGCTGCGCAGCGTCCTCGGGCAGGCAGAGGTGCCGCTTGAGGTCATTGTGGTCGATGACGGCTCAAACGATGGGTCCGCCGAACTGGTCGCCGGGCAGTTCCCCGGGGTGCGCCTGTATACGAGCGCGCACCGGGGGGCCAGCGCCGCGCGCAACGAGGGGACGCGCCGGGCACAGGGCGAGTACCTGCAGTATCTGGACGCCGACGATCTCCTGTTGCCGCGCAAGATCGCCGTGCAGCTGAAGGCGCTGGAGCGTTCGGGTGGCGACGTGGCGTATAGCGACTGGGCACGGCTCCGGGAGGAGGCGGGCGGGCAGGCGCAGGTGGAGCCGGTCAGGAGCACCGTTCTGAAGGATCCCGAGATCGCCCTCTTTACCGACGGATGGCGTCCGCCGCTGGCTTACCTGTTCCGCCGTTCTATCGTCGATAAGACCGGCGGATGGAATGAATCGCTTCCCGTTATTCAGGATGCCCGTTTCGTGCTCGATTGCGCCCTGCAGGGGGGGCGGTTTGTCTACGCGCCGGGGGTCTACGGGTATTACCGCGTACACGGCACGCAGAGCCTTTCCCGCCGCGATCCGCGTTTATTCGATCGGGATGTCTTGCGCAACGCCGTCCAGGTGCAGCGCTGGTGGGAGGAACACGGCGGCATTACCCCGGCACGTAAAGAGGCATTGCTGGAGACGTACGGGTACCTTGCCCGCAGCGGTTATGCCGCGGACCGCGCGCTCTTCGAAGACACCCTGCGTTGCATTCAGCGTCTGGTGCCGCGCTACATCCCCCGCAGGCCGCGCGCGCTGCGTTTTTTGAGCATGGCCGTCGGGTATCGCCGCGCCGAGGACGGCGCCGCGCTCTACCGTCGGGTGAAGCGGCTTTTCTCGAAAGGCAGCGCCTGATCAGGCGCACTTCTGCGATGGACACCAAACCGCTGCGTATCGTGCTCCTGCTGGGATGGTACTTCCCCGATTCCGTGGGGGGTACCGAGACCTACGTTCGTTTATTGTCGCAGTACCTGCGTTCTGCCGGACACCGCGTTTTCATCACCGCCCCCTCCCAGAAAGAAGAGGAAGAGCATTATGAGTATGAGGGGATCCCCGTGTACCGCTATCCGGTGGCGCAGTCCCCTTCGTACGCGGAGATCCGGATGGAGCGGGAGCCGCGGTATTTCGCAAAATTCAAAGAGTGGCTGGACCGGATACAGCCGGATGTCGTACATCTCCATTGCCGCACGAGGGGAGCGGGGTTTTTCCACGCCAAATACGCGAAAGAGCGCGGGATCCCGCTCATCATCACTATCCATGCCGCCGATTTCATGTGCGCGGCGGGCACGGCGATGCGTTGGGGGCAGACTCCCTGCGACGGCAAGATCATCGACGAACGCTGTGCGGCCTGTTGGATCCGCAGCCACCGTCAGCCCTGGTGGGTGGTTAAGCTGCTCATGCATATTCCCCATTGGGTTTCCTTTTTCGCGCGTTTCCAGCATAACCGGTTCGGCACCGCGCTGCTGATGAGGCGGATGCTCTCTGCGCGCAACGTGCGCCTGTTCACGCTCTTCCGGGAGGCCGATGCGATCGTTGCCGTGTCCTTATGGATGCACTATGTCCTGCGGCTGAACAATGTTGCGGAAGAAAAGATCGCCCTTTCCCCGCACGGCCTGCCCGATGAGTACGGGACGGTCCGCCGGCCCCCTGAGAGCCTGGGGGTGAAGAAGCCGTTGGTATTCGGGTTCATCGGCCGGTTTAATCCGGTCAAGGGGCTCCATGTGCTGATCGAGGCTTTTATGCGTACCCCTGCCGATCTGCCAGCCCGGCTGAAGATATACGGGCGCGCTAATTTTTCGGAGGATGAACGCTACCTCCAGCAGCTCAAACGCATGGCCGCGTCGGAGCCGCGGATCGAGTTTTGCGGGGAGATGAACGCCCAAAACCGTGATGCCATGTTCCGGGAGATGGATATCCTGGCCATACCCTCTATTTGGTTCGAGACGGGGCCGTATGTGCTGCTTGAGTCGTTCGCCTACGGCGTGCCGATCCTCGGAAGCCGGCTCGGCAGCATCCCGGAGCTGGCCCGGCACACGGTTAACGCGTACCTGTGCGAGCCCAAGGATGTTGCCAGTTTTACCGAGGCGATCCGTTTCATTGTTGAGCATCCGCAGCTGCTTTCGCTGTGGAGCCGCAACATCCCGCCGGTGCGTTCGATGCGCCAGGTGTGCGATGATATGATCAGAATCTATGAGCAGAACTGCAAACAACGTGTTTGATCAGACAAGAACACGCCTGAGCTGGGCCGCAGCGGCGGCAGGATGTTCCGCGCTGCTGCTGATCTGGTGCGTTTCGCAATCGCCGCAGTCGGCTGTCTTTGACGTTGCCGAACAGCTCACGGCCTTGAAGCAGTACCGCGCGGGGATTGCCCCGACCATCAACCACCAGATGCAGCCGCGGTTCTCTGACCTGAGCCAGGAGGAGCTGCGCTGGATCGCCTGGTGGCCTCCGGGTACGCAGCTGGCGGTCCTGCCTTTTCTTGCGCAGGGATTTTCTTATGGCGGCGCCCTGCGTGCGTTGGCAGCGGTGAGCCTGTTCGTCGGTTCCGTCGGCTGGGCGTTCTGGTGTGCCCGTTTCCGGCTCACCCCTGCGCTGCTGGCGCTGCTCTGTGCCGCTTTGCCCTGGATGCGTTTCTGCAGCAACCATTTTTTCGTTTTTCATATCGACGCTGTTTACTTCGCGCTTGCCCCCTGGGGGATTTTGGGGTTTGTGAAGGTGCAGGAGCTGCTTGATGCCGGGGCGGGGGGGGTGCGTTTTGCGCTCTGCGCCGTCTCCGTCAGCCTTCTGCTCGGGTGCTTCTTCCTGGTGAAATATTCTGCGGTCCTGTTGCTGGGCAGCGCCGCGTTTTTCCTGTTCCTGCGCGCCGCCCGTTCGGCGCCGGGGAGAGGGCGCGCTGCGGCTTGGGCAGGCGCCCAGCTTTTTTTTATCGCCGTGCCGGTCCTGTGCGTTTCGCTCCTGAACCGGATCTTCTGCGGCCAGCTGAACAGTTTTACCCAGTCGTTGCATCCCAATGTCCGGCTTGGTAATTTTCTTTTCCTGTTTGCTTTTCCTGCCCTGAGCCTGGCTGATGCCAACGCCCTGGTCCGGTTTGTGTTCATGCACCCGCAATCCGGCTTTTGGCAAAACCAGCTGGTTTTGGCGCTCGTCGGCATTCCCGGCAGCACGGTGGTCGGTTGGCTCCTGCTGAAGATGCGTCCCGCTTCGCTGCCGGAACGTTTCGCCCGTTCGCTGGTGTTGGTCAGCAGCCTCCTGCTCTGTGCCGTCTGGCTAGGCAGCCTGAATGCCGCCGATTACGACACCCGGCATTTCATGGTGCCGGGAGTGGCGGGCCTGCCGCTGGTGCTGCAGGAGCTTCTTGCCGCCTATAAAGGCACGCGGCGGCGCCTGGTACGTTTGGCCCTGGCCTCCTGGGCGGGAGCGTTTGTTTTCTTGCCGTTGTCATACGGATGTGTTTCAGCGCTGTATAAGGCCGCCACGTTACCGCGCGATTATGCGCCCGGGGAGAGCGGCCTGTACAACAACCATCTTGCCTTACGGGATGTCCCGGCGGTTCGTGCGCGCCTGGAGCGCGAATTTTGCGCCGATACCGACATCTGGTATTTCCCCGACATGCTCAGCACTCTGGATATTCCCGGCCGCGCCCTGAACCTGCCGCACGATTACTTTCTGGAGCTGATCGGGTTGCACAACCGCTCTTTTTCGACGAGCAGGCCGCTGCGGGCGCAGGTGCTGCTGCCGCAAGACCGGGATAAGGCCGAGACCAACCGTTTGATCCTGGCTGCGTTCGTCCAGGCGCAGACCTGGGAGCGCCGGGAAATCCCCGGGTGTAACTACACGCTCTGGAGCGCGTGGTTGATCCCGGCGCAGCCGTATCGCCCTGCGGATGCGCCGGGTTCCGGGAGGACCCCGTCTCCTTGAAGATCGGGATACTTGCGACGCATCCGGTTCAGTACTACGCTGCCTGGTACCGCATGCTTGCGCGCCGGCCGGGGGTGGATCTGCAGGTTTTCTTCAGCGCCCGGCAGACTCCCGAAGGACAGGCCCGCGCCGGGTTCGGGGTGGCATTCGACTGGGATATCCCGCTCCTGGAGGGTTACGAGCACCGCTTTCTGAAGAATACGCCCCTGCAGAAGGATGTCAGCTCATTTTTGGGCTGCATTAATCACGAACTCAACGCGCTTATCCGGCGGGAACGCTTCGACGTTTTTATCGTCCATGGCTGGCATACGCTCGGGTACCTTCAGGGTATCGATGCCTGTTGGCGTTGGGGGGTTCCGCTATGCGTGCGCGGGGATTCCCAGGTCCTGAACGATCCAGCTACGAAGCGGTTCCTGAAGTTTCCGCTCTACCGGTGGTTTTTCAGCAGGTGCGACGGTTTCCTGGTGCCGGGGACGCGCAGCCGCCAGTATTATGAGTCCTACGGCGTTTCTGCGGAGCGCATCCATACCGTGGTTCACGCCGTCGACAACGGTTTTTTTGAGGCGCAGCACCGCAGCTTCCTGCCGCAGCGCGCCCTGCTCAGGCGCACGTGGGGGATCCCCGAAGATGCGGTGGTCTTTTTGTTCGCCGGCAAGTTCATTGAGAAAAAGCGGCCGGAGGATTTCATACGGGCCCTTGCCCGGGCAGCCGCCGGCAACCGGCTGGCATTCGGGGTCCTGGCAGGGGAGGGGCCGTTGCGCCGGCGCCTGGAGGCGGTTGCCCGCAAGACCGGCGCTGCGGTCTCCTTTACCGGATTCCTCAATCAGACGCAGATCTCCCGCGCCTACGCGGTCTGCGACTGTCTGGTGCTTCCATCCGACAGCCGGGAAACCTGGGGGTTGGTCTTGAACGAGGCAATGGCCTGCGGGCTGCCGGTCCTCTGCAGCGATCAGGTCGGCGCCGCGGTCGACCTGGTCCTGCCGGGAGAGACCGGCGAGTGTTTCCGGCTCGGGGATATCGCGGGGCTGGCGGGATGCATGGTCCGGCTCTGCGCCGACCGTGTTGAGCGGGAACGCAGGGGTGCGCGCGCCCGGGAGCTTATCGGCCGCTACTCTCTCGAAGAAGCGGCTGCCCAGACGGTATGCGCAGCGGGTGCGCTGATTGAAAAAAGTTCGAGGAAAAGCCGATGAGCGCGGCGACACAGAAGGGGGGTCCGGCATGATCGAAGAACAACAGGGCTGGCTCTACCTTCTGCCCTTCTGTTTTATCTGGTTTATCGTTTGGTTCGTCCTGATCGCGCGCCGGTGGAATTCGGTCGAAAAAAGCATCGGTTTGATCTTTCTCTTCCTGATCGACCACACGATGAGCTATCTGGGCGGGGCTTTTAGTTTCTTCGGCCCCGACCCCGACACCTATTTCGACATCGCGATCGTCTTCAAGGGATTCAGGCTGGCGACGATCGGCATGGTCGGCTTCCTGTTCGGCGCTGCGAGCTTTAACCGGCGCCTGACCGGGCCGATCATCAAGACCTTCGGCAGGGTGAAGATCAGCGAACGGATGCGCTCGCTCCTGCCGCGTTTCTGTTTCTTCTGCGGGCTCATCTTCTATTTTATCGTCGGTCCTTTGACCGAAGGCATCAAAGGGATCTATTCGACGGTTTCGGTGCTGCTGCAGATGTTGCCGATCGGCATGTCGCTTCTAGCGCTCCAATATTTGCAGGAAGGCCGCCGGTCCCGTTTTTTCCTCGTCTTCAGTTCGGCCTTCGTGCTGCCGGTTTTGACGGTTTTGCGTTTCGGTTTCCTCGGGCAGGGATTCAACATGGCCCTGACCGTTTTCATGCTGGTGGCGCGCAATATGCGCAACAAGATGCGGGTCCTGGTCATGCTTTCGCTCATCGGCTATTTGGGCTTAAGCGTCTACCAGACGTATATGCGCGAGCGCTTGGCGATCCGCGCCGTTATCTGGAGCGGGGAGGCGTCGGCCCAGGACCGTTTCCAGGCGACGTTCAAGATGTTCGACAACATCGAATGGTTCAACCCGTCCGACGCCGTGCAGATCAAGCGTATCTCCGGCCGGATCGACATGAATTTCATCGTCGGCTCGATCGTCGATTATCTGGAGAAAGGGCGCGTCCCGTTCGCCGATGGAGAGACTATTTTCCGTTCGGTCATCGGCATCGTCCCGCGCATCTTCTGGCCGGGCAAGCCCATTATCATGGGCGGCTCGGCCCTGGTCTATAAGTATACTGGCATGCAGTTCGACGAGGAGACCAGTGTCGCGCACGGGTTGATGGGAGAGCTCTATTTCAACTTCGGGATACTCGGGGTATTCGTCGGCATGTTACTTTTCGGGATGCTCCTGGGCACGATCGATACCGTCGCGGGGGTGGCCCTGGCCCAGAAAGATTATCTGTCCATGGTGTTCTGGCTGTTGTGGGGGCTGGTGCTGGTCTATACCCAGTCATTCGCGCATTTCTTCTCGGTCAGCGGATGCGCGGTCCTGGGAGGGCTGATCGTGGTCAAGTTCCTCAAGAGCGATATCAATCTCTGGGTCATCCTGGGGTTGCTCTTGTTCGTTGCGCGATATATCTTCGGGTAGGCGGCGACTGCGGGGAGGCGGGATGCGGATTGCGTGCGTGACTGCGGCGTACTGGCCGGCGTTTTCCTACGGAGGCACGGTCATCTCGACCCACCTCTTGAACCGGGCCCTCGTCTCCTTAGGGGAAACGGTCGAAGTGTATACGACTGCGGCCGGGTTGCCGCAGGATGCGTCTGCGCCGGCTGAGTCGGCGCTGGAGGGGGTCCTGGTGCGGCGTTTTCCCCACGGCCGCTTTTTCGATGCCATCGGTCAATCCGGATGGCAGTATTCTCCGGCCCTGACCGGCGCGCTTGCCGGGAGCCTGAACACCTACGATCTGGTGTATCTGGTGGGGATATGGAACTATCCGATCGCTGCGGCCGCGGCGGTGTGTCGCCGGGGCCGGGTGCCGTACGTCCTCTCCCCGCGGGGGCATCTTTATCCGTATGCCGTCGGGAAGAAAAGGGTGAAAAAGGGTCTGTACCTGCGCTTTTTTGCCCCGGCGTTGCTTTCGGCGGCAGCTGCCCTTCATTACACCAGCGAGGATGAGGCCCGTCAGTCGCATGCGCATTTCGGTTTGCGGAACCGGTATTTCGTCGTTCCCAACGGGTTGGACTTCGGCGCGTTTTCGCCTTTGCCCGCGGCATCTCAATTGCGGCAGCGGTACCCGCAATTGGGGCAGCGTAAAACAATCCTGTATATGGGGCGTCTCAATTGGAAAAAAGGCTTGCCGCGCCTGATCGAAGCGACTTGCGTTCTGGTACGGGAGGGTTTGGATGTGCACCTGCTGCTGGCGGGGCAGGATGAGGCGGGGTACGGCCGTTTCCTGCAGCGATGCGTTGCGCGCCACGGCCTTTCGGAGCGGGTGACGTTCATGGGATTGGTGCGCGAAGAGGCGCAACTACAGGCGTATGCGGGCAGCGACGTTTTTGTGCTGCCTTCCGACTCCGAAAATTTCGGCATGGCCGTTATCGAGGCAATGGCCTGCGGCCTGCCGGTCATCGTCACCGACCGCGTAGCCCTCCATGAAGAGTTATCGCGCCACGGCTGCGGCATCGTCGTCGAGCCGACGGTCTCCAGCCTTGCCGAAGGGATGCGGGCATTCTTCGCGGACGGGCAGCAGCGGCAGCGTCTGAGCGAGAACGCCCGGGCATTCGTACGGGCGCGCTACGACATCGCCGCGGTTGCCGAAGCGATGCGCGCGCAGTTCCGGGAGGTGGCGCATGGGCGCTGAGGGCGTGCTGCCCCGGGGGGCCCTTATCGTCAACGCCGATGATTTCGCGAGGACTTCGTCGGTCAACAGGGCGATTATCGAAGCTTTCCGGCGGGGGCTGATTTCCAGTACGACGTTAATGGCTACGGCCGCGGCTTTCGACGAAGCGGTTCAACTGGCGCATGAGCGGCGTCTGCTGCAGCACATCGGCTTGCATGTCGTCCTCAACGAGATGCATGCTTTGTCCGGTCCGGTCAAGGCGTATCCGCGGCTCTGCGACCGGCAGGGGCGGCTGTGTTTGCAGCCGAAGTCGCTCTTCCTGCGTCTGAACCGCGGTGAAAAAACGGCCCTCGCGCAGGAGATCCGGGCGCAGCTGGCGCGTTGCCGCGCGGCCGGCATTGCGGTGACGCATATGGATTCGCACTGCCATCTGCATAAGTTTTGGGATGTCGCGACGGTCGTCATGGACCATCCACATCACCGGACCACTTCGATCTGA
>CAZOGI010000002.1:73627-89686 GCA_964579435.1 uncultured Planctomycetales bacterium
TGCAATCTGCTTTTGTTTTGGGATTTCGGGACGGGGGTCATGGCCGTCGCCCGGCAGGAGGGAGTGCGGTACCTGCGGACCGTGCGGCCGTTGCGGGGGTGGTACCGTCGGGAATCTGCCCGGTACGGCCTGCTGCGCCAGGCGCAGATCGTAGCCTATCAGGAGATGCTGCACGCGCGGCTCTGGCGAGGCGGCTATGCCCGTACGCAGTGTTCCGGGACCATAGATATGTTGACCGCGCTCCCGGGGCAGGCGGGGGAGTGCGGTGGCGCAGGCGTCTCGTTCGAATTATACGTGCATCCGGGTTTTGATGAGAAGGGGGCATTGGTGAACCTGGGCACCTCTGGCGCGGCGCGCGATCTGGCCGCAAGCATCGAGGCGGTGCGAACGGCTTTCGCCCAACCCTGTTCCTTTTCGGGAGCGGTTTACCACGGGGGATAAAATGGACGGTGGGGTATGAGCAGCGGTTCAGGTTACATCCTCGGATTGAACGCGTATCATCCGGATTCTTCCGCCTGCCTGTTGAAGGACGGCATGCTCGTTGCCGCGGCCGAAGAGGAGCGGTTTGTCCGGATCAAACACTGGGCAGGCCTGCCGGTGGAGGCGATCCGTTCTTGTTTACAGTGCGCGGGAATCGGCCTTCAGGATGTCGAGGCGGTCGCGCTCAACCGCAGTCCCGGCGCCAATGTGGCCAAAAAATGCCTGTATGTGCTCAAGAAACGGCCACGGGTTTCTTTCGTCGCCGACCGGCTCTGCAACGCGCTGCGGATCCAGTCCGTGCATACGGAATTGGCGAGCGTTTTCAACGTGCAGGCTGCCCCTCTGGCCAGACGGATGCATTATATCGAGCATCACCGGGCGCATCTGGCAAGCGCCTATTTTGCGTCTCCTTTCGAGGAAGCGGCGGTCGTTTCGGTCGACGGTTTCGGCGATTTCACCAGCTGCATGGTCGCCGCCGGGAGCGGCAACGGGTTGCGCTGCCTGTACGAAATTAATTATCCGCACTCATTGGGTATTTTTTATACCGCCTGCACGCAGCTTTTGGGCTTCAAGAAATTCGGCGATGAATATAAGGTAATGGGACTGGCGGCGTACGGCGTTGCGCGCTATACTGAGCAGTTGGAGAAGGTGGTGCAGAAGCTTCCCCGGGGACGCTTCCGTCTCGCCGAGGAGTATTTCGCGCTCAGCGGCAAAAACGGGGGGATGCAGTGGCGCAATACCGAACCGTCCCTGGCAGACCTTTTTTCCGACGCGTTTGCGCGACTGTGCCCGTGCAGGCGCGACGCCCGCGATAAACTGACCCAGGAGCATATGGATTTTGCCGCTTCGGCGCAGGCCGTCTATGAATCGGTTTTTTTCCATATCCTTAAAGAGGCAGCACGGCTGACGCGCTCAACGCGGCTGTGCCTGGCCGGCGGCTGCGCGATGAACAGCGTCGCCAACGGCAAGATTTTCAGACAGTCTCCTTTTACGGAAGTCTTCGTGCAGCCGGCATCTTCGGATGCCGGCGGCGCGCTGGGCGCGGCGCTTTTCGTGCACCGTGCGCACGCACCTTCCGCGCGGCGTTTCGTGATGGAACATGCAGCCTGGGGGCCGCAGTACGGCGCCGAAGCGCTCGAAGCGGCGCTGCGCCGGCGCGGCGGGGAGCTGGCGGGATGTTCGATCCTGCGCCTGGAGTCCGACGATGCCTTGTGCGCGCAGGTCGCCCGTCTCATCGCCGACGGTAACGTTGTGGGATGGTTCCAGGGGCGCATGGAGTGGGGGGCGCGCGCCCTGGGGAACCGCAGTATCCTGGCCGATCCGCGGCGTCCCGAGATGCGCCAGATCCTCAACGAGCGTATCAAGCGCAGGGAAGAGTTCCGGCCGTTTGCCCCGGCAGTGCTCCTGGAGGAGGTGGGGGAGTATTTCGAAGAGTCCCACCCCGATCCTTTCATGCTCAAGGTATATCCGGTCCGGCCGCAGAAGCAGGCGGTTATCCCCGCGGTGACCCACGTAGACGGCTCGGGGCGGCTGCAGACCGTCGAGCGAACATCACATCCGCTCTTCTGGAAGCTCATCCGCGCCTTCGCGGACCTGACCGGGGTGGCGGTGTTGCTGAATACTTCTTTCAACGAGAATGAGCCGATCGTCTGCACGCCGGATGAGGCTTTGGATTGTTTTGTCCGGACCAAGATGGATTGCCTGGTCCTCGGCCGCATCGTCGTCGGGCGCGGCCGTTAAACAACAAGGAGGAACAAGATGTATTGGAAGAATGTCCGCGTGCTCGTGACCGGAGGCGCTTCGTTTATCGGTTCCCATCTCGTCGACAGCCTGGTCGCGCGCGGGGCGCGGGTGCGTGTCGTCGACGATCTAAGCAGCGGGAAGCTCTCCAATATCGCCGGCCATCTGAAGCGGCGCCGGGTGACGTTTTTGCGCGGGGACCTGAAAGATGCCGGCCTCGTGCGGCAGGCCCTGCGCGGACAGGAGTATGTTTTCCATCTTGCCGCCGATCACGGCGGCAGGGGATACGTCGACCTGCACCAGGCCGGCCCTGCCTCGAACCTGATGCTGGACGGCAACGTCTTCTGGCACGCGGCCAAGGCCAAGGTCAAGAAGGTGGTCTTTGCCTCTTCCGGATGCGTCTACCCCAATTATATCCAGCGGGATCCGCGTACCGTTCTCTACCTGAAGGAGCGGCTGGTCGGGCCTCCCTATGACGCCGATAACCTGTATGGATGGGCGAAGCTGATGGGTGAGTTTACCCTCCAAGCGTACCATCGTGAACTCGGCCTGCCTTCGGCGTCGGTGCGCTACTTCACCGTGTACGGGCCGCGCGGGGTTGAGAACCACGCGGTTATCGCGATGATCGCCCGGGCGTTCGTGAAAGAGAACCCGTTTGAGGTCTGGGGGACCGGCAGGCAGATCCGCAACTGGACGTATATCGACGATATCGTCCGCGGCACGATCCTTGCCGCAGAGAAGATATCCGACGGGACGGCGGTCAACCTGGGCACGATGGAACGGGTGCGGGTCATCGACGCGGTCAAGGAGGTCATGCGCCTGATGGATGCAGGTGCGCCCGTCAAGCTGCGGCCGGATATGCCGACGGGTCCCTATAACCGGGTTGCGGACAACCGGCTCGCGCAGCAGCTGTTGGGATGGAAGCCGCAGGTTCCCTTTTTTGAGGGGCTGCGCCGGACCATCGATTGGTACGTGCGCACGAAAAAGGTGGGTCAGGTCAGGCGCGACCTTGCCCGCAAGCTGACCGAACGCTAGAGGATGGGGCTGCGCATTCTGTTCTTCAACCGTTCGTATCTGCCGGACGTGACCGCAACCGGACAGCTCTCGGCAGAGCTGTGCCAGGACCTGGTCCGTGAGCACGGTTGTTCGGTTTCGGTCATCGCGGGCATGCCTCTGGTCGGCAGCCAGGCCCAGGCCTATTGCGCCCGGCCTCGCCGCCTCATCAGCCGCGAGAGCGATCACGGCGTCACCGTGATCCGCGTGCGCAATACGACGTTGCGGCCGGATTCCCTCTTGGGCCGGATCGCCAACTACCTTTCCTATTTTTGCTTGAGCGTCTGGGCGTGGTTTTTCGTCGAGAAGCCCGATGTCGTCATCACCCTCACTGATCCGCCGATCATCGGGCTGCTGGGGAGTTGGTCGGTTTTGCGCTGGCGTGTCCCTTTTGTCATCTCGGTGCGCGATCTCTTCCCGGAGGCGGCGCGGGGGCTGCGTCACGCGGGAGCGCCGCTGTTGTATCCGTTCCTGGATTGGATCAACCGTTCGATTCTCCACAGCGCCACGCGGGTGGTGGCTATCGGGACCCGGATGCAGGCGCGGCTGATCGAGCACAAAAAAGTCGCCCCCGCAAAGGTCCGCCTCATCTACGATTGGGCAGACAGCGGCGCCATCCGTCCGGGCCCCCCTGATAACCCGTTTTCGCGCACGCACAACCTCTTCGGGCGGTTCGTGGTGATGTACGCGGGCAATCTCGGCGCTTCCAGCGGACTCTCTTTTGTGCTCGATGCTGCTGACTCGTTGCGCGCCCGTGAAGATATCATTTTTGTTTTTGTCGGAGAAGGCGTCATGAAAGAGTCTCTCATGCAGGAGGCGCAGCGGCGCGGTCTCGGCCAGTGTCTTTTCCTGCCGTTTCAGCCGCGCGAATCGGTTTCCGATGTCTTTGCCAGCGCCGACGTCTTTCTGGTTCCTCTAAAAGCAGGGCTCTCGGGCTACAGCGTCCCCAGCAAACTCTATGCGGTCATGGCCAGCGCCCGGCCGTACATCGCCTCGGTCGATGCCGACAGCGAGACCGCTGCTTTGACCGGTCGCTACGGATGCGGGGTCTGCGTGCCTCCCGAGGATCCGGCGGCGCTCTGCCGGCAGATAGAAAACCTGCGCGCCCAGCCCGGCGTGCGCCGGGAGATGGGGCAGCGCGCGCGCGCGGCGGCCGGGGATTTCGACCGCGCCCAGGGGGTACGGGCTTATTATGAACTCTGCAGAGAGGTGGCGGGGTGTTAAAACGCTGCTTTGACGTGGTGCTTGCGATGGCCGGCGTTTTTTTCTTTGCTCCGGTGTTCGTCCTGGCGCTCTATGCGATCTGGCTGTGCGACGGTTGGCCGCTTTTCTATCTGCAGGAGCGCCTGGGCAGGTGCGGGCACCCTTTCACGGTCTATAAGCTGCGTACCATGCACTACCGCCGCGCGCAGACGCGATTGCCGTATCTGTTGCGCCGCAGCGCCCTGGATGAGTTGCCGCAGCTGTTCAATATCCTCAAAGGAGACATGTCGTTCGTCGGGCCGCGCCCCCTCATCCGGGCGGAGGTTGCCCTGCTGCAGGAGGCTGCGGTCCGGGCATCGGTGCGGCCGGGCCTGACCGGCGCCGCGCAGCTCTATGCGGCAAAAGACGCGCCTTTCCAAAAAAAAGTCGAATGCGACATTTGGTACGTGCGCAACCGCACCTTCTGGCTGGATCTTCTCCTGATCCTGCAGTCGGTGCATGTCAGCGTCATGCGGCGCTGGGACAGCGCGGTCGCCGTCCTGTCGCGGCATGATTGACGCGGCAGGGATTGTGTGGCATACTTCTACTGAGGAGCGGGTCTATGAGAGAGACGAGGGGTACTCAGGGTATCGGGTTGGCAGTTCTGGCGTGCGTCGTTGCGTTATGGGCAGGGGTGTCGCTGGCTCAGTCGTATAACGTGACGGTGGGGCCGGAGGCGTCTCCGTCGACGGAAGACGCCAAAAAGACCGACGCGAAACAGGAGATCTTCGTCTCGGATGCCCAGAACACGACGGCGATCCTCATATCGCCGTCCAAGGGCGAGCGCCTGGATTCGATACCGCTGGTGCTCAGCAAAGACACGCCCATCCTCTCCGAAGAAGAGCTGCAGCAGCAGTAAGGTTATCCTTCCCGGGTTTTCTGTCTGCGATCAAGCATAAAAATGCTCTGGCCGATGCTTTTGACTTTCTTTTTGACTTCGGCGGCGATGTTGGTGACTTCGGCGTAGCTGGTGATGGGGCGGTGGTCATTGCTGACCCCGGCCAGGGAGATCGTCATGATCGGGAAGCGCCGCTCGGTGCCGTCCCGTCCGACCGAGGTGATCGCTCCCTCGTTGAGATCCTCGGGGTTGTAGAGCTTGCGGATGCGCGCTTCGAATTCCCGGATAATGAAGTCCGCGGTCGCCTGCGCCTGTTCGGGCGTCGTCAGCAAGATGAAGTCGTCGCCCCCTTCGTGGCCGAGGAAGTCGTTGGAATTCTGGAAATGTTTGACCGCCTCGCGCATGATCGAGGCGGTCAGTTTGATCGCCTCGTCGCCCCGGGCGATTCCGTACTTGTCGTTGAAGGCCTTGAAATTATCCAGGTCCGCGTAGATGACCACGAAGCGGGCTTCCTCCTGGATGCGCCGTTCGATCTGCTCCTGGATGACGAGGTTGCCCGGCAGCTTCGTCAGGGGGTTGGCGTTTTCCGCGCGCTCCCGCATCTTCACCAGCTCTGCGGTCATGTTATTGAAGGTCTCCCCGAGCTCTTCGAGCTCATCGTTGGTCTTGATGCGCGCGCGCACGGAAAGATCGCCGCGGGCGATGATCTTGGTGACCTCGTTGAGCATCTTGATGGGCCCGACGACCGTGCGCGAGAGGATGTAGGCGAGCACGATGTTGGCCAACAGGACGAAGAGGGTCGCGACGATGACGGGGATGTAGATCTGGGCGAAGGCGTCCTGAAAATTGCCCAGCGAGAAGGATATCTTGGCCGTGTAGCGCATGGGTTCTTGCGCGCCTTTGCCCAGGCGCAGGTACATGTTGAGCTTGCGGGTGATCGGGTCGATCGATGAGGAGAACCAGTCTTCCGCAGAAGATGCCTCCAGCTCGATCCATTTGGCCTGGTCGCGGTAGCGCACGTGCTGGCCGTTGAGGTTGGAGCGGGTCGAGGCGACGATCTCCCCGTTGCGGTCGAAGACGACCGCTTCGTCGATGATCTGAGCCTCTTCGAGGGCGTTGATCCCCCGCTGCAACGCCGCGATGACATCGTTGTTTTTGGTGAGGGCAAGGATCGTTTCGAGGTTGTTGCGGACGATGAAGCTGGCGGACTGCGCGATATAGCGGTTGTGGCGGGTAAGGCTTTCGAACTGGTTTTTCAGCTGGATGAAGGTAAAGACGCTGATGAGCAGGAAAGCGGAGATGACGACCATGGTGATGATGCGGGATTGTAGCGTCATCTGCCGTTCGAACATAATAAAGGTACTGTAGTATAAATACGCCGTGCTGTCAAATGGCATTTTCCCGGCTGCAAAGGTGTTGACCGGGGCGCGCTTTAGCTGCTACAATAGCTCATCGTGAGGTTATCCGGCATGAGGAGCGTTCTCGCATGAAAAACCGTTTCTTGGGCATCCTGAAGAAATACCGTTTTGTGCTGGTGCTGGTGGTATCGGTCGTGGTCCTTTTTGTCGCCTACAACGTCTACCTGCTTGATTATTCCCTTGCCAATTTGAAAGGCACGCTTGAGAAACTAGACGACGTCAAGACGCTGCAGGATGCCCAGCGGCTCGCCGCAGCCTTGGACTACGCGCTCCTCAAAGAGGCTTCGCTTGCCGACATCGAGCCGGCGACCCTTTCGAAGTTGGAGGCGGCAAAAGAGATACTGGCAAAGCCCCAGAGTCTCGCGCAGCTCGAAGAGGTCAAGGCGGTGCTCAAGGAGGTTATCGAGCAAAAAGAGAAGCAGCGCATGCCGGTTTTGCGTGCCCTGGACCGCGTCTCTCAGGCGATTACCCCGATCTCGACCGAATCTCCCCGGGCCCAGATCGAAGCGGAGCTGCGCCGCGTCAAGGAGCGCCTGCTTTCGGCTTCCTCCTCTGCGGAAAGACAGAGCCTTTCGTTCGAGTTGGGCACCCTTTATACGCGGATCAGGGATTTCAGGCAGGCGCGCGACGCATTCGACCGCGCCCTGTATCTGGACGCGGGCAGCGCCCTCGCCGACCGTATCCGTTTCAACCGGGCCTGGTGCGATAAGCAGCTGGGCAATCTGAACGAATCGGCGAAACAGTTCGAGCAGCTCATTTCCCTCTCGCAGGACGAGAAGCTGGTGCGTCTGAGCAAGTACCAGCTCGCCGAGGTGTTGCGCCAGAACAAACAATACGCCAAGGCCATCGAGCTCTATCAGCAGATCGCCAGTCAGGGGAAGGAGTCGGACCTGGCGCAGCTGGCCACGGTCAAGGTCGGTTCGACCTACCTCTACGACCTTCAGGAATTCGACAAGGCCCGTCAGGCGCTGGAGAAGGCCGGCGCTTCCGGCAAGACGGCAGGGATGGAGGGCAGCGCTTTCCGCAGCATCGCCAGCCAGTATCGAAAGAAGGGTTTCCGCCTCCTCTCCGTGGGGTTCGAGGAAGGGGATAGGAACAGTTACCAGGAAGCGGTCAAGGCTTTCGACAAGGCGCTGGAGATCAACGCCCAAGACGGGATCGCGAATACGGGCAAGGCGCTCGCCTACCTGTGGATGAATGATCCGGACCGCGCCCTGGGGTTCGCCCGGCAGGCGGTAAAGTATCTGCCCAACAGCGAAGTTGCCAGCGTTAACCTCGGCTACATCTATATCCAGCTGGGGATTATCGAAGAAGCGATCGTGGAGTACAAACGCTTTATCGGCGTCAACCCGTTCACCGCGCACGGGTATTTTAACCTCGGGTATGCCTATATCCTCAGCGGCCGCCTCGATGAGGCACTGGCGGCATACGAGAAGGCCACGACGATCGACCCGCGTTTCTCGCGCGCGTTCAATAACCTGGGGTGGTGTCTCTGGCAGCTGGGCAACTACGGCCGTTCTATCGAGACGTTCGAGAAAACGGTGCTGGTCGACCCCGGCTATACCGACGCCCTGTTCAACCTGGGCCTCATTTACAAGACGATCGGCCGTTTCCAGGATTCGAAGAAAAAATTCGAACAACTCACCCGGCTGCGCCCGGATTACCCGCGGGCTTCTCAATATTTGAAAGAGCTTGAGGAGTATCTCGGGAAGTAGATCGCCGGATCATTCGATGAAAGTCAGCGTTCGCACCTTCCTTCTTTTCGCCGCAGGGATGTTGTTGCTGGGGGGCGCCGGGTATTCCGGCGAAAGCCAAGCCGGCCAACTGCCGGAGCTCTCCTTCTTTTATTCTCCCGCCTGCCATACCTGCCACGACGTGATGAAGACGGCGATGCCTGCGCTGCAGCAGCGGCGCCGGGATGCCGTCCGGTTCAGGTTCCGCAATCTCGACGAAAGCAGCGAATATCAAATATTCTTCTCCCTGAAGGAGACGTATAAGCCGCAGCTCGAAAACAGCCTCCCGATCCTGTTCCTCAACGGGCATTTCCTGAACGGCAAAGATAAGACCGCCGATGAGATCGACCTTTTCATCGCGGAGGCGCTGGCCCGGCCGCTGCCCGGGCCAGAAGCCGTACGCGCGGCGGACCTGACCGCGCACTTCGCGACCCTGCGTCCGGCGCTCATCGCCGCGGCGGGGCTCATCGACGGGATCAATCCCTGCGCCTTTACCGTGATGGTCTTCTTTGTTTCCTACCTGACGGTCCAGGGATACCGCAAACGTCATATGCTTCTGGTCGGCTTGGCGTTCCTGTCGGCGGTTTTTTGCGCGTACCTGGCCATCGGGATCGGCCTGTTCCGGGGATTTTTCTCGCTGATGCACTACTGGGTATTCGTCAAAATTTTCAACTACGGGGTGGGGACGGTGAGTTTGGCCCTGGGCGCCTTGAGCGTCTATGACGCATGCCGGTTCGGGCGCACCGGCAGGGCCGAGGCGGTTTTTCTGCAGCTGCCGCCCGCGCTTAAGACGGCGATCCACCGGCTGATCGGCGAACGTTTCCGGCTGCAACGCCGCAGCGGCCTGCCGGCGACGGGTCTGTCCGCAGCGCTGCGTATCGCCGCCGCCGCGTTTGTCACCGGCTTGATCGTTTCGCTCCTGGAAGCGGTCTGCACCGGCCAGGCATACGTGCCGACCCTTGCGTTTGTCCTGAAGGATCCGCAGCTGCGGGTGCGCGCGTTCGGCTATCTGGTCCTGTACAATGTCATGTTTGTGGTCCCGCTTTTGGCGATTCTGTTGGCCGCGGTCGGCGGGGTGACGTCGCAGCAATTCTCCCGTTTCATGCAGCGGCATCTCTTTGCGGTGAAGCTTTTGATGGCCGTGTTTTTCTTCGGGTTCGGTGCCTATTTACTCTGGAGGTTTTAGGTGAGACTGGCGCGTGTGGGTGTGTGTTTGGGGGCGGCGTTCTTGGGGGCGGGGCTCTTGGCCGGCAGCGGCTGCCGGGAGTATCCTGCGGCGGCGCCCGAATCCCCGGCGGAGGCGGTGGTGAAGATCAGCGCCCCGGGTGAACCGGTGTGGGACTTCGGCAAGGTGAAAGAGGATGCAATCCTCTTTCATGCGTTCGAGTTGGAGAATGACCGCGCCAAGCCGCTGCGCATCAAAGATATCTCCACCTCCTGCGGGTGCACGGCAAGCGCGGTAAAGAAGCGCGACCTCAAACCTCAAGAACGTTCGCGCGTCGAGGTCACCTTCACGGCAAAAGGGTATTCGGGGCCGGTGCGCCAGTACGTGTATGTGGCGACGGATGATGTTGACAATCCGGTCCTGCGCTATATAATAAAAGCCGACGTTTCCCCCTAAAGCACCGTATTTTTTTACCCTGCCGCAGTGCGTTTTGCGTCCGAGCGTCCGCTGGAAAGCTTCGAGTTCCCCGCTGGATGAGGATTAAGGCAGAGAAGGAGGAGTACGAAATGTTTTTCCTGCATATGCGGTTATGGCTCTTGGTGACGACTCTGTTTGCGCTTCTCTACGCGCTGGTGGTCATTCTGGGAAGGACGGTGTTGCACACGGGAGATTTCACTTTTTATCTGGGGGTCTCCCTGGTGATGCTTTTTATCCAGTATCTCATCGGCCCCAAGATCGTCGAGTGGTCGATGCGCGTGCGCTACGTCAAACGCCAGGAGTATCCGCAGCTCCTGGCCATGGTCGAAGACCTCTCGCGCCGCGCCGGGATCCCGGTGCCGCGCGTCGGGGTCGCGGCGATCGCGCTGCCGAACGCCTTTGCGTTCGGGCGCGGCATCCGCGACGGCAGGGTCTGCGTCACCGAGGGGATCCTGCGCCTCTTGAACGAAGAGGAGCTCAAGGCGGTCCTCGGGCATGAGATCAGCCATCTGAAGAACCGGGATGTCCTGACGATCACCCTGCTGTCGGTTATCCCGATCGTGATGTACCGGCTGGCATGGCATTTCCTCTTCTACGGGCGCCGCAGGGACGAGCGGGGCGGCAATACGATTTTTATCGGCCTGGCGGCGTTCCTCTTTTATTTCATCACCAATCTTTTGGTGCTCTATGCCTCGCGCATCCGCGAATATTTTGCCGATCGCGGTTCGGTCTCCCTGGGCAACCGTCCTGCCGCGATGGCCTCCAGTCTCTATAAGCTGGTGTACGGGGCTGCGCGCATGGATAAGCAGGAGCTTAAAGAGACCGAAGGGCTCAAGGCTTTCTTCGTGAACGATCCTTCCCTGGCCCTGGAGGAATTGCGCGAACTGCGGCAGTTGGATATGGACAAGAGCGGCAGTATCGACGCCGCGGAATTGGCGCTGGTGCGCTCAAAGAAAGTCAAGATGGGTTTCGGGGATCTGTTGCTGGAGGCGCTCAGCACCCATCCGAACATGCTTAAGCGCATCAAGCAGCTCTCTTCGTACGGCGCTTAACGCCTGCTTTTTGACAGAGCCCGCCTGCATGCAGTACCCTGCGGCGGGTTTTGTCTTTTCGCTCTTGTTCTTGCGTTGACAGGATAATAATAATAATATATAATATTGCGATTATGGAACTTACCGAAATAATAGGCCAGCGCCTTAAAAATCTTAACTCTTTACAGGACAAGGGAATAGCTATTTTCCCTTCGCTTTCCGTCGTCCATACGCCGCTGAAGGAGTGTCTGAGTGCGTTCCAGGAGTCGGCACAGGTCCGTGTCTGCGGCAGGATAACCGCGCGCCGCTCTCACGGCAAGGTCACGTTTTGGGATCTGCGTGACGCAACGGGCCGGATCCAGCTCTACACCAAGGCCGATGAAGCGGCCGCAAAGGGCCTGGATTTCCTCGAGAACCTGGATATCGGCGATTTCCTCTTTGTCGGCGGAGAGCTCTTCAAGACCCGCACGGGAGAGCCGACGATCAAGGTGCAGGAATGCGCGGTTCTGGCAAAGGCGATACGCCCGCTTCCGGAAAAATGGCACGGCCTCAAGGACGTCGAGATCCGGTACCGCCAACGCTACCTCGACCTTCTCTCCAGCGAAGCGGTCAGGGATGTTTTCCTCAAGCGCTCTTCTGTCGTGCGGGCACTGCGCGCCGCACTCGATGAGCGCGGCTATGTGGAAGTGGAGACGCCCATGATGCAGGCGATCCCCGGCGGCGCTGCCGGCAGGCCGTTCAAGACCTTCCATAACGAGTACGCGATGGACCTGTATATGCGCATCGCGCCGGAGCTTTACCTGAAACGTCTGCTTGTCGGCGGGTTCGAGCGGGTATATGAGATCAACCGCAGCTTCCGCAATGAAGGCGTTTCGACGCGGCATAATCCCGAGTTCACGATGCTGGAGGCGTATGCGGCGTACGCGACCTACGCGGATATGATGCGGTTGTGCCGGGAGCTGATCCAGGCGGCGGCGCTGGCCTCCACGGGCGGGACGCGGATCACCTATCAGGGCACGGCGATCGATCTGGCGGGGGAGTGGCGCGTCCTTTCTTTCGCCGAGCTGGTGAAGGAACGTTTCGGCATCGTCCCCCGGGATACCGAAGAACAGATGCTGGCCAAGCTCAAAGGGGCCGGTTTCGCGCGCGATGCCGCGCGCCTGAGCCGCTCGCAGATCACCAAGATCATCGAGGATATCCTGCAGGAAGGGATGCAGGCGGAGCCGACCTTTATCACCGATTATTTCGCCAGCATGTCCCCGTTGGCCAAGACCAAAGCGGATGACCCGCTCATCGCCGAGCGTTTCGAACTCTACATCGGGGGTTTTGAGGTCGGCAATGCCTATTCCGAGCAGAACGATCCGCTGCGCCAGCGCCGCGCCTTCGAGGAGGAGCTTAAGGACGCCGTTGCCGGCCAGCCCCAGAGCATCGACGAAGATTACCTTATTGCGCTGGAGCACGGCATGCCGCCGGCGGGGGGATTGGGGATCGGCCTGGACCGGCTGGTCATGCTCTTGACCGATCAGCCTTCGATCAGAGAGGTCATCCTGTTCCCACTCCTGCGGCCGGAGCAAAAGGGGCCGGATGCGTAAGGGGCCGGAGCTCTTTATCAGCTGGAGATATTTCGCGACCCGGCGCAAGGAGGCGTTCATTTCCCTCATCGGCGTCATCGCCGTGCTGGGTATCGCTATCGGAGTGACGGCCCTTATTGTGGTGATCGCGGTGATGACCGGTTTCGACCGGGACCTGCACGCCAAGATCGTCGGCAATTATTCGCATCTGGTGATCTCGCGCCTGCAGCCGATGGACCGGGGCGAGTACGAGAAGGTTTCCCGTATCGTCTCCGCGCATCCTCAGGTCGCGGGTTTAAGCCCCTACGTGAGCGCCCAGGCGCTCCTGAAAGAGGGGGGCAGGTTCTTTGCGGTTTCGCTGCGCGGGATCGAGCCGCAGACCGAGGGAGAGGTCACCAAGATCGCTTCGTACCTGAAGGAAGGCTCGCTACGGGATTTGGGCGAGAAGCAGCTCCTGCTCGGCGCGGAGCTGGCGGCGTACCTGGGGGCCAAAAAGGGCGCAAGCCTGACCCTCTATTCCCCGGAAGGCAAGGCCCACGCGCTCACCGTGGCAGGGATCTTCCAGTCCGGGATGTACGAATATGATATGAACCTGGTCTTTACGACCGCTGCGACCGCCCAGGGAATATTCGGCATGTCCGGCACGTACAGCGCGGTCGCGGTCAAGCTCCGTGATCTCTACCGGGCCGAACGGGTCGCGCGGGAGCTGATGCGGCAGCTCGATTTCGATTACAGCGTGCGCACCTGGATGCAGATCAACCGCACCTTTTTTGCGGCGCTGAAACTGGAAAAACTGACGATGTTTATCATCTTGGCGCTGATCATACTGGTTGCCTCTTTCAATATCATCAGCACCCTGGTGGTGCTGGCGGTCAACAAGACCAAGGATATCGGGATACTCAAGGCGCTGGGAATGTCCGCGGCAGGCATCAGGCGCATCTTCATCCATGAGGGGCTCCTGATCGGCGGGATCGGCACCGGGCTGGGCACTGCCGGGGGAGTGGGGCTGGCGCTTCTCTTGAAGCGCTACCAGTTCGTCAAGCTGCCCAGCGACATTTATTACATCGACCGCCTGCCGGTGGCGCTGGAGGTATGGCCGGACCTGGTCCTTATCGTCGGCGCTTCGCTGGCGATCGCCTTTTGCGCAACCCTGTATCCGGCGGCGCGCGCCAGCAGGCTGCAGCCGGTGGAAGCGCTGCGGTACGAATAAATGGAGCCGCGCGTCCTGATACAGGCCGAGGGCCTGACCAAAGAATACCGGACTCCGTCCAGCCTTCTGCCGGTGCTGCGGGGAGTGGACCTGCGCATCGAAAAGGGAAGTTTTACGGTTATCGCCGGCCCTTCGGGCGCGGGAAAATCGACGCTCCTGCATATCCTCGGCGGGCTCGACGAGCCGACGGGAGGTACGGTCTTCTTCGCTGGCAAAGACCTCTACGGCTGCGGCGAGCGGGAGCTTTCCCGCATCCGCAACGAGCGGATGGGGTTTGTCTTTCAGTTCTATCATCTGCTGCCGGAATTTACGGTGATGGAGAACGTGCTGATGCCGGCCTGGATCCGCTCGGGGGTTTCGGTGCGGGGGCGGCACGAGCAGGCGCGTGAGCTCCTGGACAGCGTCGGGCTGCTTGAGCGCGCCGGGCATTTTCCCGGGCAGCTTTCCGGGGGAGAGCGCCAGCGGGCGGCCTTCGTGCGGGCTTTGATAAACGGCCCCGAAGCGCTTTTCTGCGATGAACCGACGGGCAACCTCGATTCGGAGACGGGGGCGGCGGTGATGGATCTGATCCGTTCCTGGTGCAGGCAGCGGGGGCTCAGCGCCGTGGTCGTGACGCATAACCTGGAACTGGCCCGCGGCGCCGGGCAGGTATTGTACCTGCGGGACGGGCGCCTGCAGGCGCATGCGTAAGTGCAGGCAAAAGGTTAAAAAGGAAAATCTCCCAGACGAAGGAGCGCGTATGAAAGTGTATGTGAACGGCAAGCTCTACGATAAAAAAGACGCGAAGGTCTCGGTCTTCGACCATGGGCTCCTCTACGGGGATGGGGTCTTTGAGGGGATACGCTCTTATAACCGCAGGGTTTTCCGTCTTGCGCAGCACATCGACCGGCTGTTCGAGTCGGCGCATACGATCATGCTGCGGGTGCCGCTCTCCAAACAGGCGCTCACTGCTGCGGTGGTGCAGACCCTGAAGGCAAACGCCCTCGACGACGCCTATATCCGCCTGGTGGTGACCCGGGGTGAAGGCGATCTGGGGCTGGACCCGCGCAAATGCACCGGCGCCGGGACGGTGATCATCATCGCCGACAAGATCACCCTCTATCCGGAGAAATTCTACCGGGACGGGCTGGAGATCATCACCGTGCCGACGGTGCGCAACCTCCCCGAGGCGCTGAATCCCCAGATCAAATCCCTGAATTACCTCAACAATATCCTCGCCAAGATCGAGGCGGTCAACGTCGGCTACAACGAGGCGATCATGCTGGATTCCCTCGGTTACGTCGCCGAGTGCACCGGAGATAATATCTTTATCGTCAAGCACGGGCAGCTCTTTACGCCGCCGCAGTGCATGGGGTCGCTGCGGGGCATCACCCGCGAGGCGATCATCGAGCTGGCAGAGGCCCGGCATATCGGCGTGCACGAGCACGTGATCACGCGCCACGAGGTTTTCAATGCCGACGAGTGTTTCCTGACCGGCACCGCCGCCGAGATCATCCCGGTGGTCAAGGTTGACGGCAGGGGCATCGGCACCGGGAAGCCGGGCGCGTTGACCGCGCGCCTGATGAAGGCGTTCCATGCGTTGACCCGGACGGGCGGGGTGCGGTACTAGGCTGCGGTTCCTTCAACTTATAACGAAAGGCACCTATGGTTTGCGACGTGTGCGGAAAGAAACCTGCGACGGTCCATCTGACCGAAATCATCGACGATCAGATGAACGAGCTGCACCTGTGCGAGGAGTGCGCGCATCAGAAGAGCGCGCAGATGGAGCAGCAGTTCGGGCTCAGCGATCTTCTGGGAGGGCTGGCCAATTTCGAGAAGCCGGATGCCGACCCGGAAGCGGCGACGATCGAATGCCCCCGCTGCGGCCTCAAGTACAGCGATTTCAAAAAGCTCGGCCGCCTGGGGTGCGCGGACTGTTACGGGGCGTTCAAAAAATACCTGGTGCCGCTCTTGAAGCGCATCCACGGCTCGAGCCTGCATTTCGGCAAATCGCCGCATAAGCCGGCGCGCGCGCGCGCGAACAAGCGGGCGAACGCCCAGGAGCTGCGCCAGAAGCTGCAAGACGCCATCGAGCGCGAGGCGTTCGAGGAGGCGGCGAAAT
>CAZOGI010000002.1:89708-133821 GCA_964579435.1 uncultured Planctomycetales bacterium
GAGCGCGCGGCATCCCAGGAAAAAAACGGCGAGCCGCCGGCGCCCGCTGACAACCCGGCCTCACCGTAAGGCACAGGAGCCTCTTATGCACGTCAACGACCTTATCAACCATACGAGCGAGTGGCTGCGGGGAACCGGACCGAATGCCGATATCGTCATCTCCAGCCGTATCCGGCTGGCGCGCAACCTCGAGAAAGTGCCTTTCCCGCACTGGGCGAACAAGAAGCAGTCCGAGGAGTTGCTGGAGCGGGCGGAGGCGGCGTTGACCGCGTGCCCGCAGCTGCGCGAGGCGATGGTTTTGCGGCTTGCGGATCTGGACAGCGTCGATAAACAGCTGCTCGTCGAGCGGCACCTGATGTCCCTGGAGCACGCCCAGCGCAAGAACCACAAAGCGGTGGTGATCGATCAGAACGAGGTGATCTCGGTGATGATCAACGAAGAGGACCATCTGCGGATGCAGGTCATGCAGTCGGGATTCAATCTGCAGGAGGCCTGGGCGATCATCGACGAACTGGATGAGCAGCTCGGCGGCAGGCTGGCGTATGCCTTTTCCTCGACCTGGGGATTCCTCACCGCCTGCCCGACGAATACCGGCACGGCGATGCGCGGTTCGGTGATGCTGCACCTCCCGGCGCTGGTGATGACCCGGCAGATCAACCGGGTGCTGGCGGCGATCGCCAAGCTGAGCTTTACCACCCGCGGCCTCTACGGGGAAGGCACCCAGGCCACGGGCAATTTCTTCCAGGTTTCCAACCAGGTCTCCCTCGGTCACAGCGAGGAGGAAATCCTGGAGAGCATCAACGGGCTTATCCGGCAGATCATCGAACAGGAGCAGCAGGCGCGCACGATGCTCATGGAGCGCGAGCGGGCGCTGTTGGAAGACCGCGTCAACCGCAGCTTCGGGATCCTCAAGAGCGCGCGCATCATCTCCAGCACCGAAACGATCGAGCTGCTTTCGATGGTGCGCTTGGGCTGCGACGCGGGGATCGTCAAAGACTTGGACCGGGCGAATGTCAACGAGCTGTTCCTGCTGACGCAGCCTTCGCATTTACAGAAGCGACAGGAGAAGAAATTATCGGCCCAGGAGCGCGACATAAAGCGGGCCGAGATCATACGGGAAAAACTGAAAATGATCTAAAAGTCTTCTCTTCCCGCCCCGGCGGGGAGGAGGCTTTCCGACAGGAGGAATCCATGTTCAACCGTTTCACCGAGCGTGCACGAAAGGTCATTATCCTGGCGAAGGAAGAAGCGCGGCGGTTCAACCACGATTACATCGGCACCGAGCACATATTCCTGGGGCTCATCCGCGAAGGGGAAGGGGTGGCGGCGACGGTCCTGCAGAAACTGGGGGTGTCGTTGGAGAACATCCGCCTGGAGGTCGAGAAGCTCGTGCAGCCCGGCCCCTCGACGCAGATCATCGGGGACATCCCCTTTACCCCGCGTGCCAAAAAGGTCCTGGAACTGGCGGCGGAGGAGGCGCGCTCGCTCAATCACAACTACATCGGTACCGAGCACCTGCTCCTGGGGCTCATCCGCGAAGGGGAGGGGGTCGCCTCCCAGGTGCTGCTCAACCTCGGGATGGATCTCAACAGCGTACGCAACGAGGTGATGGAGCTCTTGGGATCGGCGTTGCCTGGTTTTAGCCAGCAACAGCAGCAGAAGACCAAGACCCCGGCCCTGGATGCCTTCGGCCGGGATCTGACCGCGCTTGCCCGAGAGATGAAGCTGGACCCGGTCATCGGCCGTCAGGGCGAGATCGAGCGCGTCATCCAGATACTCTCCCGCCGCACGAAGAACAATCCCGTTCTGCTGGGTGAGGCGGGGGTCGGCAAGACCGCCATCGTCGAAGGGCTCGCCCAGTCGATCATCGCCGGCAACGTCCCGGAGGTGCTGCGCAACAAGCGTATCATCGTCCTGGACCTGGCCCTGATGGTCGCCGGGACCAAGTACCGCGGGCAGTTCGAAGAGCGCATCAAGGCGGTGATGGAAGAGATCAAACGTTCGCAGGACGTCATCATTTTCATCGACGAGCTCCATACCCTCGTCGGGGCGGGGGCGGCAGAGGGGGCGATCGACGCCTCCAATATCCTCAAGCCCGCGCTTTCGCGCGGGGAGATCCAGTGCATCGGCGCTACGACGATCGACGAGTACCGCAAGCATATCGAAAAAGACGCGGCCCTGGAGCGGCGCTTTCAGACGATCATGGTCGAACCGCCGTCGGTGGAGCAGACGGTGGAGATCCTCAAGGGGTTGCGTGACCGCTACGAAGCGCATCACCGGGTCACCTTTACCGACAAGGCCCTGGCGGCGGCGGCCAAACTTTCCGACCGCTACATCTCCGGCCGTTTCCTCCCCGACAAGGCGATCGACATCATCGATGAGACCGGCTCGCGCGCGCGCCTGAACGTGCTTATCGTGCCGCCGGAGATCAAGGCGCTTGAGGCGCGGATCGAAGGGTTGCGCAAAGAGAAAGAGGCCTTGATCAAGAGCCAGGATTTCGAGAAGGCCGCCTCCCTGCGCGACGAGGAGCGTATCGCCCGCCAGGATCTTGACCGGCTCAACCGCGAGTGGGCCGCCTCCAAGGATAAGCTGCGTCCGGAGGTGTCGGATGAGGACATCGCCCGGGTCATTTCGCAGTGGACCGGTATTCCCATCGTGCGCCTCGAGGAGAAGGAAGGCGAGAAGCTCCTGCGTATCGAGGAGGAGCTGCGCAAAAAAGTCGTCGGGCAGGATGAGGCGATCACGGCGATCGCGCATGCGGTGCGCCGTTCCCGCGCCGGGATCAAGGATCCCCGCCGGCCGATCGGTTCGTTCATCTTCCTGGGGCCGACCGGCGTCGGCAAGACCCTCCTTGCCCGGGCCCTGGCCGAGTATCTCTTCGGCGACGAGGATGCCCTTATCCAGCTGGATATGTCGGAGTACATGGAGAAATTCAACGTCTCCCGCCTCATTGGCGCGCCGCCGGGCTACGTCGGTTACGAAGAGGGCGGGCAGTTGACCGAAAAGGTCCGCCGCCGGCCGTATTCGGTCGTTTTGCTGGATGAGATAGAGAAAGCGCATCCGGATGTCTTTAATCTGCTCCTGCAGGTCTTTGAGGACGGCCGTCTCACCGACAGCTTTGCCCGTAAGGTCGATTTCCGCAACACCGTCATGCTCATGACCTCCAACGTCGGCGCCGAGCTGATCCGCAAGACCAGTTCCCTGGGGTTCAAGAACCAGCAGGAAGAGGTGACCTATCAGGATATGCGCGAGAAGCTGATGGGCGAGGTCAAGCGGACGTTCAAGCCGGAGTTCCTCAATCGTATCGACGATATCATCGTTTTCCGCTCGCTCGCCAAGGAAGAGCTGAGCAAGATCGTCGAGATCGAGATCAACTATGTCCTCGCGCGCCTCAAGGAGCAGGCGATCACCCTGGAGGTTTCTGCCGAGGCCAAGGAGTTCCTGATCGAGAAAGGGTTCGATCCCGTTTTCGGGGCGCGGCCGCTGAAGCGGACCATACAGCGGTTTCTCGAGGACCCGCTGGCGCAGGAGATCATCGCCAAGCGGTTCAAGGAAGGCTCGACCGTGCGGGTCGTGCGCAAGAACGAAGATCTGGTGTTTGAATGAGGGCTGTCCGCTCCTTTTTCGTGAGGCTGGGGAAACAGGCGCTGGATTTCTGTTTGTTTCTGGGAGGGGTGGCGAACCTTTCCGGGCAGTGCCTGGTTCAGATGGTTACCCCGCCTTTTAACCGCGAGCGGATTTACGTGCAGACGCGTAAAGCCGGGTACGATTCCCTGGGGATCGTCAGCCTGGTGAGCCTCTTTATCGGTTTTATCTTTGCGCTGCAGACGGCGTATTTCATGCAGCGCATGGGATCGGAGATCTATATCGCCAGCATGGTGGCCCTGTCGCTGGTGAGGGAGCTCAGTCCGGTGATCACCGCCCTCGTTATCGCAGGGCGGGTGGGCGCCTCGATCACCGCGGAGATCGGCTCGATGCAGGTCACCGAGCAGATCGATGCCCTCGAGGCCTTCGCGACCAACCCGATCAAATATCTGGTCGTGCCGCGCTTCCTGGCGCTGGCGGTCACGCTGCCGGTGTTGACGCTCTACGCCAATTTCATCGGGATATTCGGCAGCTACCTGATCTGCGTCTATCGGCTGGGGATCTCTTCCAGCATGTATCTGCGCGTGACCTTCGATGCGCTGCTCTTCAAGGATCTCTTCACCGGCCTGTTTAAGACCATATTTTTCGGCATGATCATCGCCATCGTCTCTTGTTTCGAGGGTTTCAACGTCGCCGGCGGCGCCGAAGGGGTCGGCAAGGCGACGACCCGCTCGGTCGTCACCACCTTTATCATGATCATCGTCGCCGATTGCTTCTTCACCGCTTTCTTTTATTTCATTTTCCCATGATCGACATCCGGGGCGTCTACAAGTCGTTCGGGTCGCATAAGATCCTCAATGGGGTCGATCTCTCGGTCAACCAGGGAGAGACCTGCGTGATCATCGGGCGATCCGGTTGCGGAAAGTCGGTGCTCCTGAAACATATCGTGGGGATCTTGCGGCCCGACCGGGGCAGTATCCGGCTCGACGGCAGGGAGATCACGAATCTCGGCGAAAAGGAGATGAACGCGGTGCGCCTGCGCATCGGCCTGGTCTTCCAGGGAGGGGCGCTCTTCGACTCCATGACCGTGGCCGAGAACGTTGCCTTCGGGCTTGCCGAGCACGAGAAGGTCCCGCAGCGGGAGCTCCTGGAGCGGGTAGAGGAATCCTTGAGCCTGGTTGACCTGCACGGGATCGGCAACCTTTCCCCGTCGGAGCTCAGCGGCGGGATGAAGAAGCGCGTTGCCCTGGCGCGCGCCATCTGCATCCGTCCGGACGTCATCCTCTACGACGAGCCGACGACCGGGGTCGATCCGATCACCTCCGACAGCATCAACGGCCTTATCCGCAGCATGCACGATAAGCTCAAGGTTACCTCGATCGTCGTGACGCACGATATGCGCAGCGCGTACACCGTCGGGGACAAGCTGGCGATGATGTATCACGGCAGGATCATCGCCGAGGGTACCCCCGCGCAGATCCAGACGAGCGACAACCCGGTTGTGCATCAGTTCATCAACGGCCTGGCGCACGGCCCGATTACCGAGACCATCGATCATTTCCGGAGCGAAGGGGTGCTTCTCTAAAACAAATGCGGAGGCGTGCATGATATTCGGCAAGACGCAGTTGGAGCTGAAGGTCGGCTTTTTTGTCTTCGTGGGCGTGATCATCCTGGCTGCGTTTGTCCTTATGATCGGCAAGTTCAATACCCTTTCCTCCGGCTACGAGCTCAACATCCTCTTCGGTTTCGTCAACGGCGTCAAGGACGGCGCCCCGGTGCGCTTCGCCGGAGTCGACGTCGGCGAGGTCAAGCGTATCGAGTTCGTCATCGCCGAGGAGAACCGCCAGAAGGTGCGGCTTGTCGCCTGGGTGCGCAACGACGTGCGTATCCCCTCCGATTCGACGGTCTGGGTCAACACCCTCGGGCTGCTGGGGGAAAAGTACGTCGAGATCATGCCCGGCAAGAATTTCGCCCAGCCCCTGCGCCAGAACGATATCATGGTCGGCACCGATCCGATCTCGATGAACGAGGTCGGCGAGCTGGCCAAGAGTATCGCCGAAAATCTCGATAAGGCGATCGAGCGGATCCAGAATAAAGAGGGTACCGTCGGCAAGCTTCTGTACGACGACGGGATCTACAACGAGCTCCTGCGGGTGTTCCGCAATAAAGAGGGGACGATCGGGCGGTTCCTCAACGACGACTCCCTGTACCGGCAGCTCGAGGAGATGATCGTGGACCTGAAGCAGCATCCCTGGAAGCTTTTCTGGAAGAAAAAATGAGCCTTTGATGAAAACCAAGGCGGTCTTTAGCTGTCAGCAGTGCGGATACCAGTCGCCGAAATGGATCGGCCGCTGTCCCGATTGCAACAGTTGGAACTCTCTGGTCGAAGAGGACTACCGGGCGGCAGCGCCCAAGTCCCGGGAGCGCGAGGCGCTCTATAAAGAGTCTCCGGTGCTCCTGCAGGACGTCGCCCTCGACGACCGGGCGCGGCGCAGGACCGGGATCGCAGAATTCGACCGGGTCCTGGGCGGGGGAGTGGTTGCCGGCTCGGTCGTGCTCATCGGCGGCGACCCCGGGGTGGGCAAATCCACGCTCTCGCTGCAGGTTTGCAATCAGCTCGCCGCGCAAGGGCAGACGATCCTCTACGTCAGCGGGGAAGAGTCGGTCACCCAGACCAAGATGCGCGCCCAGCGTCTGGGCAAAGCGAGCGGCAAGATCTATATCGTCAACCAGACCGATGTCTCCTTGATCGAAGAGCATGTGCGCAAGCTCTCCCCGGCCGCGGTGATCGTCGATTCGATTCAGGTGATGTTCGACCCCGCCCTCTCCTCGTCCCCGGGCAGCGTCGGACAGGTGAGGGAATGCGCGGGGCTCCTGACGCAGCTGGCGAAAACCAGCGGCACCGCTTTTTTCCTTATCGGCCACGTGACGAAAGAGGGCTCTTTGGCCGGGCCGCGGGTCCTGGAGCATATCGTCGATACCGTCCTCTATTTCGAAGGGGACCGTTTTTCGTCGTACCGGATCCTGCGCGCGGTCAAAAACCGTTTCGGCTCCACCAACGAGATCGGGGTCTTCGAAATGGGCAGCGAAGGCCTGCAGGAGGTGCCCAACCCTTCGGAGCTCTTCCTTGCCCAGCGCCACAAGAATGTCTCCGGCTCGGTCGTGGCTTCGGTCCTGGAGGGGAGCCGGCCGTTGCTGGTGGAGATCCAAGCGCTGGTCAGCAAGAGCGCCGTCGGGTTCGCGCGGCGCCGCGCGCAGGGCTTCGACGCAAACCGCCTCTCTCTCCTGGTGGCGGTGCTGGAGAAACGGCTGGGGCTGCATCTGGAGTTCGAGGACATCTTCGTGAACGTCGCCGGCGGCATCAAGGTCGAGGATCCGGCAGCGGACCTGGCGGTCTGCGCGGCCGTGGCTTCGGCCTTCCAGGATCTGGCGGTCTCTCCCGACACCGTGGTGCTCGGGGAGGTCGGGTTGTCGGGGGAGATCCGCAGCGTCTCCCAGGCGCAGGTGCGCCTGAACGAAGCGGTCAAATTGGGATTCACGGGTGCAATCATCCCGCGCAACAGCGCCAAGGGGCTCTCGCTTTCGGACAAGAAGACCGAGCTCATTCAAGTGGCGACGGTGCGCGAGGCGTTCGATCAACTCTTAAGGAGGTAAGGGCATGAATCTGCTTTTCGTCCGGATACTGTTCGTCGTCTTCAGCATGATCATAGGGTACCAGTCGCTGATCCTGCATAACGCGGAGGTCATGGGCATGGCGGTCGGAGGGCTGGCCGCGCTTTTGATCATTTTTCTTGAGATCGGGATGCGCAAGGTCTCGGTTCGGGGTCTTTCCAGTTCCGTCTTCGGCCTGATCCTGGGCCTGATCATGTCGAAGCTGGTCTCCGACGCTTTCAGCCTGGCGCCGATCAGCGCCGAGCAGCTGGCGCAGTTGCGGGTGACGCTGACGATGATCTTCTGCTATCTGGGGATGGTGATCGGCCTGCGCGGGAAGGACGAGTTCAACGTGATCATCCCCTATATCCGCCTGCGCCGCCAGGATCAGGTCGAAGAGATGACCGTGGTCGACACCAGCGCCATTATCGACGGGCGTATCCTGGACGTCTTCAAGACGCACTTTATCGAAGGTAAGATGATCATTCCCAAGTTCGTCCTCAAGGAGCTGCAGCAGATCGCCGATTCCAGCGATCCGATCAAGCGCCAGCGCGGGCGCCGGGGCCTGGATATCCTGCATGCCTGCCAGAAAGAGATGGGGCAGGGGATCTCCATTCACGAGGATGAGTTCCCCGAGATCCACGAGGTCGACGCCAAGCTGATCAAGCTGGCGAAAGTGCTGGAGGCCAAGATCCTCACCGTCGATTTCAATCTCAACCGCGTCGCCAGCCTCCAGGGTATCAAGGTGCTCAACATCAACGAGCTCGCCAATTCCCTCAAGCCGGTTGTTTTCCCGGGAGAGCAGCTCAAGGTTAAGCTCATCAAAGAAGGTAAGGAACATAACCAGGCGATCGGTTATCTCGAGGACGGCACGATGATCGTAGTCGAGGATGCCCGTCGCCTCATCGGGCAGGAAGTGCGGGGAGTGGTTACCTCGGTCCTGCAGACGCAGGCGGGGAAAATGATCTTCGCGCGCCTTGAGAAATGAGCGTCGCGGCAATCCTTTTGGCCGCGGGAGAAGGTAAGCGCCTGCGGCAGCGTGTTTCCAAGCCGCTGGTCCGTGTGGCCGGCAGGTCCCTGATCTCCTACAGCCTTCAAACGCTGAACGCAATCGCGGCGGTGACCGATATCATCGTTGTCGTGAACCGGGGCAATGAAGAAGCCATCCGGGCGCTGTTGCGCCGCGGCCGGTTCAAAAAAATAGCAGCGGTGTGTTTGGGCGGACGGGAACGCCAGGATTCGGTGCGGGCGGGATTGGCCTGTCTGCCGCAGGGCTGCACGCAGGTGCTCATTCACGACGCGGCGCGCCCGTTCATGACGGGGGATCTTATCCGCCGCCTCCTGAGGGAGGCGAGCGCCCGGGGAGCGGCGGTCCCCGGCGTGCCGGTGCGTTCGACGATCAAGAAGGTTGCCGCGGGCAACCGCATCGAGCGTACCGTCGAGCGCGCGCAGCTGCGGGAAATACAGACGCCTCAGGTTTTCAGCGTCGAACTCATCCGCCGGGCTTACGAACGCTGCGGCGCGCCGGTTACCGACGATGCGATGCTGCTTGAGCGCTGCGGTATCCCGGTGTTCGTGGTCCCCGGGGAATACCGCAACATCAAGATTACGGTTCCCGAAGATCTGGCGGTCGCCGCGCTCTTTGCGCGCCGAAGCCGCACGTGAGCGCAGGGGAGGGATAATGGCGACGACGTATCGCAGCGGGATCGGGTATGATATCCACCGCCTGGTTGCGGAGCGCCGGCTGGTCATCGCCGGCGTCGAGATCCCTTTTACCAAGGGGCTGCAGGGGCATTCCGACGCTGATGTGCTGCTGCACGCGCTCTGCGACGCGCTGCTCTCTGCCGCCGGCATGGGGGATATCGGAGAGCATTTTCCCGATACCGATCCTCAGTATCAGGGGGCTTCAAGCGGCAGGCTCCTGGCGCAGGTCATCCGGACCGTGAAAGCGCGTGGTTTTGCGATCGAGAATGTCGCTGCGGTAGTCGTCGCGCAGGAACCGCGCCTGGCGCCGTTCAAGCGGCAGATGAAAGAGAATCTTGCGCGGCTGACCGGATTGCCGGAGGACGCCATCGGCGTCCACGCAAAGACCAACGAAGGGCTTGACGCAGTGGGTGCGCAGGAGGCGATCGCGGTTTTTGCGACGTGCCTGCTGCGTCGGGAGGAATGAGTATGTCCATGGTTCTGACGGTATTTTTGATCCTTGCGGGCCTGCTGGCGCTGAAGCTGGCGGTGCTCTCCTTCGTCTTCCGCGAAGAGATCCGCAACATCCGTTCCAAAGACCCTGCCGTGCACTCGGGGCTGGAGGTATTGCTGCTCTACCAGGGGCTGCATGCGCTCATTTACCACCGGACTGCCCATGTCCTGTATGCGTTGCGGCTTTTCCTGCCGGCGCGCTGGATGAGCCAGGTGGGCCGCGCCTTCACGGGAATCGAGATTCATCCCGGGGCGACGATCGGCCGGCGTTTCTTCATCGACCACGGCATGGGAGTGGTGATCGGGGAGACGGCGGTCGTGGGTGACGATGTGCTGCTCTATCAGGGGGTGACCCTCGGGGGTACGGGGCTGCAGAAAGGCAAGCGTCACCCGACGGTGGGAAACAACGTGGTGATCGGCGCGGGCGCCAAGGTGCTCGGGGATATCACCATCGGCGACAACTCCTATATCGGCGCCAACGCCGTGGTCATCCGCGACGTCCCGCCCAATTCCACCGTCGTCGGCATCCCGGGCCGTATCACCAAGCAGGACGGCAAGAAGATCGAGTTGAGCCTCGACCATATCCATATTTTGGATCCGATCATGCAGGCGATCGAGGCGTTGGATGAACGGGTCAAGAAAATAGAGAAGTAACAACCGAAGCGAAGTTCCCTCGGCAACGGTTTGTCCGATAGATGCCCTTGCGCATATATAATTCCCTTACCCGCAGCAAGCAGGAATTCATCCCGCTTCAAGCCCCCCGGGTGCTGATGTACGTCTGCGGCCCCACCGTGTACGACGATCCGCACATCGGCCATGTCCGCAGCGCCTATGTCTTCGACGTCATCCGCCGCTACCTGGAGTTCCGCCAGTACCGGGTTACCCTGGTGCGCAACGTTACCGATGTGGACGATAAGATCATCGATAAGGCGCGCCGTCAGTTCCCGGGCGAGGATTTAAACGCCGCCGTCGAGAAGGTTTCGCGCACCTATCTAGAGGCGTACCACGGGGCGATGGAACAGCTGGGGATCCGGCCGCCCGACCATGAGCCGAAGGCGACCGCATTCCTGACGCCCGAGCAACCGCTGATGCAGCAGTTCATCGGCGCGCTCATACAAAAAGGCGCCGCCTACGCCGCCGCCGGCGACGTGTATTTCGACATCACGCGCGCGCCCGGGTACGGCAAGCTCTCCGGCCAGTCGCCGGAGAAGATGGAGTCGGGATCGCGGGTGGCGCCGGGAGAGAATAAACGCAATCCTCTCGATTTCGCCCTCTGGAAGAAGGCCAAAGAAGGCGAGCCCTCGTGGGAGAGCCCCTGGGGCAGGGGCAGGCCCGGCTGGCACATCGAGTGTTCGGTGATGAGCTCGCATCTCCTGGGCGACGTCTTCGATATTCACGGCGGGGGGCTGGATCTTATCTTTCCGCATCACGAAAATGAGATCGCCCAGTCGGAGGCTGCGGGGAAGCAATTCGCGCGCTACTGGATCCACCACGGGCTCTTGACGATAAACGGCCAGAAGATGTCCAAGTCCCTGGGTAACTTCGTGACGGTGAAGGATTTCCTGAGTCGCCAATTGCCGGTCGATGCCCTGAAGTTGTTTTTCCTGCAGACGCATTATTCCCAGCCGCTTGATTTCACTTGGGAGATCATGGAGGAGAAGCGTAGGGCTTTATATACGATTACGCGTTTTCTTGAGACGGTTGAGCATATCCGGAAAGATCGCACGTGGGGTATGTCTGGGGCGGTGTTGAATAGTGCGGCCTCTGCGAAGGATTTGGAAAAAAATATCGAGGGGCTGCGTGTTTCATTTGACACTGCGATGGACGATGATTTCAATACGCCCAATGCGGTCGCCGCTTGTTTCGAAATCATCCGAGTCTGCAATGTCATATACAGTACCGCGTATGATGAAGCCTATCTGCCCGTTATACAGCAAGCGAGCGATTATATTGCCGAGATGCTTTCTGTTCTCGGGTTAACCCTTACGCAGAGTCCCCTTTTATTGCCGAAAGAGCAGATCGAGTCCTTCATTGATTTAAGAGCAGAGTGTAAACGCCAAAAAGCGTTCGTTGAAGCCGATAAGATCAGGAAGGAATTGGAAGAAAAAGGTATTATCTTGGAAGATCGCAAAGACGGAACCACCGTTTGGCGGCGAAAAGGATAGGTTGTTATTGAGCGACCGTCGTGTGTGGCGGAGCACGCGAAGGCACAGGCGACGGGAGCGATCATTCGTATGAAACCCAAGGGCCTTTTTATTACCTTCGAAGGCAGCGAGGGCTGCGGCAAGAGCACGCAGGCCCGGTTGCTCTATCGGTACCTGCGGCGCCGCGGGAAAAGAGTCGTTTTCCTGCGCGAGCCGGGAGGTACCGCGATTAGCGAGAAGATCCGCCAGCTCTTGTTGGACAAGAAAAATACCCGCATGAGCGCCGAGGCAGAGATGCTGCTGTATATGGCGGCGCGCGCGCAGGTCGTTGCGCAGCTGATCCGTCCGGCGCTTGAGCGCGGCACGATCGTCCTCTGCGACCGGTTCCTGGATTCGACGCTGGCCTATCAGGGGTACGGTCTGGGGATGGATCTTCGCCTGATCAAGTGTGTCGGGAGATTCGCGACACAGGGGATCAGTCCCGACCTGACGATCCTGCTGGATGTGCCGCTTAAAGAAGGCCTTGCCCACCGTGCCCGTTCTCAGGATCGCATCGAGCAGCGGCCGCTAAAGTACCATGAGCGCGTGCGGCGCGGCTACTTTGCCCTCGCGCGGGGCGCGGCGCGGCGCATTACGGTTATCCGGGTCGAAGCAGATCTGCGCGTCACGCAAAGAAATATCCGGGCGCTGCTTGAGCGGCGTTTCGGACGGTGAACGGGATGAGCCGATGAACTTCGAAGGCCTGATCGGGAACGAGGCGGTGAAACGGCGGCTGCAGAAGCTCCTTGAACAGGAGCGGGTGGCAGGGGCGTATCTGTTCTGCGGGCCGGAGGGAGTGGGCAAATTCCTCTTTGCCCGCGATTTCGCCCAGGCCCTGAACTGCGCGCAGGGTCCGAGGCGCGCCTGCGGTTCCTGTTCCGGCTGCGCGCGGATCGCCGCGGGTAAACATCCGGATGTCCTTGAGATCGACCGCGCGGATGAGGAGATCAAGATCGAGGATATCCGTGCGATGCAGCAGCAGATATCCCTGCGGCCCTACGAAGGCCACCTGAAGGTCTGTATCATCCGCAACGCCCATATGCTCAACACCCATTCGGCCAGCGCCCTCCTGAAGACCCTGGAGGAGCCGACGCGGCATACGGTCCTGATCCTGGTAACCGAAAAGCCGCAGCTTCTGATGAAGACGATCATCTCGCGCAGTAAACAGGTGCGTTTTGCTTCCCTCTCCCGGGAGGCATTGAGCAGTCACCTGCGCGCGGCGCACGGCGTCAGCGACGAAGAGGCGCACTTCCTCTCTTCCTTCTGCGAGGGACGCATCGGAGAAGCGCTGCGGATGGGCGGGGGGATGCTGCAGGAGAAACGGGCGGTTATCGAACGCTTCTGCACCGGCGGTCCCGCTGCCCGTCAGGAATTCGCCGCGGATTTTTCCCGCGCCGACCTTTCCGTTATCCTGCGTATTGCCGCGACGTGGTTCCGCGATGTCTACTGCGCCAAGATGGGGTTAAGCGATCGCCAGCTGATCCACCGCGACCAGAGCCGGGAGATCGTGCGCCAGAGCAGCGTCTATGGAGTCGAAGAATTGCAGGGAATACTGGGTTTCATCGCAGAGGCGTCCGGGTACGCACGCCACCACGTCAATGCCAAGCTCGTGGCAGCGAACCTGCGCTCCCTGCTGAAAGGATAATGCCGTTATGGACCAGACCGTTGCCGTTCGGCTGCGTGATGCCGGTTCGGTTGCCTTTTTCCGCTATACGAACGAGCGTCCCGCCACGGGGACCTACGTGATCGTCGAGCACGACCGCGGCCAGGATTACGGCCGCGTCGTGGTTGCCTGTCCGGAAACGAAAGAGAATGCCCCGAAAGAGCCGCCGAAGAGGCTCCTGCGTCCGGCAACCGCCGCGGACCTGCGCCAGATCGAGGAAGGCCGCCTCAAGGCCAAAGATGCCTTCGGCTCCTGCGTCAGGAAGATCCAGGAGCACAAATTGCAGATGAAGCTGGTGCGCGCCGAGTATTCCTTTGACCGCAGCAAGATCGTCTTCTATTTTACCGCCGAGGGGCGGGTGGATTTCCGCATGCTCGTCAAGGACCTGGCCAAGATCTTCCGCGCCCGCATCGAGTTGCGCCAGATCGGCGTGCGCGATGAGGCGAAGTTCTTCGGAGGGGTGGGGCCGTGCGGCCGCTGTCTCTGCTGCGCCAGCTTCCTGAGGGATTTCGAGCCGGTGACCATCAAGATGGCCAAAGAGGAAGGCCTGCCGCTTAATCCGCCGAAGATATCCGGCGTCTGCGGCAGGCTCATGTGCTGCCTCAGTTACGAATACGAGGTGTACAAGACGCTCTCCCGGGGCATGCCGCGGGAAGGGGAACGGGTGCATATCCCGCAGGGCAAAGGCAAGGTTGTTTCGGTAAACGTCTTCAAACGCTGCGCGACCGTGGAACTGGAGGATGGCTCGCAGGTCGAGGTCCAGTACAAGGAAAAAGAGCATGGCAAATAAGAGCCGCTGGTATCTGACGACGCCGATCTATTACGTCAACGCCCATCCGCATATCGGGCATTCCTATACGACGGTTGCCGCCGATACCCTGGCCCGCACCTACCGCGCGTTCCGGGGGCAGGAGGCGGTGCGTTTCCTCACCGGTACCGACGAGCACGGGCAGAAGATCCAGCGCGCCGCCCAGGAGGCAGGGTTGAGCCCGTTGCAGTTCGTCGACCGCATTTCGGTCACCTTCCGCGACCTGTGGAAGCAGCTGGACATATCCTATGACGATTTTATCCGCACCACCGAGGAGCGGCATACGCGTTTCGTGCAGCAGGTGCTCGCCGCACTCCTGCTCAAGGGCGACCTCTACGAGGGGGTGTACGAAGGCTGGTATTGCACCCCCTGCGAGACCTTCTGGACGGACCTGCAGGCTCCCGAACGGATCTGCCCTGACTGCGCGCGCCCCGTCGAACGCATCCGCGAAACGAACTATTTTTTCCGTCTCTCCGCCTACCGCGACTGGCTCTGCGCCTATATCCGCAGCCACCCGCTCTTTATCCGGCCGCAGAACCGCTGTAACGAGATCCTCTCGTTCCTTGAATCGAATCAATTGAGCGATTTGTGCGTCTCGCGTCCGCGCGAGCGCCTGGAGTGGGGAGTGCCGTTCCCGTTCAGCGACCGCCATGTCACCTATGTCTGGTTCGACGCCCTCATCAATTATATAAGCGCGGTCGGCTCCTTCGACGAATCGGGCGTGTATGTTTCTCCCTGGTGGCAGGAAGAGGTGACGATCGTGCATCTGATCGGCAAGGATATCCTGCGCCACCATGCGGTCTACTGGCCGATCATGCTCAAGAGCCTGGGGATCCGGCTGCCGGATACGATCTTTGCGCACGGCTGGTGGCTTATCGACCAGTCGAAGATGTCCAAGTCGCGCGGCAATGCCGTCGACCCGCGGGAGATGGTCAGGCAGTTCGGGCTGGATACCTACCGGTATTTTCTCCTGCGCGACGTCCCCTTCGGTCTCGACGGCAACTTCTCCGAGGAGGGGATCGTCAAGCGTTTCAACGCCGACCTTGCCAATGACCTGGGCAATCTGCTCTACCGGACCTTGACGATGATCGAAAAGTACTGCGGCGGGGTTATCCCGCAGCTTGAGGTTTTCGCCGAATCCTTTGACGCCCGGGGCGAAGAGCTCAAAAGTCTCCTCGATGCGCCGGGTGCGGCGGGCGAAGGTTTTGCCGCCCGGGTGCGCGCCTTCCTCTCGGCTGAGGCGGATTTCAATTTCTCGGCTGCCCTGGAGTGCATCTGGCAGCGCATTAATTTGGCCAACAAATATATCGAAGAGACCAAACCCTGGGTCCTCTCGAAAGAGGCACGGACCGCAGAGCTGTTGCGTTTCCTGCGGCTCCTGGTAGAGGTCATCCGCCAGGTCAACGGCTGTATCGGGGCCTTCTTGCCGCGGACCGCAGCGCTCATCACCGAGCAGATAGGCGGGGAGCGCGTGCAGAAAGGCGCGCCGCTGTTCCCCCGTATCGAGACCAGAAAACGTCAGTAGGCCTATGTTCATTGATACGCATTGTCACCTCGATTTTCCCGCTTTCCGCGACGACCGTGATGAAGCGATACGGCGTTCGCGCGAGGCAGGGGTGACGCGCCTGGTCAACGTCGGCTCCAGCGTCCCTGCCTCCCGCGACGTGGTTTCGCTTGCCGCGCAGCACGACTGCGTGTACGCTGCGGCCGGGTGCCATCCGCATGAAGCCGACGGTTCCTGGGAGACGGCGGCTGGGGAGCTGACGCCGCTTTTCGCGGCTCCCAAGGTGGTGGCGCTCGGGGAGATCGGCCTCGATTTTTTCAGGAACCATTCCCGGCGCGACACCCAGGAGAAGCTTTTTGTTTCGCTGCTGAAGCTGGCCAAGGAGCGTGATCTGCCGGTTATCCTTCATTGCCGCCAGGCAGAAGAGGAGCTCCTGCGTCTGGTGCGTCCGGTGTTGCCGCTGCGGGCAGTGGTGCACTGTTTTTCCGGGACCGAGGCGTTCCTGAAGGAGTGTCTTGGCCTGGGGTTTTTCGTTTCCTTTACCTGTAATATCACCTATCCGAAGGCAGCGGCGTTACGGGAGCTGGTACGGCAGGTGCCTCTTGAGAGGATGTTCCTGGAGACCGACGCGCCGTTTTTGCCGCCCGAAGGGATGAGAGGTCAGCGCAACGAACCGGCTGCGGTGGTGCGCCTGGCGGAGGCGGTGGCAGCGATCAAGGGCACGACGATCCAGGAGGTTGCCCGGATGACGACTGTTGGTGCCGAAGCATTTTTCGGACTCTAAATGAGAGCAACGGTTGCGCTTGAACGCTGTGAACGCTATGAGCCCGTTCTGGTCCAGAAGGCACTGGGGCGTGCGCTCGCTTCATTGGGCGGGATCGAAAAATTCGTGAGACCTTCGGGTACGGTCCTGGTCAAGCCGAACCTTTTGATGGCGCAAGGGCCTGATTCGGGGGTGGTCACGCACCCTGAGGTCGTGCGCGCTGCGGTGCGGGTCCTCAAGGGCATCGGTTGCCGCGTGCTGGTCGGCGATTCCCCGAGCGTGTGGGGCAAGCACATCGAGCGGGTCGATCAGGTGTATCAGATCAGCGGAATTAAGCGCGTCTGCGAAGAGGAGGGGGCGGAGCTGGTGGTTTTCGAGAAGCGCCGCTGGCACGGGCGGTTTCCGCTGACCGTCTGGCTCGACGAATGCGATGCGCTCCTGAACCTGCCGAAGTTCAAGACCCACGGTTTGACGACGCTCACCGCAGCGGTGAAAAATCTCTTCGGCCTCGTCCCCGGGACGTACAAGACGGAATTGCATAAGCACCACTACCGCGGGGAGGATTTCAGCCGGTCCCTGGTGGATCTTTTCGACGCCGTGCGGCCGGCCTTGACCATCGTCGACGGCATCGTCGCCCTCGAGGGCGACGGCCCCGGTTCCTCCGGTACGCCGCGCACAACCGGCCTGATCGTCGCCGGATCCGATTGCGTCGCGGTCGACGCGGTCCTGGCGCGCATCATGGGTCTGGCGCCGGAGGCAGTCGCTACCACGCGCGAGGCGGCGGCTCGGGGACTGGGGTGCGCCCGGGAGGAAGAGATTGCCATCCTCGGGGAGCGGCTTGCAACGGTGTGCGGGAAGCCGTTTAAGCTGCCGGCGACGTCGCTCAAGCAGAATCTGCCCAAGCCGGTAGTCGATCTCATTTTCAAGTTCCTTCGTTTCTATCCGTATTGCCTCACGCAGCGCTGCGTACGCTGCGGCGCCTGCGTCAAAGCCTGTCCCGAAAAGGTGATTACGATGCAGGCGCGGGGGTTGCATTTCGAGTACAACCGTTGTATCGCCTGTTTCTGCTGCCAGGAGGTCTGTCCGCAGGCGGCGATCAAAGTGAAAAAGAGCTTTTTGGCGCGCTGCGCGGGACTATAACCCATGAAAAAAAAGTCGCTCAGAACGATCAGATGGAAAGACGGTTGCGCGGTGATCATCGATCAGACGGCATTGCCCGGGACGCTGCGTTACTGCCGCATCCGGACCGTTGAGGAGATGTGGAAGGCGATCAAGACGCTCAAGATCCGCGGGGCACCGGCCCTGGGCGCTGCCGCCGGTTACGGGGTCTATCTGGGTATCCGCAATTCTACGGCAAAAGATTTCGCGGCATTCCATCGGCAGCTCCAGGGTTGCGTCCGTTTCCTGGGTAGCAGCCGTCCGACCGCGCATAACCTTTTTTGGGGGCTGCAACGCATGCTGGAGACGGCGCTGGTCAACAAGTACAGTCCCGTTGAGCGTATCAAGGATGTCCTGCTTAAAGAGGCCGACCGTATCGTCGAAGAGGACCGGATCGCCTGCCGCAGTATCGGCGCCTGCGGGGTGACGCTGGTCCCCCGGGACGCCGCGATCCTGACGATCTGTAATACCGGTATTTTGGCGACGATCGACTATGGAACGGCGCTGGGAGTCGTCTATGCGGCCCAGGCAAAAGGAAAACGGCCGTCGGTCTTTGCCTGTGAAACCCGGCCGCTCCTGCAGGGTGCCCGCTTGACCGCCTGGGAACTGCGCCGCGCCGGGATCCCGGCGACGCTCATCTGCGAAGGCATGGCTGCGGCGGTGCTGCAGCAGAAGAATATAGCGCTGGCGATCGCTGGCGCCGACCGCATCGCCGCAAACGGGGATACCGCAAACAAGGTCGGCACGCATTCGCTGGCGGTGCTCTGCAGGCACTTTGGCGTCCCTTTCTATATCGCCGCTCCGGCAAGCACCTTCGACCTTTCGCTCTCCAGCGGATCGCAGATACCGATAGAGGAGCGCGCGCCGGATGAGGTGACACGGCTTTGGTATAAAACCCGCATGGCGCCTCCGGGAGTCGGAGTCTTCAATCCGGCCTTCGACGTCACGGCTCATGAGTTGATCAGCGCTTTCATAACCGACCGGGGTCTGATCAGGCCGCCGTTTGACAAGAACATCGCGGCGACGCTGGCCCGGTCGTAGAGGTTCTCTCGTGAAACTGAAGGATCTAGGGGAATTCGGTTTGATCGAGCGTATCGGCAGGAGCGTGCGCACCGGCTCGCGCGTGGTCGCTGGCATCGGCGACGACTGCGCGGTCCTGCGGTATTCCTCCCGCGCGTATCAGCTGGTGACGACGGATACCATTATCGAAGGAGTGGATTTTACCGCCAAGACGCCGCCGGCGCTGATCGGGCGTAAGGCCCTGGCCGTATCGTTAAGCGACATCGCCGCCTGCGGCGGGAGTCCTTGCGCGGCGGTCCTTGCGCTCACTCTTTCCGGCAGGAGCGATCCGGCGCGGATACTGGCGATTCAAAAGGGGGCGGTTCTGCTCGCCCGGGAGTTCGGGGTCGACCTGGTCGGCGGCGATATTAGCAGAGGGCCCTGCCTGAGTATAACCTCAACCGTCCTGGGCCTGGTCAGCCACAAGGCGCTGGCGCTGCGTTCGGGCGCTCGTGACGGGGATTTTCTCTTTGTCACCGGTGCGCTTGGCGGGTCGCTTCAGGGCAAACACCTGACGTTCACGCCGCGCATCAGGGAGGCGCAGATACTCGCGCGGCTGGTCAAGGTGCGCGCGATGATCGATATCTCCGACGGCCTGGCGCAAGACCTGATGCATATCCTGCGCGCCAGCGGCGTTCAGGCAGTTCTGTACGAGCGGCTTATTCCGCTCAGCCGGCAGGCAAAAAATACCGCGCAGGCGCTTTATGACGGTGAGGATTTTGAGCTGCTTTTCGCCGTTTCAGCCGGCGACGCGTCGCGTCTCCTCAAACAGCGCCGGGTAGACGTCGCCTGCATCGGCCGTCTGCGCAAAGGGGCCCCGGCGCTCTATTTGACCGATGGTTCCGGACGAGAGCGGTCTATTCCGGCGAAAGGATACCGCCATTTCTAAGAAGCTGAAGCTGTATTGCGCCCAGGAGCGGGAGACGCTGCGTATCGGCAGACGGCTGGGAAGCGTTTTACGCGCGGGGGACATTGTCTGCCTGCGCGGTATTCTCGGCGCAGGCAAGACTGTCCTGGCTAAGGGGATTGCGTGGGGGTTGGGGGTGCCTGTTTCTTCGGTCGTCAGCCCGACGTTCGTGGTCATGCGCGAAATATCCACCAAGCGCCTGCCGGTGTACCATTTTGATTTTTACCGGCTGGGTGCGGCGGATGAGGTTGCCGCGATCGGATATGAGGAATACCTTTACGGCGGGGGGGTTAGTCTGATCGAGTGGCCCGAACGTCTCGGTATTCTGTCTCCGCAGGATTGCCTGCATGCGGATATCGCGGTGACCGGCGATCGCAGCCGCTCGATCACCTTGCAGGCGAGCGGGGAGCGGTCGCGGGAACTCCTGGCGCGTTTCGTCAAAAACAGTCCGACGGAGAGAGCATGAAAGAGGTTGATAAACAGGTTATCCTGGCCTGCGATACCAGCTCCCGTTTTCTCTGCCTGGGGTTACGTGCGGCTGGGCGGTGGTATACTATAGATCTGGAGTGCGAGCGGCTTCATTCCCGGCTCCTGATGCCTCTGGTTGAGCGCATGCTCGCAGCGGCGCAGGTAAGCGTGCAACACATCGACGTCTTTGCCTGCGGTATCGGCCCGGGCTCTTTCACGGGTATCCGGGTGGGCTTGAGCGCGTTCAAAGGTCTGGCGTTCGCCTGCGCAAAACCGCTCATCGGCATCTCTTCTTTGGATATCATCGCCCGCAACGCGGGCGTGTTGCGGGCCAGCGTCCCGGAGGCAGCCGCGTATGGCGAGGTGGTCGCTGCCAGCGACGCGAAGCGGGGGCTGGTGTACTGGTGTCATTACCGGATTGTTGCCGCAGGATTCCGGCGGAGCTGTGCCTACCGTCTTGATCCGGTTGGCGTTTTTGTTCGGGATGTTCCCCGCCGCAGTATCATCGTCGGGGACGCACTCGGCATTCTTGCGCCTTCGTTGCGGGAGAGCGGCGGGGATTTTTTCTGCGCAAGCAAAGACTACTGGTATCCGCATGCGCATCTGATGCCGCCGTTAATTCAGGAGCAGCAGCGCAGAAAGGGTTTGATAACGGATCCGGCGCAAGTTATGCCGCTGTATCTGTATCCTCAAGAATGCCAGGTCAAGCGCTTTGCCGTGTCGCTGTGCCATAAGGGGTATTGAGCCGTGCTAGAAGAGAGAGTCGGTTACCGTCCCACCTGGGCAGAGGTTTCGTTAGCCAACATCGCTCATAATTTCTCCCTCGTGCGCGCGCGCCTGCGCCCGGGGATCAAGGTCATGGCGACGGTCAAGGCCGATGCCTACGGCCACGGGCTCCTGCCGGTGGCGCAAAAACTGGTTTCCTGCGGAGCGGAGTATCTGGGGGTCGCTTCTATCGACGAGGGGATACGGTTGCGCAACGCCGGTATCAGGACGCCGATTTTGGTTTTGGGGGGGGTCCTGCCCGGCGACGCCAAGGCGGTCCTGGAGTACGGGCTTGCGGTGACGGTTTATTCGATCGATCTGGCGCAGGCGCTTTCGCGCTGCGCCCTCTCCGCCGGCAGGACGGCCGATGTCCACGTCAAGGTTGATACCGGAATGGCGCGTTTAGGAGTGCCGCCGGACAGCGCCTTTTCGCTCGTGCGGCGTCTCAAGGGGATAAAGGGAGTGCGATTGGAAGGTCTCTTTACGCATTTTGCCTTCGCAGACATGAGCCGTGAGTTTACCGAGTACCAGCTGAAATTGTTCCGCCAGCTGGTCGAGCGGCTCTCTGCGGCGGGCATTCAGATCCCGCTGGTGCATGCCGCCAACAGCATGGGGCTGCTCAAATACGCGCACAGCCATTTTACGATGGTGCGGCCCGGTCTCATCCTCTACGGGGTCTATCCGGGAGAAGGGCTTTCTCTGTCCATCCGTCCCGCCTTGTCGTTGAAATCCCGGGTGATCTACCGTAAACGGGTGGGGCGCGGGCAGGGGATCAGCTACGGCCATACCTATAAGACTGCTTCCGCAACGACGATCGTGACCCTGCCGATCGGATACGGCGACGGGTATCCGCGCAACCTCTCCAACAGCGGCCCGGTGATCATCCACGGCAGGCGCCTGCGCATCAGCGGCAACGTGTGCATGGACCAGATGATGGTGGATGTCGGTACGCTTCCCGTGCGCATCGGTGATCCGGTGGTCCTGATCGGATCTCAGAAATCGAGCCGGGTCAGCGCCGAAGAGCTGGCGCAACTCTGCGGCACGATCCCCTACGAGATCCTCTGCGGCATCGGCAACCGTGTGCCGCGGGTGTACCTGGAATGATCCGGTGCGGCGTTCAGGGCGTTGAGATGATCAGCGAGAGGCTGATGCACAGGACGAGCAGGTGGCTGAGGGAGACCGCCAGAAAGGGGGGTAGGACCCCCGCGTAGCCGAGGGCGATGGAAATCGCATTGACCACGTAGTAGAGGAACCCCATCATAATCGAAAGCCCCAGAGAAGAAAGTCCCGCCCGTTTTCTCACCCGCAGCGCAAACGGCAGCGCCAGGAGCACGATCAGGAAGGTCGTCCAGGGTTTGGTGAATTTTCCGTAGAGGTCTATCTTGAGCCTGCGGATGACGCCGGTCGCCCCGCTCTTGGAGAGTTTCCAGATGTATTCGTCCAATTCGGCGATCGTCATGTAGTCGGGGTGCTGGCGCTGGTTGAAGAAGTCAGCCGGCGTCTCGGGGATCGCCATGATCTCTTCGTCTGCATAGTAGGGTTCGTTCTTGATCTGGCCGTTGGCGTCGAACTCGTAGGTGATGCTCTGATAGAACCGCCAGAGCCCGTCGACGTAAACGCCGCGGTTGGCGACGATCTTCTTGAGGATGTTCTGGTAATTATCGTGCTCCAGGATGGTGATGCCCTCCATCGTTTGCGCGTCCAGGTCGAAGCGCGCCACGAAGAAGAGCCGGTTTTTCATTCCGTACATGCAGACATTGGAGAGTGATTTCTTCTGGGCATGCGCCTGGGGTTCGTTCTGCTGTTCCATCTGCGCCTTCAGCTTCTCGGTCAAAAAGAGCGAGCGGGGGACGAGCCGGTCGTTGACCCAGAAGAAGGCGACGCTCAGCAGCGCCCCGACGACGAGGATGCTCTGAGCGATCTGCCAGATGCTCAGTCCCGAGGCGCGCAGGGCGATGATCTCGTTATCGCGGTTGAGCTTGCCGAAGGTGTAGAGCACCGCCAGGAGACAGGAAAATGGGCTGACCTCCACCAGTATCGTCGGCAGGCTCCAGAGGTAGTAGCTCAACAGCAGCGGCAGCGGGGTGTTCTGCTTGAGGATCTCGTCCAGATGCCCGAGGATATCGATGACCACATACAGGAGCATGAAGGTCATCAGGCAGGTAGCGAAGAGCATGACGACCTGTTTGAGGACGTAGCGGTCTATGATGCGCATACGCGAAAGAGAAGGACGCTGCCGATGGTGGTCAGGATGATGTTTGGCAGCCACATCGCCAGGGTGGGGTCGATGAGGCCCTGTAGGGCCAGCGCCTCGGAGCTGATGAGCAGGAGGTAGTAGATGCCGACGATAACGAAGGCGATCCCGAAGTTGACCGATTTCTCGCGTCGCTTGGTGATCATCGCCAGCGCCGTTCCCAAAAGAAGGAAGGCCATGCAGGAGAAGGCGAGGGAGAACTTTTCGTTGATCTCGGTGATCAAGGGGGTGGGGTCGATGCCGGTATTTTTGAGCTTGGCGATCTCTTCGCGCAGCTCCGCGATCGTCATGTCTTTCGGTTTCTTCTCGATCGGGCCTTTGTTCTGCGCTTCGGAGAGGTTGAGGGTGATGAAGTAGGTTTTGAAGTTCAGTTTGTAGAAATTGTTCGGGTTTTCCAGGTCCGGTTCGTCGGAGGTCCCGTCCATCAGCTTGAGCTTAATGGTTTTCTTTTCGGGATCGCTGATGAATTCCCCGTGCTTGGCGACGATCGTGCGGGTTGGTTTTCCCTCCTGGGGCTCGTAGATGCGCACGTTGAAAAGTTTGTTCTCCTCGATCTTGTAGATGAAGAGCACGTATTTCTGGAAGGAGTTGATGAAGATGCCCGGTTCCAGCGCCGCCGTCGGGTTCTTGATGCCGATGTCGGTCATGGTCCGGCGGGTGGCGAAGTGGGCAAAGGGGATGACCCGGTCGTTGAAGATGACCAGCAGCAAACTCAGCATGACCCCGGTGATCATCACCGGAGCGATGAGGCGCAGTATCCCGATGCCGCTGGCGCGCACGGCGATGATCTCGTTGTCGCTGGAGAGCCGGCCGAAGGCCAGCATCACGGCCGTCAGCGATGCGATCGGCAGGGTATAGGTAAGCAGCGAGGGGATGAGCAGGAGGAAGAGCTTGGAGACATTGATGATGTCCACGCCTTTGTTGATGATCAGCTCCGCGATCTTCACGAGGTTGCCCAGGATCATCACGAAGGTGAGGATCCCCAGGGAGACGAAGAGGGGTCCCATGAATTCGCGCAGGACGTAGTTGCGCAGTGTTCGCATAGGATTAATGGGCCGCGGTCATGACAAAGACGGCATGGGCTCCGGCGTTTTTGAGGGTCGCCGCCGCTTCGGAGCAGGTGGCTCCGGTCGTCAGGACGTCGTCGACCAACAGGATGTTTTTCCCGCGCACGGTTTCGGGGGAGGGGACGCGGAAGCTGTTGCGCACGTTCAGGAAGCGCAGTGACGGCTCGAATGAGGTCTGCGACGGGGTATACCGGTGGCGCAGGAGGCTGGAGCGCTCCAGCGGCTTATTGAACCTGCGCGCCAGGTGTTTTCCCAGCTCTTCTGCCTGATTGTAGGAGCGTTGGCGCAGGCGCGTGCGGTGCAGCGGCACCGGGATGATCATATCGACATAGGGGGCAGGCACGTTATATTGAACGGCGAATTCGGCCATCCCCTCTCCCAAAAGAGAGGAGAGGTACTCTTTGCCGCCGTATTTGAACTGGTGGATGATCAGTTTCATGGTTTCGTCATACGCAAACGGCGCGAACGCCCGGTCAAAGGCCAGGGGCGCACGGATGCAGGATGAACAGACGTTCTTGGCTAACTGTTTCCTGTCCAGGTGCTTGCCGCAGCGGCTGCAGAAAGGAGGCAGGGTGCGCTCGATATTTCCCCAGCAACGCAGACACAGTCTTTCCCGGTACGACTCCTTCGGCCGTAACCATTCCCTGCAGACGATGCAGCGGTTAGGGTAGAGGAGATCGACGATTGCCTTGGCGAATTCACGAAGAGGGGCCAAACGCTCCTTCTTCGGTTTTGCGTCGTTTTCTCGGAGTCCCGGGGTCATGGTGTGATCCTTTTACCGGGGAGCGCCACCCAAAAACCATTTACAGCGAATTTCTATATTAACAGCGAATAGCGGCGTTGTCAAAGCAATTGAGGGAGGAGAAAAGCTGGTCACCTGACACAAGACACAAGTAGATTCAAAAGATACGTTAGTGGAAACGTTTTTCGGGTGAGCGTATCCCCCTGTTATGCTGGACCGTGCGTTTTTCGGCCGCAGATCATGAGCAATGGTAGAAAGCCGGGCTCCGGACGCGACAACAGTTGACACCGGCGCTGCGGGAGGGTAGAATAGCCTGACTATGAATGAATCAACCAGAGACGAATTAAAAACGCGGCTGCGCGCTTTGCTTGAAAGAGAGGCGCTTAAACGGGGGGATTTCACTCTCTCCTCCGGGAAAAAGAGCGCCTATTATCTGGACGGCCGGGTTATCACCCTGACTCCTGAAGGCGCCTGTTTGGTCGCACAGCTGATGCTGGATATGGTGGCGCAGGGTACGGTTGAGGCGATCGGCGGCCCGACCCTCGGCGCCGATCCGATCGTCGGAGCGGTTGCGGTCCTGAGTTATCAGCAGAACAGGGCGCTGCAGACATTTATCGTGCGCAAGGCAGCCAAAGAGCACGGCAGCAGGCGCCAGGTCGAGGGGCCGCAGCTGCGCCGCGGCGCACCGGTAGTCATTGTCGATGATGTCGCCACGACCGGAAAGGCGCTCCTGGAAGCCCATCAAGCGCTGCAATCCATCGGGGTGCAGGTGGTCAAGGCCTTGGTGATCGTCGATCGGCTGGAGGGGGCTTCCGAAAATCTTGCCCGGGTCGGCGTTGCGCTCGAATCGATCTTTACGATACGGGATTTCGGCCTCTAGGACGCTTCCTCCGCGTATCTTTCCCTCGCAGGTATCCGATTCCTTTTACCTTTATATAAGCGCCTGTACCGGCGCACGAGCCCTATGCCCGCGCACCATCAGGAACCGGCAGATCGCAGTGATATGATCGTCATCGGTGCCGGCCCTGCCGGCCTGATCGCCTCCGCCGTCGCTGCACGCTGCGGCGCGACGGTCCTTCTCCTTGAACAGAAAGCCGGCGTGGGAACAAAGCTCCTGCTGACCGGCAAGGGCCGCTGCAATCTCACCAACGATTGTTTGCTCGATGAGTTCCTGCCCCGTTTCAGCGGTAACGGGCAGTTCCTGCGCGATGCCTTTAAGCGGTTTTTCAACCGCGACCTTATGCGTTTTTTCGAGGAGCGCGGCGTGCGGCTGGTGGTCGAGCGTCAGCTGCGGGTATTCCCGCAGAGCGGCCGTTCGTCCTCGATCGTCGAGGCTTTGCGCGCGGAAGCCTTACGCCAGAAGGTGCGCCTGCGCTTGAAGGCACGCGTCGAGCGGCTCTTTCGCCGGGGTGATGGCGGGTTTGTCGTTGTCTTGAGCTGCGGCGAGCGTTTTGAGGCTGCCGCGGTCATTCTTGCGACCGGAGGGGCTTCCTACCGGGCGACCGGATCGGACGGCAGCGGGTATGATCTGGCCCGTTCCTTCGGCCACAGCATCGTTGCGCTTCGCCCGGGCCTGGTGCCTTTGGAGGTAAGGCATCCTTCCCTCAAGGAGTTAGAGGGTATCACCCTGCGCAATATCCGTCTCACCTTTAAAGGCGCGGGCAGGAGCGTTGAAAGCGAGATCGGCGAGTTGCTCTTTACCGCTTCCGGAATATCCGGGCCGCTGGTCCTGACGCAGAGCGGCCGCATCGCCGATTGGCTCGTTGACGGCAAGTCGGTAGTGGTCTCGCTTGACCTGAAGCCGGCGCTCTCTGAGCAGCAGCTTGATGCGCGGCTCTTGCGTGAGTTTGCCGTTTGCCCCCGTCAGGCGGTCGGCACCGTGCTCAGGAACCTGGCGCCGCGGCGGCTCGCCGCCTTTCTCTGCGCCGCGGCAGGGGTAGAGGGGAAAAAGCAATGCAGTCAGGTCAGCGCCGAAGAGCGCCGCCGGTTGTGCGCGTTGTTCAAAAGATGCGATCTTGCGGTTTTTCGCTGCCGGCCGCTTGAAGAGGCGATGGTGACCCGCGGCGGGGTTTCTTTGAAAGAGGTCGACCCGCGCACCATGCAGTCTCGTTTCGTGAAGGGGCTGTATTTTGCGGGAGAAATACTGGATGTGGATGCGGATACCGGAGGGTTTAACCTGCAGGCAGCTTTCTCGACGGGTTACCTTGCCGCCGAATCGGCGGTTGCGGGGTTAAAGCGATGAAGACCATTTATCTGGCATCTGCCTCGCGGGCCCGCAGGCGGCTGCTGCGGCAGCTGGGGATACCCTTTCGCGTGCTGATCAGTCGCGTCCCGGAGCGGCGCTGTGCGCGCGGTCTTTCGTTCCCGGAGCTCGTCAAGGCCAACGCGCTCGCCAAGGCCCGTGCCGCGGCCGCGCGTCTGAAGACGGGTCTCGTCATCGGGGCCGACACGATCGTTGTTCAGAACGGACAGATTTTCGGCAAGCCGCGTTCGCTGCGCCATGCGCGGCAGATGCTCAAGCAGCTGGGCAGGGCTCCCCAGTGGGTCTACTCGGGGGTAACGGTGCTGGACGCGCGCAGCGGCAAGGCGCGCAGCGCGTACGAGAAGACCAAGGTTTATCTGGACCGGCTCAGCGACGAGCAGATCGCCGCGTATTTCGCCCGGGTCAACCCGCTGGACAAGGCAGGCAGTTTCGACATACAGGGCAGGGGAGCGCTCTTCATCCGGCGTATCGAGGGATGTTTTTATAATGTCGTAGGCCTGCCGCTGCGTACGCTCTTTCGTTTGTTGCGCGCTTTCGATATCCGTCTTTTGCTGGTGCTCTGGTGCGCTGGCGCTCTGGCGCTCTCCTCGGCAGGCTGCGCCACCGAATACAATCTGGCGACCAAAGAGGAGGAAGTCTATTTTTACAGCACGGAGCGGGAGGTCAGGCTCGGTGAGGCGATTGACCGGGAGATCAGGGAGGACCGGACCGAGGAGTACAAGCTTATCGATGATCCGCTCGTGCAGAAGCGCATCGAAGATATCGGCAAGCGGATCGCCGCCGTCTGCGACCGGCGCGATATCGACTACCATTTTACCGTCCTGAAGAACGACGACGTCAACGCGGTCTCGATGCCCGGAGGCTATGTTTACATCTTTTCCGGATTGATCGACAAGACCGCCAATGACGATCAGCTCGCTGCCGTTGTCGCGCACGAAGTCGCGCACATCGTGGCGCGCCACAGCATCAAGCGCCTGCAGGCCCTCAGCGGCTATTCGTTCCTGCGGTTGTTGACGCTGGCGGTCCCGGGCGGCGGGGGTGCCGAGGTCGGCGCGGCGGCGGACGCGGCCTTTACGCAGCTGCTTTTGGGGTATGCGCGGGAGGATGAGCTTCTGGCCGATCAGCTCGGCGCGCGCTATCTGGCGCGTGCGGGGTACAGCCCGCGCGCGATGCTTGATTTTCTCGAGCGGCTCGAAGAGGTGAATAAGCGCCGGCCCCTGCAGCCGCGCAATTATTTCAAGACCCACCCGTACGTCCCTGACCGCAGACGGATCGTCAAGCAGGAACTGGGGGAGAAAATGGGGTTTTCCGACTACATCAATATCGAGCAGCAGCCGCATGGCCAGTAAACTGTTCATTGCCTGCGTCGCCGGTATCGTTTTTTTCTTCACCACCGGATGCGCGCAGATTACCGGGGAGACGGGTATGACGGATGCGGGAGGTGCGTCTTTCGGTCGGCAGGAGAATCCGTTCGGCGTCCTGGAGTTCCTGAACTGGGATTTCGACTGGAGCAATTTCAAGTATGCCCGGGAAGAGGACCTGCGCCGCGCCGTCGGCCTGATGCGGGAGGCGGGGGTGGGCTGGGTCCGGATGGATTTTCTCTGGGGCGATATCCAGCCCCGGCCGGATGAATGGCGGTTCGAAAAATACGATCGCATTGTCGGTATCCTGCGCGAAAACGGTATCCAGGTCCTGGGGCTCCTTAATTACAGCGCCCCCTGGGCAACGAAGACCGGTCAGTGGAATTATCCGCCTGAGCGCGACGATGATTTCGTCGCTTACGCCGTTGCCGTCATTACCCGGTACCGCGATACGGTGACGCATTGGGAGATCTGGAATGAACCGGATTCGCCGACCTATTGGGTGCCGCAGGACGGGATGAAGCGCTATATCGGCCTCTTAAGGGCGGTGTACGCGGCCGCGAAAAGAGCGAACCCGCGCTGCGTCATCCTCAACGGCGGCCTGGCCAACGGGGTGGCGAGCGTCAACCGGCTGTACGACCACGGCGGGCAGGGCGCGTTTGATATCCTCAATATCCACTATTTCGACGATCCGGCGCGCGAAGGGGCGCTGGGGGCGGTCGCCGGATACGCAAAGCTTGCGTATAAGATCATGAGCCGCAACGGCGATGCCGGAAAGAAGATCTGGGTGACCGAGATCGGCGCTCCCGGCATGCCCGCCGGCGTCACGGCGGCGAACTGGTGGATGGGCAAAAATACCGACGAAGAATTGCAGGCGCAATGGCTCCAGGCAGTCTATGCGAAGCTGCTGCAGGACCCGCAGGTGGAGGTGGTCTTTTGGGCGTTCTGGCGTGATTGCCGGGGGCATTGGAATAATGGGACCGATTATTTCGGGATAGTCCGCTGGGATTTCTCCAAGAAGCCCGCATTTGAGGCGTATCAGAAGAGCGTTGCGGCTTGGAAAGCCAAATCCCGCTAAGGAGGGGGAATAGGTGCATCTTCCTGACGGTTTTTTGACATCGCAGGTCTGGATTTCGGCGTGGGCAGCGGCAATTGCCGGTTTGGGTTTTTGCGTGCGCATGGCGCGCTCAATGCTCAAGGATAGCGCCGTTCCGCTTATGGGGGTGATGGCTGCGTTTATCTTTGCGGCGCAGATGGTCAATTTTCCGGTCCTGGCCGGGACCTCGGGCCATCTGTTGGGCGGCGTTTTGGCGGCGGTCCTGCTCGGTCCGGCAGCCGGAGCCCTGGTATTGGCGTGTGTGTTGATCGTCCAGTGCCTCATTTTCCAGGACGGCGGCCTGACGGCTCTGGGCGCCAACATCGTGAACATGTCTTTTATCGGCACCATGGGAGGGTATGCGGTGTTTGTCTGGGGAGGATCTATCTTCCCCCGGGGCGAAGCAGGCCAGAGCGCCCGCGTTTTCCTGGCGAGTTGGATCTCCGTGCCGCTGGCGGCATTGGCCTGCTCGTTTGAGTTGGTCCTTTCCGGGGCCGCGCGCCTGTCGGTTGTCGTGCCGGCGATGGTCGGCATACACCTGCTGATCGGCATCGGTGAGGCGTTTATTACGGTGTTTGTTTTCAGGTTTGTGCGCGCGGTCCGCCCTGATCTGGTGTATGCCAAGGAAGGAAGGTCCTCATGAAGAAAAGGGATATCGTCACCGGTGTAGGTGTGGCGTGCCTGGTCGCGCTGGCCCTTTCTCCCTTTGCTTCCTCCTGGCCGGACGGGCTTGAAAAGGTCGCCGAGGACAAAGGGTTCCTGGCGCGTCAGGGAGGAAAAAACGTTTTTGCCGCGCTCGTTCCCGACTATCTCTTTCCCGGTATCCGGGATGAGCGGCTTGCGACCGCTGTTGCCGGCGTCAGCGGGACGCTGCTTTTGTTTGTTTTGAGCTTCGGCATGGGGATTTTGTTGAGGGGACGCAAAAAAGGCCAGGCATGAAACATTCGTATTTCGATCTGTTCAGCGAGGTCGAGAGTCCCGTGCATCGCCGCGAGGCACGCAGCAAAATCATCTTTTTCTTTGCGTTGATCGTCTCTATCGTGTTGACCCCTCCCGCGGCACTGCGGGCGTTCGCCCTGTTCTGCGGGCTGGTGTTGGTGGTGACGCTGATAGCCCGTGTCCCGGTATCTTTTGTTTTGAAACGGTCGGCGGGCGTGATCCCGTTTGTGCTGCTCATCGGTTTGTTCGTGCCCTTCCTGCATGCGGGCGAGGAGCTCGTCGGCCTGAACGTCGCAGGCATACGTCTGTCGGTCACCGAGCGGGGCGCTCTTCTTTTCTGGAACATGCTCATTAAATCGTTCCTCTGCGCCGCATCGATGGTGCTCCTGACGGCGACGACCCCGTTCCCGCAATTTCTCAAGGGCGTCAACCGGATGGGATTGCCGCGGCTCATGGTGATGGTCCTTTCGTTCATGTACCGCTATATTTTCGTGATCGAAGATGAATTCGAATCCATGCGCCTTGCCCGTTCGGCGCGCACGGCCGGCGGGAACCGCTGGCTCCACCTGCGGGTCCAGGCTAATTCCCTCGGGGTGCTTTTTATCCGCAGTTACGAGCGCGCCGAAGCGGTCTATCTGGCGATGTGTTCGCGCGGTTTCACCGGCGACATCCGCACGCTTGATCAGCGGCGTCTGAGCGCGTCTGATTTCCTTTTCGCCGGGGTCGGGATTGCCGTTGCGGCGGCTATACGGCTGATGGGGGCGCGATGACGAACGAAAAAGCGGTCCAGATACGGGGGCTCTCCTTCAGCTATCCCGACGGCACCCGGGCGCTCGAAGGGGTTTCCCTTTCGGTCGAGCAGGGCGAATGCGTGGGCATCATCGGCCCGAACGGCGCGGGTAAGTCGACGTTGCTGCTGCATCTCAACGGTATCCTGCAGGGTAAAGGAGAGGTGCGTGTCTTGGGCGTGCCGGTCCTGCCGCCGCATTTCCGGGAGATCCGCAGCAGTGTCGGCCTGGTCTTCCAGGATCCGGACAACCAGCTCTTCATGCCGACGGTCTTTGAAGACGTCGCCTTCGGGCCGCTGGCGATGGGATTGTCGAAAGAGGAGATCCTGCGGCGCGTCGAAGCGGCATTGGCAAGCGTCGATTTGCAGGGCTTCGGGAAGCGCCATTCCCACCACCTGAGCCTCGGCGAAAAAAAACGCATCGCCATCGCCACGGTCCTGTCGATGCAGCCGCAGGTTCTGGTGCTGGATGAGCCCAGCAGCAATCTTGATCCCAAGCACCGGCGGCAGCTGATGCGGTTGCTGGCGGGGCTGGATCTGACCAAGATCATCGTCACGCATGACCTTGAGATGGTCGACGAATTGTGCGCTCGGGTTATCCTTCTGGAAAACGGGAGGGTTGTTGCCGAAGGTCCTTCCCGGCAGATCCTCTCTGACCGAACGCTTTTGGAAGCGCACAGCCTGGAATGTCCCTGCCGGTTCCGTTAAATCTCCTTGCGCGCCCGTAAGGCGCTCTTCTCCTTATCCTTGATCTCCAGCATGATATCGCACTCGGTCCCGCGCGTGCTCTCCAGGAATGAGCGGAATGCGGGGATCCGGATCGAGTCCCGGTGCGCCCCTTTCTGTTTGCCGGGGGCCTGCTGGGAATAGTCGACCATCAGGACGCCGTCTTCTTTCCTCCAGGTGCGTGCCGCCGCGCGCAACGCCTCGGCAACGCTTTCCCCGTTATTGAGGCATTCGTGGTGGAAGGAGTCGAAGAGAACGGGTATGCCGGTTTGGGCGTGGATGCGCAGGCAGTCTTGCAGCGAAAAGAGCCGGTCGTCGTTCTCGATCACGAGTCGCTTTTTGACGGGAGAGGAAAGACGCAGGTATTCCTTAACAAAACGTTTCATTGCCGCAGGTTTGTCGTTGTAGATCCCGCCGACGTGTATCTGGACCTTAGCCGTGTGCGGCAACTCCATCTCATCCAGTACCGAACAGTGATAGAGGAGCTCGGCGACGCTGGAGCGTACGATCGCCTCTTTGAGAGCGTTGAGGAGCACGAACTGGTCGGGATGCATCGAGATGCGCATGCCGGCGTCTCGGATAAGGGCGCCGAGGCAACGCAAGACCGGCGCGAACGCGGCACGCCAGTCGACGCGGCAGACCGGGTGGGAGGCGAACGGTACCAGGTCCGAGCTGATGCGGAAGAACAGGAGTCCCTGGGTGCGGTTGTACTCCAGGATGCGGCCGAGGCAGGCGAGGTTACCGGCCAGGGTCTCCCGGAAGCGGCACGGGGAATACGATGCCAGGCGAAAAGTGCCTGCGGCGCTGCAGCCGATGCTGCGGTTTATGCAGGGGTACCCGATTTTCATTGCGTTTGCAGCTTAGCACAAAGCGGCTGTTTTTGAAAGCGTTTTCCCGCCGAAGCCGCCGGGGCATTGAAATCATTCCGCAATTTATTATTATTTGATTAAGCGAACGTGCACCAGGCAGGGAAGTGCGTTTCGTCTTCATTCTATTCTCGTCGGTTTTCATGTCCCGTGCACCCCGCTTGATGTCCGGTGCACGGCGTTTTTTTATCCCGCATATCCGTTATAAACGGGGCAGGAAAACAGGAGGTCCTCATGGTTCGTCTTAATCGTTTTTCTCATTCGTCAATCGCGTTATTCTGCGCCGTCCTGGTTTGTCTGCTGATCCCGTCTGCCCGGGGCGCTGCCGCGCCCGAGCGTGCGGCGGGACAACCGTTCGTTTCGGATAATCCGGCAGACGCGTCCGTTGCCTTTGTCTCCCCGCGCAACGACCCGCCGCAGAGTCAGGTCATCGCCGGACAGCTGATCGTGAAGCTGAAAGAAGGCGTTGATCCCGCGGCGGTTTCTGCTTCCGTTCAGGCATTCGCCGTCGAGAATGTGTTCCTCGACTATCCCGGAGCCGAAGAGACGCTTTCCCGCCTCAAAGAGGAGCTCGGGCTCCTCGCCCAGCAGCACGAGCGCTGGTATTGGCAGTTGGACCCGAATTCAGCCGAGTATAAAGCCTACATGGAACGGGCAGCGCGCGAAAAAGGCGCCCTGCAGGGCCGTATTAAAGCGCAGGAGCAGCTGGTTGAGCGCTTGAACCGGCGAAGCGCCAAGGCTTCCCGACCGGTCCCCGATCTGAAAAACATCTATCTGCTGCGGGTTGATCCGGCTGCAGACGTGCGCGAGCTGGCGCGGCAGCTGAACGGACATCCCGCAGTGGTCTACGCCCAGCCGAATTTCATGTACCGTCTGAATCTGGCGCAACTCCCCAACGATACCTACGTCAACCCTTCGGGCGACGGAACGAGTTGGTCAAGCGGGACCTGGCAACAGCCGTATGCCGACCTCTGGGGGTGGCAGAAGATAAAGGCGCATAAAGCCTGGCCCGTGAATCAGGGCCGGGACGTGCTGGTTGCGGTTGTCGATACAGGAGTGGATTATAACCATCCGGAGCTGCTGTCCCGTATCTGGGTCGATCCGGCCCTGGTTTCCGACAGCAACGGCGACGGTTCGGTGACGCTGGCCGATTGCGATACGAACGCCAACGGCAAGATCGATCCGGATGAGATCAGGGAACATATGTTCGGATGGGATTTCGTCGGAGTGGATGTCTACGATCCCATCCCGGACAAAGACCCTGCCGATGACGTCGGTCACGGCACGCATTGCGCCGGGACGATCGCCGCTGCGGGTAACAATAGGCAAGGTATCGTCGGGGTCGCCCCCGAAGCGCGGATACTGCCGATCCGTGCTCTGACCGCCGATGGCGGAGATACGCCGACCCTTGCCAACGCCCTGCGCTACGCAGCCGATCATTACGCCGACGTCATCAGCAATTCCTGGGGCGGTTATGGGGTCGATCCGCTCATCGAAGAGGCGGTGGCCTACTGCCTGGGCAAAGGCTGTGTCGTTATCGCCTCCGCGGGGAACGACCAGGTAGAGACGTCATGCGGCTCACTCACCGCAGTTGACGGCGTGCTCACGGTCGCCTCAGCCGATCAGAACGGCCGCAAGACGTATTTTTCAAACTGGGGCCTTCGTACCGACGTCGCCGCTCCCGGCGGGTCCTGTAACTGGGAGATCGTCAGGGATCCGCGGTCGCACGGGGGAGCGTATGCGGTCACCTCCGCGGATAAGGAACCGACCTTCTCTTTTTCCGTCTGGAAATCGTTCGAAGAAACCCGCCTCTTCATTCATATGAACTACGGCCCCCGCGGCGGCACGGTGTTGTATACGCTCAAGCGCTGGGATGCCGCTTCCAGCGCGTACGTCGTCCATTCAGCCGGCTCTATCGACTTGCGCAGCGATACCGAGCAATTCGACGTCCCGTATGAACTGGTGATACCCACCGGTTCATTTATGTGCGATATGACCCTCCAGGGGACGGATGCCGACTCGCAGATTTCGCTCGACCGTATTGTCTTTGGTCCGAAGGTATACGAAGAGGAATACTGGGAGGGCTCGCTTAACGACAAATACGCTACCGGAAGGAATATCCTTTCGCTGCGCGCCAAGGGAACCAATATATACCGTGATACCAAAGGCCTGGTCTCTGAAGAATATTGCCGGGCTGCCGGGACCTCGATGGCCTGCCCTCATGTCTCCGGGCTCGCCGCCCTTATTGTCAGCAAGCACCCGGAGTTCGACGTGGAGCAGGTGAATGCGGTGATCAAGGCATCCTGCGACGACATTGAGCGGGATCCGGGTTGGGATCCCCGCACCGGAGCCGGGATGGTGAATGTCGAGAGGGCGCTGGCGATCAATGAGCCCTGTATCGCGCGGTTTTCCAATCTTATCCGTGGTTCGCATGTAAAAGGAATGCTTGCGGTGCGCGGGACCGCTTCGGGGGCGGCATTTAAACGGTATACGGTCTCGTACCGGAAGCAGTCGTATTTTGAGCCTGTCCAGTGGAACGTCCTGGTGACTTCCGCATCCGCCATCAATGACGGCGTCCTCGGGCAAATCGATACGCGCACCCTTGAAGGCGACGGCCAGATGTACGAGTTTGAGCTGAAGGTCGAGGATACCGCCGGGTTTGTTTTTCAGGACCATTCTTTCGTCTATGTCGATCAGAGGGTCAAAGACGGCTGGCCGGTCATGGCGCCGTTGTGGTTCCGCCCGCCGATCGTCGCCGATATGGATCATAATGGAGAGAACGAAGTGATCATCAAAACGTTCTCCGAAGTCGGCCGCTTCAGCCCTACGGGCCGCTTGTTGGCAAACGAGCCCTTAGACCTGTCCGTCCTGGGTATTATTAACAGCTATTCGCAGCTGCGTATCGGCGATATGGACGCAGACGCCGATCTGGAATATATCCTGGAGTCTTATACCGATACCCGTTTGCCTGACGGGAAATGGGTAAGGAGATGCTTTATTAACGTTTTCCATCATAACGGGACGTTGCTGCCGGGGTGGCCGGTTGAGGTCGTCACCAGTACTCCGCATATTGTCGTTGCCGATGTGGCGGGGGACCGCGGCAATGAAGTTGTGGTGCAAGCGGGAAACAAAGTTTACGTTTTGACCGCTGCCGGTCAGTCGGTCGCCGGTTCTCCGTTCGATGCGGGAGAAATCCCTCTCAATGGCTCCGGAGTAGGGGATTTGGCAGTGGGTGATATCGACCATGACGGCACGTCTGAGATTATCGCCGGTATCGGTTCAAGTCTATTTGCCCTGAGGGTCAATGCCGAGGGCCGTCTCGTTAAACTCTGGGACCGGGCGGTTCCGGTGCCGGCGGGCGAAAAATGGTTTCTGCGCCATGTGCTCATCGGCGATCTGAATGGGGATGGTCCGAAGGAGATCGTCGCAGCCCTCAACTACGACGAAAAGATCTATGCGTATACCGCTGCCGGGAATCTGTTGCCGGGATGGCCGGTGGCCGGTCAGGCGGATGTTTTCGACCTCATTCTCGGGGACCTCGATAACGACGGCGGGGCGGAGGTTGTCTGCGGGGAGACTTCGACAAACACCAATGAATACCATATCGCCGCCTGGAAATCTGACGGGACTGTATTGTCGGGATGGCCGGTGACGATGGCTCCGGAAACCAGCCCGTATCCGTGGGGCGCGGCGGTTGTCGATCTGGACGGTGACGGCTTCAAAGAGGTCGTTACCCGCACTTGGGACGCCAAGATCCGCGCCTTCGACCGCTTCGGCAACCCGGTTGACGGTTTTCCGCTGTCGGGTATTTCGCAGGTGGGCAACGTCGTCTATTCCGGCTGGACGTTTCCCGAGCCTTTGACTGTCGCCGATATCGATGGGGACGGCAAGACGGATATCGTTGCGACGTTCGGACATCTCTATAAAGGGCCGTACACCGGGCGGATCATGGTTTGGGGGCTGGAGGGAACGTACCGAAAGTCGGGAATGGAGTGGCCGATGTCCCGCAGCAACCCGGGAGGATCCAATTGCTGGAACAACCCGGATGTGACTGCGCCGACCGGATCGGTATCGATCAACGGCGGTGCTGCATTCACTGCTTCGCGCTCCGTTACCCTGACCTTGGTTGCGGAGGATGACGGCAGCGGCATGGGGCAGGACGCGCTCATGCGTTTCTTAAGCGAAGGCGGCAGTTGGAGCGCCCCTGAGCCGTTTGCCGGGACCAAACAATGGCAGGTTTCGGCAGGGTGGGGCGAAAAGAGCGTTTCGGTGCAATTCTGCGACGCAAACGGTAACTGGTCTTTGACCTATTCGGATACGATCGTGCTTGATGAAACGCCGCCTCCGGTCCCGGTTTTTGCCGCGCAGGGGCAGTTAGAAACAGCGCCGGGGCTCTATGCCGAATGGTCGTGCAACGATCCTGAGTCGGGCATTGACGAATTCACCTATCGCATTACGGAGAGCAATCCGCTTACGGGGCGAGTGGTGCGCGATTGGAGTTCGGCCGGGACCGACACCCGGGTTGATGCGACGGGGTTGGATCTGGTCTCCGGCAGGCGCTACTACTTCGCAATCCAGGCGCGCAACGGTGCCGGTGTCTTCAGCGATACCGTATACTCCGCGGCGATACTCTGGGAAGATACGGCGCAAATCCCCGCTCCGCAGGAGTTGACTGCGGTTCAGGCGCAAGGCAGCATCGTCCTGAGCTGGCGCGATGCATCCGGTAACGAAGAAGGTTTCCGCATCGAGCGCAGTTTCCAGAACGGGGATTTCACGGCGCTTGCTTCGGTGGGGGCCGACGTTCAGACATGGACGGACCCCTCGGTTGAGACCGGATATTACCGCTACCGGGTTTACGCGTTTGCGGGCTCGCGTGTTTCCGAGTTTTCGAATGAAGCGTCAGTTTCGTTCCAGCAAATTCCCTGGCCTCCGTCGCGGATCTCTGCCGCGGGGCTTTCCGAATCCGAGATCGAAGTTACGTGGGATGTCGAAGATGGTAATCCGGTCGCAGGGGTGCGGGTCGAGCGCAGCGAGAACGGGATAGACGGTTTCGCGCAAATCGCGGACGTGCCGCGCAGCGACCGTTTTACGGATGATACCCTGGGTCCCGGGATGATCCGGTACTACCGGATCCGTTTTTACAACGATGCGGGGATTTCCGCGTATTCGGCGGTGGTCTCGGCGCGGACCCAGGAGCTTGCCGATACGACTCCGCCGACGACGCCGCTCGTGCAGGACGCCGGAGACGTGACCGACCGGCTGGACTCGCTCGATATTGTCTGGTCGAGCCAGGATCCGGAGACGGGCATCGCGGAGTACTCCTACCAGATCCGTGAAGGTGATCCGTTCAGCGGCCCTCTCGTGCGCGATTGGACGTCCGCAGGCTCGATGACCGAGTTGACGATAACCGGGCTTGAGCTGGAAATGGGCAAGAGCTATTACTGCGGCGTCAAGGCCAAAAACGGCGCCGGGCTCTGGAGCGAGGTCGGTTTTTCCGACGGGATAACGGTTATCGGTTCGTCGCTTCTGGAGGCGCCTTCGGAGCTGGAAGGCGAGGTTGTCCGGGACCGCCAGATCCTTTTGCGCTGGAGGGATAATTCGGCCAGCGAAGAAGGTTTCCTGATCGAGCGCAGCAACAACAATCATGACTTTGACTGCATCGGCCTGACCAGGAGCGACAGTGTTCAGTTTACCAATATCGGGATCCTCAATGACCGGCAGTATTATTACCGAGTACGGGCGTACCGTTCGGGCGGCTACTCCGGCTATTCCAACACGGCGGCAGTCTTCGTTGTCGCCAAACCAATCCCGCAAAGACCGACGGACATCGCGGTCCGCCTTGAGGAAGGGGCGCTCCTGTTGAGCTGGAGGGATAATTCTCCCGACGAAGAGGGTTTTATGATCGAGCGCAGCGTTGACCAGGGAGGATTCATGCCAATGGCGACGGTTGCCGCGGACGTGCGGCAGTACCTGAATCACGTCCGGGTGACGGGCCGCTACCGGTACCGGCTGCGTGCCTATAACCAGAACGGGGAATCCGATTATTCCGAAGAGGCCGAGACGTTCTTCTCGGGGGTCCCTCGGGCAGCCCTGTACGTGGCCGCCGAAGGTATCTCCGTTTCCCAGGTCCAGGTCCAGTGGGTGACTGAAGTCGACAATCCGGTCACCGGAGTGAAGCTTGAGCGTAGCCTTTCTCCGGAGAGCGGGTTTGCCCAGATCGCCGATGTGCCTCTGGGAGGGGTGTTCACCGATGCCGGACTCGATGCCGAGACCGCGTATTATTACCGGGTGCGTTTCTACAATGCTCTCGGCGTTTCCGCATATTCCCGCGCGGTGCGTGCGCAGACGCATGCGGTTACCGACACGACGCCGGGACAGGTAACGTCGGTCAGGGACGCAGGCGAGTTCACCGAGAGCATCTCGGGGTTGAGCGCTTCGTTCACGGCAGAAGATCTTGAATCCGGGGTTATCGGCTATCAATACCGCATCCGCACCGGCAGCATCGATGGCCCGGTGATAAACGATTGGCGCTCCGTTGATCGCCAACCGAACCGCGGCGTTACGGTGGTGCTCTCCGGGTTGCAGCTGGCGGTTGGGCAGACGTACTATTTCGAAGTTCAGGCGCGCAACGGCGCGGGCCTGCTCAGCGACCCCGCTTTTTCCGACGGAATAACCGTCAAGCTGGATTCCGTGCTCCAGGCGCCCGAGGATCTGGAGGCGACGGCGCACGAAGACGGCAGTGTTCGTCTCGGTTGGAAAGACCGTTCGGACAACGAGCAGTGGTTCCGCATCGAGCGCGCGACGGACGGGATTTCCTTCTGGTGGATCGCGACGGCAGCCGCGGATGCGTCTTCCTTCACCGATACGACGGTGAGGCCGCATACAACGTACCAGTACCGGGTCTGCGCTTTCAATACCCGGGGCAGTTCCTCGTATTCCAACGTCGCGTTCGTGGAGAGCCGTTAGCGGCCATCACGGGAAATATTCTGAATGTAAGAGGGGATATGCGCAAACGGGCGGGATTCCCGTAGAGGGATCCCGCCCGTTTTCTCATTTGTTCCTGGTATCGTGAGCTTTTGTAATGTTTTTATGCGGAAGGAGGGAGTTGAACCCTCAAGGGCTGACGCCCACTGCGCCCTGAACGCAGCGCGTATGCCATTCCGCCACTTCCGCGTGAAGTCTTGGAGAGATTAAGTATAACCTAAGCCGCAGTGGCTGTCAAATAAGAATTGCGGGCGGTTGTCTTTGTTGTTATAATACGTGCCTCCGGGAGCCAAACGCATGTTCTGGCAGTCGTTTTTAAGCTCACTCCAAGCAGTCCTTCAAATTCTCTTTCTGGCAGGCATCGGCTATCTTCTTGTCAAAAAGAAAGTGCTCGGCGAAGCCTGCCTTGAGACGCTCAGCCGGCTGGTTATTGAAGTTACCCTCCCGGCGATGGTATTCGTCCAGCTCATCGGAGATTTCAGCTTCCAGAAATACCCCGATTGGTGGGTGTTCCCTCTGCTGAGCTTCGGCGTCACCGCGATCGGGCTGGCAGCCGGTTGGATCTTCGGCCGTTTTCTTCAGGGGCATGCCCGCCGGATCCAGTTTGCCAGTCTCATCGGGTTCCAGAATGCGGGATACCTGCCTCTGGCTTTGATCCCGGTGGTGGTGCCCCGTCAGGCGGCGAACGAAGTGCTGGTGATGCTGTTTCTTTTCCTGCTCGGGTTCAATCTCGTTGTTTTTTCCGTCGGAGCTGCCTTGCTCGGCGCCAGCCGCGTCCAGCGTTTTGAATTCGGGATGCTGGCCAGTCCCGTGGTCGTTTCGATCATCGCGAGCCTTCTGGCGGTGGCGCTGCGCCTTCCCGCGGTCATTCCGGCGTTCATCAGGGTGCCGCTGGAGATGACCGGCGCCTGTACCGTGCCGCTTGCGCTTTTCGTGGTGGGAGGAGGCTTGGCTCAGATCGACCTGCGCCGCCTCGAATGGGGCGCATTGATACTGATGTCGCTGGTCAAGCTGGTGTTACTGCCTCTGGGCGCGCTTGTGGTGCTGCGCGCGATGCGTTTTCCGCAGCTCATCGGGTTGCTGCTTTTGCTTGAATTCGCGATGCCGCCGGCGACGTCCTTATCCGCGCTCACGGCTCGCTACAAGAAAGAGGATCACTTCATCAGCCAGGGGATCTTCATCGGCCACGTATTGAGCGTCCTGACAATCCCGCTCTTTTTGAGTTTATATTTCGCCTGGGCTGTGATACAATGAGCGATATAATTGCTACTAACCGTAAGGCATTGCGCGATTTCGAAATTCTTGAAACCGTTGAATGCGGAATCGAGCTGCGGGGTAGCGAAGTCAAATCCCTGCGCGCCACCAAAGCGAATCTTGACGAAAGTTTCGCCCGCATCGAAAAGCGCGAAATAATACTGTATAGCGCGCATATAAGTCCTTATGCTCAAGCAAGTTATATGAATGTCGAGCCGGCGCGGCCCCGCAAGCTTCTTCTGCACCGGGATCAGATCACTAAGCTTGAGATGCGGGTTGCCCAGAGAGGCTTGACTTTAGTCCCTCTTAAGGCATACTTTAACGACCGCGGATTTGTCAAAGTCGCGCTTGCGCTCTGTAAGGGTAAAAAGCAGTTTGACCGGCGCGACGACATCAAGAAGCGCGAGACTGAGCGCGGGCTGCGCAGGGTCATAAAGGCGCGCAGGAGTTAGCAGGCGGTAGCGGGTCTTTTGCATAAGCGCACGCTCAATTTCACGGTTGCCGCGTAAGGGGACTGCGCAGATTTTGAAGCACCTTTTTAAGTGTTCGATGACAACAGATAAACGCGGGGGTGAAAGGGCTCGACTTAGGGGCGTCGGGTAAGAGGAGCATGCCGCGGATGCAAGGTGGGCCGCGTTATCAATCCTTGCACACAATAAACGCCAACACACCAGTGTTTAGTCGCGCACCAATGGCAACATTGATGCCGGCTGGCGTCCCAGCCTTCAGACTTAATTAAGTCTGAAGCCTCTCTTGTGTCTTCGTCCACGGGATAGAAGAGAGACGACAGTGGACTGGCTTTGCCCTGTGGCCTTTGGGGGCAGAGTGAGAGTATCAAAAGGCTGCTGTCCCGGAAATTCTGTCAGCCGAAGTTCCGGGGAGTAAGCGTAAACGACTGACTGAGCATGGAGCGCCTTTTACTTGAGTTCTTAAGGACGGCGGTTCGATTCCGCCCACCTCCACCAAATTTTCCCGATCCCGCTGCGCCGTGATTAATTCGGATGGCCAAGGACGCCTCTTTCTGAGGGTCGTCCCTTGGCCTGTCGGATGGCCAAGGACGCCTCTTTCTGAGTCGTGCAAACAACCAACATGTCTGCCCATAAATTATTTTTTTATTCCGCACTCCTGATCGTTCTGCCGGCTTTCTTCCTTCCCGGCTGCGCCACCGCTCCGCCGTCCGGTTCAATGCCGATGTATTCTATTGGCGGTATCCAGTATGTCCCGCTGCCTGCGCTCTGTTCCAGCTACGCTATGGAGTGGCGCATTGACCGCAAAGCGAACACTGTCTCACTGCAAAAAGGGGCCCGCAGCGCGACCCTTACCATCGGTTCGAATACAGCAAGCGCGGACGGAACGCGTATCCGGCTGGCCGGTCCGGTACAGATTCAGAACGGTGTGATTATGCTTCCCCGGACGTTCCCCGAGCAGTGGGGTATTTCCTCCGGGAGGGACGAGCGCTCCGGCGCGCCGGAATTTTGTCCGCTGACCGTGCGCAAGATCGTTCTCGACGCCGGCCACGGCGGCGCGCAGCCCGGAGCCATCGGCAGAACGGGGTTGCGTGAAAAGGACGTTAATCTTGATATCGCCAAGCGGCTGGCTTCGTTGTTGCGGGAACGCGGCATCGAAGTGGTTATGACCCGCACGACCGACGCGACCGTTTCGCTCCAGAAGCGCGCTCACCTTGCCAACGGCAGCGGGGCGGATCTGTTCGTCAGTATTCACTCCAATGCCAACCGTTCGCGTTCGATGAACGGTTTTGAGGTGTATCACGTTTCGACGAAAAAAGACTCCGCGCGCGCGCTTACGAACGCCCGCGCCCTGCTGCCGGCTCCGGCGCACTGTTTCGCTTCTTCTTCGCTCGATCTGCATACCATCGTCTGGGACCTGGTGAATACCGCCAACCGCGCCGAGGCGGCGTCCCTGGCGCGCGCGATCTGCAGGACGGCAAACCAGGACCTGGGGTTGGAGGTGCACGGGGTCAAAAAGGCGGACTATTATGTTTTGAAGAACGTGCGTATCCCGGCGATCCTCATCGAAGTCGCGTTCATCTCAAACCGCACCGAAGAGAAACTGCTGCGCACCGGCTCGTTCCGCCAGCAGGTTGCCGAAAGCATCTGCCGGGGAATACAGCATTTTTCGGGTAAGCACTCTTCCCTCGAGGCATCGCGATGAAGAAACCGATCGGCGTCTTTGATTCCGGCGTGGGCGGACTGACCGTCGTGCGCGAGCTGATCCGGCAGCTGCCGTATGAAGATATCCTCTATTTCGGGGACACGGCACGCGTACCCTACGGCATCAAGTCGCGCGAAACCGTCATCCGTTTTTCGATCGAAGACACGATGTTCCTCCTGAAGCAGGAGGTGAAGCTCGTTTGTGTCGCCTGCAACACCGTTTCCAGCTTCGCCCTTCCGGTCATCCGTAATTATTTCAAGGTCCCGATCATCGGGGTGATCCATCCGGGCGTGCGCGAGGCGGTATACGCAACGCAGAACAAAAAGATCGGCGTCATCGGCACGCGGGGCACGATCAAGAGCAAGGCCTACGAGCAGGAGATCAAGCAGCTCGATCCCGCGATCGCAGTGACGGCGGTTGCCTGTCCCTTGTTTGTGCCGCTCGTCGAAGAAGGGTGCCTGACCGGCAAGGTGGTCGAAAGCATCGTCTTTGAATACCTGGGCCCGCTGCGCAAGGCCGGCGTCGACACGGTGATTTTGGGCTGCACCCACTATCCGCTCCTGAGGCCGGTCATCCAGAAAGTGATGGGCAGGCAGGTCGTGCTCATCGATTCCGCTCAACAGGTTGCCATCGAGGTCAAGAAGATACTGATGAGCGAAGGGATGCTGGAGAACGGACGCGCGGGGAAGCATTCGTTCTGCGTCAGCGATAACCCCGAATGGTTCAGCGGCCTCGCGCAGCAGTTCCTCGGCAGGCCGATCAAGAACGTCAGCCGGGTTTCGGTCACCTCCTAAGGAGTGCGTCATGTATACGGTAAAAGTTGAAGGCCATTTCAGCTCCGCCCACAACCTGCGCGGCTATAAAGGCAAGTGTGAGACGCTGCACGGCCATA
>CAZOGI010000002.1:133831-177081 GCA_964579435.1 uncultured Planctomycetales bacterium
GAATGTCGAGGCGCTCGCCCGGAAAAAGAGCCTCGACGCGACCGGGATGGTGATGGATTTCACGCTCATGAAAAAGGCGTTGCGCGGCGTCCTTGAGGAGTTCGACCACACCTATCTCAACGACATTGCGTATTTCCGCACGGTCAATCCGACCTCCGAGCATATTGCGCGGTATATTTTCCGTAAGCTGCGCGCGCAGATCCGTTGTCTCGAATCGGTGACGGTTTGGGAATCCGAAGGTTCCTGCGCGACGTACCATGGTCGGTAAGAAAGCGGTTGTCCTGTTGTCCGGTGGCCTGGATTCGGCGGTGACGCTGGCCGTTGCCCGGCGCGGCGGGTATGCGTGCAGCTGCCTGTTTTTCGATTACGGGCAACGGCATGCCCGTGAAAGGCGCGCGGCAGCCGCCGTCGCGGCGGCGGCCGGGTGTCGTTTGGAGGTTATCCGGATCCGTTTTCCCTGGAAAGGATCCAGTCTCTTGGACCGGCGGGCCGCTCTGCCGCAGGACCTGGGCGCGCGCCTGAAGTCGCGCATCCCTTCGACGTACGTGCCGGCGCGCAACATCGTTTTTTTGAGCTTTGCCCTCTCGTATGCCGAGACGATCGGCGCACAGGGGATTTTTATCGGCGCGCACAGTCAGGATTACAGCGGTTATCCCGATTGCCGGCCGGAGTTTTTCCGCGCTTTTACCGGGGTTATCCGTTCCGGGACCAAAGCCGGGGTGCAAGGAAAGGCCCCGCGGGTCATAGTCCCGCTTTTACGGATGGGTAAACCGTCTATCATCCGTCTGGGGGTAAAGCTCGGGGCGGATCTGCGTCACACCTGGTCCTGTTACCGTGGGGGGGGGCGTCCCTGCGGCCTCTGCGACAGTTGCCGTTTCAGGCAAAAGGGTTTCAGCGAAGCCGGGTTGCGTGATCCGGCGCTATAAACGATGAAAGGACGCATTAACGAGATTTTCGAGAGCATTCAGGGGGAGGGGCTCTATCTGGGCGAGCCGCAGCTGTTCGTGCGTTTCTTCGGCTGCAACCTGCGCTGCCGCTATTGCGATACCTGGCAGGAGGTTTTCTTCGAATATACCCCGCAGGAGCTCATCGAAGAGATTTTCCTGCACGGTGAGGCGTTCCATTCCATTTCCTTTACCGGCGGTGAACCGCTCCTGCAGGCTCACTTCCTGCGCGAGGTCTTGCAGTTGACCGCTTCCAACGGCTACCGGAATTATCTGGAGACCAACGGCATGCTTTACGAAGAGCTGCGCTTGGTCATCGGGTCTGTCGATATCGTCGCCATGGATATGAAGCTGCCCAGCGCCACCGGTATGGGGCCGTTATGGGGTTTTCACGAGAAATTCCTGAAGATCGCTTCCCTCAAGGAAGTATTCGTCAAAGCGGTAGTTTCTGCCGCGACTCCCCAGACCGAGATGCACCAGGCCTGCCAGATCATCGCGCGCGTCAATCCTTCCGCGCTCCTGGTGTTGCAGCCCGAGAGCCGGGGTGACCAGCAGAAGATTGCCGCGACCATGGAGACTTTCAGGGAGTTGGCCGAGCAGCATCGCGTGACCACCTGTGTTATCCCGCAGGTGCATAAGATGGTGGGGGTTAAGTAAAGGCACATGACACAAGACAAAAGGCACAAGACAAAACAGAAATCAAGCTATGAGGGGCTGCAGGGGAAGGTGCGCTCGATGCGCACGCCGGCGCTGGAGGTTTGGAAGAACCAGTACCCGGACAAAGAGTATTCGATTCAAATCGATATCCCGGAATTTACCTGCATCTGCCCCAAAACCGGCCTGCCGGATTTCGCCGTCATCACCATCGAGTATTCGCCGCTGGCGCATTGCATCGAGTTGAAATCCCTGAAAATGTACACAATCTTCTTCCGGGATGTCGGGATCTTCCACGAACACCTGATCAACCGGCTTCTCGACGATTTCGTCGCGGCCTGCAAGCCGCGTTGGGCGCGGATCAGGGGAGTTTTCAATCCGCGCGGCGGGATAACGACAACCGTCACGCGGGAGTATCAGCGGGAGTATCAAAGGTAGGTTCTGATGCCGTCAGTCAGGTTGGTTTGGTTGGTTTGTGTCTTGTTGACGGGAATGTCCACTTCGGTGCGCGCCGATACGTACGCGACGAGCCGATCCGGTGAACTCTCTGCGGGGCTTTCGGCTATCGCGGCATGCGCCGATCTGATCGTCATCGCGCGAGCGGTGCGCGTCGAGGACCTTGAGAAAATCGACTATGCCCCGGAAGATTTTAAGTTCAAGAGTGCGGTGTATGATTGTAAGGCGATGAGCGATGACCGGATGCCTGAGAAATTCGCGCCGGCCGATGCCAGCCGGGGGCGTCCGGTGCAACCGAAAACCGTGCGGGCATGGATGTGTTGCGCGGAACGGGAGTCGATTGCGGTGGTTGAGGACGGTGCCAACGTGACCGAGAACAGAACTACGGTCTCCGATTGCACGACCGTTCCTTCCCCTTCCAGCTATCTCTCCGGGAAATTTCCTAAGGTATATTCGGTGATTCTCAACGGCAAGAAGATAACCGAGGAACGCTACATGCAGTTTAAAGCTGAACAGATGAAGCGGCAGGGGAGGTATAAGTTCCGCCGCATGCGTGTGACTGTCGAAAGGGAAGAGGTGCTCAAAGGCGATCCTGCAATCAAAGAGATCGTGTTTGAGGCTCGCGCCGGCATGCGGGAGCGGGAAGACGCCGCGCGCGGCGCTTTCAGCGACCGCCATAAAGGCGAACACTTGATCTTTTTGACGCGCGACCCCGCGGGTTCCTTCCATATCGCCGAATGCGAGGGGGTTTCGTGTCCCGGTGACCTTCCTGTCCGTGACGGGATGGTAGGCTGGGGGCGTGCGGGGTCGGTACCGATTGAGTCCGTCAAAGCGCTTGTGCGCCAGCCTGCGGTTGCGCCGTCCGGGCAGTCGCCGGAGAGAATGGCCGATGAGGAATATAGCGTCCACTAAAATAACCGAGGCAGTAGCGTGCCTGTGCGCTCGCGCGAATTTCGACCTGCGCGCCGACGTGCTCTCGGCGCTGCATAGAGCGCAGGGCCGCGAATCCGACCCGCGCGCCCGCCGTCTCCTGAAGATGATCATCGAGAACGCGGCAATTGCCCGCCGGGAACGCCTGGCGATCTGTCAGGATACCGGACTGCCCATTGTTTTTGTCGAGCTCGGCCAGGAGGTGCGCGTCAGCGGCAGCCTGAGCGCCGCCATTCAGCAGGGTGTCGCGCGCGGCTACCGCAGAGCGTCCCTGCGCAATTCGATCGTCAGGGATCCCTTGTTGCGCGGCAAGCCGGGGTATGCTCCGGCGATAATCCATATTGATATCGTTGCGGGCTCCCGCCTGAAGCTGACGGTCTTGCCCAAAGGGTTCGGCTGCGAGAACAAGAGCCGCCTCAAGATGTTCAATCCCACCGTCGGCATCGAGGCGATCAAGGAATTCGTCATCGATTCGGTCAGGACCGCTGGTGCGGATGCCTGTCCGCCGTATATCGTCGGGGTGGGGATCGGCGGCAGCGCCGACTATGCGGGGCTGCTGGCGAAGCGGGCGCTCCTGAAAAAGTTAAACGCAAGAAGAACAGGAGTCGGGCGGTTAGAGGCGCACCTCTTGGCGGCGGTGAATCGACTCGGCATCGGGCCGATGGGGCTGGGAGGCCGGATAACCGCACTCGCCGTGCATATCGAAACCCATCCGACGCATATCGCCGGGTTGCCGGTTGCGGTCAACATCAGCTGCCACGCCTTGCGCAGCGCTATGGCGGTTCTATAGGGTGTTTATACGTATATCTGTGCCGGTCTGGATTATTGCCGGGGTGGCCGTCACCGCGACCCTTTTCGTCCACTATTACGATCCGGTGAAAAATAGTTGTCCGGTCCCGGATGCCCCGTTTCTTGAACCGTTGGATAAGGACCGGTATGCAGCTATGGTTTTCAGCGAGGAAGATCAGACTATGAAAGGAGCGTATTACAAGAGTTGTTTCGTGCAGGTGACTCCCGACGTGTCGCCTTTGGAGTTGTTGCGTTTCCTGGCAACCGATCCTGAAAAGGTCGTCAAGGTAGGATTTTCTCGGATACCACAACGACATACGCAGGAGCCGTACGAAAATACCTTGGCGCCGTTTGATCGTGAAAATTTCCGATCCTGGTTTAAAGAAGAATATGTCCCACTGCTTTTGGCGTATTCGTATTCCCTTCAGCGTGCCGCGAATTTCGACGTCGGCATCGTGATTCCGGGAGTGGAGTCGACGGTGGGAATGGAGGCGCTCGCCCTCGTTTCGGGGTTGCGCACCGGTACCTATCCTCCGGATGCAGCGCGCCGGCAGGAATATCTGCGAAAAGGCCAGCAGGCGCTTGCCGAAGAGACGCTCGCCTGGTGGAACGAAAAACAATGAAAACAGAAACGATCGTCGGTCCGTTGCGCCGGTCGATAAGCGCCGTCCTGAGGGCTGGGGACGAGGTTCTCCTCTCCGGCACCATTTATACCGCCCGCGACCAGGCGCATAAGCGCATCGTTGAGGCGCTGCGCTCCGGGAGGAAACCGCCTTTCGATTTGAACGGCGCGGTTATCTACTACTGCGGGCCGACCGCTACGCCTCGAGGCCGTGTCATCGGTTCCTGCGGTCCGACGACAAGTAGCCGGATGGATGCGTATGCGCCGCTCCTGCTCGAGCACGGCCTCTCTGCGATGATCGGCAAAGGCAGCCGCAGCGAAGCGGTCAGACAGGCGATCAAAAAGAATAAAGCGGTGTATTTTCTCGCCCCTGCCGGTTGCGGAGCGTTCCTTGCGCAATACGTCCGCCGCAAACGTCTCCTCGCGTATCCCGATCTGGGGCCCGAAGCGGTGTATGCCCTTGACGTCGCCGCCTTCCCGGCGATCGTGGCTATCGATGCCGCAGGCCGCCAGGTGTACACGGGCAAGGGCGTATGCGCGCAAGCCCGTTGATCGGTCAGTCGTCGCGGATGCGCTACAAATGCCCTGTTTGCCACGGCGATTCGGTTTTTAAGAAGGGAACGCTTATCTCCCGGCCTGACCGGGATCTGCCTTTTCCGTCTGTTCCCGCGGTGGTACTCCTGCGTTGTCCCGCATGTTCGTTCGAATTCAAATGGCCGTTGCCGGATCGGGAGCAGGTCGATCGGTTCTATGCGCAGCTTCCCGACGACGTGTGGAAGGTCGGCATCCCATCGGCATCGGTTTTCCGGGATCTGGCCGCAGAGATAGAGGCATGCGCTCCGGAACGTTCGATCATCGATGTGGGTACCTACAACGGTGATTTTTTAGGGTTTTTCGGCCCTGACTGGGTCAAGATGGGGATAGAGCCCTGTAAGAGCGCGCGCGCCCAGGCGCAAAGACGCGGGATCGCTTTGATCGGGGAGACGCTCGAAACAACCCCTGCGGTCTCACGTCCGGCCGGCGTGGTCACGCTTCTGGATGTCCTCGAGCATTGTTTCGACCCTTTAAAGATGCTGCGCCGTGCCCGTGACTTCCTTGTGCGTGACGGGGTTTTAGTGATCATGACGGGTGACACCGGTACGTTTCCTTTCCGCTTGTTCGGCAGCTGGTACTGGTATTATACAATCGACCAGCACGTTTCATTTTTCAATGTTTCCTGGTTTTCCTGGGCTGCGCAGCGGCTTAAAATGCGGGTGGTGTCGGTCAGGCTCGCGGTTTGTCCGCAGAGTTTCCGGAGTGCGCTCGGCCAGTTCGTGCGTTTTTCTATTCGCAATACCCGTCAGGGTATTGAACAACGGCTCGCCGCAACGCCTGTTGACTCCTGCGTGCCGGGGTTGCGGCGCATGCCACCGCAAACGTCCGTCCCCTGGTGGGTGTCAGCGCGCGACCATATGGTGGTGACGATGCGTCCTGTTTGAGCGGTAGGAGTATAACGTCCAAGAAGAGGAGCGAAAAATCCATGCAAAGAATCGACGGCCGTAAAGCGGATGAGCTGCGCAAGGTCAAGGTGACGCGGCACTACCTGAAATATCCCGAGGGTTCCTGTCTCATCGAAATGGGCAATACCAAGGTTGTCTGTACCGCTTCGGTCGAAGAGGGGGTGCCGCCTTTTTTGCGCAATACCGGCAAAGGCTGGGTGACTGCCGAGTACGGGATGCTGCCGCGGTCCTGCAACAAGCGTATCAGCCGGGGCAAGGATTCGGGCAGGACTTTCGAGATCCAGCGTCTTGTCGGCAGGTCGTTGCGCTCGGTCACGGATATGACGCGCTTCGGCGAGCGCACGATCTGGATCGATTGCGATGTCCTTCAGGGCGACGGCGGCACGCGTACCGCCTCGATCACCGGCAGCTTTATCGCCCTCGTCGACGCCCTGGCGACGCTGAAAAAACAGGGGCTCTGCGAGAAGATCCCGGTTGCTGATCTCGTTGCCGCGGTCAGCGTCGGTGTCGTCGGAAAACAACCGCTCCTGGACTTGTGCTATGAGGAGGATTCCCGGGCTGAGGTCGATATGAACGTGGTGATGACCGGCAGCGGCGAGTTCATCGAGATACAGGGCACTGCCGAACACGAGCCGTTCTCCAAGCTCCAGATGGACAAGCTGCTCGCCCTGGCCAAAAGCGGGATCGATGAGCTGGTGCAGGTGCAGCGCGCGCAGCTCAAGGGGATCCTTTAGCCGTATGGAGCTGATCGTCGCCACCAAAAACGCAAAGAAGCTCCGGGAGATCAAAGAGATCTGGAATGGTTTAGATCTGACGTTTTGTTCCTTGGCCGACGTGCCGAAGCCGCCACGAATCGTCGAGAACGGCACAACCTTTCGCGCCAACGCCGTCAAGAAGGCCCTTGTCGTTGCGCGCGCGACGGGGAAGCTGACGATGGGGGAGGATTCGGGCCTGTGCGTGGACGCGTTGGGCGGCAGGCCCGGCATTTATTCGGCGCGTTTCGCCGGGAGGCAGAAGTCCGACGAGAAGAACAATCGCAAAGTGTTGCGTCTCCTGGAAAGGGTCCCTGTTCAGCGCCGCGGCGCCGGGTATGTCTGCGCGGTTGCGTTTGCCGATAAAAACGGTTTGGTGGGAGTGGTTGAAGGGACCTGCCGCGGCAGGATCGGATACGAGCCCAAAGGCAGTCACGGTTTCGGGTATGACCCGTTGTTTGTCATCCCGCGCTACGGCAAGACCTTTGCCCAGTTGGGGCCGCAGTTGAAACACCAGATGAGTCATCGCTTCCGCGCGCTCAAAAAAGCGCGGCGGTTGCTGGAGCGATACGTTAAGCAACAGACATCCGTTTAATACATCCCGGGGTGTAGCTCAGCTTGGCTAGAGCGCCTGCTTTGGGAGCAGGAGGCCACAGGTTCAAGTCCTGTCACCCCGACCATACCTGGCCCGCCAACGCAACAGTGGCGGGCTATTTCTTTCATCCCGATTTTTTAGAAGAAACCGCTTTCCGCAAAAGCCCTTCCGCTCCTTTTTTCACCCCTGCCTATACCTTATATTAATAATAACAGGTTAATAACCGTCACCTCTCCCGGTAGGTCTAACCATGGAAGGCGGCTTCAGGAAAACTGTTTCTATGCTTTTGAGCCTGCTCCTGGCATTCCAGCAGTCGGGATTCGCCCAGGCGGTGGGCCGGCTCGATTTCGGCGCGCGCAGTCCTGCGCTCTCGTCTGCGTCTGCCCAGGCATCTTACCGTCCGCTCCATCTGCGCTCCCTCTCGTACCTGCCCCAGGACGAATCGTTTCGGTTCCTTCTGGACGCAGGCTCTGTCCGCGTCGAGAGTCTTGACGCAGGGTCCAAACAGCTCCTTGCTTATTTTCTGACCGGCGTCGCCCTCCCCAACAATACCTTTTGGGTTAATCTTCGTCCCGATTCGCCTCAGCAGATCATCGACCCGCTCCTGGCTCAAACCGATGTCGGCAAGATCCTGCTCGATGCGGACCTGGAGCTCAAAAAAGATACTGCCATTGCCACTTCTCCCCAGACTCCCGAAGGGAAATGGTACTGGGACCGGATCTACCAAAAGGCCCAGGAGCTCTACGGAAGCCAGAATCTCTCCATTCCCACTTTGACCCGCCCTTGGATCGTTGCCGATGAGATCATTATCCGCGAGTCCTCCCAATCCGCCTATGTCTACAAAGCGACCCTCAAGGTCATGCTCGAGCAGGATCGTCTCAAGGAGGATGCGCGGTATGCATTCGAGGACCCGCGCGCGAAAGAGCTCAATGAGTACGCCAGCGCCCTGATGCGTGAGCGTATTTTGCCCCAGTTGACGCGTCAGGTCAACGTCTCAAGGAAATACGCTCCCCTGCGGCAGGTGTACTATTCCCTGGTCCTGGCGCAGTGGTTCAAGGCGCGGCATCGCGGCGGGGCTTCCGCGGTCTCCCGGCTGATCGATTCAAAAGATTTGACCCATTTACATGCCGCGGCGCCGTATTCGGTCGATTCCTATTTCAAGGCGTATCAGGAGAGTTTCAGCAAAGGCGAGTACGCGTTCGAGGCGAGCGCGTATTCCGTAACCGGCAAGGTGGTGCGCAGCTATTTTTCCGGAGGCATAGCCGGCCCGACGAGTGAAGCGCTCGATGCCGCGCTCAGGACCGGGCAGGTTGTCGGGGGCGCTGCGGTGGTCCCGGCACTGAACGAGCCCGATGCGTCCCGTCCGCCTGCGGGCATGATCCCGGCGCAGGCGGGGTATTCCGCGCAGTCGGGGATCCTCATTTCTCCACCGGCCTTAGCGCCCGGCGGGTCAGTGTCTCAGGAGCAGGGATCTCGCGCCGGCGCTTCGCCCGCAGAGCTGCCGGCGCCTGCCGATGCCGCATCGCCTGCCAAAGAGGCTCAGGCAACGTTCTTCAACATTGGCCCGCTCATTCAGGCATTTGAGCGTTGGATCGCGTCGCTCTTCAAGCGGGGGAGTCCTGCGGCTCCACGCGAAGCGACAGGAGCCGGTGTCAGGGGGATCGCGCAGGAGTTCAATCTCTCTGAGTCCCTGCAGGAACGTTTAGCCCCGTGGTATGTCCCTGCGGAGGATCTCGCCCGCAGGATCCCGTGGTTCCATGAGTTGCCGGGGTTTTTTTCAGCCGATCACCGGATGCAAGACGCTGCGGTATTCCTGTTCGAGAGAGGGGATGCGTACGAGGATATCATTGCCGGGCTCATTCAGGACCAGGGTGCTTTCCGGTATGTTGATCGGGAGATCTCCGGCAATTTCAGGCATGCGATCGGTACCGGATACGTCCTCCTGGCGTTTACCCGGGACGGGCATATCATCCAACAGTTCGCCAATCGCTCCCGGGCAAAATCAGTCGGCACATTTTCCGATTCCAGATACGAGAAGCAGCACGGACTGTACTTGACGCGCGAGTACCTGGGAGATCGCGGGATTCATGTCAGCTATTCGATGCTCAGTATGGACCGCAATCAGGAACATCCCTGGTTCGTTTATCAGGTTGCCTGGCCTCGCAACGCCAGAGACGGATCGCAGGCACAGTCCGCGGCGCTTCCCAACGGGTTGAATGCGTGGCAGAACGGCCGGGTGAAGGTGTACGCCGAGGCGTTACGGCAACGTTTGGTGCAGGCAGGATTGAACGATGCGCGGGCGCGTCAGATTGCCGTTTCGCTGCAACAGCGGGCGCGTAAGATCCCGTTCGCGGCCGCGTTGCCGCGGCGCGCCTTCGATACCCTCAGGGGATTCTTTTCCAGGCTCGATGACGATCCCGACCCGAAGGCTCAGGAAGTAAATATGTTGCTGAAGGTTGGGTACGTCCCGATCTTGATCGGCGGGGGGTTGTATTGCCTGTATTCGTTTCCGGTTATCAGCGTTTCGCTGGCAATGCTGGTCGTAATCCCGGTTTTCGCCGGCAGCAAAATCGCCCAGTGGCTGTCGCCGGGCAGCATCCTCCTGCCGGATTTCCGGTACGAAACCGAGCTTTCCTGGTTCCTGGATAACAGTTTTCTGCCGCGCATCATCAAGCAAAACGATCTGAAGCCGGAGCAGATGCGTTTTCATGCTTTTGATTACCGCCGGCTCGTTGCGGGCTACCCGATGCCGGATGCGTTTTTGGAGGGAACAATGTCCTTACCTGCGCCTCAGCCGTCGGGTCCCGGCCCGTTGCAGGCGCCTCGCCGGATGTCAGCGGGAACGGGAGATTTGCCTCCGGTCGACCATTTTCAGGCCCTGCGCTTAAAAGGAGAAGTCAAGCCGCTCAACGTGAAGCAGGAGGTCGCGCGGCGCGCTTCTCAGCGCACCGTTGCGGTCCCGGCGACCGGCTTGACGACATCAGACGGAACCGGTGTCTTGACGATGACCGAAACTGAATTGGCGGATCTTTCTGCTGCCCTGCAACTCGCTCCGGAAGAGGTCGGCCTCCTGGTGCAGAAGGCGCTCTCCACATTCAGGGAGCATCGTATCGATATCAGCCGGCTTCAACGCAACAAGATTCTGGTCGGGTTGATCGAGGAAGGTTCCAGCGAGCATATGTTCGAAGACTGCCGGCAGAACGATTTTATCGGCATCAACCGTTCGTTCCTCTCGTTGTGCAGACAGGACGTGCGCTTGGGGCGCAGCCTGTTTGTCGTCGGGCTTTTCCATGAGTTGAGCCATGAGGCAGGGGTGCCGATCGATGCGGCATACGAACGTTCGCTCGACCGCGAGATGGATCTTCTTATCGAGCTCATGGTGCAGAAGGGTTTGCGTTTCCAGGACGTTGCGGACAACCTCCAGCGCTACCTTGATCAGGAGGGAACCGTCTTCCTGGAGAGCCTGCGCGGGCATTATTCGTTCGAGACGTACGTCATCAAAGAAGCGGCGACGGCGCAGCAAATCTCCGAACGTGAAAAAGAGGAGGAGATCCGGCGGCAGAACGAGATCGAGAGGCAGCGTCTGGAACGGATCGGTTCGGTTCCCGGAACGGACGCTGCGGCGCAACACCTCGGGGCAATTCATGAGCGGCTCATCGAGGTCATCCGCCGGCGTCATCCTGATTTTTCCGGCGGGCTGAATTTCGTCGACAGCGGTGAGTTCAACGCCTTTGTCATGCGCTACGGCAACGACGTGTATCTCTTCCGGGGGCTCTATGAGGGCTTTGCCCGGATAGCCCGGCAGTTGGGCATTCCCTTAACCGAGGGAATGTTCGCGTTCATCATCGCCCACGAGCTCTCGCATGCGCTTCAGAAAACGTCTTTTCACGGCGTGTGGAACTCTTCAGGCGGCGCGCTCATGAACTACCCGGCCCTGGTCGGCTTGCGCAAGAACGCCGAATACGACGCAGATATGCATGCGTTGATGCTTATGGATGAGGCCGGCTTTTCCGTGCAGGAAGCGATCCGGGCAATGCAGTGCCTGGAATTCGTGGAGCAGCAGGTACATCTGGAGACGCTGAGTGAGGATTCGCATCCGTACGTGCGTGAACGCCGCTTACGGCTCGAACAGCATATAATCAGCCAGGCGCAACGGGTGTATCAGAACGCGCTGCGGCCGGCCCGACCGATGCCGCAAGAAGTGATGCGGCGCAGTCGGGAGGGATTCGAACTGTTGACCGCTGCGCAAGATGATCTGCCGGGGTTGGTGCGGGGTGCCCGTTCGTTCGATGAGGCAAAATCGTTGCTTTTGGCCTATGCGTACCGGGTGAGGCTGCAGGGGGTAAAGGCGGCGCTGCGTGATCCGGGGATACGGGCTTTACTCGCCAAGCGCCTCTATCTGGATTCGGTCTTTTCCGTTTTGAGGCACTATCCTTCATTCGACTGGAGGAGTGAAACTGGTTCGGACAAGCTTAAACAGACAGGGGATTTCGAAGACCTGCGCCTGGCCGCGGCGGCGACCGATCTGGTGCCGGTGCCGGAGGGCGGAGTGCCTGACGGGATACGGGAAGCGCTGCTTACGGCGGGCTTCCAGGTCTCCTCCGAAGCGGAGCTGGAAGGCATGCTCGAGCGGGTGCAAAAGGATATCGAGAAATTCGTCCTCAGCCGGCCCGATCCGAAAGAACGGTCTAAGGCGAGCCGCCAGTTGCGCTATCTTGCCCGTTTTATGAAGCTGGTCAAGGAGCAGCTGAAGCTCATCGACGGGGATTTCTTCGATTCTCTCGCCGCGGTAACCCCCGAAGAAGCAAAAGAATTCTACGCCGCGAAGATGGAGTATTATCAGCTTCCCTATTCGCGCACGCTCAAGGACATCATGGGCGTCGTCGGCTGGGAGATGCTGGTGCGGCCGGCGCAGCTGGTTGCCGCCGGTCTGTATGCCTCGACGCTCAACCAGCCGTTGAGCCAGAGTTATTCAAGCAAGGATTTCGGCGCCGCTCTTGCGGCTGTCGGCGGGATCGATACGCACGGCCTCGATATCACTTTGACGCAGGAGCGGCGTCACGGGTTCCTGTTCATGACCAACCCCCGGAATGCCGAAGTATCGACATTGGCGCAGCGTAAACGGCTGGCCGAGGTAATTGCGTTCCAGATGCTCTCCTCGGCCCTTTCGCAGTTTGCGGCGCGGGGCTGGGAGGGGGATCCTCCGGAGCGCAACGGCGGACTGCTGCGCTATCCTCACCTGGAGCCGTACCTGCCGGGGCACCGTCCGGCCGTCGACGCGCGGATTGCTCAAGCGTTCATCACCAAGCTTGCCGAGACGGCACAGGCGGATTTATTGCAGCGGCAACAACCCGGTGTCCCGGGAGATGCCGCTCCCGAGGATGCGATGCTTCTTGCCCAACGGCTCGTCTATATGCACCTGGGCTATTCTGCCGAAACCACGGACCCTTCAACGGTCCCGTTGCCGGTTGCCCTTGACTGCATGCAGTCCGAACTCGGCACCGGACAATTCCCGGATCTCCTGACCCAGGAAACGAATCTGTCTATTGTCTTCTCGGGCCATTTGATCCAGGGGAGCTACCGCCAAGATCCTGCGCAGATGCTGGAGACGCTCATCGGTTATGAGGGGAGTCATCACGGTTTTCTCCAGGGACTCCTGGCGAGCCGCGATAACCGGGTATTCATCGAAACCGCTCTCGTCCAGCTTTCAGCTTCATCGGCTCATCACGAGACGATCGTGCGTTTTATCCGGCTTATGCCGCCGGATATGCGGATGCTGCTTATTGTCAGCACCTCGCGCGCGATCGTTTCCCGCCAGGGTTCGTCCCGCAGCGAGGAAGACAATAATTTCATCATTATCGAGCGGATCTTCGGTTCCGATGCGCAGCTCATGATCCGCGGTTTCCTGGATCTTTTCGGCGAGCACAACGGCTTGTCGATGATGGAACGGTATGTGCATAGCAAGATCAAGTTCGCCGACTATCGCTACGGCACGCGGGTGTATTCCTTGGAGCGCGGCAGCGTGGATCTGTTGCCTCTGCTGGAATATATCTTCGAGCACAAAGTATTCGATTCCGTCTCTGGGGAGTTATCGACCATCTATCTGGATTTGGTCGTTTCGCAAGCGCGGCAGACCGGGATCGGCCAGGAGGAAGTTTTTCGTGCGATGAGGCGGCTTGCCGCAGCATGGTTGCCGTTACGCCTGATGGTCCGGGCCCCGTTGCATCAAGATCCTTCCGGGAAGGCCGATTACAAAGGGATGGTTACTTCCCGGACCGCACGCGATGAGATCGGCTGGTTCAGCCGGGTCATATTGCGCCGCACCATCAAGCAAACCGACCCCGGCCGCCACGCGTTCTGCTGGAACCTGCGCAATGACATCGAAAACCTGCAGGATCAAAGCGCCTTTGTCGTCGAGCTGCTGGGGATGAGTATTGAGCAATTGCGCACGCTGCTTGCCGAACGCAAGAAGTACGAGAATTTTAAGGCTGCAACCGGCAGGGCATACGGCGAACAGGTTATCATTCCGTCAGGCGATGATTTTTCAGATTTCGTCCAGTTCATCATCCTGCGCAAGCTCTCCGAGCGGCATAACCGCCGTTTAGCTCCGGTCAGGGCGGATGCGCAGAGCCTGGGGGTGTTCTTGCGGACCTTCGTCGAGTTTAACCGGGAATATTTGCTCGTTGATTATTCCAGGGCATTCCCTTTCGATCTCTCGGCCATCCCTCCGGATGAAATGCTGGCGGTGTTTCGCGGCTACGCGATCCCCTCCGCGCGCATGGACCTGGTTTGGGAAGCATACATACGCCAACACGGTCTTTTCAGCCGTTATCCGCAGTTTCGTGACCTGCTCAATCCCGACACGTCGGTCGCCACGGTATCTTCGATCTCCAGCTTGCTCGCTGACCGGCAGAGCGCCCGCACGAGCGTCCCGTACACGCAGGTCCTTGCAGATGCGCTTGATGTCTCTACGCCGCAGCTGCGTCTTTTCGCAGCCTTCGACGCACAGCAGGGACGGGGAGGGGTCCTTGATCGCCGGGCTGATATCGTCAGCCGTCTGGAACGGCTTAATCTGCTGCTGCCCCGTTCTTCGGTGGTCAAGGACCAGATCTTCGACCAGTTCGAATCGGAGTTGCTCCCGGAGCTTGGGCAGATGACGCTGCCGCTGAGCATACGTCTTGCCCTTTGGTTGGCGCAGGCAGGGCAGCGGTTCTTTCAGTATCTCTCCGCAAATTCATGGAGGCGAAGGCTGATTGAGCTCGATCGCGACGGAGCACGGGATGAGTCGTTCCTGGAGGGCATGGAGCGCTGGTTCCTGATCGGTCCCCTGATGCGGCGGTTGCGGTTTGTCTTTGCCGCTCCCTATGTCCTGTCGCAACAGATGCGCCATGTCGACCTTGATTCCGAAAAATTCAAACGCATCAACCGGCTCGATATCGATGAGTCGCGGATCAGCGACATCCTTCTTTTCTATGCCGCGGTCATCCCGAAAACGGCGTTTCCGCAGCGCGCCTCCCGTTACGGAGCGACCGCGTACGCGTTGTGGGAAAAAACCGCTGCGGGAAAGAATGCCGGCTTTGAGGAGCGCCTGCAGATGCTTTTGCGGTTCATCCCCCGGCCGACGGTCCTGCGCGACCAGGTACTCGACCGGTTAGCGGATGAACACGCCCGAAACACCTCCCAGATCGAGCACGTGCAGGCGCATCTTTTCCAGAATCAGCTCCTGCGTCCGGAGAAGGATTTCAGGATCGAGGATTTTACCGTCGATGTGCTCAACGGTCTCTTCAGCGTCATCGTCCGCTCGGACCGCGCGCAGTTCCTCCTCTGGTTGCAGGGGTTGCGCGGTAAGCCCCGTGCGGTAAAGAAGCTTGAGCGTTCCTACCACCTTTCCTTCAGCACGCTTCCCGACGACATCAAGATGATCCCTTCGTCCATGCGCGAGCAGTTCCTGGAACGGTTTTTCCTCGGCGACAACGGTCTTCTCGATCCGCGCAGCGTCAGGGAGGACGAGCAGTGCATGGAAGAATATCTGCGCGAGATGTTCCTCGGATACCTGCCCCGGCGCTCCAAGGGCATCGACGAAGAGACCCGGCTCCTCCTGGCAGATGTCTTCGTGGTGATCATGAAGGCGTATCCCCCATACCGTCGCTCTCTGGTGATGAAGACCCTTGCCGATCTGTGCGCGCGCGCTGACTTCGCGAAAACGACCACCGGAGAGCGTATCGCGGTGCTCCTGGGCGCATTAGGCCCTGCCGGCATGAAGGCGGCACAGTATTTGTCGGAGAACGAGATTCTCGTCCCGGACCGCCGGTTGCGTTCCAGCCTCGGCGCCCTGCGCAGCCAGGCGCCCGCATTTCCCAAGATTGCCGCGTTCGGGATGCTGCAGAATGAGGGGGCGGCGTTCGTTCGCCACATCGGAAGCGTCGAAGAGACGCTCGGGCGGGCATCGATGAAGCAGGTCCATGCCGGCGTCTGGGAAGAGGGGGGGATCGGCCATGAAGTAGTCTATAAGATACGCAGGCCGAATCTGGAACTGGTCGACCAGCAGGATGACTATGCCATGCAGATGGTCGGGGAATTCCTTGAGACCAGGATGTTGCGCGGCAAGCCCCTGCAGGTGAAGAGCCTGCGGCAGACCGTGCGCCGCTGGATCAAGACCGAAAGCGACTTCCGCAACGAGCGGAATTATCACAATTTGATAAGCGCAATCAGATTCAGCAGTTTCGGCGAGGGCCGCTACGGTTTTCAGGTGCGTCACCCGCGCATCTTCTATAGCTCCGAACGGGTGATCGTCGAGGAGCGGGTAAAAGGGGTACTGCTTGAGTCTCTCGTCAGCGGCGATCTGACCCTGGAGATGGTCGAGCGTGCCGGTTACCGGGGAGATGAGGCGGGCAGGGCCTATGAGCGGCTGCGCGGGATGCGGCCCGAGGAGATCATTGAGATCTTACGCGATCATCTCCTGAATCAGATATTCAACGAGGGGGTATTTCATGCCGACCTGCACCAGGGCAACGTGATGATAACGCCGGACGGCGGGATTTACATGATCGACCGCGGCAATGCCGGGATGCTGACTGATGAGCAGCGTCAGGGGGCCAAGGAGCTTTTCCGCGGGATCCTGCTGGGCGACGCCGCAGCGGTCACCGGCGGTATCAGGCAAATATTCGAAACCGCCCTGGTCGGCGATACGCTGATGGTCCGGACGCCCCAGGTCGAAGAGATCCTGCGTCGGGGTCGCGATATACGCCAAACTATTCACGATATCGTCCTGCTGGTCCTGAATGAGCAGGAACGTCGCGGGCAAGGCAGGACCGAGGCGGTTGACGGTTTCGCCACCTGTATGAAGGCTTTTACTCAGGCGATGTACCTGTTTCCCGCAGACATGGAGAGAGGGCAGCAGACCGTCGGTGCCTTGGCTCATTACCTGGACATGGACGATGCGCAGCTAAAGGAAGCGATAGAGGTGCAGGCGCGGCTTTTTGTGCGCAGCCGATTGGACCGGCCGGTTATCAGGGCGTTCAGTTCGTTCGGGGATCGGTTAGTCCCGTTCATGGCCACGACCCTGGCGCAGGCAAGAGATGCGGCACGGGCGTACCGCGATGCGCTCAGGGAGCATGCTGCTTCGTCGCAATCGACGATCGCCGAGGCGGTTCCCGGAGAGAGCGGTGTGCCTGCGTCAGGCGGTGAAGAAGCTGCCTTGGAGACTTTTGCGGGCGACATCAGCGGTGTAGTCTTTAGCCGCAACGGTGAGTATGTCATCGGGAGCCGGCAGTCAGGCGATTCTCTGATCGGCACCGTTTCTCTGCTCAGCTGCCGCGCCCTGATCCTTTATAACCGCAGCCGCCAGGAGGGGGTTGTCGCGCATTGTAACGTCCTGACCGATATCCCGGGGACGTTGCTGCGGATGAGGGGAGAATTGGATGCGCAGGGATGGGATACGCAGCATGCCGAGATCGAGGTGACGATGGTAGGCGGCGCTTTCGGGGCAGACGGGACGGCGACCGTCTCCGGGGAGACACTGCAGGAGCGCATGGCGCGGGCGGTTGAAAGCGGACGGGGAGAGCGTTGGAGCGTTACGGATATCCCGTCTCTGATCCTCACGGCGCCGGAGGCGCAAGGGCAGAGTTGGCCGAATACGCATGTTGCGCTCGATCTGGAAAGCGGCAGGGTAATGGCGATCCCCGATACATCGGTGCCGCAGTCGCTCAAGGATGCCGCTGCAGCAGGTCAGAGCGGTATCGCGGTCCCCGGGCGCTGGAGAGTGTCTGCGACCGGCGAAGTCATTGATGTTTCCTCCGTTGAAGCCCCAACAGGTGAGTCGGCCGGTGAGCCTGCAGAGGGTATCATCGGCGTCAACGGAAAATTCGTTTTCGGCCACATGCACTCTCCTCCAGGTGATGAAGAAACGCTTGAAGCGGCTTTGTTCGATATGAGCGGAGCCGAACGTGACGTTGATGCGCCGGTTAACCGTGCTTATCGCGAAAAGATCGATGCCATACTCGCAGAATACGCGCGCCAAATTAGTCTGTATGAGAGCGCCGCACGCAAGATCAAGGCGTTCGTCGGTAATCCCCGGAACCGGATTTCCGGGATTGGTGTTGAGGGGAGCCGCGAGGAGCTCGATGCGTTGATCGCCGAGAGCAGACAGCATTACGACACGCTCAAAGGTGTGTTGGGTTTTTGGGGTGTTGCCGAGGCAGCCCTGAAGGCGGATCAATTGTTCCTGCTTTTGTATGGTCCGGTCTTGTTTCTGCTGGTGACGGACGGGATCCCGGATGCGGTGCGGGTGGTTCCCATAGATGCAGCGTCGTACCGCAGGGAGTCGATGGCGTTGATCGAAAAGAGAGAAGCTCTGCGTCGTGAGTTGATTGCGGTGTGCAGGGCGAATGGCATACGTTTTGCGGTTTTCAAACACTGGGAAGAATTTTTGCAACGGCTCTTGACCGAGAACCGGATTCCGGGCGAAGGGGAGTATACGCAGTTAACGGAGGCATTTTCGTTGCCTGTCGCCGCGCGACTTGCCCGGGAAGGGATAGAGGTGACGATCGCTTTCCTGCGTTTGTCCTCACTCCGGGATGCCCATATGGCGCAGGAGATGGAATCCTTCGAAGGGAACATCCTGGCTGTTGTTGGTAGAGCGCACGCCCAAGGGATCATCGCTTCTCTTGCGCAGGACGAAGGTGCTTCTATTGGGGATTCTTTGGGCGCGAGCGCCGTCGACGCGTTCGACGAGTTAGCACGGCGTTGGATCGACGGCAACGGAGGCAGCGTCACGGTACGCGCGGATAATGGGGAAGATTTTGAGTTCCGATACTCCGGCGCTGAAGATGCAGAGAATGCCGGCTTGGCGCAGCGCACCCGCCACCGGATCTCGGTTTACCATCGCGGGATCCTCGTCGGTTACGTCCATGCGTATTTGGATGCCGAGGAATCAGGCGGGGGAAAGCGTGTTTCGCTCAAAATCTATGATTCTTTCGGGAGAGAGAATACGGTGTTCGGCCAAAGCCGCGGAGAAGGCATTTTTGTCGCGGTGCCGTACCGCAGCGCCTACCGGGGGATCGGAACGTCCCTGATGGGTTTGATCATGCGCCTGGCGCGGCTGCAGAGAGCCGAGGGGGTGGCGCTTCTTGAGGTTCTTGATCACGGCTTCTTTGAGTCGATCGGCTTTGAGGAAGCGGAGCCGGGCTCCCTGAACATGGTCTACTCTTTCAACGAGAAAGGCAGGAATCTGCCGCCGGTAATGATAACGGCCCGCAATGGCGGCGAATCCGGCGCTGAGCGTGACGGTCCTGATGACGGCGTGGCTGAAAAGGTTGCTGCGCCGGTTGCGACGGAGCGGTTGCCGGCAACCTCGCCTCTTGAAGGCACGGCGCCGGTCAGGACCCCCGGCGGTATCGACCTGCGCTCTCTGCCGATCGTTACCGAAGCGATCGGCAATCTGCGGCTCATTCAGCCGCTTTCCCTGCAGAAATTGCAGTCACTTGATCTGACGAAAGAGTGGCAATTCATCGAGCGGATGAACGCCGGCGGCATCAGTCTTTCGTCCCGCCGGCTCGCCGAGTATGTACAGGCTTCCTGCGTTCAGGGCAGGCTTTCAGATGATATGGGAAAGATACTCGATTGCATCTCGACGATCCTGCGGCAACAGGAAGAGCGTTGCTGCGCGACCGAGCCGCAGTTGCGCGACATGCTGGTCGTTTTGGAGGGGGTGTCTACTGACGAATTGAAAGAAATTTTCGGGATAACCAGATAAGGGGCGTTTCAGCCTTCCGCAGATAAACCTGCCAAGGTTATTAACCTGTTGATCCATTTGAAACGCCCCTTTTTCTTTTTTTGTACGGGAGCGCCCGATTGAGAAATCGCGGGTTGATTTTTCTTTTCACTGTGATATTCTAAAGGGTACAAAACTTGTTATGTGTGTCCCTGTAGCTTCGGCAACATAATCCTTGTTGCACTTCGCTACAGGGTGAGGTAAGGAAACTTGTTATGTGTGTCCCTGTAGCTTCGGCAACATAATCCTTGTTGCACTTCGCTACAGGGTGAGGTAGGGAAACTTGTTATGTGTGTCCCTGTAGCTCAGCTGGATAGAGCATCTGCCTTCAGCCGGGGAGCCTCTGTGCGGAATTGAACGCATAGAGTGGATGTGGCTGTATGCAAGGAAGTCCGTATAACGATACGGATGACTTGCAGGCAACCGTTGAGCTCGGGTAATGTCGTGTCAGGAAAGGAGGTGAACGCTGCACCATACGAAGTTCAAGGGGGATGTCGCGGTGGCGAATGTCATCGCCGATCTGATTCAAAAAGGCCATATCCCGTGCGTGCCGTTGTCTGAACACCAGTCGTTTGATCTTGTTGCGGTTTTGCGCAACAAGAAGACGATCAGGCTGCAAGTGAAATATGCCTCGCTCAAACATAACGGAAGCGTCGAGGTGAGATTCAGGACTGGCTGGGTGGATAAGCACGGAATGCATATGCGGCGGTACAAGCCGAGTGATTTTGATTACTTTGCGTTGTACTGTCCGCAGCGGGAAGTAGTGTTGTATGTGGCCAATGATGCGAAGATCCCTTCGGTGCTGCGTTTCACCAGCCCCGGGAATAATCAGGGGAAACATATAGCCTGGGCGCGGGATTATCTTGAGCTCTAAGCGGGAGTCCTCAGAGACTATACGCCACACACCTGAGACGGTGAAGACATAGTCCAGACCGCAACAGAGATGGCCGGAGTAATCCGGTGCGGTATGCTAAGCAGAGGGTCGCGTGTTCGACTCACGCCAGGGACGCCAAATTGCATAAAATAAGGAACTGACCTTTATGACCGCAAAGAGAAAGATTCTCCTTTTCCTCTTTTGCCTTTTTGTTCTTCTTGTCAGCTCTGCGTACCTGCTCGTCGCCACTCAGGGTAAAAAAATCCTCATCCGCCAGTTGGAAATCCTTTCGCACCGTACGGTCACCATGGATTCCTTCGCCTTCAAGTTCCCGTGTTCCGTCGCGGTCAAGGGGCTGAACATCGAAGGCCTGGCCTCTTTTGAAAGCTTCTCGGCCTCCCTGAGCCTTATCGGCCTGACTACCGGTCAGGTGATCCTCAACGAGGTGGTCGCCGACGGTCCGAATGTGCGCTACGAGCGGGTGATCTCCAAAGCTCCTGACGCGGGGGAAGCCTCGTCGATCAGCCTGCCGACCGGCTCGTACGTGCGCAAGATCAAGGAGCGTCGCAGGGCGCTGCGGCGTCCGCTTTTCATTAAATCGCTGCTCATCCGCAATGGGGCTTTGGAATTTATCGACCGGGGGGCTAGCGCCGACGGCATCAAGATCCGCGTCAAGGACTATTCGGTCAAGCTCACCAACGCCTACAGCTTCCCCTCGTCACTGTTGACGAGTTTCGATATCCGCGGCACGATCCCCTGGGAAGCGAGCGGAGAAAGCGGCTCTTTCGCGCTCGAGGGCTGGATTAATATTCCGAAGCGAAGCATGGAGGCGCGCCTGAGGGTCGAGGGTATCGACGGGCTCTATCTCTATCCGTATTATTCCAACTGGGTCGATATCGACAAAACGAACATTGAGAAGGCGAAACTCAATTTTACCAGCGAGATTCACGCTGTGAGCAACGAGGTGACCGCTCCCTGCCATCTGGAGCTGGTGGACATCACCTTTAAAAAAGAGAACGAGGACAAGGAGGCGAAACAGGCAGAGAAGATCGCAACCGCTGTTTTGGATATACTCAAGACCTTGAACCAAGGAAAGATCGTTTTGGATTTTACCCTGCGTACCAAGATGGATAACCCGGAGTTCGCTTTCGGGGCGATCAAGCTGGCCTTCGAGGACAAACTTCCTCCTGAAGTGAAACAGGGGCCGCCTAAAGCCGATGAGGTTTTGGTCTTTCCTCTGCGCCTTCTTGAGGGAGTGTTTAAGAGTTCCGCCGATCTCTCCAAGGCGGCGCTGAGCGGTTCGTTTGCCGTGGGTAACGTGATAAAGGAATCATTTAAGGCTTCCTTCCGCCGCGAACCTTCAAAATAATCATATCTAGAGACACAATCTTTTTAATGACAGGGTGTTACAGCGAATTAACATAATCTACCAAATAAATTATTTTATTTGATTCTGGTAGATTTTATGCTATACTTTGATTGGGACAAATAGACGGGAGGTGAGGCTCATGTATAATATCTCGCCTGAAATTCTGGTGCCGATCGTGATCGGTTTCCTTCTGGTGCGGCTGGTGATCTTCATGAAGCGCTGGCTGCAGAAGCTGATCGCCAACCAGATCTACGACAATTTTCCGTTCGTCAAAGAGACGATAGACACGTTTGAGCTGCGTTGCCAGTCTATGAAGACCAAGATCGCGGATCTGGAGACGAGGCTTCACCAGTTGCAGGGTCACGCCGCGAAATGACCGCGCCTGTGATGGATTAATTAGCTTTACTTCGACCTCGCCGCTGCTATAATCCTATCAGGAGCGGTCATTTTTTTCCTCATGTTCAAAACCCTCAATAAAATCAATGTGCTTTTTGTCGCCGCGTTTCTGGCTGCGGCTGCGCTCTACCTTGTACGGCTTTCCCGGGAGCAGAAGCTGCTGCAGCAGGTTATTGAGCGGCTAAGCGCCGACACGCGCGCGGCAGAGGTAATGGTAACGCGTGTTGTTGTCGATCCAAAGACCGGCCGTTCGTTTACCACCATCAAATTCCTCGAATACGGCGCCGGGGGCGCGGCGCTTGAGCCGAAAATCTTCACCTTCGCTTCGGACATCATTCAGTTCCAGGCGATGGTCATCCGTTTCCGAGACCTTTACGTGCGCGGGGGGGACCGTCTGCGCGGCAGGAGCGCCTATATTTTCATGAAGGCGTTTGCGCTCGGAAATGACGGCGCCGAGGTGTACGATATCAACCGGATGTACGAGGTTCCCAGCGGTTACCGGGTGGAGAGTCCGCAGAGCCCGTTCGAGAAACGTCTCTGGCGACGGTTCTGGGAGTACGCGTTATCCGAGTCAGGGGCGGGGCAAGACGGGGTCAAGAACGCGCAGATCGAGGCTCCGGGAACCAAATTCATCCCCGGTTATATCTACACGATCAAGATCGAGCATGACGGGGGGCTGCGCATAGACGCGCAGGCAATTCCGCGTATCCTCGAAGACGAAACGTCAGGGTATGGGGAGGGTCATTTATGAAGAGGGTTTTGATATTTGTCCTGAGCGCAGCGATCGCTCTTTCGTGCGGTGCGGCGTTTGCCCAGGAAGCAAAGCAGGTGCTGGTGGTGTTCTATTCGCGCGACGGGCACACCCGTCAGGTTGCGCAGGAGATGGCAAAGCGTTTCGATGCGGACCTGGAGGAGTTGATCGATCAAAAAGACCGCATCGGTCCGGTCGCAAGCACTGCTGCCGGAAAAGATGCGCTGGCCAAGAAGCTGACCAAGCTCAAGCCGCTGACGCATGATCCGCAGGCGTATGCCGTGATTCTAATCGGCACGCCTTCCTGGTTCGGCAACGTAACGCCGGCGGTACGGACGTTCTTGAAGCAGAATCCGCTCAAGGGCAAGAAAGTGGGGGTATTCGGCACAGCGCATCTGACCGGGATCGAGGCGTGCCTGAAGGATTTGGCCAGGCTTGTGGCTCCGGAAGTTGCTGCCTCGGTGCCGCAGTTGCCGCTTCGCCACAAGGACCTTGCTGAAGGACTGGCCGGAAAGATCGATCTCTTTTACCGGCAGGTGATGGGGGAGGCTGCGGACGGATAATTTTGGTTGAACTCGCCTTTATGGCGCGTTATAATGCCCAGACAAATCCCGGTGCGCCGGGGGAGGGCAAGCCTGATGGAATCTGATGCCAACACACTGGTGATGGACATGGCGGAGATCGAAACGATGATCGGCCGCCATTATTCGTATTTTGCGCAGCAGTTTCCCGAATACGCCGATTTCTGGAAAGGAATAGCGGTGCAGGAAGATGATCATGCCCAGTGCCTGAAGGAGTTTGCCGCAAAAGTCGCGCAGGGAACGGTGCAGGTCTCGACGCAGCGTTTCAACCCGACGAGCGTGCGTGAGTTGCGCAACCGGTTTGAGGGGATGCTGGAGACGATGCGCAGCAAATCATCGTCAATGTGCGAGGCGCTGACCAGCGGCGTGAACGTCGAGGGGATGCTTCTGGAGAAGAACTATTTCGAAGTATTTACGACGCAGGACCCGGCAGTTCTGCGGCAGTTAAAGCGTCTGGCGCAGGAGACGCAGGAGCACCAGAAGAAGTTGCAGGAGATGCGCAATCGTTTCACCAAAGCAGCGCCGTAGTTTCGCCCCGCACACACCCCGAATTCAAAGAGTTTCAGCCTTCTTGGTGGCTATAGCTCAATCGGTTAGAGCGTCTGACTGTGGCTCAGAAGGTTGCCGGTTCGATCCCGGTTAGCCACCCCAATAATATCGTTCTCCTCGTAAAACTGGAGAGTTTAGCGCCTATGATCTGAGTATCGATCATAGGCGTTTTTATCTGGCGATGTCCGTAGGAGTTAGGGCATCGTGTTAATTGGCCGCATTTCGAATGTTTCCGCACCACGAGCTGTTTAGAAAGCCTCTCTGAATAGCGTTCCCTAATCGCCAAAATAAGCCAATTCCTCTCTTATTTAATGACCGCTATTTAATGCCAATATCGCCGATAATCAGCGCATTTTAAAGCGCTATTTAGGCCATTAAATAGGAATCGCTAATTGTAGAGAGGATTTTTATCGCTGCTCGGTGGGATTATTGAGGAGTTGCTGCCAGAGTTCGCGTTGCTTCGACCAGATGAGTTCTTGCGTGATCTCGTTTACTTTGTATTCAGGTATTTCAAGCAGGCGTTTGTCATTGGAACAGAGGATTTCTTCTTGGATTCCCGGAGCCAGTAGCAGCATTCCGGTGATTTGGCAAATCCTTACATGGCTCAGGTTAAGCCAACTGGCTATTTGTTTTAAGCCTTGGGCTTTGCCTTTAGCAATGAGGTCTTGGATTTGATGCGCAAGGATTAGGTTTTGGCGCAATTGCGGCTCATTCTTTATATTTATCTGGTTAGGAGGGACTGGTAGGTTTTTGAGTTCTCTAAGCTCGACCTTGTATTGGCGCCGCCTATTGTCTTTCAGCAGCACTATCTCAAGGATTCCGTTACGGCCGTCAAAACTCGCTTCTTTAAGGATTGTTTTTATAATCTTAATCTTATCCTCAAGGCTAAAAGTATCCCATACTTTCTCGTCTAGCTTTGGCGTAGGAGCGATCTCTCGCAATAATTCCACGATTTTCTGCTCAATCTTCTGCGCGCTAAGCAGGCGAGTGGGACAGATTTTGTATCCGCGCTTGCTGGCATTCATGCAAAGGTAGTAATGATACCTGTATTTACTGGCTTTGATGTTGTACGAGAAGTACATCGCGCAGTTGCAGGCCTTGCAGCGCAGCAGTCCGGTCAGCAGACCAATGTGTTTAGTTTTTCTTTTCATGCTCCACTCGGGTCTATTCTCTGCAAGTATGCTTTGAGCCTTTTGGAAGATCCTCTCGGAAATAATCGCTTCATGCTCTCCGGCATAAAGCTCACCTTGATACAGAACTTTGCCGATATAAAGCGGATTCCGCAGGGTTTGCTGGATACCGTTACTTCTAAAAAGAATCCCGCCGAATTTCTTGCCTGTTTCAGAGGTGTGCTGCTTGGTTGTTAACCCTAAGTCGTTAATAATCATCGTCGCCGATGTAAGTGAGCGTTTTTCGATATACGTATCGAAGATTTTGCGCACCAACTCAGCTTCTTTTTGGTTAACTACCAACTTATGTTTGTCCTTATCGATATTGTAACCTAACGGAGGCCTTCCGCCGATCCACTTACCTTTCTTTTTCGCAGCGCCCATCTTGTCGCGAGTTCTTTCACTGATGATTTCTCTTTCGAACTGCGCGAAGCTCAACAAAATATTCAGCGTCAGTCGGCCCATCGAGTTCTGAGTGTTGAAGTGTTGAGTAACGGATACGAATGTTACGTTGTATTCTTCGAAAGTGGACAGCAGTTCTGCGAAATCGAGGAGGGAGCGCGATAAGCGGTCGACCTTATAGACTACTACGCAGTTTATCTTACCGGCCTTGATATCAGCCATCATCCTTTGTAGCGCTGGCCGGTCCGTGTTTGCGCCAGTAAATCCGCCGTCATCGTATTCTTCCGGTAAGCAGATCCAACCTTCGTTCTTCTGGCTGGCAATGTAGCTTTCACAGGACTCGCGCTGGGCATCCAAAGTTGTAAAGTCGCGTTCCAGTCCATCACTTACAGATTTGCGCGTATAAATGGCGCAATTAACGATCTTTTTCTCTTTAGGCTCTGTAGTTTTCATAGGTTAAAAAAGGTGTAGCCATTCCAGTGCGCTCCGGTTATCTTTTCAGCCACTGCAGTCAGGTTTTTATATACTTTATTTTCATATTCAAAGCCGTTTTCTAGCACTTTAACTTGGTGCTTCTTGCCGCGGTAATCCTTAGTAATGATAGTCCCCGGAATGGGGAGACGTACGTCACGACCGCGCGCTTTGGTTCTGGCATGCGTTTCTACGCTCACCTTAGGCCGAATAGCCTTATTATTAACCGGATCATAAAGCCCAATGAGCTCCTTAAGCCTATTCTGCGCCTTCTGCGACAACCCGCCATATTCTAGCTCTTGGAGTCGGTAGGCAATCCTTCTGATCAGAAAGACCTTATTATCCGAGCTCGATTTTTGGCCGTCAAACAGCGCCTCAAATTCCTTCTGTAGCTCTGGAATTGATCTCTTTGTTAAGGCCTCAATCTTGGCATTTATGGCTTTTTCCATCGGCATTTACCCTCATGACAATATAGGCATACTATTCGAGAGATAGCAAGTTATATAGCTCCCAAATTTTCGCAACTTTTTATCTAGCAAAGCCTTTAATCTGTGCTATAATGTAACAAATTGTAATCGGAGTCAGAATGGAAGAAAAACTAGAGGTTTATACGGTTGAAGAAGTAGCAAAAGCTCTAAGATTACACCCCTACACAGTCAGAAGATTATGCCGGGAAAAGAAGATCCCGGCATTTAAGTTTGGGGGGCAGTGGAGATTTGATAAGGCAAAGATTCAAAAATTGATTGATAAAGAAAATAAATAAATAAATATAGATTTTATAAGAAACAAATCTTTAATAATAACTATGTAGGGTAAAAATATGCCAAAAGGACGAATTAAACAGAGCACTGACATAAAAGTTGAGACATATACGCATAAGGGCAAGAAGCGCAGAAATAATCCTCACGTCGGTCTTGTCTCAAGCGCGACTGATAAATTAAATGGACGAACGAAATATAAGCACGATCCGCATATCGATCCGGCTCTAAGCTGGGCTGGTAAGTCCGAAGGTATGAGCTTTGAAGTTCAGAATGTTAGTCTCCATATCCACGAACGCATCGACTCAAAGCGTATCGTTAAAGCATTCTTAAAGAAAAAAGAACAGAAGCAATTTCAGCTTGACCTATTCGAACAGCCGGATAATGATCCGCCGTTAAACAAGGCCATCGATTTTTATAAGCATGAGCAAGACTGGGCTAATCGTCTGATCGCCGGTGATTCACTTTTGGTTATGAATTCTCTTATCAAGAAAGAAGGAATGGCTGGCAAAGTGCAGATGGTCTATATCGACCCTCCGTATGGCATCAAATACAATTCAAATTTTCAGCCCTTTGTGAATAAGCGTGACGTGAAGGATAACAATGACGGTGATATTCCGGCGGAGCCGGAGATGATTCAGGCGTTTCGTGACACGTGGGAGCTTGGCATCCACAGTTACCTGACCTACCTGCGAGACCGACTGCTTCTCGCAAGAGATTTATTGCATGAAAGCGGAAGTTGCTTTGTACAGATTGGCGATGAAAATATTCATCACGCTAAAGAAGTATTAGATGAAGTGTTCGGTAAAGACAATTGTGTTAGCATTATTTCTTTCAAGAAGGCTGGTGGACAATCAACGCAATTATTGGCTGGCATTTGTGACTACCTGCTGTGGTATTCAAAATGCAAAGAAAAAACAAAATACAGGTCTCTTTTTCTACCTAAAGTAATTGGAGAAGAATCCGGAGAAAGATATTCCTCTGTAGAGCTTGCCGATGGAACAGTTCGGCCTATTACAAAAGAGGAAAAATTTAATCCTAAGTTGTTGCCGGTTGGTTCTAAGCTATTTTTGGGAGGTCCTTTGTTGTCTGAAGGAGCAAGCAATAATCCTTGGGTTTTCAAGTTTCAAGGCAAGGAATATACTGCTACTGGAAACAAACACTGGAAAATCAGCGAAAAAGGAATGTATGAATTAGTAAAGCAAAATAGAATATTTGCGACAAAAGATTTCGTTAATTATAAACAATTCTTCGATGATTTTCCGCTGTTACCGTTAACAAATCTTTGGGATGATACAATGGGGACGGGTGAAAAAGAAAAAGTGTATGTTGTTCAAACTGCGCAAAAGATACTAGCGCGTTGTTTACTTATGACTACAGACCCCGGGGATCTTGTTTTTGACCCGACCTGCGGATCCGGAACAACCGCTTATGTTGCAGAACAATGGGGCCGTCGCTGGATTACTTGTGATACCTCGCGCGTTGCGGTTACTCTTGCTAAGCAGAGATTGATGACTGCAAAATATGATTATTTTGAACTTGCTCATCCCAATGAAGGCATAAAAAGTGGGTTTAAATACAAAACCGTTCCCCATATCACCCTTGGCTCTATTGCTAATAATGAACCAGCTAAAACGGAAACACTTTATGATCAGCCAGAGGTAGCGAAGAATAAGGTGCGGGTTACTGGGCCCTTTACTGTCGAAGCAGTGCCATCGCTTCGCGTGAGACCGTTTGACGGTAATGAGCTAAAGGTTGAAGCCACAAGTGAACAGCTTGCGCGTATCGGAGAGACCGGCAAGCAGGCTGAATGGCGTGATGAGTTAAAAACTACCGGGATTCGAGCGACCGGCGGCAAAGTCATACAATTCTCTCGCCTTGAGCCAATGGTTGCTACGAGATTCTTGCATGCCGAGGGAGAGATTCTTGATGCTGATGGTGAGAATAAACGCGCATACATAAGCTTTGGTTCAGATTTTGGCCCGCTCGAACAGCGGCAAGTTGAAGAAGCTATAAAAGAAGCGCGCACTCTAAAGAATAAGCCGCACTTTGTAATATTTGCCGCATTTCATTTTGACCCTGAAGCGGCCAAGGACATTGATCAGATAAACTGGCCGGGCGTAAAGATTCTTAAGGCGCAGATGAGTGTTGACCTTTTGACTAAAGACCTACGCAAGAACCGGTCTTCTAGCCACAGTTATTGGCTTATTGGTCAACCGGACGTGGAAGTCACCAAGCATAAAGATGGAAACTACAAAGTAAGAGTAAACGGCTTTGATTATTACAATCCGCTTACTGGGGAAATTGAATCTAAAGGCACCAAACATATTGCTATGTGGTTTTTAGATACGGATTATGATGAGAGGAGCCTCTATCCGGATCAGGTCTTTTTCCCTGAGAGTGATTCAAAGCGCGACTGGTCAAAATTGGCCAAGGCACTGAATGGCGAGGTTAACGAAGATCTTCTGGATAAATTTTCAGGCGTTGAATCTTTGCCATTTTCTGGCGGTGAAAATAAAAAAATCGCCGTCAAGATTATCGATAACCGCGGCATCGAAGCTTTTGTAATTAAAAAATTGGATTAAGTATGAGCCAAAAAGGTATTGATCGGTTAATTATAAGCAGTCCCTATGAAGAGCCTAAAGAACATTGGCTGTATATTCGGGAAACGCAGGAATTTGTGCTTCAGCCTGGACGTAGGCAATCAGGATATTGGCGTGCAACAGCAAAAACAGCGCAGAATTTTGATGATCCGGGTGAGTTTGTTTCAATTGAGTTGGTCAACAAAATCAGACCGCGAGTTAAGCAGTGGAAAGAGAATGGATATCCTAACGTAACCGGCGTTACGCAAAAACTGCTTCGCTTCTGGAATGACAGCACTCAGCGCAATCAACCGTTCTTTTGGTGCCAGTTAGAAGCGGTTGAGACAGCTATTTGGTTGGCTGAGGCAAGCTCTGCTGAGAAACAAGGCATTGAGATTCCCAATGATGGGAGCGCGTGGGAGCGGCAATGCTTAAAGCTCGCCACAGGAACAGGAAAAACAGTTGTAATGGCCATGCTTATTGCATGGCAGGCTTTGAATAAGATTGCAAACCCAAAAGATCAGAGATTTTCAAAGAACGTCCTTGTGATAGCGCCGGGCTTAACCGTTCGTGATAGATTGCAGGTTCTCTTGCCAGAGAATAGCGAGAATTTTTATCAGCTCTTTTCTCTTGTGGATTCAACCATGTGGCAAGAATTACTGCAAGCCAAGATCGTTGTGACCAATTGGCATACTTTGGCACCGATCAATGAGAATTACGGCCCAAAGGTAGTGAAGAAAGGCCCGGAAAGCGAAGAGGCCTTTTTCCGTAGGGTCATGCCTGACTTTGGAAACGCGGGCAATATCCTGATAATTAACGATGAGGCCCATCATTGTCACCGTCCATCGGCAGATGAAGACGAGGATGAGAAAGAAAAAGCTACGATTTGGGTGAGCGGTATTGATCGTATTCATACATCTCGGGGCGTTTTGAGGGCTTATGATTTATCTGCTACGCCGTTTAAGCCAACAGGAAAAATTAATCAAGGCGAACAGCTTTTCACTTGGATCGTAAGCGATTTTGGTTTAAATGATGCTATTGAAAGCGGATTAGTAAAAACCCCTAAGGTCGCGGTGCGTGATGATTCTAATCTTGGCCCGGATTTAAAGTCAAAACTCTTTCATATCTACCCGGAAGTGCGGGAAGATCTCAATCGTAGGGCTGAACCGCACGAGGGCTTGCCTGATTTAGTGAGAAATGCGGTCAATATTTTAGGTGGTGACTGGCTGAAAGAGAAAGAAAGCTGGGCGAATCAAGAGCAACCTCGAGAAACTCCTCCGGTAATGATCATGATTTGTAACCGCACGGAAACAGCGGCGCGGCTGGAATATTCAATGGTGAACGGCTACTTTGCGGTTGATGAACTCGGCGAAAAAGATGTGCTTATTCGTATAGATCAAGATGCGCTGGACAAGATTGAATCCGATGAGGCAGAGCGCATTAATGCTGATAAGTCTGGTAAGGAATTGGTTGAATCCCAACGCGAGAAGTTTAATACAGTAGGAAAAAAAGGAAAAGCCGGTGAACAGATTCAGTGTGTAATCGGCGTTAATATGCTCTCCGAAGGTTGGGATGCTCGGACAGTGACGCATATACTCGGGCTTCGCGCGTTTACGAGTCAGCTTTTGTGTGAGCAGGTTATCGGGCGGGGCTTGCGCCGAATTTCATATGACGTAAATGCCGAAACAGGATTGTATGAATCTGAATATGTCACCGTTTTTGGCGTGCCTTTTACTTTCCTTCCGGCTGAGCAACAAGAGGGGCCTCCTCGTGTAGAAAAACCCAAGATAAAAATTGAGCCTGTTCAAGACCGCAAAGCGCAAGAGATTGGTTGGCCGCATGTTTTGCGAGTAGAGTATAAGCTTAATTATTTTCTCGACTTAGATTGGGAAAAACTTGCGAAGCTAATGCTTTCCGCTGAAGACGCGCCTACCATCGTTGAGGTCGCTCCGGTAATTGATGGTCATCACAAGTTTGATCAAATTAGCGAGCTTAATTTAGATCGTCTTGCTGAACAAAACCGTCTTCAGAAGATAAAGCTTCAAGCCGCAGTCAGGCTTCATGAGCAGTTTGGCAAAAATTGGGAAGGCGACCCCGGAAGCCATATCGGTCAATTGATGCAATTGTTTGACGACTTCTTGGTGTCCAACAAGTTGGATATTAAAGTTCCTATTTTTGAAGGCACCGAAAAACTTCGTAGCATCGTTATCGCTCTTAACGCACAAAAAATAATCAATCATATAGGTCATTTTATTCGCAGTTCAAGCACGGAAGCCCCTACTCTTGTGCTTGATCCTGTTCGACCGAAGCGAAGCACAGCCACTGCGATGACGTGGTATACCAGTAAACCTGCTCAACCAGTCAAAAAGAGTCAAATTAGTCATATTGTCATTGATAGCGGATGGGAAAAAGTCGGGCTTGAATTTGAGCGCGATAGAATACCCGGATTGATTTCATGGGCAAAGAATGATCATCTTGGTTTTGAGATTTATTATCTGTGGCAGGGGCAGACAAAAACATATTATCCAGACTTCATTATTAAATTTGAAGGTAATCGTTTCATGATATTGGAAATCAAAGGACAGACTACTGAGCAGGATAAAGCCAAATGGCAGGCCGCCAAAGAGTGGGTCGTTGCGGTAAATGCAAGTGGAGATTTTGGAATGTGGGAATTTAAGGTGCTAGACGATCCACGCAATTTATTTGAAGTAGTGAAATGAAGATAAAATCAGTAAAAATTCATAATTTCCGGTCAATTATAGATTCTCCAGAAATTATGCTAAACGATTTTTCATTGTTAGTAGGGGCAAACAATGTAGGTAAGTCTAACTTAATCGATGTGTTAAGAATTTTGTATGATGATGAAAAATTTGATAGCAAACGAGATTTCCCCAAGGCCTCTTTGAGCCCAACCGATACTGAAAGCTGGGTCGATGTCAGATATATTCTTTCTGAGGAAGAGCATAAGAATTTGCCCGATTATGCTAAAAAATTTGCAAATGAATTAAGAATTAGAAAATATTTTAAATCCGACAATTCAGAACAGTTTAAATCTGGCCAAAGCAATGTCTTTGCATATGAAGAAGAGGGAGTGATATCAAAGAACCTTTTTCATGGAGCCAAGAATGTTTCTGAGGCAAAACTAGGGAAAATTATTTTTATCCCGTCAGTTAACAAAACAGAAGATGTATTGAAAACTTCTGGTCCCTCCCCGTTAAGGCAGATAGCTACATTTGTTTTTGAAAAAGTTGCCAAAAAGAGTCCCGCTTTTAACCATCTCGAAACGGCGTTTTCTAGTTTTGAGAGTGATTTCTCTATTGAATCATCCCCAGACGGGTTCTCTATTAAAGATCTCATCGATGATGTAAATAGGCATCTTGAGGAATGGCAGATATCGTTCGGTATAACAATTAAAAAGATTAGGGTAGATGATATTATCAAAAACTTATTTGAACATAATTGGAAAGATGACAACCTTGACGGAGAAGTTATAGACATAAATCAATATGGCCAGGGCTTCCAGCGCCATATAATCTATACTCTTATTAAGTTATCGGCAAAGTATGTAGAAAAGAAAACATCAAACAAAAAAGAATTCATACCAGAATTTGTGTTGATCTTGTTTGAGGAACCAGAAGCATTTTTGCATCCGGCGCAGCAAGAAATATTGCATTCAGGTTTAAAAGACATTACAAGCGATCAGGAAGAACAAACTCAAGTTTTAATTTCAACACACTCCCCAATTTTCGTATCCAGAAATATCGACGATTTAACCTCAGTAATTAGATTGCAAAAAGAGAGAGGAAGGACTAGGATTTCACAAATTACTGAGATCAGTGAGAATGTTTTGTTTGGAGAAAATACAAAATTGTTAGATTTTTTGAAAACAAAGTTAACTGAAACATCAATACCGACAGATATAAAATCGGAAATACAAAATATTGTTAACGGAACTGATGATTCTCTTAAGCTAGAAGAAGAATCAATGCGATATTTTTTATGGCTAAATTCTGAAAGATGCTCATTATTTTTTGCTGATTTTGTAATCATTTGTGAGGGAGCATCAGAAAAAATATTTGTTGAATATTTGTTCAAAACAAAATGGGGAGATTTACGAAAGAAGCGTATTTATTTGCTTGACGCAGGAGGTAAGTACAATATTCATAGATATATGAATTTATTTGAATTGTTATGTATTCCTCATAGCATTTTGTTGGATTCTGACGGTGACAGGAAACATCAGAAATATATAAATGAATTTATCGATAATAATAAGCGTCCTCAAACTAGATTGATTCATAAGTTTGATACTGATTTTGAGAAATTCTTGGCCATTGCTTCTGTTGGGAGGCCTGATAAAAAACCCTTAAATGTGTTCCAACATTTTAGAAATGGAAAGATCGCAGATGCTAAGATTAATGAATTAAAAGAAATCATTCAAAGAATTAGTTCTTAGCAGTAGGAGCGACTTTAAACTAGGTGCGGTCCTAAAACGTACAACTAAGTGAGCAAATGAGAGGATGCATCTAGGCAGATGTTTCTCATAATCTGCGGAGGGAGGTTTAAATAATGCTGTTTTTAATGTTTTTAAGTGGACTATTGATAGGAGCCGTCGTGACATGGGCCATAAGTACGAGAAGTGCCGGTTCCAAAGTTGCGGCCGCTAATGCGCGCGTTGAAGAATTACGCAAACAAGTTGAGGCAGCGAGTGCAGGATTTGATGGATTAAGACTTCGGCTTGAGCAAGCTGAGGCTGCTAAGGTTGAAGCCGAGACCAGGGTATTCGAAGCTGAGAAATATATTGCTGAGGAAAAATCTTTGTTAGATGATGCAAAAACAAAACTTTCAGATACGTTTAACTCATTAGCATCTGCGGCATTAGCAAACAATAACAAGGGGTTTTTGACTCTTGCAGAAGAAAAATTTAAATCGCTCAAAACGTCAGCCGAATCTGATCTAGACGCCCGAAAAATTGCAATAGAGACGCTTGTAGCTCCTTTAAGCCAGGCAGTGGCTGCTTACCAAGAGGAAGCGAAAAAGTTGGAAGCAAAACGTATTCAGGAATTAGGAGCTGTAGGGCAACAACTGGCCTCACTTGCTACGGCCCAAGTAACTCTTCAGAGCGAAACAGCTAAGTTAGTCAATGCTTTACGCTCCCCACAGGTAAGAGGTCGTTGGGGTGAAATAGCATTGCGCAAAACTGCAGAATTGGCAGGAATGTCGAGTTACTGCGATTTTATTGAGCAGGAGAGCGTTTCAACTGAGGATGGACGGCTTAGGCCAGATATGGTTGTTAAGCTTCCAGCTGGTCGTGAGGTTGTAGTTGATTCAAAAGTCTCACTAATCGGATTCATGGAAGCCTTGGAAGCAAAGACTGATGCTGAGCGTGAAGCAGCTCTTTTAAGGCATGCAGCTCAAATCAGTCTGCATGTTGCAAAATTATCCACGAAGGAGTATTGGGACCAATTCCCATTAGCACCAGAATTCGTTGTGCTATTTATTCCAAACGATTCTTTTCTTGCTGCGGCAGCAGAGAAAGATCCTAATCTTATAGAATCAGCTCTCAGTAAAAAGGTGGTTATTGCCACGCCGACAACATTTATAGCATTATTGAAAGCTATAGCCTTCGGGTGGAGGCAGGAGATGTTAACTGAGAATGCGCAGAAAATAAGCATATTGGGACAAGAAATATCCGATCGTATAGCAACGATAGTAGAACACTTTAATAATGTTGGTAAATCATTACGAAAAGCTGTTGAGTCATATAATGACGCAACAGCTTCATTTGAAACAAGGTTACTTTCTTCTGCTCGGAAATTTAAAGAATTAGGCTCTGGCGGTAAAAAAGATATAGAAGACTTACAACCAGTTGATCAGTTACCACGTGCAATCAATGTTGCGGAGAAAGAAGAAAGCGAAAGAACAGAAGAGAAGAAGTAATAAAAGCTGCAATAAACTCCGTTCGTGTGAACGATAAAGATTCCACTTAAAAAGACAGTACGCTAATTTTCAAAATAAAAAGTGCTTGACAAAGTTCAGTATACTTAATTATAATTAACTATAATGGAAACCCTTAAAATTCTTGGCAAACGTCTCTGCACTCAAGAAGAACTTATCCGAGAGATAAATGATAGCGTTAAGCCTCGGACTCCGTTGAAGCCCCAGATGTTAGCCTATTACCGTGACATCGTGGGAATGGTCCCCAAGCCTATCCGAATCAGGACCTCGAAGAAGCGAGGTGGAGCGAAGTCGTTTTATACTCCGGAGGCTGTGTCCTCCGTTAAAATCATTGTTTACGAGAACAAGATTAACGAGAAAACCCTCAAAGACATCCTCAAAGAAAAAGGCGATATTCTTGAAGATAACAAGATTCAATCCGAGAAATTTAGGTCTAAGTACGACTTTCTTATAAAGACTAAGAATAAGCTGGGAGGCGCTGACTATACAATCGTAGAAATGAAAAGATATCCCATGACTAAAGCCGCCAAGGAGGCCGCAAGGGCACAAATGCGGGGGTATTTACGAACTATTTTGAAACAGACTGTTGACGCTATAGATTTAGGAGAGGATGACGAGAAGCTTGACGGCTTGCTTGATCAGGTAGAAACCCTCTATTACAAACATATCAGGAATCGCATGGAAGAGAAAGCGAGGGAGGAGAAGAAGTAGGGGAGATATTTTTTTAACTATCTACTTAATTATAATTAAGTTAAGGAGGTGATAAGAATGGCGCGTGAAAAAGTAATTTGCAACGCCTGCGGAGAAGCGTATTTTGTCGATCTTAACGATTCAAATATCGAGATTCCGCAGAATGCTAAGCCCGGAGAGGCATTCCCATGCCGCTGCCCCTATTGCTCGGACGGCGATTATGCCTATTTGCCGGAAAAGGAAAAATGAGGACGCGGGACCGGCTCTTAGCCCGCAATTTGGCTGAGGGCCGGTTCAGCAAAATAAGAATACGGAGGAGATTATGCATTACTTTTTAGAAGGTTCGGAGTATTCGTGGGACTTGGTTCGGGAAACAGTTTCGAGCCAGAAGTTTTTTGTAACCATCGGCGGCCCTATGGAACTTAAGGCAACCTGTGACATTCATTACACGAAGCCTACGATAGCTTATGTATCAATATGTCTTATAGGGAAGGAAGATTACTTTACCGATGGAGTAACTCACCAGTTATTCCAAGATTTGGACAATCTAATCTCAAAACACGGTTCTTATCGCGCCATAGATTACTCGTTGATTAATGGCGATCGTGTATTCAACGGGAATTACACAATGAACGATATTATACCGATATAACGGAGGCTCAGAATGATCATTCGAAAGATACCTATCTCAGAAATAAATCCTGCTCCATACAACCCTCGCGTCGATTTGCAACCGGATGACCCCGAATATAAAAGTCTTAAGATGAGCATGGAAACTTTCGATTATATCGAACCGCTTGTCTGGAACGAGCGAACAAATACTCTTGTCTCAGGCCATCAGCGCCTAAAGATTCTCATTGAGCAAGGATTGAAGGAAATCGAAGTAAGCGTAGTTAACTTCTCTCTTGAGAAAGAGAAGGCCGCGAACCTCGCGCTTAACAAAATCCGCGGAGATTGGGATAAGGAGAAGCTTGCGGCGCTGTTAGATGAGCTATCGAAGCTTCCGGATTTTGATATAAGCGTAACTGGATTCGATAATGCAGAGATCGGACAGATATTCGATAGGTACGGAATAGAGAAAGACCCCGATGAATATAACTTCGAGGCAGCGCTTAAGAGTATTGAAGTGCCAAGGACTAAACGCGGAGACAGGATCGTTCTGGGCAGGCATGTTTTGCTCTGCGGTGATTCTACTATATACGAAGATGTCATGCGTCTTATGGAGGAGCATCGCGCGCGTATGGCCAACATGGATCCTCCATATAACATCGCTTATCTGGGAGGGAATCGGCCTAATCCTAAGACAGCCCGTCCGAAGCGCTCCCGTAACTGGGATAGGATTTATTCGGACAATCTTAGCCAGCCGGAATATGAGGAATTTATGAGGAAAGCATTTGTGAATATGGATAAAGTGTTAGATCCGGGGTGCTCGTTTTATATTTGGAACGGGCATAACCAGTTTGCGCCGATGCACCGCTTATTGACGGAACTAAACTACCATATTGGTTGTGTCATTACCTGGGCGAAGCCGAATTTCGGGATAAGTTGGGGCGATTATCATCAGCAGACTGAATTTTGCCTGTACGGCTGGAAGGACGGAGCTAAACATAGATGGTTTGGGGGAGTCAATGAGTCAAGTTTGTGGGAAGTGAAGCGAGATCCGACATCCTCGTACAAACATCCGACCCAGAAGCCTTGCGAGCTTGCTCAGCGCGCTATTCGCAATAGCAGCGAGCGCGGTGACATCGTGCTCGATATGTTTTTGGGCAGCGGCTCTACCTTGATAGCGTCCGAGATGCTTGAGCGCAGGTGTTTCGGAATCGAGTACGACGAAAGGTATTGTGACGCTATATGCCTCCGGTATATTAATTTTAAAGGGGCGAATAACGTATCACAAGAACTTCGCGACAAATATTTATCAGAGGAGATAATTAAATGACGACCGAGACAATAAATGGTAATCCCGAGGAGCAGCCGATACTATCTTTGATTCAGCGCATCAAAGACAATCTCTTTGACCCGAAGTTTCTCACGAAGGATCAGAGGATTCAGTGTGTTGAAGTATTATCGGGTGAAGCCTTAACCGAGGCTGCAATTGCTCAGATATTAAAGGTAAGCATCAAAACAATCACTCGCGATGTCCAAGCTCTTCGTGAACGCAATGCTCTCACGCCGAATGTTAATTTCGCAAAGCAGATAATTGGTGAGCTTGTGCATAAAGCACGTCTGCATCACGGATATCTAATGCGTCTTGCTCGTAATAAGGAAATCTCAGGTCCTGCAAAGGTGCAGGCAGAGTTTTCCGCATGGAGAGTTTTAAATGAGCTGATGGAGCGTCTGCAATCTTTGGGTTATCTTCCGCAGCGCCCAACTGAAATCACCGGAGACCTCTATCATCATCTTTCCGATGACTCTGAGAAGTCTATTGAGGAGATAAAGAAGATGATTATTGAGATCGAGGTGGTCAGTAAAGAGTCAGGGGAGATCTCTCCTGAGGTAGAGGAAGAGATTAATCGCTTAAAATCTAAGATTGAAAAGGCAGAGTTTGTGCAACAGGTAAATAAGCTATCTCAAAAACAACAAGAATCTAAAAAAGACCCGGAGGCTCATAATGATAAACAATCTACTTAATGATACATATGCCATGATGCGTAAAGCAGGGGAGAAGTCGCTCTACGCTTTTGCCAAGTATTTCATGCCGGAGCATCTTAAATATCCTCCTTCACAGGCACACCGTGAAGTTTACGGCTTGCTTCAGGATATAACTAAGAAGCGCAGCTGTAAGCTTGCCATTGCCGCGCCACGCGATTTCGGAAAGTCTACACTGATCACGTTGATTTATGTTATTTACGCCATCTGCTATGCCAAGGAGAAGTTTATCGTGATCTTAAGCAACACTTCATCTCAGGCAAAGCAGATTCTAGAGAACATCAGAAAGGAGCTAACCGAGAATGAGCGCTTGCAGAAGGCTTTTCCGCATATCTTTGAAGCTGATGGCAGACCTAAGCCCCCAAGATGGAGACAAGACGATATTGTGACGCGTAACGGTGTCGAAATCTTAGCGTTGGGCTCCGGCCAACAGATCAGAGGTCGAAGGTACGGTTCTTCAAGGCCAACACTCATAATCGCAGATGACGTGGAAAGCCCCGAGAATACATTCTCAAGCGAATCCCGAGATAAACTAAAAGACTGGTTCACTAAATCGGTCGTACGCGCCGGGTCGGAATCGACGAACATCCTCTATATAGGAAATTTGTACCATCCGCATTGTCTTTTAAACGAGTATGTGAATCCGGAGCTAAACCCAAGTTGGATGAACAGAGTCTATCAGGCGATTATTACCTGGCCAATTCATATAGATCTTTGGGAAAAGTGGCGTAACATCTACAATAACCGCGAGAAGTTTGAAGGGGTAAGCGGACCTGAGGGGGCGTTAATGTATTATGAGGCTAATACGCAGGCTATGACTGAAGGGGCGGTGCTTCTTTGGCCAGAGAGGCACACGATCTATAACCTTATGATTGCACGCGAGGAGAATGAGCTATCCTTCATGAGCGAGCTACAGAATTCGCCGCTAGACTCCAAAATCTGTATTTTTAATTCCGATGAACTGCATTACTGGAGCTCTATATACAGCTGTACTGAGAATCTTTTGCATGCTTTGGGCGACAACGCGGAGTTTTATGGTGCCTGTGATCCTAGCCTGGGAGGTCAGAATCTTAAAGGCGACTATTCTGCGATCGTTATCCTAGTACGCGACAAGCGAGACGGCATTTTATATGTCGTTGAAGCCGACATCAAAAGACGAACTCCTACAGAGACAATAGATGACATTCTAGCTTATTGCCAGCGTTATAAGTTTGAACGCTTCGCAGTTGAAATAAACCAGTTCCAGAAAATGCTCTATGATCAGCTGGTAGAGCGGGCTAGAAAGCAGAGTAACTATTCGCCGTTTGAACAAGTCACTAATACAAGCGACAAGGTGAAGCGCATACAAGCATTGCAGCCGCTAGTGAAGAATGGAACTATTAAGTTTAGCAAACATCTTAAGCTTTTACTTGAACAGATGCGGTACTTTCCTAAAGGAAAATATGACGATGGGTTAGATGCGCTTGAAATGGCAGTCCAGGTTGCTGAGGAGAAGCTGGGAGTATTGACCGTAAAGATTCTTGGGGAAGATCGGGATAATGATTGGTATCGCGATTATCATAAAAATCTTGGCTGGCCACCAATATTCTAGATTGCGAAAAGCATTGACAAGTAAAGTAGTTATGATACATTAATGCTATTAGAAGACTATCATCGTCCCGAGTTGTGAAGGGGTAAATCCCGGACGTTAAAAAAGTAAAACCTTCGTTAGGCGCAATACGCCTGGCGAAGGTTTTTTATTCTCTGCTAGCGATTGTTTGTGAAGATAATTAGGGAAAGGAGGTAAGATTAGGAATATATCTCGCAAACAACAATAAAAATAAATTTAGATTAAACAAAATTATCAACATATCGAGAGGTGTCCCATGGAAGGCGGCAGAATGCTAAGGAATTCCCAGATAATAATCCTAGGTATTTGTATTTCAGCAGCAACAATAGTTTCAAGCGTTATATTGTCACAGGGTTTCTTAAAGGTGATGAAGTTTACGCGTGAGCAGATCACTGTGACTGGATCAGCGCAGAAGAACATTAAGAGTGATTACATTATATGGTCGGGATCGTTCTCTAGAAGAGAGGCAGATTTGGCTACAGCCTACAAGAAATTACAGGATGATTTGGTAAAGGTAAAAGCGTATCTTGTATCAAAAGGCGTAATTGAACAAGAGATTATTATTTCTCAGATCTCCACGACTACGGTTTATAAGAAGAACGAGAAGGGGAACGATACAAACGATATTCAGGGGTATCTACTAAATCAGAATGTTGAAATTAGGTCGGGAGAAGTCGATAAGATCACGCAGGTTTCTAGGGAGTCTACCGAGTTAATTAATCAAGGAATTGAGTTTGTTTCTGGTGCTCCAGAGTACACCTATACCAAATTGGATGAGCTTAAGGTGGAAATGCTTGCTAAGGCCAGCGAAAACGCCAAGCAGCGCGCGGAAAGCATGGTAAAGGCTACCGGGAACAAGATCGGCTTCATGCGTTCAGCGCGGATGGGAGTATTCCAAATTACACCAGTTAATTCTACGGAAGTATCAGACTGGGGAGTAAATGATACAAGTTCTCTGGAGAAGAAAGTTACTGCTGTGGTAACTGCAAGTTTTGCGATAGAATAATGAAATAATGACTAATAATCAGAATAAAGTTGTTTCAATTCTAATCAATAAAGGCGAAGAGCTGCTTAATAAGCCACGCCAGAGGACTCTGTTTACGAATGATAAGGAAGCCGATGATCTGCTTAATAATCTTAACGATTACCCTCATGCTTATGTTCTGGCGTGTATAATGGACAGGCAGATTAAAGCAGAGAAGGCATGGTCGATACCGTATAAGCTTTCAAAAGAGATAGGTGGTTTTGAGTATGCGAGGCTACTTAATTTAACGGCCGATAAAATTAAGCAAACGTTCAAGATGAATAATTTCCATCGTTTTAATGAGCAAATGGCCGATAATTTTTATTTAGCTATACAGAAAATACATATTGATTACAACGATGATGCTTCGCGCATCTGGAAAGATAATCCTCCAAGCGCGGGTATTGTTAGAAGATTCCTTGAGTTTAGAGGGGTTGGTGTAAAAATTGCAACTATGGCGGTTAATATCTTGGCCAGGGATTTTAAGGTTCCAATGCAAGATCATATTTGTATCGATATTTCTCCCGATGTGCATATTAAAAGAGTATTCCGCAGGTTGGGTTTTATACCAAAAGAGGCGAGCGTTGATGAGGTGATTTATTGTGCCCGTGAGTTAAACCCAGGATATCCTGGTATTTTTGATTTATCGTGTTGGGAAATAGGACGAGCATTCTGCAGGCCAAGCAATCCAAATTGTGATGAATGCTATCTGAACAAGTTTTGTCCAAAAATAATACAAAAGGGATAAAGGATAAAGTAGGTATGGCAAAGCTCCGTTTGAACAATAAAGAAATTAACAGTATCTTTGGGCTATTGGGTGATAAAGAAAATGACATTAGTTTTAGCGTGGCTTGGGCATTATCAAAATGTCCGGTTTTTCTAAAAGAATTTATTAAAGAAGTATTGGGTTTAGACGTAAATCCAGATGATATTAACATTAATCTGCAGCATTATGAAAAGCGTCGAGGCATCACTGATATTGAGCTTGAATTACCTGGGAGTTTTTTTATCATTATCGAAGCCAAACGAGGGTGGCATCTGCCAGGTAGGCAACAGCTTAATAAATACGTGAAAAGAAAATCGCTTTTGAGAAGTAGAGCGCCTTTAAAAAAACTTATTGTTCTAAGCGGTTGTTCTAATGAGTATGCTGCTATCAATCTTGAACTTAAGAGCATAGGTGGTATAAAAATCGATCCTATATCATGGCAGGAGGTCGCCGTGATGGCGAAGCGCTCCAAGAGCAAAAGCAGCCACGCGGAGAAGCGCTTGCTGGATGAAATCTTAATTTATCTTAAGGAGGTTATTGATATGCAGAGAATAGATTCTAATTGGGTATATGTTGTGGCGATCGGCAAGGTTGTGCCAAAAAGATGGCGCATTTCTTATTTTGATATTGTTGAGAAGAAGCGATATTATTTTCATCCTGTTGGTGGTAATGGTTGGCCAAAAGAACCCCCTAATTATATTGCGCTTAGGTATCACGGTAGGTTACAATCTATCCATCATATCGAAGGCGTCGAAATTATTACACATATGCACCGAAAGATTAAAGAAATACCTAATCAGGAATGGAAGCCTCATTTTCTGTATAAGCTGGGTAAACCATTTGCTCCAGGTAATGAAGTTAGGGTTGGAAAGATTTATCCGAATGGTAGGGTTTGGTGTATGCTTGACACGTTGTTTACCAGTAAAACAATTTCTCAGGCTAGAGACATTTCTAAGAAAAGATGGGAGGGGGAAGAATTATAATTTTAGCTAGGCATCCTTTTGTGTAGTCTTTTTGGAAGATCGTCCCTTTGTTCCAAATAAGTCCTTCTTACTATCTCACCGTTTTAAATACCTGTATACAGAGAGTCTTTCTGCCGCGCCGTATTTCTGGGCGTCCTTACCGGGGATACCTCTGGTG
>CAZOGI010000003.1:0-166687 GCA_964579435.1 uncultured Planctomycetales bacterium
CCACGCTGCTGTAAACGGCGAACCGCCGCGCGGGGCTGGCGGCAACCAAGACCCGCGGAGCGGTATCAGGCGGCGGCCGCAAGCCGTGGCGCCAGAAGGGTACCGGTCGCGCCCGTCACGGGTCGACCCGCTCTCCGTTGTGGCGGCACGGAGGAGTTGTTTTCGGGCCGCATCCGCGCGATTTTTCGACCAGCCTCCCGCAGACCTTGCGCCGGCGCGCGCTGCAGAGCGCGCTCCTGGAGAAGGCGCAGGAGAATAATTTCATCGTTCTCGATGAACTCAGGATCGATGGGGAAAAGACCAAGGCGGCTGCCCAGTTTATCAAACAGGCCAAGCATCTCGGGGCACAAGGGAAGGTCAAACGCGTGTTGATCCTGATGGAGTCGGTCGATGCCCTGCAGAAGCGGCTCTTTGCCAACGTCGCGGGGGTCAGCCTGGCCCTGGTGCGTGCGGTGAACGCCTACGACATCCTGGCTTCCACGAAACTGGTTATGGCGCGCTCTTCGTTCGAGGCGCTCAGCAAAAGGTTGCGCACATGATCTCCTATGACATTATAAAAACGCTCCTGCGTACCGAGAAATCCACCGTGAGCGAAGAAAAGGGGAAATACCTGTTCCTGGTCGACAAGGCCGCGAACAAGATGCAGATCAAGCATGCGGTCGAGGAGATCTTTAAGGTAAAGGTCAAGGCAGTCAATACCTATATATTAGCCGGCAAGACAAAGCGCCTGCGCGCCCAGACCGGAAAGACGCCGGACGTCAAACGGGCGATCGTGACGTTGCAGGCAGGCCATAAGATCGATACCGCCGCTTAAAAAGAGAGAAGCCCGCACATGGCACTGAAACGATATAATCCCACGACACCCTCGCGCCGATTCATTACCGGGAACGATTTTGCCGAGATCACCAAAAAGCGGCCCGAAAAGGCGCTGTTGGTGCCGCTGAAGAAAACCGGCGGACGCAATAACCAGGGGCGCATTACCGTTCGCCACCATGGCGGAGGCGCCAAGCGGATGCTGCGTATCGTCGATTTCAAGCGGGACATCTTTGATCTGCCGGCCAAGATTATCGCCGTCGAGTATGACCCCAACCGCACCGCGCGGCTGGCACTCCTGGAGTATCCGGACAAGAGACGCCGTTATATCCTGGCGCCGGCAGAGATCCGCGTGGGGGAGGAGATCGTCTCCACCCGCGATAAGGCGGTTGACATCAAGGCGGGTAATTGTATGCCGTTGCGCGCGATCCCCTCGGGCACGCTGATTCACAATATCGAATTGTACAAAGGCAAGGGTGGTCAGATCGTGCGCAGCGCCGGTTCCAGCGCCCAGATCATGGCCAAAGAAGGGGATTTCGCCCATGTGCGTTTGCCTTCGGGCGAGGTAAGGCTTGTGTCGCTCGATTGTCAGGCGACTATCGGCCAATTGAGCAATATCGAGCACGAGGCGATCTGTATCGGAAAGGCCGGCCGCTCGCGCTGGAAGGGTATTCGCCCGACCGTGCGCGGTCTGGCGATGAATCCGGTTGATCATCCTCACGGCGGCGGTGAAGGAAAATCCGGACAGGGAAATCCCCACCCGACCACGCCCTGGGGCAAGCCGACCAAGGGGTACAAGACCCGGCGACCGAACAAATATTCGAACAAATTCATCGTGAAGAGAAGGAAGTAACCTATGCCACGCTCGCTTAAAAAAGGCCCGTTTGTAGACGAGAAGCTGCTGGAAAAAGTCGACAAGGCCCGCCGTCAGGGGCTGCGTCAGGCGATCAAAACCTGGTCTCGCCGTTCCACCATCACCCCCGATTTCGTCGGGATGACCTTTGCCGTGCACGACGGGCACAAACATGTGCCGGTCTTCGTGACCGAGAACATGGTTGGTCACAAGCTGGGCGAGTTCGCGCCTTCGCGGATTTTCAGAAAACACGGCGGCGTCAAGGCCAAGAAAGCTCCGGAGAAGACGTAACATGATAGTCAAAGCGATCGGAAAATTTATCCGCGTTTCCCCGACCAAAACCCGCCTGGTTATCGACCAGCTGCGGTCCCAGGACGTGGTGCGCGCCGAGGCGATCCTGCGGCATATGAACAAACGCCCCAAGGAGTGCCTCCTGAAGCTGTTGAAACAGGCGGTAGCCAATGCCAAGGTGAAAGGGTTTTCACCCGAGCAGCTGTATATCTCCAGTATCACCTGCGATAACGGGCCGATGTGGAAGCGTTTCAAGGCAGCGGCATTCGGCAGAGCGACGCCGATCTTGAAGAGGACGTCGCATATACGTATTGAGTTGGATTTAAAACCGGGAGCGTGATTGCATGGGACAGAAGGTAAATCCGCTTATCCTGCGGATAGGGTTCATCAAGACATGGTCGAGCCGGTGGTACGCCAAGCCCAAGGAGTTTCCGGCCAACCTGAAGCAGGACGTGCTCATCCGCAAGCACATCAAGGGCCGTTTCAAGCAGGCGGCCGTGGCGCGCATCGTGATCGAGCGCATGGGTGAGCGGGTGAGGGTGCAGATATTCTCCGCGCGTCCGGGCATAATTATCGGCAGGCACGGCGCAGACATCGAGAAATTGCGCGAGGATCTCAACGCCCTGGTCAAGAAAGAGGTTTCCGTAGACATCAAAGAGATCGGTAATCCGGCGCTGGAGGCGCAGCTGGTCGCGGAGAACGTGGCGCAGCAGCTGGAAAAGCGCATCGCCTTCCGGCGCGCGGTCAAGCGGGCGATCGAGCAGTCGATGAACAGCGGCGCCAAGGGGGTAAAGATCATCGTTGCCGGGCGCTTGAACGGCGCCGAGATCGCGCGTACCGAAACCTTCCGGCAAGGGAAGATCCCGCTGACGACCCTGCGTGCGGATATCGATTACGGGTTTACCGAGGCCCTGACAACGTACGGGTTGATCGGTGTCAAGGTGTGGTTGTACCGGGGTGAAGTGCTTGACGGGGTGATGCCGGTGACCCCCGAGCCGGAGAAGCGACAGTCGAACGAACGGCGGTTCAGCCCCAAGGCCCCCGCTGCAAAGGAGTCCTGATCATGGTTTTGATGCCCAAACGGGTTAAATACCGCAAGATGCTCAAAGGCAGCCGCCGCGGCATCGCCACGACCGGCTGCGACCTTGCCTTCGGAGAGTTCGGCCTTAAATCCCTGGAGAACGGCTGGATCAAGAATAATCAGATCGAATCGGTGCGCGTGATCATCGCCCGGCAGCTCTCCAAGGGCGGTAAGCTTTGGATCCGTATCTTCCCCGATAAATCGATCACCAAGAAGCCGGCAGAAGTGCGCATGGGCAAGGGCAAGGGGGATCTGGACCACTGGGTCGCCGTGGTCAAGCGGGGACGGGTGCTTTTTGAGCTGGGAGGCATCCCCGAGGAATACGCGAAACGCTGTTTCCGTCTTGCCGCGTACAAGCTGCCGCTGCGGACCAAGTTCATAACCAGAACCCACAAATAACGGCATAGACACATGAAAATACAGGAACTGCGTAGCCTCTCACGGGAAGAACTGATCGCAAAAGAGAAGAGTCTGAAGGAAGAGCTCTATAAGCTCAACATGCAGCGTTATGCGGGCAGGGTCGAGAAACCCCATCAGTTCGCCAGCCTGCGGCGCGACATCGCGCGCATCAAGACTCTCCTGCACTCAGAGAAAGAGAAGAGCAATGGGTAGAAGACGCCAATATATCGGTATCGTCACCAGCAACAAAATGCAAAAGACTATCGTGGTGCAGGTCAGGCGCATGTTCAAACACCCCAAATACAACCGCATCATCAAAGGGGTGGTTTCCTTCAAGGCGCACGACCAGGAGCAGACCGCTCATATCGGGGATACGGTGCGCATCGAAGAGACCCGCCCGCTCTCCAAGGACAAGCGGTACCGCCTCATCGAGATCATGAAGAAAGCCGAGTCCGCCCATCTGGCGTTCCAGGACGAAACGGCAGAGTTGCTCGGCGAGCAGCCGCAGCAAAAGGATGCCGTGCAGGAAGAAGCGGCTGCGCGTCAACCCGGCGGGAAGGCATAGGGGGTTCATATGATCCAGTTACGCACCATACTCGACGTTGCGGATAACACCGGCGCCAAGAAGGCGTCGTTCATCGGCGTCATGGGCCGCAAGGACGGCATGGTCGCCGAGATCGGGGACGTCGTGACCGTCAATATCAAGGAATCCAGCCCTAACGCGACGGTCAAAAAGGGCCAGGTCGCCAAGGCGGTCGTGGTTCGCACCAAAGCGGCAATCCGCCGTTCGGACGGTACGGTGCTGCGTTTTGACCGCAATGCCGTGGTCTGTATCGATACCGCGATGAATCCACGGGGCACGCGCGTTTTCGGGCCGGTTGCCCGCGAGCTGCGCGAGCGTAACTTCACCAAGATCATTTCTCTTGCGCCCGAAGTCATCTAGGCGCTTTTAGGATTGGCCATGTATAAAATAAAAAAAGGCGATACCGTTCAGGTCATCAAAGGCAAAGACGCGGGCAAGAAGGGAAAGGTGCTTCGCATCCTCCATGCCCAGAATCGTGCGCTGGTGGAAGGGGTCAATCAGGTCAAGAAGCACCGCCGCAAGACCCGCGAGGACCAGCAGGGGGGCATTGTTTCCGTCGAGACGCCGCTGGCGATCGCCAACCTGATGCTGGTATGCAAAAGCTGTTCCCGTCCCGTGCGCGTCGGTTTCAAGCTGGCCGAAGGCTCAGCCGAAAAGCTGCGTTTCTGCAAATCGTGCAAGGAGACGTTTTAACGAGGGGTTTTAAACGATGGCACACGTTCCGCGCTTATTAGAGCGTTACCGTACCGAGCTGGTCCCGGGGTTGATGCAGAAGTTTTCGCTCAAAAACGCCCTGGCGGTCCCGCGGCTGGATAAGATCGTCATCAATATGGGGGTGGGCGAGGCGATCACCGACGCCAAGATCATCGAGAAGACCATGGATGAATTGGGGTTGATCTGCGGCCAGCGGCCGCGCGTGCGCCGCGCCAAAAAGGCGATCTCCAATTTCAAGATTAAACAAGGCCAGGCGATCGGCTGCAATGTGACGCTGCGCAAGAGCAAGATGTACGAGTTCCTCGACCGTTTCATCAACATTGCCATCCCGCGCATCCGCGACTTCCGCGGCGTGCCGCTGAATTCATTCGACGGCGCGGGTAATTATACCCTCGGCCTGCAGGACCAATCGATATTCCCCGAGATAGATTATGACCGGATATCCCGCGCTCAGGGGATGGACATCACCTTCGTCATCAAAAACGCACGCACGACCGAGCAGGCGCGCGAGCTGCTGCGTCTCTTCGGCATGCCGTTTGCAACCGGCGAAGAGTAACCCGTACAGGATAACCTATGGCAAAAAATTCACAGATCGCCCGTTGGAAGCGCAAACCGAAGTTCGCGTCCCGTAAGTATAACCGGTGCAATATCTGCGGCCGTGCGAACGGCTACCTGCGCCGGTTCCAGCTGTGCCGCATCTGCTTCAGGGAGCTGGCATGGGCGGGCGCGATACCCGGAGTGCGCAAGGCCAGCTGGTAAAAAGAGAAAAGAGTAAACGGAGAAGAATATGTCACGGACGGATTTGATCGCAGACGGTTTCACCATTATCCGCAACGCGATCCTGACAAAGAAGGTCTCGGTCGATATCCCCTCATCCAACACCCTCAAAGAGGTGATGGAGATCCTCAAGAGCGAGCAGTACATCGATACCTATAAATTCATCGATGACGGCCGCCAGGGTGTTTTGCGGGTGTACCTGAAGTACGTCGCCGGGAAGTCGGCGATCCGTTCGATCAAGCGCGTCTCGCGGCCGGGAATGCGCTACTACGTGAAGCGGCATAAAATTCCCCACGTCCTGCGCGGCAGAGGGCTGGCGGTCGTTTCGACCTCCCGTGGAGTTGTGACCGATACAAAGGCACGGGAGCTGGGATTGGGCGGGGAAATAATCGGTTATATCTGGTGAGGCTATGTCCCGTATAGGAAAAAAACCCCTTGCAGTACCGCAGGGAGTGAAGGTCGAGGTAAAAGAGCGCACGGTCGTGGTTGAAGGCCCGAAAGGCAAGCTCTCCTACGCCTTCTCACCGCGTGTGGTCGTGGCGGTGGCTAACGGTATCGTGAACGTAACGCGCGTCGCGGATACCAAGCTTGATCGCATGTCGCACGGCCTGACACGGGCGCTGTTGGCGAACATGCTGCGCGGCGTCACCGAGGGCTACGGCAAGGATCTGGAGATCATCGGCGTCGGGTATAAGGCTTCGGCGCAGGGTAATACCCTGACGCTGAACCTGGGGTTTTCCCATCCCGTGGATTTCCCGATCCCCGCGGGCATCAAGATCGAGACCCCCAAGCCGACGCAGATAACAATCCGGGGGATCGATAAAGAAAAGGTCGGAGAGGTCGCCGCCGAGATCCGGGCGATCTGTCCGCCGGAACCGTATAAAGGAAAGGGCATCCGGTATTCGGGCGAGCGCGTCAAGAAGAAAGTCGGCAAGGCCCAGGCAACCGGTAAATAGCATACTATGAACACCAAAAGCTTGCTTCGCGAAAAAAGGCGCCGCCGCATCAGGCAGCGCATCAGCGGCACGCAGGAAAGGCCGCGGCTGGTCATCGGGCGCAGCCTCAAGCATTTCTCCGCCCAGGTGATCGACGATGTTTCCAACAAAACCGTGTTTGCCCTTTCGACGCTCGATCTGGAAATAAAACAGAAGTTTCCCAAGAACGCCGGGAACGTAAAGGCTGCCGTTTATTTCGGCGAGGTCTTTGCGCGCCGGGCCAAGGAAAAAGGGATATCGGCGGTGGTCTTTGACCGCGCCGGACATCTCTATCACGGCAGGGTCAAGGCGTTCGCCGAGAGCCTGCGAAAAGGGGGGTTGGTCTTTTAATATGCGCGAATTACGGATCGATCAACAGTCGGAGTTCATCGAGAAGATCATCTCCATTAACCGCGTCGCCAAGGTCACCAAGGGCGGCAAAAAGATGCATTTCAGCGCTCTCGTCGTCGTCGGCGACGCCAAGGGCCGCGTCGGGTTCGCCCAGGATAAGGCCAATGAGGTCGCTGATGCCATACGCAAATCACTGACCCGGGCAAAAAAGAGCCTCCAGCGCATAAGCCTGGAGGGCACCAGCATCCCGCACGAGGTGATGGGCAGGTTCGGCGCGGCGAAGGTGTTGCTGAAGCCGGCATCCGAAGGCACGGGGATCATCGCCTCCGGCCCGGTACGCGCGGTCTGCGAATGCGTCGGCATCCACAACATCCTCACCAAATCCCTTAAGTCCAAGAACCCGGTCAACGTGATCAAGGCGACCGTGGAGGGCTTAAAGAGCTTAAAGGCATAAAGGTATCCCCATGGAAAAGCGAATCGTGAAGAAGAAAGTGACACTGAATCCCCGGCGCGCACCCGCTCAAAAGCCGGCGACCCGTGTTGCTGCCGCAAAGAAAGAGACCGGCCCGGAGGCTGCGGCGCGCTACGGGTTGCACGCGCTCACCGTCCCTCCCGGGATGCGGCACAAAAAGAAGCTCCTCGGCCGCGGTTCCAGTTCCGGGCACGGCAAGACTTCCACGCGCGGCAGCAAGGGGCAGACCTCGCGTGCCGGAAGGCATTTCTATCTCGGGTTCGAGGGCGGGCAGAGCCCGCTTATCCGGCGCATGCCCAAGCGCGGGTTTACCAGCCGTTCGAAAGATGAATTCCAGATCGTCAACCTCGGATCGCTCGGCCGGGTGAAGGGGGATATCGTCAATCCCGAGACCCTGGCGGCCGCGGGCCTGATCAAGGACAAGGCCAAGCCGGTCAAGATCCTCGGCGACGGGGAGCTGAAAAATCCCGTGACGGTCCAGGCGCATGCCTTTTCCAAGTCGGCTTTGGAGAAATTAAAAGGGTGCGGGGCGCGCACCGAGGTTCTGAATGCTTAGCGCGCTGGTCAATTCTTTCCGGATACCGGATCTGAAGCGCAGGCTGCTGGTTACCATGGCGCTGGTGGCGGTATACCGGGTGGGCTGTTTTATCCCTACCCCCGGCATTGACGGGGCGGCCCTTGCCAATTTCTTTCAGCAGGTCGCCAAGAGCCAGGGGGGGGCGCTCTTTGGCATAATCAACATGTTCTCCGGCGGCGCGATGGAACGCCTGACGATCTTTGCGCTGGGGATCATGCCGTATATCTCTTCGTCGATCATCCTGCAGTTGTTGACGGCGGTTATCCCGGCGCTGGAGAAACTGGCCAAGCAGGGCCGCGCCGGATACGAGAAGATAAACCAGTTCACCCGTTACGGAACGGTGCTCCTGGCGGTCGTGCAGTCGTACTTCATCGGCGTTTGGCTGGAGAACCCGGCCCATTTCGACGGTTTGAAGATCGTCATGCACCCCGGTTGGGGATTCCGTCTTTTGACGGTTCTGACCCTGACCACCGGGACGATATTCATCATGTGGCTCGGGGAGCAGATACAGGAGCGCGGTATCGGCAACGGCATCTCGCTGGTCATCACCGCAGGCATCGTTTCGCGCATCGGCCCTTCGCTGCAGCAGCTCTACCTTCTGTTGTCGCCGTTTGTGCCGTCGCGGCGGCAGATCCAGCCGTTTTCGCTGGTGGTCATGGTGGTGCTGTTGGTGGGGGTGGTGCTTGCCGTTATCCTGATCACCCAGGGGCAACGCAAGATCCCCGTACAGTACGCGCGCCGGGTAGTGGGCAGGAAGGTTTACGGCGGGCAGAGCACGTATATACCGCTGAAGGTCGATACCTCCGGGGTTATCGCGATCATCTTTGCCCAGTCGATCATCCTTTTTCCGGCGACGCTGGCTTCGTTCATTCCGAATCCCGGTTTCCAGCGTTTTGCCCAGGCCTTAATGCGCGGCCATATCACCTATACGCTGGTGTATGCGCTGCTGATCATATTCTTCTGCTATTTTTACACGGCCATTGTCTTTCGGCCGGATGAGCTGGCCGAGAATATGAAGAAGTACGGCGGATTCATCCCGGGGATCAGGCCGGGGGAAAAGACCGCGGAGCACCTCGATTTCATCATGACGCGCATTACCCTTGCCGGGGCGCTCTTCATCGCTTTTATCGCGATCTTCCCCGATTTCATCATGGCCTGGTTGAAGATCCCCTATATGGTCGCTTCCTTCTTCGGCGGGACCGGGGTACTGATCATCGTCGGCGTGATGCTGGATACGATCAAGCAGATCGAATCACATTTGTTGATGCACCATTACGAAGGTTTCATCAAGGGTTCCAAGATCAAGGGACGGCGCAGCTAGTGCCTAAAGACGGGAGACGAGCAACCGGTATGATAATTATTCTTTTAGGCCCTCCCGGAGCGGGCAAAGGCACCCAGTCAAAGACGCTCGCCGTACGCCTGAGTCTGCCGCATATCGCCACCGGCGACATGTTGCGGCAGAACGTGGCTGAAGGCACGGACCTGGGAAAGAACGCGCGCTCCTATATGGAGAAGGGGGCGCTTGTCCCCGATGAGCTGCTGACCCGTATGCTCCAGGGCCGCATCGCGCGTCCCGACGCGGCAGGGGGTTTCATCCTCGACGGTTATCCGCGCACGATCCCGCAGGCAGAAATACTGGACCGGCTTCTCAAGGAGAACGCGCGCCGGATAGGGTTCGTCGTGTACCTGGAGACGAGCGAGCCGGTGATCATACAGCGTCTTTCGGGCAGGCTCGTCTGCAGGAAGTGCGGGCTCAATTTTCATAAGACCAACATGCCCCCGCGCAAAAGCGGGGTCTGCGATTCCTGTGGCGGAGAGCTGTATCAGCGCAGCGACGATACCGAGACGACGATCCGCAAGCGCCTGGCGGTGTACCTGAAAGAGACCGCGGGCCTCATCGATTATTACCAGAAACAGGGAATCCTGCGCCGCATCAACGCCGACGAGCCTTCGGAGAAAGTGCTGGAGACGATCGTCGCCATGGCGCAGGAATGCGATGATTCCTGTAAGATCTGAGAGCGAACTTGACTGTTTGCGCGAGGCCGGATCGATACTGGCCGGGATACTGAAGCAGTTGAGCGCGGCGGTCAGGCCGGGCGTGACGACGCAGGAGCTGGACGATCTGGCCAGCCTCCTGATGCGCCGGGCCGGGGTAAGGAGCGCTTTTAAGGGGTACCGCGGGTATCCGGCGCATATCTGCGCCTGCGTGAACGAAGAGATCGTTCACGGCATCCCGGGCCCGCGGGTCCTGCAAGAAGGTGACCTGTTCAAGCTGGATACCGGTATCGAGCATAAAGGGTATTTTTCCGATTCTGCGGTAACGGTGGGAGTGGGCAAGATTTCTCAGGCCGCACGGTCGCTTCTGCAGGTCACCCGCGAGGCGCTGCAGTTGGGGATAAAGCAGGCCCGCCCCGAGAATCGGTTGTTTGACATAGCGCACGCGGTCCAGTCCCATGTGGAGCGCAACGGGTTTTCGGTGGTGCGACAGTTCGTCGGCCACGGTATCGGCAAGAACCTGCACGAAGAGCCGGAGATCCCCAATTTCGGCAGGCCGCATGAAGGAGCGCATCTGCGCGAGGGGATGGTCCTGGCGATAGAGCCGATGGTCAACCGGGGCGGATGGGAAGCAGAGGTGCTGGAGAACGGCTGGACTGCGGTGACCAAAGACGGTTCCCTGTCGGCGCACTTTGAGCATACGGTGGCGGTGACCGCGCAGGGGCCGCAGGTCCTGACGGCATAGCGGCGGGTCAGGGCGGATAAGAAAAGGGTATGGCCAAAGAAGAGCTTATCGAAACAGAGGGCGTGATCGTCGAGACGCTGCCCAACGCGATGTTCCGGGTCAAGCTGGAGAACGGGCATATCGTGTTGGCGCACGTTTCCGGGAAGATGCGGATGCATTTCATCCGGATCCTGCCGGGGGATAAGGTGAAACTGGAGCTGTCGCCGTACGACCTGAACCGCGGGCGCATCACCTTCCGCGTCAGATAAAGAGGCAAAACAGACTATGAAAGTCCGTTCATCGATCAAAAAGATTTGCGATAAATGCAAGATCATCAAGCGCCGCGGCACCGTGCGGGTGCTCTGCAGCAACCCCAAGCATAAGCAGCGGCAGGGATAGTCTTCGCGCACGCAAGGCTCCTGCCGAAAGCGGCGGGGCGGTGCGCCTATTCGTACAGAGGAGAGCGTATGCCAAGGATTTTGGGTGTCGATATTCCGAAAGAAAAAAGGATAGATGTCGCGTTGACTTATCTTTACGGGGTGGGAAAGCTGCTTTCCGCGCGCCTCTGCAAAGAGTCGGGGATCGATCCGGCAAAGCGCGCCAAGGATCTTTCGGAAGAGGAGTTGTCGCATATTCTCACGGCGCTGCAGAAAGGCGGCTACCGCGTCGAAGGAGACCTGCGCCGCGATATTTCGCAGAACATCAAGCGGCTGATGGATATCGGTTCATGGCGCGGCCTGCGGCACAAGAAGGGTTTGCCGGTGCACGGACAGCGCACGCGCACCAACGCGCGCACCCGCAAAGGGCCGCGTAAGGGCGCAGTCATTCGCAAGGTAGAACCGGCTAAGTAACGCATCCGGCTTACGGTTAAGGAGGTACGCAGACAATGGCAACAAAAGAACGCGCAAAAAAGAAAAAGCTGGCCAAGGGGATTACCTCCGGCATTGCCCATATACAGGCAAGCTTCAATAACACCATCATCACCATAACCGACAAACAGGGCAACGTCCTGGTCTGGTCGGCTCCCGGCGTCGTCGGGTACAGCGGCTCGAAAAAGTCGACGCCTTTTGCCGCTCAGGTGGCGGCGGCCGATGCGGCGCGCAAGGCCAAGGATATCGGCTTAAAGGAAGTTGATGTCTGTGTCAAGGGGCCGGGGTTCGGCCGCGAATCGGCCATCCGGGCGCTGCAGGCATCGGGTCTTATCGTGACATCGATACGCGACGTTACCCCCATTCCGCACAACGGGTGCCGTCCGAAGAAGAAACGCAGGGTATAACGTAACTCCTTTCAGGCATTCCTTAAACGAAGCGAGGTACTATGGCGCGTTACACTGAAGCAGATTGCAGGTTGTGCCGCAGGGCGGGGGAAAAGCTTTTCCTCAAAGGGACGCGGTGCACTACCGAAAAGTGCGCGATGCAGAAGCGCGCGTTTGCGCCGGGCCAGCACGGCTCCGGCCGCAGCAAGCTCTCCAACTACGGCGTGCAGCTGCGCGAAAAACAGAAGGTCAAGTGGATGTACGGGGTCATGGAGCGGCAGTTCCGCCGCTATTTCCAGATCGCCTCCAAGTCCCGCGGGGTCACCGGCAAGGTGCTCCTGCAGCTCCTGGAGCGGCGGCTGGACAACGTGATCTTCCGCCTGGGGATCGCGCTCTCGCGCGACCAGGGACGCCAGGTGGTGCGCCACAATTTCGTTTACGTCAACGGCCGCCGGGTGAACGTGCCGTCGTTTTTGATCTCCAAGGACGACGAGGTCGAGGTGCGCGCCCAGGATACGGCCCGCAAGAGACTGCAGGAGAATCTCGAGCTTTCCAAAGACCGCACCGTTCCGCCGTGGATTGCGTTTTCTGCGCCGGATCTGCGCGCCAAGATCGTGCGGCTTCCTGAAAAAGAAGACATCCCTGTCTCGATACAGGAACAGTTGATCGTCGAATTGTACTCGAAATAATCCGACCTGAGGCGGCAACGGCGCGTGGTGCGTTGCGGCCGCGTCCTGGTCAGAAGAACGGAGTGAAAACGATGGGCATAAAATGGAGAGATTTTCAGCTGCCAAAACGGCTTGATTGTGACGAGTCAAGCTACACTCCCACGTACGGCAAGTTCATTGCCGCGCCGTTCGAGCGTGGTTTCGGCGTGACGCTGGGCAATTCCCTGCGGCGTGTCCTGCTCTCCTCGATCGAAGGCAGTGCCGTGACCTCCGTCAAATTTTCGGGCGTCTCGCACGAATTTTCGACGATCCCGGGGGTGCTTGAGGATGTGACCGAGATCGTGATGAACGTCAAGAACCTGGTCCTGAATTCCCATTCCAAGATCCCCAAGACCCTGGTGCTCAAGAAAGACGAAAAGGGTCCGATCAAGGCCAAGGATATCGAGGCTGACGATACGGTGGAGATCGTCAATGCGGACCTGCAGTTGGCGACCCTGACCAAGGACACCAAATTCAGCCTCGAGCTGGAGGTCGGCCGCGGCAGGGGGTATGTCACGGCAGAGGCGAACAAGAGGGAGGATATGACCGTGGGCACGATCCCGGTCGATGCGCTCTTCTCTCCCGTCAAGAAGGTTAATTTCCAGGTCGAGAATACCCGCGTCGGCCAGCGGACCGATTACGACAAGCTGATCCTGGAGATCTGGACCAACGGCGCCATCTCGCCGAAGGACGCGCTCCTGTACGCTTCCAACATCCTGCAACGGCATCTGGATGTGTTCGTGAATTTCGGTTCCCTCCCCGAAGAGCTGGAAGAGGAGGAACCGGAGATGACCAGGGAAGAGGTGGCCTTCTACGAAAAGCTGAAGCTGCCTATCTCGGAACTGGAGTTGTCGGTGCGCAGCTCAAACTGCCTGCGTGAAGCGGATATCAAGGCGATCGCCGACCTGGTCCGGCGCAAGGAAGACGAAATGCTCAGTTTCAAGAACTTCGGCAAGAAGTCTCTGCAGGAGATCAAAGAGCTCTTGGCCGGCATGGGATTGACCCTCGGGATGCAGGTCGATCCTAAAAAGCTCAAAAAGGTGTAAGCTATGCGCCATAGAGTCGCTCGGGGAAGGATCAACCGTTTTACCAGTTGGCGCAAGGCCACCGTCAAATCGATGGTGCGCAGCCTGCTGCTGGCGCAGAGCATCCGGACCACCAAGGAGAAGGCGCGCCTGGCCCGTTCGGCCGCGGAGCGTCTGATCAGCCTGGCGAAAGAGAACACCCTGGCTAACAAACGGCGGGCGTTCCAGTTCCTGGGTGACCATCGGCTGGTGGCGCTGCTGTTTTCGGACATCGCGACCCGCTTCGGGGCCCGCAACGGCGGCTATACCCGCATGCTTTCGCTCGGCCGCCGCCGCGGTGATAATGCGGAGATGGTGATCCTTGAGCTGACCGAATTGAAGAAGAAGGAAAAGAAGGTCCCGAAGAAAAAGAAAACCGAAGCAGTTCCCGCAGGAGAGGCAGAGGCTGCGCCGCAGGCGCATGAGCACGAGCATAATGACCACGAGGCGCCAGCCAAGCCCGAAGTCGCGAAGGAGAAGCCCCCTTCGACCAAGAAACCAACCAAGAATTTCCTGGGCGGGTTGCGGGGCATCTTCAAAAAAGAGCGGGATTCCCTCTAATTTAAGCAGCCGGATCAGACGGCCTTGCATTAAAGGCCTTTGAGGTGCCGGGAGCCCCATGAACAGGGTTTCGCGTATAGCAGAGCGGCTCACGCTGGTAAAGCCCTCTTCGACGCTGGCGATAACGTCCAAGGCAAAGAAGCTCAAGGCCGAAGGTAAGGACGTAGTCAGTTTCGGGGCGGGAGAGCCCGATTTCGATACGCCGGATTTCGTCAAGGCTGCCGCGATAGAAGCGCTCAACGGCGGCTTCACCAAATATACTCCCACAACCGGCATCCCGGAGCTGAAGAGCTGTATCGCCGAAAAGTTCGCGCGGGACAACGGCCTCAGCTATGCGGCGAATCAGATCATCGTCTCCTGCGGGGCCAAGCACAGCATCTTCAATGCCCTCATGGCCCTGGTCGGGGCGGGGGATGAGGTACTGATACCGTCGCCGTTCTGGGTCAGCTACCCCGAGATGGTTCGCCTCTGTCAGGCGACTCCCCGTTTCATCGAAACCTCCCCTCAAAACGACTTCAAACTCGACATTGCGACTCTCCGGGACCAGGTGACTCCCCGAACCAAGGTCCTCGTCCTCAACAGCCCTTCGAATCCCGTCGGGTGTGTCTATACGCTTCCGGAGCTGGAGCAGATCGCGCAGCTGTGCGTACAAAAGGGTATTTTCGTCATCTCGGACGAGATTTACGAAAAGATCATCTACGACGGTCTGCGCCACTATTCGATCGCATCCCTGGGCAAGGAGATTTACGATCTGACCGTTACCGTCAACGGGCTTTCGAAAAGCCATTCGATGACCGGTTGGCGCATCGGCTATATCGGCGCTCCCGCGGACATCGCCGCGGCGGTCTCCAACCTGCAGGACCATTCGACCTCAAACCCCACTTCGATCGCGCAGAAAGCAGCGGTTGCCGCGCTGAAGGCGGGAGACGCGTTTACCGAGAAGATGTGCGCCCAGTTCAGGCAGCGGCGGGATTATCTCATGAAACGCGTCTCGTCGATGCCGAAGCTGTCCTTTATCCGCGCGCAGGGGGCTTTTTACCTTTTCTGCGGCATCGGCGGCACGAAGCTTGATTCGGCGACTTTCGCGGCTCGTGCGCTGGAAGAGATCCTGGTCGCGGTCATACCCGGGGACGCGTTCGGCCGCGACGATTATATCCGTCTGAGCTTCGCCACGTCATTGCAGGAGATAGAGAAAGGCATGGACCGTCTGGAGACATGGCTCAAGAAGCTATGAATAAGCTAAGACATGCACCCCGCGTTCATAGTCGTCGTGCGAATGTTGCGCTTACTGCGCAAACCGTTGCCGAGAAAATACTGAGCGCCCACGCGGGGCGCGCGGTCTTTGCCGGCGATTTTGCGGTCTGCCCCGTTGATTTCGCCTTCGGGCAGGACGGGACCTCGTCGATCATCATCGACCGGATCCGGGCGATGCAGCTTAAGGAACTGAAGGCCGATTTCTGCATGGTGATCGACCACAGCGCCCCTTCGCCGAACGAAGGGGTTTCCCGCGTCCACAAAAAGATGCGCGAATTCGCCGAGGAATACAAGACCGGTCTTTTCGATATCGGCTGCGGCGTCTGCCATCAGGTCATTCCCGAATCCGGCAAGGTTCTCCCCGGGGACCTGGTGCTGGGGGCCGATTCGCATACCTGCACGTACGGGGCGCTGGGCGTATTCTCTACCGGCGTCGGTTCGACGGACCTGGCGGTCGCGCTGGCGACAGGCAGCAACTGGTTCAAGGTGCCGGCGACCTATAAGATCGTTCTCGACGGCACGCTCCCGAAGGGGGTATTCGCCAAGGATCTCATTCTGCACATCATTGCCGACCTGAAAGCGGACGGGGCGACCTATAAGGCTGTCGAATTCGACGGTCCGGCAGTGCGGCGGCTCGGCATTGACGGCCGCATGACGATCTGCAATATGGTGGTGGAGATGGGTGCTAAGGCCGGGTTCATGCCCGTTGACGAGAAAACGATTCAATGGTATAAGGAGAGGGGTGTCACCCGTCCACTCAAGATAACCAAAGCGGATGCGGCGGCGGCTTACGAGCGCGTCATAACCTACGACGTTTCCAAGATAAAACCACTGGTCTCCAAGCCCCATGCGGTCGATACCGTGGCGAGCGCCGCCGGGATGCGTTCGGTCAAGATCGACGAGGCATTCCTGGGCACCTGCACCAACGGCAGGCTGGACGACTTTGCGGTTGCCGCAGGGATGCTCAAGAAGCGTACCGTCGCGCGCGGCGTCAAATTCATCGTCGCCCCCGCGTCGAAGTCCATCTACCTGGAAGCGATCAGGCGGGGGTTTATCGATACCTTCATCGCTGCGGGCGCGGTCGTGGTCGCTCCGGGATGCGGCCCCTGCGTGGGCACGCACAACGGCGTCCCGGCGGACGGGGAGACGGTGATCTCCACCGCCAACCGGAATTTCAAGGGCAGGATGGGAAACCCCAAAGCGTTTATTTACCTCGGTTCGCCGGCAACGGTGGTTGCTTCGGCCTTGAACGGCCGCATCACCGATCCGCGTGCTTACCTCTAAGGGGGGATCATGGAGATACATGAACTGCTGAAGCTCTGCATCACCAAGAACGCCTCCGACCTGCACCTCACCGAGAATGAGCCGCCGATCCTGCGTATCGACGGAAAGCTCGTGCGGACCGAGTACGCCATCCTCAAGTCGGACGAGCTCAAACGCACCATTTACAGCGTCCTGACCAGTCCCCAGAAGGAAAAATTCGAGAAAGAGCTGGAGCTCGATTTTTCGGTCGCCGTGCCGTCCCTGGACCGTTTCCGCGTCAACATCCATATCCAGAAAGGATCCGTCGAAGCGGCTTTCCGCCGCGTGCCTTCGGTCATCCCGACGTTCAAGGACCTGGGGCTGCCGGAGATCGCCATAAACCTGGCGCGCAAGCCAAACGGCCTGGTCCTGGTCACCGGTCCCACGGGTATGGGCAAGACCACCACCCTGGCGGCGATGATCGACCTGATCAATAACGAGCGCGAGTGCCTCATCCTGACCGTCGAGGACCCGATCGAGTTCATCTTCAAGAACAAGAAGAGCATGATCAAGCAGCGCGAGATCTACGCGGATACGCGCTCCTTCGCCGAGGCGCTCAAGCGCGCCCTGCGCCAGGACCCCAATGTCATTATCGTCGGGGAGATGCGCGACCTGGAGACGATCTCGACCACCCTGACCGCGGCCGAGACCGGGCATTTGGTCCTGGCGACGCTGCATACCCCCAATGCCCCGCAGACGATTGAGCGTATTATCGACGTCTTCCCGCCGCACCAGCAGCAGCAGGTCAAACTGCAGCTGGCGGATTGCCTGCAGGGGGTCATTTCACAGCTCTTGTTGCCGCGCGCCACCGGTTCGGGGCGTGTGCTGGCTACCGAGATCATGATCGGCACTCCCGGCATCCGCAATCTCATCCGCGAGCAGGAGATCGAGCAGATCCCCACGCTCATGCAGACCGGATCTCAGTACGGAATGCACACTATGGATAAATCCCTGAAGGCGCTCTATCAGACCGGGCAGATCACCCTTGACGTGGCGATGTCCAAGGTCAAGAACCCCGAGGAATTCAAACAGCTCTAATATATGGCAATGCGTCTGGAAGGCGTATCGCTGAGGTTAGGCGATAATATAAATACCGATTTCATCATTTCCGGCCGGTATAAGTTTTCGATTACCGACATGAAGGAGCTCGCCAAGCACATCATGGAGGATATCGATCCGGAATTCCCCAAAAAGATCATTGCCGGCAAGAGCATCCTGGTCGCCGGGAAAAATTTCGGGATGGGTTCTTCCCGCGAGCAGGCGCCTCTCGTCATCAAAGAAGCGGGGATCATTGCCGTCGCCGCGCAGTCTTTCGCCCGCATCTTCTACCGCAACGCCTTCAACATCGGTTTGCCCCTCATCGAGGCCGATACCTCAGGGATAGCAGAGGGAGATTCTCTTGTCTGCGACCTGGATGCCGGCACGCTCATCAACAAGGCCAAGGACAGCCGCCAGGAGATCAAACCGTTGCCTCCCTTCATGCAGGAGCTTCTGCGCGAAAACGGCCTGCTCAATTATCTCAAGAAGCACGGGGCGTTGAAGGTTTAGCCGGCTGCCGGCGGGCGGCGGCTATCCTTTCACCAGGCACCAGCGGCAAGGGGTTTTCTGCGAATTCGAAACTCAAAAACTATTGAACTGACAGGACACCGAAAGATCATGACTCACACCATCACCTTGATACCGGGCGACGGGATAGGGCCGGAAGTGGCTGAAGCGGCAAAGCGTTGTGTCGAAGCGACCGGCGTGCGCGTGAAATGGGAAGAGGTACATGCCGGCTCAACCGCCTATGAGCGCACGGGTGAGGTTTTGCCCGCCAACGTGATCGAGTCGGTCCGCAAGAACAAGGTCGCGCTCAAAGGGCCGATCACCACTCCGATCGGCACGGGTTTCCGCTCGGTCAACGTCGCTATCCGCCACGCGCTCGATCTGTATGCCTGCGTGCGTCCCGCGCGTTCCTGCGCCGGGGTCAAAAGCCCGTACCGGGATATCGACCTGGTGATCGTGCGCGAGAACAGCGAAGACCTCTATGCGGGGATAGAATTCGAGGAAGGCAGGCCCGCGACACGCCAACTGATCGAAGAGATAAGCGCCCAGTCGGGCAAGGCGATCCGCGATGATTCGGGAATTTCGATCAAGCCGATATCGCGCTTCGCGACCGAGCGCATCGTGCGTTTTGCCTTCGAATACGCCCTCAGGCACGGCCGTAAAAAAGTGACGGCGGTCACCAAGGCCAACATCATGAAGTTTACCGACGGGCTTTTCCTGAAAGTCGCCCGGGAGGTAGCGGCCGAGTATACCGACCGTGTTGCTTTCGAGGAATCGCTGGTTGATAACATGGCGATGCAGCTGGTGCAGCGACCGCACAGCTACGACGTCCTGGTCCTTCCCAACCTCTACGGGGACATCCTCTCTGATCTGTGCGCGGGGCTGGTCGGCGGCCTGGGGGTTGCCCCGGGAGCCAATATCGGGGAGGACGCTGCGGTCTTTGAGGCGGTGCACGGTTCCGCTCCGAAATACGCGGGGATGAACAAGGTTAACCCTACCGCAATGATCCTCTCGGCGGTGTTGATGTTGGAGTATCTCAAAGAGGAGAAGGCCGCGCGGCGGCTGGAGAAGGCGGTGCGCGCGGTCATCGCCGAGGGCACGCGCGTCACCTACGACCTGAAGGCTGACCGCAACGACCCGACCGCGGTGGGAACCAAGGAGATGGCGGAGGCGGTTATTGCGAAGCTGTAGCATGCAAGACGCAGGACACAGAGCAACCATAGAGAAATCGTAGCGCCAAAGCATAAAAAATGAAAATTTCGATCATCGGCGCCGGGAACGTGGGGGGGACCACTGCCCTGCGCATCGCGCAGGAAGGCCTCGGGGAGGTCGTGCTCATCGACATCCAAAAAGGCCTCTCCGCGGGAAAAGTCGCCGATCTCCTGGATGCGCGCTCTCTCCTGAAGCTGCAGTACCGGCTGCAGGCAAGCGACGATATCGCCGCGCTGGATAATTCCTCGGTTGTGGTCATGACCGCCGGGCTCACCCGTAAGCCGGGAATGACCCGCGAAGACCTGCTTTTGAAAAACGCCGCGATCGTTACCGGCGTTTGCTCGGCGATCAGGGAAAAAGCGCCGGGGGCGGTCCTGATCATGGTCACGAACCCTTTGGATTTGATGACCCGCCTGGCCGTTGAGGTAACGGGTTTTGGCCGGCGCGTGATGGGGATGGGTATCAGCCTCGATGCCGCGCGGTTCGCGCAGCAGATCGCCGAATCTTTGGATGTCTCGGTGCTGGATGTGGCGCCGCAGGTGATCGGCACGCATGGAGAGGGGATGCTGCCTCTAGTGGGCCATACGACCCTCAAAGGGGAGAGCCTTGAAAAGCTTCTGGCTGCGGATAAGGCTGAAGCGCTCGTAAAAAAGACGGTCAACAGGGGTCTTGAGATCGTCACGCTTTTGGGAAGCGGCAGCGCTTATTACGCGCCGTCTGCGGCGATCCTGGAACTGGTGCGCGCGGTGGTTACGGATGAGAAGAAAGCCGTCGGGGTCTCGGCGCTCCTTGGGGGAGAGTACGGGATCAAAGACGTCTGTATCGGCGTGCCCTGTCGTATCGGCGCCGCCGGAATAGAGCAGGTCAGGGAATTGGCGTTGAGGCCGCCTGAACTTCAGGCCCTGCGCGCCAGTGCGTCGATGCTTCAGAAACAGTACCAGAGTATAGCCCGCGTGTAATGCCCGATTACGATCTCGCCATTATCGGCGCCGGTTGGGCGGGGATTTCGGCGGCGCGTGCCGCGCGCGATGCCGGCCTGCGCGTCTGCCTTATCGAACGCGACCTGATCGGCGGGACGTGCCTGAACCGCGGCTGTATCCCCACCAAGGCGCTTCTTCAATCCGCAAAAACATATTCTCTCCTTCAAAAAGCCGGGACCTTTGGTATCGAGTCAGACAATGCCCGTTTCTCCTGGCAGGCGGTCTGTGCGCGCAAGGATCAGGTCGTTTCCCATTTGCGCGTCGGCCTTCAGACGGCCCTTAACGGCGTCGATTGCATTCAGTCAGAAGCGCGTATTCTGGGAAAGGACTGCGTCCTTGCGGGGAGCAGCGAGGTCCGCGCGAAATTCCTCTTGTTGGCCAGCGGTTCCCGCCCGGCGCCGCTTAAGGCGCTGCCGTTTGACGGAGCGCGCGTCGTTTCCAGCGATGAGCTCCTGGCGTCGGCGGCGCTGCCCCGTTCGCTCCTTATCGTCGGGGGAGGGGTTATCGGCTGCGAATTCGCCAGTCTCTTTTCTTCCTTCGGGGTTGCGGTCACCATCGTCGAGATGATGCCGCGGCTTCTGCCCGGCCTTGATGAAGAGGCAGCGCGCAAACTCCAATCGTCTTTCCGCAAGCGCGGTATCGCCGTCAAGACCAACACGGATGCGGCAGCGGCCGGTGCGGATCAGTTTGAGAAGGTTTTGGTCTGTATCGGCAGGCGCGCGGTCTATGAGATCCCCGGCATCGAGAGCGCCGGGTGCGCGGTTCAGCAAAGCCGTATTCTCGTCGATGAATTCCTGCGCGCCGGGTCGGATACGGTTTTTGCGGCCGGCGACTGCACCGGTTCGCTCATGCTTGCGCATTTCGCCGCCTATGAGGCGCGCCTGGCGCTGGGCAATATGCTCAGCCCGCAGGAGATGCAAAAGTCTTCGGCGCAGGACGTGCCGTCATGTGTATACACCTATCCTGAGATCGCTTCGGTGGGACTCTGCGGGGCGGATCTTGAGGCGCTCGGGATTGAGCCACAGGTCCTGCGGTTCGATCTGGCTGCCAACGGCGCCGCCCGAATACTCAATGAGACGGACGGGTTCGTCAGGCTCACGCTTGAGAAGGGTTCGGGAAGGTTGCGGGGAGGGGTGATCGTCGGCCCGGCTGCGGTTGAGCTTATCGGCATCGTTTCCCTGGCGGTCTCCGCGGGGCTCACGGCGCAGGAGGTGCGGCGTTGCATCTTCGCCCATCCGAGCCTGCATGAGGCGATCCATGAATCGCTTGGTTGAATGCGCGCTTTTTGACCTGGGTTCTTCCGATTACGCGGACACGCAGAAACTCCAGCTGCGTTTGGTTGAGGCAGTGCGCGCCGGGCGGCACCCTGCGGCGCTCATTCTCGTGCGCCATGAGCCGGTGATCACGACGGGCAGGAGTCTCTGCGCGGAGGCGTTTAAGGTTCCTATCGATGACCTGTCGTCTCTGCAGGTCGATCTTTACCGGACGCAGCGGGGCGGCAGCGTTACCTATCACGGTCCCGGCCAACAGACGGTCTATCCAGTTTTTAACCTTCGCTCTTTCCGCTGCGACCTGCACTGGTACCTGCGTCAGCTCGAAGAGATTTTCATCAGGCTGCTCTCTTCGTACAACATCGACGGCAGCCGCAGGGAGGGGTTTACCGGGGTTTGGGTCGGCGGGCGCAAAATCGTCTCAATCGGCATTGCCGTTCGCGATTGGGTGACCTTTCACGGCGCCAGTCTTGTGGTCCATTCGAGCGAATTGACGGGATTCCGGATGATCAAGCCGTGCGGATTCGACATCGAAATGGCCGCATTAGAAGAGTTGACAAAAGACGATATTTCATTTACAGTAATCAAAGAACTGATCGTGCGTGCCTTTGAAGAGGTGTTCCCGATATCCTGCCGCAGCCAGGCGCACTGAGGTTCAGAACGGGAGCAGCATCCTACAGGAGGCTTACGAGTACATGACGCAGGTTATAGTCCCGGAGTTGGGAGAGCACATCGAAAAGGCAACGGTATCATACTGGTATTTTCAGGAAGGCGATACGGTCGCGGAAAAAGAGGACCTGGTGGAATTGGTAACCGACAAGGCGACGTTCAATCTTCCGGCGCCGGCAAGCGGCAAGCTCGTCGAGATAAAGTTCCGCGACGGCGATGAGGTGAGTGTCGGTGAGGTGATAGCGGTTATCGAAGAGTAAGCGGTCCATTTTTTTTGAACCCCGGGTAGCTCTACCCGGGGTTTTTTTTGCGCTTGAGAATATGCTTTGACAGTCTTTGGCTTTTGTAGTATATTTATGATTAGTCTAAATTAGCCAAAGGATGAACCTTCTGATTTTCTATCACTCACTCAAAACATCTGATCTGAGGCTTTTGATTGCCCAAAGCACGCCCTTGCGCGTGCTTTTTTTTGACTTTGCCCTTTTACCGTTAAAGATGAGGTGCGTATGACCAAGACCAAAGAGATCATGACTACCAAAGAAGTTGCGGAGTATCTCAATATCCATCCGCTCACCGTCAACAAGTACGCACGGGCCGGCAAGATCCCTGCGTTTAAGATCGGGACCGACTGGCGATTCCATAAGCGCTCCATTGAGGAATGGATCCAGGAGAAACTGCAGTATGAGCGGGCCCATCACGGCCTTAAGGATGCCGGAGAACGAAAGGCAGGGCATACGTAGGGAATGTGGTACTGGCTTTTTCGAGGGGCTTTCGTTTTTTTGAGCGCCGTGCTCTTCCGCCTGAAGGTCGAAGGGCTGGAGAACGTGCCGAAAAAAACGAATTTCATCATTGTCGCCAACCACACCAGCTACCTGGATGCCGGTTTGATCATGGCTGCGGTGCCGCATAAGATCCATTGCATCGCGATGCGTTTTCTCTTCCGGGTGAAATGGCTGCGCCTGTTCCTGAGGCTGGTCGAGGCGTTTCCCGTCGGCAGCTCCTCGAAGCTGGCGCAGCGGCTTATCCTGGAGAATAAGAACCTCGGCCTTTTTCCCGAAGGGGGGGTCTCGCCCGACGGTTCTCTGCGCGAGTTCCGCAGGGGGGTGGCGCTCCTGGCGTATAAGACCGGCAGGCCGATCGTGCCCTGCGCTATTCTGGGGGCCTATGAAGCCCTGCCGCTGCACCGGCGCGCGATCCGCCTGAGGCCGATCCGGGTGCGCATCGGCAAACCGGTGTATCTGCTCAAGGAGTTCGAAGAAGTCTTGGAGGATGTCCTCCTTCAGGAGGGGATTTTCAGGGTCCGCACGGCGATACAGGAGCTTCTCGATGGAGCAGGAAAAGACGTTTGAGATCTCGCTTTCCAAGGTGCTGCACGCGCAGATGTGGCGCGTGCGCAGGATGCTGACCCGGGTCCAGGATTTCCCGAAGTTCGTTCCCTGCATCAAGGACGCCGCGGTCATCTCCCGCGACCATAACCATCTCAAGACCCGCTGGAAGGTGCAGGTCGAGGGGGTGCCGATCCAATGGGTCGAAGAGGACACCCTTTCCCTCTCCCAGAATATGATCTCCTTCGAGGCGGTCGAAGGGGATTTGGACCATTTCCGCGGCGCCTGGCATCTGGCCGAGCATCCCGAAGGCACGCAGGTAAGCGTGAACGTCTCCCTGGGGCTTTCCCTCCCGGTCGTAGGCGATTTCGCCGCCACGTACCTGCGCAAGGCGATCGCCTCGAATTTCGAGGCGATCCTGGAGGGCATCGAGCGGCGTATCGTCTCCACGCGCTACGAGCGTTACCGCAGGGGAGAGACCGATAAGCTCGCCGGCTTCGGCATCGTCGGCCATCTCTACAACTACTATCACCTTGAGCGCAGCCTGCAGCGGATGAATCCGGGGTATAAGCTGCCTTCACGCGAATTCCTCAGCAAGCTCTTTCATGTTAGCCCCTCCTTCAAGGTGTCGGACATAAAAGAGTTCCGCTCGCTGACCGGGGATTCGGTCGACGGCCTCTTCGTGGTGGCGACCTTCATTCCCGACATGATCGAGAACGATATCTGGGGGGTTTTCTCCAAAGTGGTCAAGGCCTGCAAGGTTGCGGAAAAGGCCGGGGTCGGGGTGGTTTCTCTCGGGGGATTTGCCTCGATCGTCGCCGACCGGGTCGGCAGGGAGGTCGCCCAGGAGGTGGACGTGCCGGTAACCTCCGGCAATACCTTCACCGCCGCCATGGTCGTCGAGAGCGTCGCCGAGGCGGCGCGCTGCACGGGGTTGCCTCTGCAGGAATCGACGGTCACGGTCGTCGGCGGCTCGGGTGACATCGGCACTGCCTGCTGCAGGGCGCTCTGCGGCCGCGTGAAGCATTTGACGGTGACCGGGCGCAACAAGCACCGGCTGCATTCCCTCAAAACGGAATTGGAGCACGGCTCCCGGCGTCCGGTGACGGCAAGCCTCGATAACAAGGCGGCGGTGCGCGAGGCGGATATCGTCATTGCCGCCGCCAGCGTCAGCACCTCGATACTCGACGTGCAGTGGTTCAAACCCGGCGCGATCGTCTGCGACGTCGGTTACCCCAAGAACGTCAATTATGTCCCGGGAGCGCGCCAGGATATCCTCTGTTATTTCGGCGGTCTGACGCGGCTGCCTTCGCCTCTGGCGTTGCCGATCGAGATCGGCCTCAGCGGCGAGCAACTCACCTATGCCTGTTTTGCCGAGGCGATTATTTTGGCGCTCGAGAAGCGGTTTGAGCGGTACAGTTTCGGCAGGGGTAATATTACGCTGGAGCGCCTGACCGAAATGCAGGCGATGGGGGCAAAGCACGGGTTCCGGTTCGGCGGTTTTTACTGGGGGGAAACGCCGGTCAGCCAGGAGTGTCTGGAGCGCCTTCGGCAGTCTCGCGAGCACCATGACTTTTCACAAAGGCAATAACCTATGAAACGATTCGGTTTCGTCGTACATCCGATAACCCACGCGCATGTGCGCACTTTTTTCCCGCCTGCCCGTCTCGCTTCCGACGCCGTTATTGAAGGGGTCTTGCGTTTCCTCCCTGCGTTCCCGATCGATTCGGTCCGGGGAATACGTTCGGCCACGGGAGAGGAGGTTGAGGGCTTCTTCATCGTCTGCCCTCTTTTGGCCAAACAGATCCTCTCTCTTCCCGAGGATTTCGTGATCCGCAAAGTTCTCGCCGCGGTACGCCGGGCGCAGCGGAAGCAGGCAAGCATCATCGGATTGGGGGCGCTGGCCGGTACCGTCGGCGAAGGGGGGAGTCGCATCGCCGCTGCGGTTGAGCCGCCCATCACCAACGGCACGACCTTCGCCGGGTGCGCCTGCGTCGAGACGATACTGCGCGCTTCTGTGTTGCGCCGGTTGGATATCTCGCTGGCGCGCATTGCCGTCATCGGCGCGACGAACGCGATCGGCAAGATCGTCGTCCATACTTTCAAAGACCAGGCGGCGCAGCTGGCGCTGGTCGCCCGCAACCAGGAGCGGCTTACGGCGCTGTGCCGCTCATCCGCCGGCGCCAGGGCAAAACCGATTTCGTACGGCACGGATGCCGATGCGGCGCTGGAAGGGGCGGACATCGCCGTCTTTACCACGACCGCGATCGAAGTCTCTCCCCGTGTCGTTGTCGAGCGCCTGAAACAGGGGGCGATCATCTGCGATATTCCCACTCCGCGCAATATTACTCAGGAGATGGCGCAGGGACGGCCCGACCTGCTGGTCCTGGACGGAGCGGCGATCGAGCCGCCGTTTCCCTTCCGTCTGAAAATGGAGACCGGGTTGGCGCCGGGACAGATCTATGCCTGTATGGCCGAGACGATCGTCTTGGCGCTGGAAGGCAGGGAGGGCGATTTTTCGTTCGGTTTTGAACCTTCCCCGGAGAAGGTCAAGGAGATCTGCGCGCTGGCGCACAAACACGGTTTCAAGCCCGCTTTCACCAGTTTCGGGAGGAAGATCACATGAGGATCTTTTTCGTTCTCTGCACGCTCGGCTGGTTCGTCTTCGTCTTTATCAACGCCCAGAAGCTTAACCCCTTCCTGGCGGTTTTCATTATCTCCGCGGCTTTAGAGCGTTTTTGGGAGACCTTTCTGGCCAGCAAACAGAACCTTTTCGATAAACGCTCGGACTACGACTGGCTTTTCAAGCTCCTTTCGTACTATTACCTCATCATAATGTTCGGTACGGTCATCGAAAGCATCCTTTTGCCGAAACGGCTCTCGTGGGGGCTTTCCGTCACGGGCGCTGGGGCGTTTGCCGCGGCGTTGCTCTTGCGTCTGTGGGCGATACGCTCTCTCGGCGGGTCCTGGAATACCCTGGTATTGGGAAGGGTCAAACGGCGCCTTACCCCCAAGCGCATCGTGCAGTCCGGACCGTACCGTTTCCTGCGCCATCCGATCTATTTGGGAGCGATCGCCGAGGCCGCGTCCATCCCGGCGGTCTTCAATGCGTATTACACGCTGATCTTCGTTTTTGTCCTGTACGTTCCGCTCTTGATCGTGCGGGCGTTTCTCGAAGAGGCGGAGCTGAACAGGATATTCGGCAGAGGATATGCCCGGTATCAAAAGAAGACGGCCGGTTTTTAAAACAATGTTTGCGTGCACATGAAAGCTGACGTGATACTTGTTTTCCTCGCATGGAGCGGACTGCTGACCGGCATCTCGGCGTTCGTCTTCGGCTGCTTTGTCTATTTTAAAAACGCCAGGCATTCGGTCAACCGGGCGTACGGGCTTTTGAGCTTGAGCCTGGTGATCTGGGGGGTGGCATATTATTTCTGGCCGCTGCCCGCTTCGAAGCTGCAGGCGCTGGTGGCGTTCCGGGTCCTGCACTATGGCGCGATCCTGGTCGTGCCCAGCTATGTCTGGTTTATCTTTGCGCTCCTGGGTAAAGAGGGGCGCTTCCGAGCCGTTATCAGGATGAGTTTCCTGGCCGCGGCGCCGTTTTTCCTGTCGGTGCCGACCCGTTTTTTTATCAGCGATATGGTGCCGCAGGGTATCTTCAAGTACTGGGCGGTCCCGGGGATACTGTATCATGTGTATCTGGTGTATTGGTTCGGGTTCACCTTCTTCGCCGCCTGGCACCTTTTCGTCCAGATGCGTTCCTCGGTCGGTTCCCGGCGTAACCAGCTGCGCTACGTGCTGTTGTCCTCGATCTTCGGTTTCCTGGGAGGCGGGACGAATTACCTGCCCTGGTACGGCATCAGCGTGCCGCCGGCCGGGACGATCCTGGTGATGGCGCATATCGTTCTGCTTGCCTATGCGATCATCAGGTACCGTCTTATGGATATCCGCGCGGTCATCACGCGCACCGGTATCTTCGCCGGGGTTTACGCGCCGATCCTGGCGATGCCGTTCCTTTTGGTTGGCTATGGCCGCGGCATGCTGGTGGCATTGCTGGGGGAAAACTGGTGGTGGGGGCCGCTCTTGCTCCTGGGGCTCCTGGCGACCGCCGGTCCGTACCTGTATATTTACTTGCAAAGCCGTGCGGAATCGCTTTTTTTGCGCGAACAGTTGCGTTACCAGGACATCCTGCGGCAGACGTCTTTGGGCCTGGCGCGCATCCGCAAACCTGCCGAACTCTTTGAGCTGATCGTCTCCATTGTATCGCAGGACGGTTTTATACCGCGCGTCGCGGTCTACCTGGTTGAAGGGGATTCAAAAGTTTTTGTTCTTAAGGCAGGGCGCGACATATCCGGCGCCGAATCCCGGATGATCGGGGCTGATGCGCGTTGCGTCTCTTGGCTTGCGCGGGAAAAGGCCGCGCTTCTCTATGAGGAGATGCGCACCCGGACCCAGGAAGAGCCTGGTGCGCCGCAGGTAGAAGAGGCGCGCTGCGTCGAGCGGGAGATGCAAAGCCTCAAGGCCGCTGCCCTCATCCCGATTTTCATCAGCGAGCGGCTCTCCGGTATCATCCTGGTCGGCGACAAACGTTCGCAGAAACCGTACCTGGCCGACGATTTGAACATTTACGCGGTCCTGGCAAGCCAGGCGGCGCTTGCTATCGAGAATGCGCTCCTCTATGAGAACATCGAAGAACAGGTCAGGCAGCGCACGGCCGAACTGATGGACGTGCAGAAGCAGCTCATCCAAGCGGAGAAACTGGCCAGCGTCGGCACGCTCGCCGGAGGGGTGGCCCATGAGATCAATAATCCGTTGACGGCGATACTGACGAACGTGCAGATGCTCCTGGCGGACCCCGCGGCCTTTGATGCGGACACGAAAGAATCCCTGGAGTTGATGGAAGAGGCGACGAAGCGCTGCCGTACCATCGTGCAGAAACTCATGGTTTACGCCAAAAAGCCGCTGGAGGCGGCCGCAGCGGCCGAGTTCGACGCCGTTGTGTGCGTGCGCAACACGGTTGCGTTCCTGCAGTATCAGCTGAGCCAGGATACCATTGCGGTCGATGCGGCGCTTTCCGCGGCCCCGGTCATGATCCTGGGCAGCGCCAATGAATTCGAGCAGGTGCTGACGAATTTGCTGCTGAACGCGCGCGACGCGATAGTCCTGGGGAAAAAGCCGGGCCGGATCGACATCTCACTTGAAACAGGCGGCGGGAACGCCTTCCTGCGGGTGCGGGACGACGGGGTGGGGATGTCTGCGGCGACGCTCGCCAAAATATTCGATCCCTTCTTTACGACCAAGGACGTCGGCAAGGGGTTGGGGTTGGGTTTGTCGATCTGCCAGTCGATCGTCGAAAAACATAAAGGTTCGATCCTCGTCGATTCGGCGCCGGGCAGGGGGGCGTGTTTCACGGTGCGTATCCCCCTGGCGCAGGCATCCGGCACGAGGAGGGAGCGCAGAACCCATGCGTAAGAAAACGAAACCGTCCTCTCCGGCGCCTGCGCAGGGCCTGCTGTCTTTCGAGGAGAAACGGGATCTCCCCCGCGTGCAGGCTGTTTTTGACCTGACCCTCAAAGGCACGGGCATCGCGCAGAGCGTCGACCTCAGCGAGGGGGGGCTGTGCATGCGTTCAGGCGAACCTGCCCTGGCGCCCGTGGTGACGCTGCGGCTGCATTTTCCCGGAGGCAACTTTGATCTGGAGTCCGAGGCGAAGCTCGTCTGGCGCAGGGATCTTGAGGAAGGCGGGGCCTTTTACGGGATGGAATTCGTGGGCCTGGATGAGGCGGCGCGCGCGCGCCTGCGACGCGAGCTCATCAGCGTCCAGATAGCGCCGCTGTTGGAGCGTGCTGCCGCGAAAGAGGAGAAGATGCATGTTGCCGATTTCTTCCTTCAGGATGTGCTTTCCTTTATGGCCGAGTGCGTGCGGCTATTCAATCAGAAATACCGCGAAGGAGAGTATTCCGATGAGATCGACAAGCGGCTCGAGCGGCTCTGCACCCAGATGCTCCTGAAAGGGTATTGTCTGCAGGAGCTTCTCCTGGACCAGACGCTTATCCGCGCGGTCAAGGATTCGTTCCGCCTGCTCATGGGCCCGTGGGTTTTCAAAAGCCGGATCATGAAATACGCCTTCCAGAAGCCGCGCGGTTTCCCCGGCGATTACCAGATGTTGGAATACCTTTACGATAACAAGCCAATTTCCGAACGCTCGGGGGAATATTTCGACCGCTATTTCCTCAAGACCCCGTTTGCCGTGGCGCTGCGCATGCGCTGCAGCGCCTTATGCGAACGCCTGTTGTGGGCGATTAAGAGTTTTGACGCCTCGGCCGTCGACGTCGTCAATATCTCCTGCGGCCCCAGCCGGGAGCTGCGCATGCTTATGGCTCAGCTGCCCAAGGATAAGTCCGTAACCTTCACCTGCCTCGATCAGGATGAGGCCGCGCTGCGCTATTCTCAGGATTGCCTGCGGGAGCCCGAATATACGAACGTGCAGCTGAAGTTCTTCCGCAAGGATATAAAGGATATCGCGGGTGACACGTTCCCCTTCGATTCGTACGGAAGGCACGATCTGATCTTCTGCGCGGACATCATCGATTACCTTCCCCGGCGCCTGGCGGGACGGCTCCTTGAGGTACTCTACGGGTTGCTGCGCGAGGGCGGGTTGCTTATCTTTACGCAGCAGAACCAGGCGAAAACCTTTCCGCCGCTGGCTCCCGACTGGTTTTGCGACTGGCAGATACAGCTGCGCGGCAGGGAGGAGATTGTGCAGCTGTTGCAGAAGAACGGTATCCCCGCGGCGGCAGCAGCCATCGATACCGACGAATTCGGCTATATGTATTACGTAACCGTGACCAGGAAAGCCGCGAAAGGAGTCCCTCATGCCTAAAAGCATCCTTATTGTCGACGACGAAGAGCTCATTACCAAGACCCTGCTGAAAATGCTCTGCAAGCTCGGGTATGAGGCGGTAGTCGCGCGCAGCGGTCCCGAGGCGATCGCCGCCGCCGCGGCACGGGATTTCGACCTGATTATCAGCGACGTGCGCATGCCGGATATGGACGGCATCGAGACGATCAAGGCGCTGCGCCAGCAGCGGGAGAAGGCAGGCAAGAAGCAGGTCCCCGAGGTGATGATCACCGGTTTCGCCGATATCGACAAGTACGAGAAGGCGATGGACCTGGAGGTCGCGGATTACCTCTCGAAGCCGTTTGATAATGATCAGTTTATCCGGATTGTGAAAGAACAACTGGAGAGGTAAGGGAATGAAGCTTTTTCCTCTTTTGATTAACGGAGAAAAACTCGATACGGGACGGTACGACTACTTCCCGTACATGAATAGAAAAATCGAAAATTTCAAAGAGGTTTTTCAAGTGACGACAGCACTTAAGATGGGGGCACTGAAGGAAGACGATCCGTTGGTGGTGAAGAATATATTCGCAAAATTTTGTGTGGCATCGGAAGATACGAACAGACAGGCGATAGAGTCCGCGGCGCGTGCTTTTCAGGAGTTCAAGCAGACTTCTCTGAAATCGAGAAAAAAATTGTTGTTGGATATTCATGCACTCCTCTTGGAAAAAAAAGAAGAGCTTTTGGATCTGCTGGTTATTGAGGGACATCCCTTAAAGCTTGCGGAATGGGAGTTTGAAGGGATGGTGACCGGGGCCAGTCCGGAAACAATTAACTTTTATTTTTCCCAGATTCAACGGGAAATCGGAAGGTCGAAAGGGGATATTTTGTATTGGACGCGCAGGCCCGACGGAATTGTCTGTATGAGTCCACCTGGGAACGCGGCGGCAAGTAATTCTTTCAACGCGACCCTTGCCCTTATGACGGGCAATACCCTTATTATTAAGCCTCCGCTTCGGGATCCGATCTCGAGTTTGTTTCTATGGCAAGAGGTTATCCATGAAGTCCTTCTTCGTCATGGCATGCCGCCGGGTGTGGCGAATGTGGTGATAGGGAATTCAAAAAAGATATTTGATGAGTGGATCGAAGATCCGCGGGTCAGGGATTTTATTTTCTTTGGGGACACGGCAAAAGGCATGGATTTGGGGACAAGGGTCTTTCGGGAGGGGAAAAAGCCAATCCTTGAGATGTCAGGGAACGATGTTTGTCTTGTTTGGAGTGACGCCGATATACAGAAAGCCACCGATTCTCTCCTGGATTGTTTTCTTGGTTCGACTCAAATTTGTATGGTGCCGAAGCTCGGCGTAGTGCATGAAAAGGTTTTTTCGGCCTTTCGGGAACTTATGCGCGCAAAAACTCTTGCGCTGAAGGTTGCCCTCCCGACAGACCCGGATACGTGTTTAAGCCCGGTTGCCAAAATTCCCGATTATTTTGAGTTCCTGGTTGATGCCGTAGGGAAGGGTGCGAAAATGGTCTGCGGGGGCAAAAGGGTGAATCATAGGGATGAAGAAGATAAGAATGGCATGTATGTGAGACCGACCATTCTGGAGATTGATGATAGAGCGGTCCCTCTTCAAGAATTGCGGTGCGTCAACGAGGAGATATTTTTTCCCCTATTGCCGCTTGTAATAGTGTCGGGAAATGACGATGAGATTTTCGCAAAGATGATACGGTTAGTCAATTTTCATCGCTTTGGTTTGCGCGCTTCGCTTTGGGTCCGTTCTCCCCGTTACTTGAGAAAGTTCAGTAAGGAGCTCGATAACTGCGGGATTCTAAGAATCAATTCCAGACACGTCGGCTTTTCTCCGTATATTTCCACGCACGGAGGGACCAGTATGAGCGGGGGGCCGTTTGGAGAAATGAACTATTTCTGGCAGAAGACATCCCATTTGCAGGGGGTTTGCAGGTCAACTGATTAAGGGGACGGCGATGCAGGGGCATATTCTGGTCATTGATGACGATAGGCTTATCGGGAAAACGCTTAAGAAATTGCTGACCAAGGAGGGTTTTCGTGTAACCCTTGCTTCGTCCGGTGAAGAAGCGCTCATTTATGTTGAGAAGGAAAGTTTCGATCTTATTGTTTCCGATCTTAAAATGCCAGGCATGGATGGCGTAGAAACGGTTGCAAGCATCCGGCTGTTATGCGAGAAAAAAAGGTTCAGGCCCATTCCGGAAATTTTTATTACTGGGTTCGCCAAAGAAGAAATATTCCGTCGGGCCCTTGATCTGGAGGCTGCAGCTTATATTGAAAAACCTTTCGATTTGAAGGCGATGATGACTGCTATTATGCGGAGTATCAAAAAAGAAGGGGTTGAGGGAGGCTAGTCCATGCCTAAGAAACTTCCGGACTTGGTCATAGGCGATCTTAAAATCAACCCTCCAATCATTCAGGGGGGGATGGGGGTGCGGGTTTCTGCGGTCTCTCTGGTTTCTGCGGTTTCCAAGACAGGGGCATTGGGGGTGCTTGCAAGTGTCGGCCTGGGAGAAGAAGGTCTTGGCCATCTTTCCTATGAGGAGCGTTCAAGGGAAGCGTTCCGCCAGATGATTCTGGATGTAAAAAGCCGTACTGCCCATCCTTTTGGAGTCAATATCATGTTTGCCTTGACGAATTTTGATGATTTGGCGAAAGTGGCGTTTGAAGAAAATGTCGCGGTTATTGCTTCGGGAGCAGGATTGCCGTTGCATTTGCCCGCTTTAGCTTCAAATCAAACAACTAAGCTCGCACCTATTATTTCTTCTGATAGGGCGGCCGATCTAATATGCAAAACTTGGCTTCGCAGATATAAACGTTTGCCCGATGCACTGATTCTTGAAGGTCCTCTTGCAGGAGGTCACCTTGGTTTTAAATTCACCGAGCTTGTGTCAGATGAATTTCCCGATCTTGAAAAGCTATTAGATGAAGTGCTTGTTGTGGTGCGGACCTACGAAAAAGAAGCAGATCGACATATCCCCATCATTGCAGGAGGAGGTGTGTTCACGGGAAAAGATGTTGCCCGTTTGCTTAAACGAGGGGCAAGCGGGGTACAGATGGCGACGCGGTTTGTCTGTACACAGGAATGCGATGCGGCGGAAGCATATAAACGGGCATATTTGAATTGCGGTGAGCAGGATATCGTGATAATCCTCAGCCCCGCTGGCATGCCCGCCCGAGTTATCAAGAACAAATTTGTTGAACGCATCCAATCCGGCGAGCGGATGAATTTCAATTGTCCATACCGTTGCCTTAAAACGTGCGATCCCTATACCGCTAATTATTGTATCGCCGCTGCCTTGGTGAGCGCCTATAGAGGAGACTTGGAGAATGGTTTTGCTATGAGCGGGGCAAATGCTTGGCGTATCAAACAGATAGTGCCCGTGAAGGAGCTTATCGATGAGATCGTTGAAGAGGCGATATCATCTTACGCAGCTATGAGGTAACTGGCAGAAAGTTTCGAGACAAATGAATATCTACGCAATCACAGCTTTTATTGGTTCAACCTCATCGCTTCTCCTGGGAGCGCTTGTTTTTTTGAAAAATAGAAAAAACCCGGGGGCTCGCTTATTCGCGTTATTGAGCATCAGCATCTTTGTATGGGTGTTCGGTTGTTTTATGGAGAGTTCAATTGCCTCCGAGGCCAACCGTATCCGCATCGATCAGTTTCTCTATACAGGGGCTGCTTTTGCACCGACCATCTTTCTTCATTTCAGTCTGGTTGTTTCGGGATTGCGCAAGAGGCGGTTTGTTCCCGTTCTCTATTGCATCTCCTTGGTCTTTTTATTTTTCAATTGGTCGCCATTGAGGGACGTTTTTATTTTGGATGTCCAAAAAAAATTTCCCTTCAGGTACATCGCCGTTGCCGGACCTCTTTGGTATGTCTATTTGGTTTATTTTGCCTTTTGTGGGATTCTGCCCTTTTTCCTCTTTTGGGAAGCGCTCAAAACAGTTCAATCTGCCTTTAAGCGCGAGCAGCTCAAGTATATGTTTGTTTCTCTTGTAATAATTTTCATAGCTGCGGGAATGTATCTTTCCCTTGTCCTCAGCATCGCTTCGCCTCCGATCGATAATCTCATGGTGGGTATTTTCAGTTTTGTCACGGCATACGCGATTTTAAGGTATCGTCTTATGGATATTTCTGTCGCGTTCACTCGGACAGGTATTTTTGTCGGACTTTATACCGTTATCTTGGGTATCCCCTTTGCAGTAGCGGGGTGGGGAAGGCAGAAGCTTATACAGTTGCTCGCAGAACACTGGCTTATGCTTCCTTTAGTGCTCATGGCAGCCCTTGCGACCGTCGGGCCCTTTATTTATATTTTCCTCGAGCGTAAAGCGGAAGCGCGGTTGCTGCGCGACCAGCGCCGTTACCAGGAAACCCTCAAGCAGGCTTCGGTCGGCATGACACGCATCCGAGATATGCGCCGGCTGCTGGACCTGATCACCCACATCGTCACCAAGACCGTCAGGATCTCCTACGCCTCCATTTATCTTTTCGATAAGGAGACGCAGCTTTTCCACCTGCAGGTCTGCCGCGATAAGGGCAGGGAACCTGCCCCCGAGATCACCCTCGATTCCGCGCTGGTCCGCTGGCTCTCCCGTACCCATGAGCCGCTGCTCTTTGAGGAAGTCAAGCGCCGCGCCCAAGACAACGCCGGTCCCCAGAGCAATACACTCGTCTCCGAGATGGAGCGGATCTTCGCTTCGGTCGTCATTCCCAGCTTCCTGGAAGATCGCCTCACCGGATTTATCGTGCTCGGGGATAAGCTCTCAGGTCAGATCTACACGCCGGAAGATCTGAGCGTCTTTCAGGTGCTCGCCTCGCAGGCGGCCCTGGCAATAGAGAACGCGCAGTTCTATGCTGATACCAGGCAGATGCAGGAGCAGATCGCCCAGGCGGAGAAGATGGCGACGATCGGCACGATGGCCGACGGGCTTTCGCACCAGATCAACAACCGTTTTTACGCGCTCTCGCTGATCGCCGGCGATACGATCGACACTTTAAAGAATACCGATACGCGGCTTTGTTCCTCGGACGTTCAGGAGATGATCCAGTCGATCAACCGGGCCCTGGAGCGTATTCAGACCAACGTTATCCAGGGCGGAGAAGTGGTCAAGGGGATCCTCAAGTATACGCGCAAGGGCGAAGAAGGGCTTGAGGCATTGGGGCTCGATGAGATCATCGACGGGACGCTGGATATGGTGCAATACAAGGTCAGGCTCTCGGATATCGAGATAGCGCGCGATTATCCCCGGGATCTCCCGCGGATCAAGGGCAACCGCGTCCAGCTGCAGGAGGTTTTTTTCAACCTCATCGATAACGCCAACGACGCGATGAGCGAGCGCAAACAGGTGCTCAGGGAGGAAGGGTTCCGCGGCAGGATCTTGATCTTTGCACGGCCTGTCGAGGGGGCGCGTCTGGAGGTGCTCATCGAGGATAATGGCCTGGGCGTCAAAGAGGAGAACGCCAAAAAGCTCTTCACGCCTTTTTTTACCACCAAGACGTCTAACCGCAAAGGGACCGGGCTGGGGTTGTACGTGATCAACAAGATCATTACCGAGACGCACAAGGGAACGGTGAGGGTGGAGTCGCAGTACGGCGTCGGCACGCGTTTCATCTTGTCTCTGCCGGCGGCCTGATTGCGCGCAAGGGAGGTCGTGATGGCGAAGAAGATCCTGGTAATCGACGATGAAGAATTGATCGTTCGCACCCTCAAGAAACTCCTCGAAAAGAACGGGTTTTCGGTTTTTCTGGCGAAGAACGCTCAGGACGCTCTCATCATGGCGGAGGAGGAGCCGTTCGACCTTATCGTCGCCGACATCCGGATGCCGGGGATCAACGGCGTTGAGATGCTCAAAGAGATGTACGAGGGTTTCCGGCAGCGCAACGTGCCCCGCGTCCCGGCGATCTTCATCACCGGGTATGCCGACGAAGAGCAGGCGCGCCAGGCAAAAGAGCTGCAGCCGCTGGCGTATATCTTCAAGCCATTCGACATCCCCGAGCTGGTCGGCCGGATCAAAGAGGCCCTGAAATGAGCCGCAAACGCGCGCCCAACCTTTTCTCGATCATTCGCTCGTACCGCGCGATGAGCGCCGAGATACAGGAGCATCTGCGGAAACATCCGCATGATTTTTCCCGGTTCCAGGACGTTTTCAACGCGGCGGTCGAGGATATTTCGGTTAAGCTCCTGACGTACGAACTGCAGAATATCGCTGCGGATGAATCCGGGGTGTACCGTTTCCAGAAGGTATTCCGGCAGCGTTACCGCAACGAGTTCATGTTCGGGGATTGCACCCGGCATACCTACCGCAAGCCGTACGGCTACGCGGGCGATTTCTGGATCATCGACGCCATCTATCGGAATCAGGCCAAGACCAGCGGCTTCGACGGGCTCTGGGACACCTATTACCTTCAGATGACCGCCTGCAGGGCGACGCGCTCGCGCAAAGACGAGCTCAAGAAGGTGATCCTGCAGACCCTCCGGGAGAATCCCCGCCAGGAGGTGCGCATCATGGATCTGGCTTCGGGGCCGTGCCGGGGGATCAGGGAGTTGCTGGATACCGACGAGGAGGGGTTGCTTTTACGCGCGGTCTTCGATTGTTATGACCTGGATCCGCACGCGATCGCGTACGCGCAGCGGCTCCTGAAAGGTGCCGAAAATGTCAATCTCATCCAGAAAAACGCGATCCGCCTTGCCCTCCACAAGGATATTGAGCGCGAAGTGCCGATGCAGTATGACCTTATCTATTCCGCGGGGCTTTTCGATTATCTCGACGCCCGGGTCGCCGCACGCCTGATCGCCAATCTGTACAAGCTCCTCAAAAAAGGCGGCCGCATGGTCATCGCCAATTTCGGCGAGAAGAAGCGCAACAGTTCCGCCGGCCTCATGGAATGGGTGACGGAGTGGTATTTGATCTACCGGTCTCTCCCTGAATTTGAGCGTATCTTCTCCGATGCCGGATTTTCGGAAAAAGAATTCAGTGTCCAGGCGTCTTCGGACGATGTCATACTCTATGCCGAAATGAAGAAATAGGGGGGGGTGTGCTCCTTCATTTTTTTGCGCTCAGCGCTCTCGTAAACGCGATTACCAGTTTCCTGCTCGGCATGCTGGTTTTTATGAAGAACCCGCGCGGGAAGGTGAACCGCACCTACGGGCTCACGACTTTTTTTATCACCTTCTGGAGTTTCTCCTATTATTTTTGGCAGATTTCCCGGGTTGAGCATGAAGCCCTTTTTTGGTGCCGCGCGCTCATGGCAGGGGCGATTTTTTTGCCGGTTGCATATCTGCAGTTCATCAGTAGTCTCCTTGAGTTGCGTAGCCCGTTGAACCAGCGTATCGTTAAGGCTGGTTATGGGATTTCTCTCCTTTTTTTCCTCTCGAATTTTACGACCATGTTTGTCAAAGGCGTTTCGCCTCGTTTGATCTTTCCGTTTTGGCCCGATGCCGGTGTTCTTTTTCTGCCGTTTCTTCTTATCGTCTATTGCGCGTTTATCGGATACGCCGTATTTATCCTGATCAATGGATATCAACAGTCCATTGGTATTAAGCGCAATCAGGTCAAATATGTCCTCTTGGGTTGTCTTATCGGCTTCGGGGGAGGGGCAACCAATTATCCGCTTTGGTACGATATCCCCGTTTTGCCCGTGTGCAATATTTTTGTTTCGGCGGGGATCTGTATCATGGCCTACGCCATTATCCGCTACCGGCTCATGGATATTACCGTCGCGATCACGCGCACGGGGATCTTTATCGCGGTCTACAGCCTTGTGTTGGGAGCGCCCTTCGCGGTTGCCTGGTGGGCGCGGCTGTGGCTTATCGAGCACGTCGGCCAGTACTGGTGGACCGTACCCCTGGGGCTTATGGCAGCGCTGGCGACCGTCGGGCCTTTCCTGTACATCTACTTCGAGCGTCGAGCGGAAGCGAATCTGCTGCGCGAACAGCGCCATTACCAGGATACCTTGAAGCAGGCTTCGGTCGGCATGACGCGTATCCGAAACCTGCGCAAGCTCCTGGACCTGATCGCCCACATCGTGACCAAAACCGTGCGCATCTCCTATGCGGCGGTCTATCTCTTCAACAAGGAATCGGGGGAGTTCGTGCTTCAGGTGAGCAGGGATAAGGGGAGACTCTCGGTCCCCAAGGTCAAGTCCGATAATTCCCTGATCGAATGGATGCTCCTGAAGCATGAGCCGATCCTCCTCGAGGAGGTCGGCCGGCAGGCCCAGGAATTGCGGGCGCCGCTTTACCGCAAGCTCGAATCGAATATGCGGCTCTTGTTCGCCTCGGTCGTGATCCCGTGCTTCCTTGAGGACCGCCTCCTGGGTTTCATCGTCCTCGGAGACAAGGTCTCGGGACAGGCCTATACGCCGGAGGACCTGAATGTCTTCCAGGTGCTGGCAACGCAGGCGGCGCTGGCCATCGAGAACGCGCAGTTCTACGAAGAGACGCGGCAGATGCAGGAGCAGATCGCCCAGGCGGAGAAGATGGCGACGATCGGCACGATGGCCGACGGGCTTTCGCACCAGATCAACAACCGTTTTTACGCGCTTTCGCTGATCGCCGGGGATACGATCGACACGATCAAGACGACCGATACCCAGCGCTGCACTCCCGAAATACGGGAGATGATCCGCTCGGTCTCCCATGCCCTTGACCGTATCCAGTCCAACGTCATGCAGGGAGGCGAGGTGGTCAAGGGGATCCTCAAGTATACCCGCAAGGGCAGCGAAGGCCTCGAGAATCTTAGCCTGGACCGGATCATCGACGGGACGCTGGATATGGTGCAGTATAAGGTCAAGCTTTCCGAGATCGACCTCATCCGCGACTATCCGAAGGATCTGGCCCCGATCAGGGGCAACCTGGTGCAACTGCAGGAGGTTTTCTTCAATCTTATCGATAACGCGTACGACGCGATAAACGAGCGCAAGCAGGCGCGCGCCGAAGAGGGATTCCGCGGAAGGATCGTGATCGGGGCACGGTCTTTGGAGGCTGGCAAGGTCGAGGTGGTGGTGGAGGATAACGGCATGGGGGTTAAAGATCCCCTCGTCAAAAAGCTCTTTACGCCGTTCTTTACGACCAAGACCTCCAACCGCAAAGGCACCGGGCTGGGTTTGTACGTCATCAACAAGATCATCACCGAGGGGCATAAGGGAGCCATTCAGGTCGAGTCCCGGCACGGCATCGGTACCCGTTTTATCCTCACTTTATAGCGCCGCGTTCCGGCGGCCTGCATTCTGCAAGGCAATGAAAAAATTCATAACCAGGTTCTTCATTCTTCTTTCGTTTTTTGCCTGCGCGGAAACGGCGGCGCGGATCCTGACGCACGCGGTGCAGGTGTATGATATCGAAATGACCCGTTACGCATTGTTGCTCAAGGCCCGATCCGCCGATCCGCTGCTTGGCCACGTTCACCGGCCGAATTCCCGGGCCCGGCTTATGGGCGTGGAAGTGGCGATCAATGCTGACGGTTTCCGGGGCAAGAATTATCCGCTCCGTAAAGGCCAGGCATACCGGATCATCCTGCTCGGGGATTCGCTCACCTTGGGGTGGGGGGTTGCGCAGGACCGGACTTTTGCCCAGCTCCTTGAAAGGCGGTTGAGTGAGTCGCGGGCAACGGAAGTCCTTAACTTCGGCACCGGTAATTATAACGCCGAGCAGAGCGTGCGGTTGTTCGAAACCAAAGGCTTGGTATACCGGCCCGACCGCGTCCTCCTGTGCTATTTCATAAACGACGCAGAGATGACCGCGCCCCCTTCGAGTCGGGCTTTTTTGGGGCATTCCCGTCTTATTTCTCTCTTGTGGTCGCGCGGCTTGGCGTGGAGCGCCCGCTTCAGCCGTTTTCGGGATTACGCGCAGTATTATCGGTCGCTCTATGCGCCGGATGCCCCCGGCTGGATGAGGGCGCGCGAAGCGATTTTGCGCTTAAAAAAGATATGCGAATCGCAAGGTATCCGTTTCGCCGTCGTTCTTCTTCCCGAGTTGCACGCGCTCAGGCAGCATCCGCTTGAGAAGGAGTACGGGCTCGTGCGCCGTTTTCTTGACGAAAACGGGATCGCTTGCATTGACGCGAGGCGCGGATTCGCAAACGAAACCGATCCCTACCGGTTCTGGGTCGCTCGGGACGACGCCCACCCCAACGCAGACGCGCACGCCTTGATCGCGGGCGAATTGTTCGACGGTTTATCCGAAGACGCGTATGACTAAGAAACAATCGATTATCTTCGCTTGTATCCTTGCCGTTCTTTTTATCCTCCTGCTGGTTTTTCTGCCCATCGGTAGGCAGGAGAGTCCGTTTGTCTACCAGATCTATTGAGAACGTCATGAACAAGGAAAGGATTGTGAGGCGGTCAGGCCGATTGGTCGTTGGGGCGCTGAGTCTGTGCGTGCTCATTGAAGCAGGGAGCCGGGTATTTTACCGCCTGAACGCCGGCTTTATCCGGGGCGCGCCCGTGCACGAAGATATTTTCCCCCCGATCCTGTCTGCCGATGCGGACACCGAATTCAGCAATAAACGCGGGGTGTCCGTTACCGCCGAGATGGCCGGCCGGCAGATAACGTACCGGCTGAACTCTTTGGGTGTTCGCGGGCCGGAACGCCCCTATGCAAAACCCGTTCCTCACCAAAAACGCATAGTTCTTCTGGGCGGCTCCCGCGTGTTCGGGATCGGGGTGAACGAGGAGGAGCATTTCGGCTCCGTCCTTGAGCGACGCCTGAAAAACGTAGAGGTGATCAACCTGGGCGTCTGCGGCTTCCGGGGGAGCCAGGCGGTGCGCCTGTTCTGGCGAGAGGGAATTCTCTATCAGCCCGATCTGGTCATCTACGAGATCTCGCATGATACAGCCGATCGGCTCCTTTTGTGGACGCCGTATCCTCCGCTGAACTTTGTGAGACGTTGGTTGCGGGCCCGCAGCTTTCTCTTCCGGCGTTTTGAAGGAGCGGAGCTGGCTGTGGCCGCATGGACGCACCGGGAGGCGGCTGAGGTGTGCGCGTTTTCCCGGAAGCTGCATGCCCGTGGCGTGCCGCTGCTCCTGGTTACCTGGAGAGGCGATATTATTGCCCCCCTGCGCCGTTGCGGCCCCGGAACTGCCGTGCTGGAACTTGATCCCGGCGTTTGGCGAAAGGGGGCTTATTCGATCTCCGAGGCCATCGGCCATTTGAATCCGCGGGGCAATGAAGTCCTTGCGGATTTGATCGTATCCACGATCCGCGCCGAGGAGAGGCTGCGGCGAGTTCTTGCGCAATGAATAATACGAATTGTTTGCGATCCGGCAATCAGCGGAATCGGAGAACCTTTCGCTTTTTCGTGAAGAGAGGCTATTATAATACAATATGGAAACGCTCTTGCGCGGTCTAAACGCGTCCCAGTCGGATTACTTTCTTTTCCTGACGGCTTTTTTCCTGCTTAACGCCGGTTTGAGCGTTTTGCGGCTGAAGCCCGGTTCGAAACAAAGTCTTTGCTGGCGTCCGTTCGGCATTTTCTTTTTCATCCACAGCGTTCTTCTCCTGAGCCAATTCGTCCAGCTCAGTTTTGGCCACCACGGGTATCTAGTCCGGATCAACTCGTTTCTGGTCTTCGCCTCGACTTTTTTGCTGCTCGATTTCGTTCTTTTTTGTAAAGCTGCATTTTTGGAAAAACGCCGTATTTTCTGGTATCTTTGCTGGATCGGCGTATACGTTATTTTTGCGCTCGCAGGAAGGGAATGGACGGTTCAGACACTCCCTCATTTCTGGAATGTCCTTCTCGGGGTATGGGCGGCAATCGGGCTTTGGAGGGAGTCCGGCAGGAGGGGAGTCGGCAAGATAACCCTGGGTTTGTCCGCGGCCAGCTTCTTGGGATATCTTTCGCTTGTTCCCGCTGCGGTACTCAACGACAGGGCTATCCGGAGCGGGGCCCCCGTTTTTTTGGTCCTTGCCGTTTCTTCGTTTGTCCTGGCGCAGAGTCTCTTCCTTTATTCAAGCGTGTTGCGTTTTCGAACGTTCGGGTTCAGCGAACGGCTGTTCTTTGGTTCCCTGCGCGGTGCGGTTTTGGGGCTGTTGTGTGTCCTCCTGCTGGGATGGGGTGCCGTCCAGAGGGTCGGTTCCTCCCGTGACCGCGAGCAGCGCCTCAATATCCTCTCCCAATCGGTGATCGCCGCCGCTTCGTTCGATACTGCCGCTTACCGCTCGCTCAAAGGCGTCCCCGCAGATCTTACCCTGCTGCAGTACCGGCTCCTGCGGCGCCAGCTTTTTGCGATGGGCTCGACGAAGCTGCCGATCCGCTGGTTTTATACCGTGAACCTGCGGGATTCCAAGGTGATTTTTGTCGTCGATTCCGTCCCCGAAGGGGAGTATGGCCATACGGAGTCAGGCACCGAGTACGAGCAGCCGCCTGTGGAGTTGCTCGATGTTTTCAAGACGGGAAAACCGGTGACGGTCGGCCCGTATACCGACGAATGGGGGACCTATATTTCGGCGTTCGTGCCGCTCTGGGATCCGGTTTCCCGGGAGAAGCTGCTGGGTGTTTTCTGCGTCGATGTCGAAGCGGCCGATTGGGCGCGGATGCTCTTTTTCGCCCGTTTCCACGCGATCGTCATGCTCGGCTTGGTCCTGGTCATGACGACGGTTTTTCTCCTCTGGCTGCAGCAGCAGCTGGTTAAGTCTCAGGTCGCCCTGCGCCGGTTCCGTCTCCAGGGAACGCTTCTGGACCTGGCCAAGCGCGATATTCCCGATGAGGACGCCGTCATGGAGACGATCACCCGGGAGATCTCCCGGACCCTGGCCGTTGAGCGGGTGAGTATCTGGCTGCTCAATGCCGATAAAACGGAACTGAGATGCCGAAAGCTGTACCGCCGCAGCATCGATTCGTTTATTGCCGACGAACCTTTGACCGCCAGTCGGTTTCCCTCGTATTTCAAGGCTTTGAGCCGGGAGCGTTCGATCGTCGTTCACGACGCCCTCGCGGATGAGCGGACCGCCGAATTCAAGGATTCGTATCTTTTGCCGAACGGGATAGTCTCTATGCTCGATACGTCTTTGTGGAGCTCGGGGGAGATATCCGGCGTGCTCAGTTTCGAGCACAGCGGCATCATGCGCTCCTGGCAGGATGACGAGGTGGCATTTGCCGTTTCTGCCGCCGAGTTCATTTCCGGTGTTTTTGCCGCGGTTGAGCGCCGCCGAGCCGAGGCGCGCCTGCAGGAAGCGTTCGAGCAGCTGAAGGCAACGCAGGCGCAACTGGTCCAGTCGGAAAAAATGGCATCGATAGGCCTCCTCGCCGGCGGCGTCGCGCACGAGATCAACAATCCCCTGACGGGCGTTATCAATAATTTGCAGTTGATCAAATTGGAGGCCGCCGCCAAGTCAGCGTTCAGCATGGCCGATTTCCAGGAGTTGCTTGCGGTTATCGAAGAGTCGGCGATGAGGTGCAAAAAGATCGCTCAGTCGCTGCTTGATTTTTCCCGCTCCTCGCGCGAGGCGTACCAGTCGGTCTCCCTGAACGAGATAATCGAGAAAGTCGTCGGCCTGGTCAAGCACGAATTCACCCTGAAGAATATCGAGATCGAGCTGGATTTAGACGCCGCTGTCCCGTTTGTGCAGGGGGAACCGCAGCTCCTGCAGCAGGTCGTTCTTGGGCTCATGGTCAATGCGCGGTGGGCAATCGAGAAGAAGCATGCCGCAGAGGGAGGGACCGTCCGGATCACGTCCGGTCTCGACACCCGCGAGCGCCAGGTCGTGCTCTCTTTCAGCGATTCCGGCATCGGGATCCCGCCGCAGAACCTCAACAAGATTTTCGCCCCGTTTTTCACCACGAAAGAAGTCGGCGAGGGAACGGGTCTGGGCCTTGCGCTCTCCTACAGCATCGTGAAACGCCACGGCGGCTCCATTACCGTCGAAAGCAGCGCCGATTCGGGCACGACCTTCCGGATCTCGTTGCCCGTCCCGTAGTTCTCCCGAGGATCCCGCAGGGTTTTGCCTTTCGAAGCCATTCTTCCTGTCCCGTACATCAACCTTTACAGCCCGGCAGCGGTGCGCTATAATACGGTGATCTGTGCGCAAAATAATCAACGCCCGAGGGCAGCGTCATGACCGTCAGCGATAATATTTTGATCGGCAACATGCTCGTCGACGAAGGGTTGCTCACCCCCGAGCAGCTTGAGGTGGTGCTTCGCGAGCAGAAGAAATCAGGGGATTTTATCTGTACCACCCTGGTCAAGCTCAATTTCCTGCCGGAGCAGAAGATCTACGAGGCCCTTTCCCGTCACATCAATATCCCGTACGTGCGGCTCAAGGATAAGGATATCCCGGCATCCGTCACTGCCAAGGTGCCGGCGAAGTTCGCCAGCCATTACAAGATCATCCCGTTCGAGATCAAGGATAACTACCTCATTCTGGCGATGGTCGACCCGCTGGACGTGCGCACGCTCGATGAGATCGGTCTCATCCTCGGCACCGAGGTCAAGGGAGTCCTGGCCAGCGAACATGAGGTCCTGGAGGCGATCAGGAAATACTACGGCGTCGGGGCAGAGACCCTCGAGCGGATCATGGCGGACAAGAACGCTCCTGAAGCCCGAGCTGCGGAGATGCAGGGCGGTAAGGCCGAGGATCTGGAGGCGCTGGCCGAATCCGCCTCGATCGTCAAATTCGTCAACCAGATCATGTCGGAGGCGATCAAGGGACGGGCAAGCGACATTCACCTGGAGCCGTTCCAGAACGAGCTGCGCGCCCGCTTCCGCATCGACGGGGTCCTCTATGACATCAATACCCCCGAGACGATCCGTTTCTTCCACGCGGCGATCGTTTCCCGTATCAAGATCATGGCGCACCTCAATATCGCCGAGAGGCGCTTGCCCCAGGACGGCCGCATCAAGATCCGCATTAACGACGATGAGCTGGACCTGCGCGTCTCGACCTTGCCGACCTCCTTCGGCGAGGCGGTGCACATCAGGGTCCTGAGCACCCGCTTCTTCCTGGAGATGGAGAAACTGGGCCTGCTGCCGCAGGATCAGCAGGTCATCGAACAGGTCATCAAGAAGCCCCACGGTATCATATTCGTCACCGGCCCGACGGGTTCCGGCAAATCGACGACCCTCTACGCGGCTCTGGCGCGCATCAACTCCAGCGCCGTCAAGATCATTACCATCGAAGATCCGGTCGAATACCAGCTGCGCGGGGTCAACCAGCTTCAGGTCGTGCCGCAGATAGGCTTTACCTTCGCGACCGCCCTGCGCCATATCCTGCGCCATGACCCCGACGTCATCATGGTGGGTGAGGTGCGCGATTACGAGACCGCCGAGATCGCGATCCGTTCGGCCCTCACCGGCCACTTGGTCTTCTCGACCCTGCATACCAACGATGCGGCAGGCGCGGTCACCCGTCTGCTCGATATGGGCATCGAGCCGTTTCTGGTCTCTTCGTCACTGGAGTGTCTCATCGCCCAGCGTCTGGTGCGCGTCATCTGCCCGAAGTGCAGGCAGCCGGTCGACAACAAGGGCGAGCTGCTGGCAACCATCAAGGACGTGCAGGTCCCGGCGGATGCGGCACTGTACGAGGGGCGCGGGTGCGAGGAGTGTCGTTTCACCGGTTATCGCGGCAGGACGGGGATCTACGAGGTCCTCGTCGTAAACGAGGCGATCCGGGAGATGATCCTGAACCGCTCCTCGAGCCAGCAGATAAAGCAGAAAGCGGTCTCGCAGGGGATGCTTACTTTGCGCCAGGACGGCCTGCAGAAGGCCTTCCGCGGGATCACCACCATTACCGAAGTCGTGCGCGTCACCCAGCAGGAAGAGCTGCCCGAGGAATAAGGCCATTTCCCCTCAACGGTGAGGCATGCCCAGATACACCTACGTCGCCAAGACCGACCCGGCCAAAACCACCCAGGGTTTCATCGAAGCCGAGAACGAGCAGGACGCCATTAACAAGCTGACCACCATGGGCTTGTTTCCGCTCTCGGTCTCCTACGAAACCCCGGACCTGGAAAACCAGAATTTCTTCGGGTTCCGCAGGGTCAGCGCGCGCGACATCGCGCAGTTGACCCGTCAGCTCTCGACACTGCTTGATTCCGGCATCAATATCCTCAAGGCCCTGACGATCGTTTCAGGTCAGACCGCCAATAAGTCTCTTGCGGTCATTCTCAACGATATCGGAGGCCGCATCCGCGACGGAAAATCGTTCTCCGACGGTCTCGGCTCCTTCCCGGCCCTCTTTTCGAAGATGTACTGCGCGATGGTGCATACCGGCGAAGCCAGCGGCGACCTGAACGCGGTCATGAAGCGGATGGCCGATTTCCTCGACGAGCAGGAGGAGTTCAGGAATTCCCTGAAGGCCAGCCTTACCTATCCGCTCTTCGTCGTTTTAGTCAGCGTCCTGACTGTCGTCGTGCTTTTGGCGTTCGTCATCCCGCGCCTGGTGACGATGTTCGAAGACATGGGGCAGGCCCTGCCGGTGCCGACGCAGATCCTCATCCAGACCTCGACGCTTCTTCGCCAGTACTGGTGGGTTCTGGTTTTGGGGCTGGGGATTTCGGGCTTTGTGCTGCGGCGCGCATACCTCACCCCGCCGGGAAGGATGTTTTGGGACCGTTTTTCGCTCGGCTTGCCGGTCGCCGGGACCATTGCCATGAAGAGCGAGGTAGCTCGCCTGATGCGCACCCTCTCGCTGCTGCTTGCCAGCGGGATCCCGATCACCCCGGCCCTGGATATTTCGGGGGCCATTCTGGAGAACCGCGCCCTCCAGCAGGAAGTCGCCGTTTTCAGGAACCAGATCAGCAGCGGCTCCAGTCTCTCAGACACCTTCGGTAAGTCAAAGCTTTTCCCGGCGATGGTGACCAATATTATTTCCATCGGGGAAGAGACCGGCTCGCTCGACAAATCCTTGATGCGTATCGCCGCCGAGTATGAAACGGAGGTTAACCGGACGCTCAAGGAGCTGACGCGTCTGGTAGAGCCGCTGATCATCCTGGTGATGGGCTTGATCGTCGGGTTCATCGTTTTGTCGATGCTGCTGCCGATATTCCAGATCAATCTTATCGCCCGCTAGAAAAGGAGAGTGTCCATGCACAAGAGAGGCTTCACCCTGATCGAGCTGATGCTGGTGGTAATCATTATCGGGGTCCTTGCGGCAATGGTGATGCCGCGTCTCGTCGGCCGTTCCGAAGAGGCGCGTACCGCAGCCGCGCGCGCCGACATCGACGCCAATATCGCGCTGGCCCTGGATATGTTCGAGATGGACGTCGGTTATTATCCGGATAAGCTCTCCGACCTGAGAGAGAATCCCGGTGTCGGGGATAAGTGGAAAGGGCCGTACCTGAAGAAATCGCCGCGCGACCCCTGGGGCAGGGAATTCAAGTACGAGAAGAGCGGCAAGGATTATAAGCTCTGTTCCAACGGCCCCGACGAAGGCCGCAATGACGACGACATCTGTAACAGCGAATAAGCGTTCGTTCACGTTCGTGGAGCTGATCCTGGTGATCGCCATTATTTCGGTGATGACGGGATTGGCGATCCCGTTGGTGCGCTCGAGCTATTCCGCGGGCCAGCTGCAGGGTTTTGCCGGGACGCTGCGCAGCGCCGTCGGTTATGCCCGCGAGCGCGCGATCGTCGAGGCAAGGCCTCTGGCGCTGGTCTTCGCCTCATCCGCCGAAGAGCTCACCCTTCGTTTTTACAACGAAACCGAGGCGATCAAGACATACCGTGTCCCCGAAGGGGTGACGGCGACGCTTCAGGAACATTCTCCCGGCTCCTCGGACGGGATGATGGCCTTTTTTCCCGACGGCAGCATCGAGCAGGCGACGATCACGATCCAGCGCGGCAATACGACGATCGGACTGACCAGCAAGGGAGTGTGGGGCGGTGTCAAGGTGGTTTCCGGGGAATAAGGGTTTTTCCCTCCTTGAGGTGGTCATCACGGTGGCGATCCTGGCCACCGGCATTGTCGTCGTCGTCCAGGCATTTTCGGTCCTGAACCGCTCTGCGGTTTCGGGCGAAAACCTCATCCGCGCCGCATTCCTGGCCGAGGATCTGATGAGAGGGGCGGAGTTGAAATACCGCTGTTCGCTTTCGGCGGTCCCCTCGATAGAGTCGGGGGAAACGGATTCTTTGGGCTGGGAGATCAGCCTGGCCGAAACCGGCGAGGCGCTCTTGTGCCGCAGCGACGTGTCGGTTGCGTGGGAAGAAGGGGGACGCAGCCGGCGGTTTTCGGTCGGCGCGTATCTGCGGCGATGAGGCGCGTGCGCGGGTTGACGCTGGTTGAACTGCTCGTCGCCGTCGCGGTCTTTGCCCTGGTCATGACGGGGATCTTTGCCGCCTTCCGCTCCGGGATGTTCGGGTATCGCTCGCTTGAGGATCGGATGCAGTCGGTTTCTTCCGCCGCGCTCATCCTCTCGCAGCTGGAGCGCGATCTGCATAATGCCTTTGCCTACGATGAGAGCGATTCCGGCTTCTCCGGGACGGCCGATACGCTCGAATTTTTTTCGCGCCAGAAACGTCCTTCCGGGGAGACGCTGTCCTTGGATCTGGCGCGCGTCACGTACCGATATGCGGACGAGCGGCTGCTGCGTACGTGCCGTTTAAACGCCGATGCGCTGATCGATGGGGCGGGCGAGGAAGAAGAATTCCCCTCCCCGGTTGCCGAGTTGAATTTCGCCTATCTCTACTTCGATTCCAAGGAAAAGACGATCAAAGAAAAGAGCTCCTGGGCAGGCGCCGAGGAGCAGGGTGACGGGGGATTGCCCGCCGGCGTGAGGGTGACGCTTCTCATTCAAGGCCGGGGACGGTATCCGTTCTCTCGGTCGCTCTATCTTGCCGTTCTCGACACGCAATGAGAAGCCGTGCGCGCGCCCAGATTACCATCGTTGCGCTCTGGATATTGGCGCTCCTGAGCATGGTGGCGGTGAGCCTGGCGCACCGTGTTTCTCTTTCTCTGCGCGTAAGCGCGTATTACCGCGACAGCCTCGCTGCCCTGGCTGCGGCTCAGAATGCCCTCGCCGTGGGGTACCATCTGCTTGCCCAGGATGTCAATGCGTATGAAACGCTCGCCGAGCCATGGGCCGAAAACGAAGAACTGTTGCGGTCGGTTCCCAACGGCGAGGGAGCGGTAGGGTCGGTGTGCTACCGCGCGGTCGATGAGGGGACAGGGACCGTCAAAACGGTCTTTGGCATGGCGGATCTTGAGCGGCGCGCCTGCGTCAACAGGACCGATACGCTCGGAAAAGCGGTATTCCTGGAGATCCTGCTGCAGGCCGATGTCGCCGAGTCGCAGGCGGCCGAGGTAGGCGCTCTCCTCGTGAACTGGATCGATGAAGATTCAAACGAAGAGCCTGATTTCTTCAAGAATAAACCGCTGGTCGTACCCGAAGAGCTCCTGGCGGTCCTGGAGCAGTATTTTCGGGAGAAGCGCTACGATGATTTTCGCGCCCGCGCCCGCGCGCTCTATGAGGGGATCGAACCGTATCTGACGGTGTACGGCAGCGGGAAGGTCAACGCCAATACCGTCGGGGAACGGGTCCTGCGGGCCTTCTGCCGGGCAGTGGCGTCAGCCGAAGAAAAAGCGGTCGCCGAGAGCGTTGCCCTCGCCCTGATCGAAGAGCGTGCCCGGAGGCTCGCGGATGCCCCGGACCAGGCGCCTTTCCCGAGCGCCGACAGCCTTTCTGTCCCTTCAGGCGATTCTGCCGCACTCTCCTTTCTGGCTAAGCTCAAGGCAGAAGCCGATCAGGTTTTTCTCTTTGATGCGTCGGGTTTTTTCTGCATCGAAGCTTCCGGCACTGTCAGTTCCCGGACGCGGCGGGTGCGCGCGGTCTTTGAGCGTACCGGCAGCGGCACCCTTGCCCTGCGCGGATGGCAGCAGGACTAAAATTGGCTTGCAAAGGAAGGCGCTTCGGCTAGTATAGTAAGAACGGTCAGGCGTATGTTCAAAAAGATCAAGAAAAACACCCAATATATCTGTTCGATAACCGAATCGGCGCTCAAGGTGTTGCGCTGCAGCGTCCAGGATTCGGGTAAGAGCGAGTTTTCCCGTGCCGCAGTAGAGGCGGTGCTTGGTGAAGCGGACGAAAAACAGGTATCCGCGCGTCTGGTCGAAATGGTCAGGCGCATGGGGTATGCGGGAGAGCCGTTGCTTATCTGTCTGCCGCGCCACAACGCCACCAGCCGCTGCCTCAAGGTTCCCGCGAATTCCCCCCCGGAGATCGAGAAGATCGTTTCCCTGCAGGCCCCGCGCCTCTTTCCCTATCCTGCCAATGAGCTCAACAGCGGTTTTCAGATAATCCAGACCGACGCGCAGGGGTATACGGATGTGAACGTGGTCATCGCCCACCGCGCGGTCATCGAGCGTTACCTCAAGGTTTCCCAGGAGCTCAAAGCGATGCGCTTGAGCGTCACTTTAAGCTCCTTCGGGTTGTGCGCCCTCCATAACTGGTCGGCGCTTCGTTCTCCCGACCCGGTTCTGGTCATTGACGTCGACGGGCCCCAGGTCGAAGCGGTCATTGTCGCCAACCGGAAGTTCCTTTTCAGCCGCGCCTTCAGGGTGCCGTTGCCGAAGGATGAGTGGGGACGGGTGTGCCTTGAGGAGCTGCGCAAGACCCTCGATCTGTACCAGCGCGAAGTCAAGGGCGCGGAAGTCACGCGCGCGGTGGTCGTGCAGTGCGGCCCGGGAGGCAGGGAGCTCATCCCGCAGCTGAAAGAGAAACTGAAGCTTTCCGCTGAAGAGCTCTCCTTTTCCGATCGCCTCAAGCTTTCTGCCGAGGTGAAGCAGTGCCTGAACAACGCCACGGTCTCTTTTGCCGCTCTCATCGGCCTCGGCCTGGAGCGGATGAGCGAATATGTCAACTTGTTGCCTACCGAAGTAAAAGCGGTCTCCAAGAGCCAGGAGCGCTCATCCCATTGGCGGCAGTTGGGGGTCGTCTTGTCGCTGGCGTTGTGCCTGGCGCTGGCGGGACTGCTGCGTCAGGTGGCGAATAAGGAGAGCCATCTGAAAAAATTGAAAGCGGAGCTTGCCGCCATTTCCGAGCAGTCAAAGTCCCTCGAAGAGATCGCCCGGCGCCTGGAGCTGCTCGAGAAATACGCCGACAAGGGGATTTCCGCCCTCGATGTCTTCGCCGAGTTGCATAAGGCGGTGCCCGATTCGGTCATGCTCTCCAGCTTCGTGTTCGAGGAGAACAGCGGCTTGATCATCCGCGGGCACGCCCCGGAGCTGGATCGGGTTTTTGATTTCGTCTCGCGGCTGCAGAAGTCCGTTCTCTTCAGGGGGTTCACGGTCAAGGTGCGCTATGCAACCAAGAAGAAGACCAGGGGGCTTGAGTTCATCGATTTCGAAATCCTCTGCGAAAAGGGAGGGAGTTAAGAGCTTATGCAGCGGCTGATCTCTGCACGCGAAAAAGCCCTTCTGGCCTCCACGGGCGCGTTGGCCGTTTTGAGCGTGCTGTTTAGTTTTGTTATTCATCCGGCATTACGCCGTAACGTCAGCCTCGGCCAGGAGATCGCTGCGGCCCGCCATAAGCTGGTTAAATACAGCCGGCTCCTGGGTCAACGGGAGGATATCGAAGGCCGTTTCCGCTCGCTCTCCGCGAATTTAGAAGGTTCACTGAAACATCGCGATCCTCTGGTCGCCGCTCTTTCGGAGCTGGAGGCATTGGCGAAAAAGGCGAACATAAAAATTATCGATATCCGGCCGGATCTGGCGGCGCGATCCTCGGGGGCGTACCGCGAGCTCTCGATCGAGATACGCGCCGAAGGGGATACCCAGGGGTATCTGGCATTCATCTACCAGTTGGAGAATTCCCTCTCCCTTTTGCGTATCAAACGCTTCCAGATAAGCGCCAAGCCGAATTCCGCGACGCTTGAAGGGCTTTTTACGATCACCCAGATTTCCGCGGGCTCAGGCCCTTGAAATCCCGCGTTCGTGTGCTATACTTAAATTGTAAACGCACCATTTGACAATTTGACACAAGCACCCTACTGAAAAGGGCAAACCAGGAGCGATCCTGGGGCGCAAAGCTATCGGTCCGCCACGAAGCGACGGCGGACGGCCGGGCTGCCAAAGAGGGGCACTATCTTGAGAGGCCCTCAAGATTTTTTTTGTGCTTGGCGCTCTGGCATTGCCGCCCCGCTGGTTTGCAGCGGGGTTTTTTGTTTGGGGGGGCGCCTCGCAGGAGGCTGATAAACGGGTCGGTCCTGTCCCGCCGCCTTTAACAGCGGCGGGACCAACGGAGGTGGGGCATATGAAGCAGGAGAGCGAGATTGCGATGAGGCACCGGGTTATCACCATGCTCAACCGCAACGAGATGGATTTCCTTGACAAGCTCGGCAAGGACGCGCTTTTCTCGACGGGACACAAACTTTCCTACAGCGAGATCCTGCGCGCCCTTATCGACTTCGCCATGGAGATCGGCGTGTCCGGGGAACGGGTGGATTCACCCGACACCTTTAAACGGGTTGTTGAGCAGCGCTCTAAAACAGCTGGCTAAAAGGAGGGAGGCATGAGGCGCATGACTCATAAGTTCATACGTGGAGCCAAGAAGCACTTGAACCGCGCGAAGAGAAATCACAAAAAACATCTTTGTTTTCTCGCCGCATTGCGTCTCTTCGCGGGGATGCCGGTAGGAGGGTAGTTCCCTTATTTTGACCATATACATTTAGTCCCACGCCACGTAGAGGCAAGAGCCCTGAGGCCATCATCAGGGCTCTTTGCTTTATAGGCCTCCGTTTGACTGGCAGTGCAAAAAGCTGTTGACAAAATGAGCTTCTGTGCTACTCTCTATATAGAGAGTGAACATGAAAAATCATCCTAACATTTATCTAATAAAAGATTTAGCTAGGTTAAGCGGGCATTCTGTACATACGATTAAATTCTACCTTAAAATCGGGCTTATAAAGGAAGTTGACCGGAGTCCCGAGACACGGTTTCGTTATTTTGATGATTCTACCCTGGCTGAGCTTACCAGGATTCGCTCTTTCAGGAAAGAAGGGCGGTCATTGAAGGATATCAGGGATGAGCTATTATAAGATCTTCGGCCTGGTCAAAGAGCCCTTTTCGACCAGCCCTGATCCGCAGTTCTTTTACCACTCCCTCAGCCATAATACCGCGCTGAAGCGATTGGAGATCGCCGTACGCCTGCGCCGGGGGCTTTGTCTCATACTCGGAGATGTCGGCACCGGCAAGACGACGCTCTCGCGCACGCTCCTGCAGGCTTTCCGCAACGACAGCAGTTTCATCTTCCATATGATCCTTGATCCGAGCTTCAAATCGGAATTCCAGTTTCTCCAGTCGCTGGTCAAGATGTTCAATATCAACCCCGAATTTAAATCTACGATCGATTTCAAGGAGGCGCTGCAGAAGTATCTTTTCCAGAAAGGGGTCGAAGAGAACAAGACGATAATTCTGCTGATCGACGAAGGCCAGAAGATCACCTCCGAGAATTTGGAGGTGCTGCGCACGCTCCTGAACTTCGAGACGAACGAGTATAAGCTCCTGCAGCTGATTATCATGGCCCAGGTGGAGCTCCTGCCGCGGATCAAACGCATCCGTAATTTCATCGACCGGGTCGCCCTCAAATACACGATCAACCCGCTGGATGAAGCCGAGACGCAGGAGATGATCAGTTTCCGCCTCCGCCAGGCAGGCTATCGGGGGGATATGAACCTTTTCAGCGACGAAGCGGTTCACGAAATCTACCAGTACACCCAGGGGTATCCCCGCAAGATCGCGATGGTCTGTCATGATGCCCTCGAGGTCGCGGTGATGAAGGAGTCGCCGTTTGTCGACGGGCCGACTATCAGGGAGTTGATCGCTTCCCGCGAAGATGAAAGAGAATCCATCGCCTGAAGAAAAGCTGTTGAATCTGATCCGCGGCACGCGGCAGCGGGATGTCCCGGTTTCCGCCAAGGGGGCGCCGGATCCGGCGGCCAAAACCGACCAAAGGCACCCGGCCGTGCGCCGGAGTGTCCTGAGCGCAGACTTCTTGTTCGAGCGGTTTGTCTGGGCGGCGTTCCTGCTGTCCCTGGGATTCGCGCTCGTCTCTTTCCTCTGGCCGTTCCTCTTTCCCCCTCCGGTCAAAATGGCGCAGCCGGCCGGCCCCGCAGCAGCCGTAGCGTCGCCGTCGTTAAATTCGCAACGCAAGAACCTGGAGTGGTACCAGAACAGCGTCGGCTCCCGTCAGATATTCCTTCAGGTCAAAGGGCCGGATGAGCCGGCCCCCGAGGAGTCGTTCAATCCGGAGCTGATCAAAGATCTGACCCTGGTAGGGATTATTTCAGGCGAAAACGCCCAGGTGATCATCGAAGACCGCAAGGCGCTCAAGACATTTTCCCTGAATAGAGGCCAGGCATTCGGCGATTTCAAGGTGGAGGAGATCCTCGAGAATAAGGCGGTGCTGAGTTACCGCGGGCAGAAGTTCGAGCTTTCCCTGTAGCCTGCGCAGGCGTTTATTAAAGCGGAGGATAGGCAATGTCGAAAAAAATTTTGAGTGTTTTTCTGGCATTCATGGTTTGTGCGTCGGCTTTGCCTGCCCAGGAGGAGGCGCCGTATCCTCCCGCGCCCGAGGAACAGTATCCTTCCGAAGGGGCGATCCAGAATCCATACGAGGAACCGCCGCAGGATCTGCCTGCGCTCGTGCCGGTGCCGGCCGATCCGTATGCGGTTGCGCCGCCGTTGTCCCGGGGCGGCTCGGGGGCGGTATCGGTATCGCCCTCGGCGACCCCGGTGTCCGCCGTTACGGCGCAGAACAAGATCTCCCTGGAGATCAAAGGGATGGATGTGGTCGATGTCCTCAAGACCCTGGCTTCGCGAGCGCGCCTGAATATTGTCGTCGGCAAGAACGTGACCGGCAGGGTGACGCTTTTTTTGAAGGACGTCGAGGTCTGGGACGCCTTTGAGATCGTCCTGCTGGCCAACGATCTTGCGTACGAGCGAAAAGGGGAGATCATTAACGTTATGACGCAGCGTGATTACGAGCTTCTCTACGGCGAGCGGTACAAGGACCGCAAGGAGGTGGAGATCGTCCAGCTGCGCCACGCCAAAGCCGCCGACCTCTCGCGGGCACTCAACCAGATGAAGACGAACGTCGGGCGCGTGGTGGTGGATGAATCCTCCAACACCATCGCGCTCATCGACATGCCGCAGAAGCTCCAGGAGATGCAGACCTTCATCGCCAGCACCGACCTGCCGATCGCCACGCGCGTCTTTTCGCTCAATTACGCTCAGGCGGAGAAACTCAGCACCAAGCTGCAGGAGGTCGTGACCAAGGGGGTCGGTTCGGTGCGCATCGACGAACGGACGAATAAGGTCGCCGTCACCGACTATCCTTCCAAGCTGGCGGAGATCGAGAAGATCATCTCGGCATTCGACGAAAAGACCCCCCAGATCCTGATCGACGCCCAGATCGTCGAGATCAACCCGAAGGACGAATTCGCCGGCGGGGTCGACTGGGACTACTGGCTGCGAAAAAATTTGCGTCTGGTCGGCACCCTCGCCGCGCCCGGCCTGGCCAGCGCCGCGACCATCCCGACGAAGCTCTCTTTCGGCGTCGCGGCCCGCGACGCGGCCGCATCGGTCGACGATCAGGGACAGTACAAGGCGATCATCGACATGGTGCGGGTGATCGGGGATACCAAGATCCTCTCCAGTCCCCGGATCATGGCGCTCAACAACCAGGAGGCCAAGATCCTCGTCGGCACCAAGGACGCCTATATCACCTCGACAACCTCCCAATCGGGGACGGGCAGCACCGTGACTTCGCAGTCGGTCAACTTCGTCGACGTCGGGATCAAGCTGTACGTGACGCCGACCGCCAACCACGAAGGGTTTATCTCGATGAAGATACGCCCGGAGATCAGCTCCGCGATACGCACCGACCTGACGTCCCAGGGCAGCGTCACCCAGGTGCCGATCGTGACGACCTCCGAGATCGAGACGACGATCATGATCAAGGACGGGGCGACGATAATCATCGCCGGGTTGAAAAAAGACAAGATCGAGGAGGAGACCAAGAAATTCCCCCTCCTCGGCGATATCCCGATCGTCGGGATGGTCTTCCGCAACGTCAAACGCGAGAAATCCAAAAGCGAGCTGATCATCTTTATAACCCCGCACATCGTCTCAGGGGAAGGGGAAGAGCCGCGGGAATATTCGAGCCTCACCAACGATCCGATCATAACCGGGATCCAGCGCGCGTCACGCGAGCAAAAGAGCTCCCTGCAAACGAGCCGCCGGGTCTGGGATGCGCGCACGATGACGGTGTCGGATTACCAGCAGTTCATCTCCGAGCGCATCCAGCGCGCCTGCCGCGCCGCCCGCGCCGCCGCAGCGGGGAGCGGCTCGCTTGCCGTCGCCTTTACGCTGGACGCCTACGGGTACCTGAAGGACGAGCCGGTCGTCGTTTCCTCGAGCGACGAGAACCTGAACCTCTTTACCGTCGCCTGCATCAAGAAAGCGGCGCCGTTCCCGCCGTTTCCCGCTTCCCTGGGAAAGGACGAGGAGGCGTTCAGGATAAACGTTTCCTACGAATGAGAACCGGTACCAACGCCAGTATTGACAAGGAGTTGAAATCGGGTTATCCTAGTACACGGAAAGGCAAAACCGGTGGCTAAACTCTTGATCGTCGACGACGAAGCTGACGTGCGGGAATTTGCCGCGAATTTTTTCCGTAAGAGGAAGATAGAAGTTCAGACGGCCGCAAGCGGAGAAGAGGCGCTGGAGAAGATATCCAGCCTCAAACCCCACCTGGTGCTTCTGGATATCAAGATGCAGGGGATAGACGGGATACAGACCCTGCAACGGATCCGCGAATCCGACGCCGCGCTGAAGGTCGTGATGGTGACCGGCAGGAAGCCGGATGAGGATGATTCGTTCGAGCGGTGCCGCCTGCTGGGAGCGGTCGATTACATCCACAAGCCTCTTGAACTTGAAGAACTGGAGCGTGTTGTCCTGCGCGAGCTGTATCCTGATCAGTAACGGCTCCTGTCCGGGAAGAGAGGATTGCCTGCGGAGATGCGCTGCCCGCAAACGCAAAGGCAGCCGCGTCTCTTTTTTTGTTGATGCTCGCCCCCAATTCGTCCGCGTATGGCCTTAAACTACAAAAAAGAGCTTGAGTCGGCGGCAAAGAACATGATCATGGTGCACGACCCGGATCTGCTGATCCGCATGATCGTGCGCACCATCGTGCAGAAGGTCCGGGTAACGCATGCGGGCATCCTGCTCCAGGATCCGGCCAGCTCCAGCTATATCGTCCAGGTTTCGCGGGGAGCGCGGGGGGTCAAGATCCCGGCGGGCTTCGCGCGCATGGGAAGCGCGAATGCGCTCATCCGGTTCCTCTGCGAGCCGAAATACCGCCCCCTCCTGCCGCACGGCGCCGTACTGACCGATGAGCTGCTGGCCCTCCTGAAGCGCCGCCTTGGCCCCGAGATCAAGGAGCTCCTGCGCGGGGTGCTGCGCCAGATGGATATTTTCCAGATCGTTGCCTGTATCCCGGCGTATTACCGTGACGATCTGCTGGGGGTTCTGCTGCTCGGCCACAAACGCAACGGCCGCGTCTTTTACCGGGATGAACTCGATTTTTTCGTCGCTCTGACGTCGGACGTCACGATGGCGATCCGCAACGCCCATCTCTTCGGCGAGTTGCGCAAGGAATTGCAGCGGCGCCAGCAGCTGTTCACCAGTACGATCTTCGCTCTGGCGGCGGCGATCGACGCCAAAGACCACTATACGCACGGCCACACCGGCCGCGTGCGCGACCTGAGCCTGCGCATCGCCGCAAAGCTCACCGAAAAGCAGCCGGGACTCATGGGGCAGGGGTTCCGGGAGACTTTGGAGACTGCCAGCCTTCTGCATGATATCGGCAAGATCGGCGTGCCCGAGGCGATCCTGAACAAGCAGGGGCCGCTTTCCGATGCCGAGCGCGCCCTGATGCAGGAGCATCCCCGGATCGGTACCCGGATCCTCGAGCGCATCGACGAGCTGAGTGAATCGATGAAAGGGGTCCTCTGTCACCACGAATGGTATGACGGCTCAGGGTATCCTCAGGGTCTCAAAGAAGCGCAGATCCCGCTGGTCGCTGCGATCATTGCCGTTGCCGATTCCTTCGACGCGATGACGACCGACCGGCCGTACCGGCGCGGCTTTTCGACGGAAGAGGCACTGCGGGAGATCCGGGCCAAGAGCGGGACGCAATTCAGCCCGGCGGTTGCTGCCGCATGTCTGTCCCTTTTCGAAAAGGAGCAGCGATGACCCAACGGGCGCGGCGTATCATCCTGATGTATATTTCGGAAGTCTCCGGTCACCATAGCGCGACCCTGGCGATCGAGAGCGCTCTTCGTTCCCTGGAGCCGGGGGTGGAGATCCTCAACCTCAATGCGTTCAATTACACCAACCCGGTCAGCGAAAAGATAGTCAATAAGCTCTATATGGGCGTTATCAAGCGCACGCCCAAGGTGTGGGATTACCTCTACGACAACCAGGCCGTCGTGCGCCGGCTGGAACGCATCAAGAAGTTCGTCCACTCAATGAATTCCCCGAAGCTCAAGAAGCTCTTTGCACAGTTCAACCCGGATGTCGTCGCCTGCAGCCAGGCATTTCCGTGCGGTATGGTCGCCGATTACAAACGCGCCTACGGCAGCTCCCTGCCGCTGGTGGCGGTCCTGACCGATTACGTGCCGCACTCCTACTGGCTCTACGACAACGTCGACTACTACGTCGCGCCGTGCGAGGAGGTAGCCGGGCGTCTGGCGGAGAAGGGGATTCCCCCCGGGAAGATAAAGGCGTTCGGCATTCCCTTTGACTACCGGTTCAACGTGCCGATCGACGCCGTGGCCGTCAAGGGGTCTTTGGGTTTCGATGAGCATGTCCCGGTCGTGCTGGTCATGGGGGGCGGGCAGGGGTTGGGTCCGATAGAGACGATCGTCGATTCCCTTGACCGCGCCGCGGCGCGCCTTCAGGTTATCATCGTGACCGGGAGCAATAAGTTGCTCTACCGGAAGTTGAAACGCCGCGAGGGCCGCTTCGCGAAGAAAACCGTTCTCTACGGCTACGCCTCCAATATAAACGAACTGATGACCGTCTCCGAGCTCATCATCACTAAGCCCGGGGGTATCACGACCGCCGAGGCGCTCTGTAAAAGGCTGCCGATGGTGATCGTGCAGCCGATACCGGGGCAGGAGGTCAATAATACGGTGTACCTGACCGAGTGCGGCGCCGCCGTGCGGGTCGATGATCCCCGCCAGGTCGGCGCCGTCGTCGCGGACCTGGTCCACCGGCGCGAAAAATACCGGTCCATGCGCGCTGCCGCCGAGCGCATCGCCAAACCGACTGCCAGCGTCGATACCGCGCGTTTCCTCCTGCGCCTTGCGCATGCTTAGTTATTACCTCTACCGCCTCGGACAATGGGTCGCCTGCGCGCTGCCGTTGCGCTTCGCCTACGCGGTCTCTATCTGTATCGCGGATGTGCGCGCGCTCTTCGCCGCAGAGGACCGGCGGCTGGTCGACGAGAATCTGCGGGCGATCTTTCCCGAAAAGTCGCTGCGGCAGATCCGTCGCGTGCGCAGGCGGATGTTCCGCAACTTCGCCCGGTATCTCGTCGATTTTTTCCGTTTCGGCCTTATCGATAAGGCGTTTATCGAGCGTTCGGTCCGGATCGAAGGGCGGCGGCATTTCGATGAGGCGCTGCTGCGCAAAAAAGGCGTCGTGGCCCTCACCGCGCATCTGGGCAACTGGGAGCTGGGGGGGGTGGTCACGGCGCTGTCGGGCTACCCCCTTTGGGCGGTCGCCTTGGAGCATCGGCACCCAAAGGTCAGCGCTTTTTTTTGGAAACAGCGGGAGGAGAAAGGGGTGCGGGTCATGTCCCTGGGTAAGGCGGCGCGCCAGTGCCTGCGGGTCCTCAGGGACAATCAGATCCTGGCGCTTGTCGGCGACCGTGATTTTACCGGCCGCGGCGTGACCGTGCCTTTCTTCGGCCGGCCGGCTCTCTTTCCGCCGGGTCCGGCGGCGCTCTCCCTCTCGACCGGCGCCTCGATCGTGCCCGGTTTCATGCTGCGCAACAAAGACGGCACGTTCACGCTGCACCTTGAGCCGCCGATCAACTTCGAGGCGACGGGCGATCGGGAGAAAGACATCCCGGCCCTTACCGAAAAGTGCCGCGATGTCATAGAGCGCTACATCCGTTCCTATCCCGACCAGTGGTTCATGTTCAGGAGGTTCTGGCTCGATGAAACTCTGCGCCCTGATACCGGCGCTTAACGAAGAAAAGGCCATCGGGGAAATCGTGCGCCAGATCAAGGCGCAGGGGATCGCGCCTTTTGTCGTCGACGACGGTTCGGGCGACGCGACCGCTTCCGTTGCCGAGCGCTCCGGCGCCGTCGTCTTGCGCAACAGCCGCAATATCGGCAAGGGGGGGTCCCTGGTCAAAGGGTTCGCCTTTCTCCTGAAACAGCCCTGGGACGCCGTCTTTATCCTCGACGGAGACGGTCAGCATGATCCCGCGGACATCCCCCGGTTCCTGGAGCGGCTGGGCTCCTCTTCGGTCGATATGATCGTGGGCAACCGCATGCACGACCCGCGGCACATGCCCCTTGCGCGCTACCTGACCAACGCCTTTCTCTCCTGGTTGATCTCGCTCTTCATTCAGACGCCTATTCCCGATTCCCAGTGCGGGTTCCGCCTGCTCAAGCGGGGGTTGGTTGAGCATCTGTCCCTGCGGACCCGCAATTACGAGGTCGAAACGGAGATGTTGGTGAAGGCAGCGCGCCTGGGATACACCATCGAATCGGTCCTGATCAAGACGGTGTATCGGGACGAGAAGAGTCAGGTCAATCCGGTCGCCGATACCCTGCGTTTTATCGCCTTCTTCGTGCGTGAAGTATGGATCTCGGAATCCTGAGGGAACGGATGGTTGCCGAACAGCTCATTCCGCGCGGGATACAGGATGAGCGGGTGCTGGAGGCGATGCGGCGCATCCCGCGGCATCTTTTTGTCCCGGAGTTTTCCCGCGCCCGCGCGTATGCGGATGCGCCCGTCTCCATCGGAGAAGGCCAGACGATCTCTCAGCCGTACATGGCCGCCGTCATGACCGAAGCCCTGCGCCTCGAAGGGAACGAGAAGGTGTTGGAGATCGGCACCGGGTCAGGGTACCAGACGGCACTGCTGTGCGAGTTGTGCGCCTCGGTGTATACGCTGGAGCGCCTGGGTCCGCTTGCGGCGCGTGCCGAGGAAATTCTTGGTTCCCTCGGCTACCGTTCTGTTTCGTTCCGGGTCGCCGACGGGTCGCTGGGATGGGAAGAGGCCGCGCCTTTCGATCGGGTCATCGTTACCGCTGCCGCGTCCCGCGTGCCGTTGCCTCTGGGCGCGCAGCTGGCAGAAGGCGGGATCCTGGTCGCGCCGGTGGGGGATACGTTCAGCCAGGTGCTGAAGGTTTTTCGTAAGAGGCAAGGGCGTTTGAGCCTCGAGAGAGACGTGTGCGCCTGCGTATTTGTGCCGCTCCTGGGGCGGTTCGGCTGGGAGGAGAACAGTGGCGGTTTTTGACCGGGCACTCATCGTGCCGATAGCGGTTTCCGCGTTCGTGCATGGCCTGATGCTATGGCGTTCTCCGGGAATGGTCCTCTTCCCGAAGCAGCGCCTGAGCCGCACCAACGAGATACAGTATGTTGCGGTTTCTCCCGCAACCGCCAAGGCCTTGCCGAAACCGATACGCCTGCGCGATGACCCTTCTCGGAAGCTTCCTCCCAAGGTGACGATGCAGCCCGTCGCTCCTCCTCCTTTCGAGGGGGATCCTGCGGTCGCCTCAAGCGGCGAGCGGGCAGGGCGCCTGCGGCGCGTGCTGCCTTTCAGCGAGGCGGAATTCTCGAAACCCGCTTTTTCGCGCACCGACATCATCTCGGTCAAGAAGAAGATCACCCTCCCGCCGGTCGATATCGAGAAGATCAAGAATCCCGAGTACATCCAGTATTACCAGCTGGTGCGCGAAAAGATCCGGCGCGCCGCCTATCATAATTATTCCCTGACCGACCAGGGTTCGATCTTCATGTCGTTTGTCATCTCCCACAACGGCTCCATCCAGGACGTGCGTTTTATCCCCGAGCGTTCCACCGGAAACGAATACCTCAAAGGCGTGGCGCTCAAGAGTATCTACGACGCGGCTCCTTTTCCCGATTTTCCGCGCCGTCTCGATTACCAGCAGCTTTCCTTCAACGTCGTTATCTCTTTCGAAACAGAGTAGTTAAGAAAAAGAAAGCCCTTTCCTTGACACTGCCGGGGGCATGTGTTATACTTTCGTCAAATTATAATAAAGCGGGGGGAGGTGGAGGGTGATCGCAGACATTTTCAGGCAGTTTAACTGGGTGGATCTTTTCCTGATCGGGGTGTGTGCGCGCGTCTGTTATATCTCCCTGAAAAGGGGATTCGTGGTTGAAGTCTTCAAGGTGTTCGGGACGCTTGCTGCCCTGTATGTCGGGCTGCACTATTATACCGGGGTATCGGATTTCCTGAAGTCGAAGCTGATGCTTAAAGTCCTGCCCCTTGAATTCAGGGATTTTCTCTGTTTTATCCTGCTTGCGGGCGCTGCCTATGCGGTATTCCTTATCCTGCGCGAATCCTTCGGCAAGCTGATTCGTACCGAGGCGGTGCAGGAATTGAACCGCTGGGGAGGCTTGGCCGCGGGCATCATCCGGGCAATCCTGCTCTGCGGTCTGCTGGCGTATTCGTTCGCGATCGCTTCGGTTTCCTATCTGCGCACCAGCCTGGCGCATTCCTACTTCGGGAAACGCATGTTTGCCGTTGCCCCTGCGGTGTACCGGGGTATGTGGAACGGTATCTTCTCCAGATTCGTGGCCGGCGAAGGATTCAACGCGACCGTCACCGAGGTACAGGAGACGTTCCTTCCGTGACCCTGCGTGAGTTTTTCCGCGCTGCCTGCGACGCGGGGAGGGAACACGATCCCCGGGGAAGGCGCTCGCCGAGGCAGTTCGAGGATTCAGCCGTCATTCAGGGGCCGGAGTCGACGCGCCTGAATCGTGTCGCCGCAGGGATCGATATCGACGTCGCCGAGTTGCTCCTCATTGATCGGCTGCGTCAGAGGGAATCCGTCGATGCGGTTGTGGCGCATCATCCTCAGGGGAAGGCGTGGGCGCAGTTTTACCGGGTGATGAGCCTGCAGGAGGATCTGCTGGTGCGCGAACGCATCTCCCGGGCGAGTGCGCGCGGGTTCGTGCGCGCGCGCATGCAGGAGGTCGGCCGCAAGGTCAGCGCGGGAAACCATATGCGCACCGCCGACGCCGCAGCCCTGTTGAAAATCCCCTTGGTCTGTCTGCATACTCCCGCTGACAATCACGTTTCCGCGTATCTGCAGGCGTTACTGCGCCGCAGGAGGCCGCAGACGCCGCAGGATATCGTGAATATTCTTCTGGAATTGCCGGAGTACCGTTTCGCCGCCGAAAACGGCACCCCGCCGCAGATCGTCTGCGGCAGTCCCCGCCGGCGGGCGGGAAAGATCATGATGGAGATGACCGGAGGCACCGAGGGGTCCAAAGAGACCCTCAAGGGCCTGGCAGCGGGGGGCGTGCGCACGCTCGTTTCCATGCATTTGAGCGAGGAGTATTTCCGCGCGGCGCGCGATGCCGACCTGAATGTCGTCGTTGCCGGGCACATCTCATCCGATACCCTCGGGCTGAACCTTTTGTTCGACGAGATAGAACGGCGCTGCCGGGAGCGGCTCGATGTCGTCTGCTGCTCGGGTTTCCGGCGGGTGCGCCGCTGAAAATCATAAAGGCTTGTCCATGGCGTTCGAAGGCCGTATCCCTGAGCAGGTCCTGGAGGATATCCTCAGCCGGATAGATATCGTCGAGGTCATCTCCGCGCATTTTCCTCTTAAACGGGCGGGACGGAATTTCAAGGCGAATTGTCCGTTCCATCAGGAAAAGACCCCGTCCTTCATGGTCTCAGCCGATAAGCAGATTTACCACTGTTTCGGTTGCGGGGAATCGGGGAATGCCTTTAAGTTCCTCATGCGTTACGAGCGCCTGGAATTCCTGGAGGCGGTGGAAACCCTGGCGAAAAAAGCCGGAGTGGTCTTGCCGCAACGTTCTTCTTCCGGCCAGGCCCAGGAAGGGATCCGTTCTCAGGTCCTTGCCGCCAACGCCCTGGCGGTCGAGTATTACGAAAAGATGCTGCGTGACCCCGCCGCGGCAGAGGCGCGCCGTTACCTCCAGAAACGCGGTCTCACCGAAACGGCGGCAAAAAGATGCCGCATGGGTTTCGCCCCGTCGCGCTGGGACGGGTTGATAGAGGCATTGCGGCAGCAGAAGGTCAGCCTGGATCTGATGGAGCGCGCCGGCCTGGTTCTGCCGAAGGAGCGCGGCGGCTATTATGACCGGTTCCGCAACAGGATCATTTTCCCGATCTTCGACGTCAAAGACCGGCCGGTCGGTTTCGGGGCGCGCGCCCTGGGAGAGGAGCAGCCCAAATACCTCAATTCTCCCGAGACGCCGCTCTACACCAAAGGCAACCATCTCTACGGTTTGCATCTTTCCAAGGATGCCATCCGCCAGCAGGACACGGCGGTTATCGTCGAGGGATATCTTGATTTTCTGACTCCTTTCTGCGCCGGCGTCGAGAATATCGCCGCGTCGCTGGGCACGGCATTGACGGCCGAACAGGCGCGGCTGCTGAAACGCTTTGCCCGCACCGTCGTCGTCCTGTATGATGCCGACGACGCCGGGCAAATGGCTTCGGTACGCTCGCTGGACGTGCTGATCGAGGAGGACCTGCAGGTGTCGGTGGTCTCTCTGCCCTCCGGGCATGATCCCGATTCGTTCGTCCGCGGCCATGGTGCCGCCGAGCTGAAGGCGCGTATCGCGCGCGCGCTTTCCTTTTTCGATTTCAAACTGGCGTTCCTGCGCAAGAAATTCGACGCCCGCACCGTTGAAGGGCGCTCCGGTATTGCTTCGGAGATGATCGGTTCGATCAACAAGTTCAAGAGTCCGATCGTCCGTTCCGAATACCTGCGTAAGCTCGCCGGGGTGTTGGACCTGCGGGAGGATGCCCTGATGCAGGAAGCGGCGCGGGGCAAGGCGGTCTCCGGCAAGGTTACGGGCCAGACCATCAAGCGTCCCGCATCGAGCCCGATGCATCCGTCCGAGAGGCTGCTGGTCAAGATGATGATCGAAGAGGCGGAGTTTATCTCCCGCATCCGCGAGGTGCTGGAACCTGCCGATTTCCTGGACGAGCGTCTGGCGCGCATGGTGGCGCTCATCTACGAACTTTCGCAACAGGGGCAAGAGGTGCATCCCCGCCGTCTCATGCAGCAGGTGGAGGATGAGGAGACGGTGCGTTTTATCTGCGAATCGGCTTTTCCCGTCGAGGATAGTTTCGAGAAGAAACAGAAGATCGTTGACGGTTGTATCCAACAGCTGCAGAAACGGCGCCTGCAGGAACGCAGGCTTCGGCTGCACGAGCAGATCCAGCAGGCGCAGCAGTCCGGAGACGCCGAGCGGCTGCGCAGGCTCGCTGAAGAGTTCAATGCGTTGATAAAGAAAGGCTAGGGGGCGGCGATGGCACGAAAAGAATTGAACAAGAAAGACGTCGAGAAGATCATAGCGTTGGGCCGGCAGAAAGGCTACGTCACCTATGACGAGGTCAATGATCTCCTGCCGATCGACGTCGCTTCATCCGAGGAGATCGACCAGATATTCGACCTCCTGGTTGACGAGGACATCCGGGTGGTAGAGACGGACAAACAGCGCCCCGTCGAAAAGGCTTCAGCCGAGGAGAAGGAAGATCTCGCCGGCGAACAGGCGAAGGCCGAAGAGCGTTTTCTGCCTCTGGACGATCCGGTGAAGATGTACCTGAAGCAAATGGGTTCGATCTCCCTGCTTTCGCGCGAGAGCGAGATAGAGCTGGCAAAGAAGATCGAAGAGGCGGAAGAGAAGTTTAAAGGCGTCGTCCTGGCGACGCGTTTCGCGCGCAACGAGGCGGTGGTTGTTCTCAATGCGATCCTGCAGGACTCGCTGAATCCCGAAGAGGTGTTCAAGGAGGATTTCAAGGCCAAGAAAAGCGGTTTTACCGGCCGCATGAAGCGCTCGATTGAGCGTTTGCGTTCTTCCCGCAGCGACGCGCGGGCCCTGGATCTGTTGCTGCAGCTGAATTTCACCACATCCGTCGTCGAAGATATCGTGCGCAAGATGGCTCCCCAGGTCAAGGCGCTGGATCTCCTGCAGCGCAGCGCCTCGCGCAGCGCCGTGACGCGTAAACGCCAGCTCGTGCGCACCCTCGGCGGATCCCTGAACCAGCTCAAGGACCAGTTGAAGCTGATCCGCGGCGCGCACATGAAGTTCAACCGCACGAAGAAGCGGCTCGTCGAGGCGAATCTGCGTTTGGTGGTGAGCATTGCCAAAAAGTACACCAACCGCGGACTTTCGTTCCTGGACCTCATCCAGGAGGGGAATATCGGCCTTATGCGCGCCGTCGAGAAATTCGAATACAAACGCGGCTACAAGTTTTCCACCTACGCGACCTGGTGGATCCGGCAGGCGATCACGCGTTCGATCGCAGACCAGGCGCGCACGATCCGCATTCCGGTGCACATGACCGAGACCATCAATAAGATCATCCGCTACTCCCGTATTTTCGTGCAGGAGAACGGGCGCGAGCCGGTGCCCGAGGAGATCGCGCGCAAGATGCGCCTGCCGCAGGACAAGGTCAAATCGATCCTGAAGATCGCCCAGGAGCCGATCTCGCTTCAGATGCCGATCGGCGACGAAGGCGACACGCACTTCGGCGATTTCATCCAGGACAAGAAGGCGATCTCGCCCGCTAACGCCACCGTTCATTCGATGTTGAAAGAAGAGATGAATGCGGCGCTGGAGACCCTGACGGAGCGGGAGCGTAAGATCCTGGTTCTGCGTTTCGGCATAAACGACGGTTGCCCCCGGACCCTCGAAGAGGTCGGCAACGTATTCCGGGTGACCCGGGAACGCGTCCGTCAGATCGAGGCAAAGGCGCTCAAGAAGCTGCGCCATCCGACCCGCTCGCGCAGGCTGCGCACGTTCCTGGATATGTCCATAGTCCATCAGAGAGAGTAGCCGTGCCGCAGGGGCGCTTGAACCGGTGGCGTTGGGTCGCCGCGCAGCTGCTCGTCGCCCTGGCGCTGCTCGCCGGGCTGGAGTTGGCGGCTCGCCTGGTGATACATCTGCGCCACGGGGTCCCGGGTAAGTCTTACGGCATTTACAACGCCGACCGGGAGCTGGGTGCGGTCCACCGTCCCAATTCGTACAATACCAATAGCGTCATAAATAATTGGGGTTTCCGCAACCCCAATGACATCTCCGCTGAAAAGCCTGCGGGGGCGCTGCGGGTATACTGTTCCGGGGGCTCAACGACATTCTGCTATAACCTGCGCACCGAGGAGGCCTGGCCCGTCCTCTTGCAGACGAAACTGCGGGAGTTGAGCGGCCATTCGCGGGACGAGGTGCTCAATGCCGGGGAGATCTGTTTTGCGGTCTCGCAGGAATTGGTCCTGGCGCGTCGTTTCATCCTTAAGCTTAAGCCCGACGTGGTGATCCTGTACGGAACGGGAGTGAATGAAATCCTTTCCGCCGGGTTGCTCTGGCAGGAAGGCCACGATTTCGATGAGCTCCTGGCGAAGGGCAGGTGGGGCATATGCCCGCGTAACCTCGACCAGGCCCGGTTCCTGAAGCGCAACAGCACCCTGGTACGTCTCTACGATTATTATTTCAAGAAGTGGTTCCTCCAGGCACGCGCCCGGCATATTCGGGAGCAGCCGCAGGCGCCGTCCGATCCGCATCCGTGGGTAGAGGAAAATTTCCGCCGCATACTGACTGAATATATCCGGTTCCTGCGGGAGAACGGTTGTCAGGTCATTATGGTGCGGTTCCCTGATAACGGGGAGGACAGCTGGCACATGCGTTATGTGCGCCGACTGAGGGAAGAAGCGGTGTCGATCGCCCGTGACCAGGGAGCGTCGGTGTGCGACATAGCCGCCGATTTCGAGAACTTCCCCGCAGAGAGGCGCCGCGGGCTTTTCATCGAGACCGGATTGCACGTGACGCGCGAAGGCGCAAGGATAGTTGCCGAAGCGCTCCGGTCGTTCCTGCAAAAGCAACCGTCTTTTGACCGGGCTCAAACACATACATCGGGTTCACTTCATGGAGAGGGGATATGATACGCAGACTCGTGCTCTTCGCGCTTCTGGCCCTCGCCGCTGTCTGGTTTTACCGCACCTTTATGGCCGAAACAATGGGAGGGTTTTTCGGCCAGCATAGCGGCAAGGTTGATTTTCTGCAGAAGAACGTAGGCGACTACGACATAAAACAGTAACGTGCGTTTCCGCGGGCGCCCTGCCGGATACGTTTTAAGCTTTTTAAGGCAAAAAGCTTAAAAACCTCCTTTACAATAGGTTAATAATCTGTTATATTTTAAAATTCAGGTCCCTGTTTTTTATGGGAAGGGCCCTGTGCAGGCTATTCGGATCGTTATGCAATTTAAGGGCCCATAGCTCAGTCGGTCAGAGCAGGTGACTCATAATCACTTGGTCGGAGGTTCGAATCCCCCTGGGCCCATGCTCAAATAAGGGTTCGGATTGGAGAGAGGGTGGGGATTTGTTCGCCCCGTTTCGTCGTGATTAAGAGGGAATAAACACCTCAATGACTCACGGGACCTCACTAAATAGAAGCTGTAGATGTTCGTCCCGTTTCGTCGTGATTAAGAGGGAATAAACACCTCAATGACTCACGGGACCTCACTAAATAGAAGCTGTAGATGTTCGTCCCGTTTCGTCGTGATTAAGAGGGAATAAACACCTCAATGACTCACGGGACCTCACTAAATAAAAACTGTAGGTGTTCGGGCATTTAGCTCAGCTGGTTAGAGCGCGTGCCTCACATGCACGAGGTCAGAGGTTCAAGTCCTCTAATGCCCACCATTTTTTGACACTACCCTACAAGGGGAGGCCGTTTCGTGACTGAACGCAGCCTGAAAGAACAACTGAGGCAACTCTGCGAGCTGCAGAAGATCGATAGCCGGGCATACGCCCTGCGCAACGAGAAAGACGCTCTTCCCGCCAAGATCAAGGCGATCGAAGCCGCTTTCGAAGAAAAAAAACGGCACCTCGCCGAACTGGAGAAGGCGTCTTTGGATGTCCAGAAACAGCGTAAAGACCGGGAGTTGGAACTGGCCGCCAACGAGGAGAGCCGTAAAAAACTGCAGACCCAGCTCTACGCCCTCAAGACGAACAAGGAATACCAGACGATGCTGCAGCAGATTGCCGACACCAAGGCCGATGCCTCGGTCATCGAGGATAAGATCCTTGTTCTCTTCGATGATGCCGACCGGGTCCGTAAAGAGCTCGAGCAGGAGAAATCGCGTCTGCAGGGGGAAGAGAAGCTGATGAGCGAGGATACGGGCAAGATCCTCTCCCGCGAAAAAGAGATCTCCGGCCAGCTCGCCGAACTCGACGCGCAGCGTCAGCGGATGCTCCCGGATATAGACAAAAAACTCTTCTCCCGGTACGAGCGCATCTTGAGCAGCCGCGACGGGCTGGCGATCGTCGGGGTTCAGAACAATTCCTGCATGGGCTGCAACATGTTCGTCCCGCCCCAGGTGATCAATCTTATACGGGGATACGAGAGTCCCGTTACCTGCGAAGTCTGCAACCGCATCCTGTTCATTGATGACGAGCCAGCCGCTTGAGTTTTTTATCGACGGCGCTTCCAAGGGCAATCCCGGGCACGCGGGTATCGGGGTCGTCGTGACGCGCGGCAAGGAGACGATCCGCACCATCTCCGAATATATCGGCGAAGCGACCAATAATACCGCCGAGTACCGCGCGCTGCTGCGGGCGTTGCGCGAAGCGGTTGGCCTGCGCGCTTCGAGCGTGCGGATCTTTTCCGATAGCGAGCTTTTGTGCCGACAGGTGAACGGACAGTACCGGGTGAAAGATCCGCATCTGCGGTTGCTCTTTCAGGAAGCGACGCAGCTGCTTTCCCGTTTCGCGCTCATTTCGGTAGAGCATATCAGGCGCGAGGAGAACAGCGGCGCCGACCGGCTCGCCACGCTGGCGGTGAAAGAGCATTTGAAGACAACTCATCAGTCCGGTTTCGGCAGACAGCGAGTGGCCGCTCCGCTTACCAAAAGCGGAGAGGAAAGTCCGGGCTCCGGAGGGCAAGCGTAGCGGGTAACTCCCGTCCTGCGGTACCTGCCGCAGCGGATAGCTTTTGCCTCATACGCAGAAGCCACAAACGCGTGATCGTTTCGTTTGTGAGAGCCACAGAGACGAGTCCCCGCCAACGGCGGGGGGTGAAACGCGGCAATCTCTACGCGGAGCAAGGCCAAATAGGAGACGAGGGCGCCCTCCCCGTCATTTAGTCTCGGGTTGGCTGCTTGATCCCGGCGGCAACGCCGGGGCTCAGAGGAATGGCCACGTAGGTAAAACAGGACCCGGCTTATGCTGTCTGCCGTTTTATTTAGACGATAAAACACCTAAGGACGTAAAGGAGGAGTCAGATGTCGGGACATTCGAAATGGAAGACGAATAAATCAAAAAAGATGGCTGCCGACGCCAAAAAGGGCGCAGCCTATACCAAGGTCATCAAGGAGATTACGGTCGCCGCGCGCGAAGGCGGCGGCAATCCGGATACCAATCCCCGCCTGCGTACCGCCATCGCGCGGGCCAAGGAAGCGAACATGCCCAACGATAACGTCAAGATGGCCGTCAAACGGGGCACGGGAGAATTGCCGGGTATCGTGTACGAGACCGTGATGTACGAAGCCTACGGCCCGGGCGGCGTCGCCCTTCTGGTGGAGGCGCTGACGGACAACAAGAACCGTACGACCGCCGAGGTGCGCAATATCATGTCCAAAAAAGGCGGCAATATGGCCGGGGCGGGGTCGGTGGCGTGGATCTTCAACAAAAAGGGTTATATCCTGGTAGAGAAAAATTCGGCGAATGAGGAAGAGCTCATGGGCATAGCCCTGGAGGCGGGGGCGGAGGATTTCAAGTCCGACGAAAAGAATTTCGAGATCACGACCGCTGTCCAGGAGTTCGAGAAGGTCAAACAGGCGCTTGAGGCAAAAGGGATCAAGATGGCGGATGCGGAGTTGACCATGGTTCCGTCATCGACCGTCAAGGTCACCGGATCGGACGCAAAGCAGATCCTCGGTCTCGTCGACGGCCTCGAAGAGCACGACGACGTCCAGCAGGTCTACGCGAATTTCGACATCCCCGACGAGATCCTTGAGCAGATGGCCGACGCTTCCTGATGACGCATGCGCATTATCGGCATCGACCCAGCTTTGACGGTTACCGGGTACGGGCTCATCGATTGCGAGGGGTGTGCCTATCGACTCGTTGAGGCGGGGATCATCAAGACCGACGAGCGCCAAGCGACCCCTGAGCGGCTGCGACGCATTCATGAGGGCGTCGTGGGGATCCTGCGCGAATTCCGTCCGCAGGTGATGGTCCTGGAAAAGCTCTATGCGCACTATCGCCACCCGGTCACCTCATTCCTCCTCGGTCAGGCGCGCGGGGTCATCTGTCTGGCCTGTGCAGAGGAAAAGGTTTCTTTTTTCGAATACCCGGCTACCCGGGTGAAGAAGGCGCTGGTCGGCAAGGGGCTGGCCGCGAAGTACCAGGTCCAGCGCATGGTCGTCGGGCTTCTGGGGTTGCGTATGGTGCCTGCCTATGCGGATGTAACCGATGCGCTCGCGTTGGCGATCGCCCACAGCCATATGGGCGCGACGGACGCCAGGGGCGCGGACAGGATAAAATGATTGCGCGCATTCGCGGGAGGATCCTGGAGCGGTCTTCCCAGCGGCTGGTCATTGATTCCGGGGGGATCGCCTATGAGGTCTTCATTCCGGCGACGGTGATGCGCCACTTCCAGGTGCAGGAGCCTGCCGACGGGACGGTAGAGCTCTACACCTACCACTATTACCATGTCGAGCCTTCCCGCAGCGTCCCGGTACTGATCGGTTTTTTGAACGAGGTCGAAAAGGATTTTTTCCTGACGTTCATCACCGTTTCCGGGATCGGGCCCCGCGCGGCCCTGCGCGCGATGGACCAGCCGATTTCCCTCATTGCCCGGGCCATTGACGAAGGGGATGTCGCGTTCCTGAAATCCCTGCCCGGGATCGGCCAGCAGCGGGCACGCGAGATCGTCGCGAAGCTGCAGAGCAAGATCGGGAAGTTCGGGTTGGTGCAGGACGGCCACCGCCGCGCTCCGGAGCCGGCGCTGAGCGATGCCGCAGAGGAGGCTTTGGCGGTGCTGCTGCAACTGGAGTATAAAAAGCCGGAAGCGGTCGAGATGATCAAGAAGGCGCTGCAGCGCAGCGGCGGGCTGCATTCTGCCGAAGAGATCCTCAACGAGGTGTACCGGCAGAAGAAGGGCGATTAGAAAGGCACGCACGAAAGACTATGGAACAAGAAACCGTTCTGTCAGTCATCGAAGCGCTGTTGTTCGTCAGTGAAAGGCCTTTGAGCCTGGAACAGATCCGCACGGCACTGCCGGAGCTCTCCACCAGCGATATCCGCGCGCACCTGGAGCGCATGCGCGCCGATTTCGAAGCGCAGCAAAAAGGGGTGCGGATCATCGAGATCGCCGGGGGCTTTCAGCTCGTCACGGCGCCGCAGATGAGCGCGTTCCTTAAAAAATTTTTCAAGCAAAAACGCACCGAGCGGCTCTCGCGGCCGGCGTTGGAGACTTTGGCGATCATCGCGTATAAACAGCCGGTTACGCGTTTGGAGATCGAATCTTTGCGCAATGTCAACGTCGACGGTATCATGCTGACGCTGACCGAAAAGGGGCTCGTGCGCGTCGTCGGAGAGCGCAAGGCCCCGGGCAGGCCCAAGGTGTACGGTACCACGAAGCAGTTCCTGGAATATTTCGGGCTGAAGTCTCTCGAAGATTTGCCCAAGATCGAAGATTTCGCGCGTTTGCAGGCGGTCGAGGCGGAGGGGATCGTTCCTCTGTCTGAGGAGCCGCAGCCCGATTCCGGCGCCCCGGCTGAGGCAGCAGGGCAGGAACCGCAGAATGAGACGGCGCTCGCCGAGCCGTCCGGACAAGAGGTGCCTCATGACCCTCAGGGATAAACGCAGCCAGATCGACCGGATCGACGAACGCCTTCTGCTGCTTTTGAGCGAGCGTGCCCGTGCTTCTGCGCAGATAGCGCGGCTCAAGATCAAGGCGGGCCAGAGCGTGTACGCGCCGGACCGCGAACAGGAGGTCCTGCGGCGCGTCATCGGGCGCAACCGGGGGCCGCTCTCGGCCAAAGCAGTGACGGCGATCTACCGGGAGATCATGTCGGCGAGCCTGGCTCTGCAGCAGACTTTAACCGTCGCCTATATGGGACCGGAGGCCAGCTTTTCCCACCTGGCGGCGCGCAAGCGGTTCGGTTCGCAGGTCAATTTCCTGGTCTGCGGCAGTATCAGCGACGTCTTTGCCAGCGTCGAGCGCGGAGGCGCCGAGTACGGCGTCGTGCCGATCGAGAATTCTGTCGAAGGGGCGGTGACCCACACCCTGGATATGTTCTTCGATTCCAGCCTGCAGATCTGCGCGCAGGTGATCCTTGACGTCGCGCACAACCTGCTGGCCAAATGCTCCCGCAGTGCCGTGCGCCGGATCTATTCTAACCCGCAGGTATTCGGCCAGTGCCGCCGGTGGCTGCTGGAAAACCTGCCGGACGCCGAGTTGATCGAAGTTTCCAGCACGACCCGCGCCGCCCAGCTCGCCGCGAAGGAGCGGGGAGCGGCGGCGATCGCCTCGGTCCTGGCCGCTTCGGTCTACGGGTTGCGGATCCTGGAACGCGACATAGAAGATTCGCCCCATAACCAGACGCGGTTCTTGGTGATCGGCAAGACGATCGTTGCGCCGACGGGCCGGGACAAGACCTCGCTCCTCTTTTCGATCAAGGACAAGGTCGGGGCGCTGCATGAGATGCTGGTTCCGTTTAAGAAACAGGGGCTTAACCTGACCAAGATCGAGTCGCGCCCGTCGAAGCGGCGGGCGTGGGAATACTACTTTTTCGTCGATATATCCGGGCACCGTGACGAACCGCGCCTGCGCCGGGCTTTGGCGGCGCTGGAGCCGCGCTGCGGGTTCCTGAAGGTTTTGGGTTCGTATCCGGTCGGGGAGTGAAAAAAGAGATGAAACGGTTGGTCCGCAAGAACGTGTTTTCGGTGAACGCCTACGTCGCCGGAAAGCCGATCGAAGAAACCAAGCGCGAGCTGAAGCTGCGCACGGTCATCAAGCTTGCTTCCAACGAGAATCCGCTGGGCGCTTCGCCGAAAGCCGTTGCGGCGATGCGCCGGGTCCTTTCCGGGGTCAACCGGTATCCGGACAGCAACAGCTTTTTCCTGAAGAGAAAGATCGCCCAGGTAAACGGTCTGTCGCCGGCGCAGGTTGTTTTGGGCAACGGTTCCGACGAGCTCATCGACGTCGTTATCAAGACGTTCGTCGAGGACGACGAGAATATCGTCACGTCGGAAGGGACCTTCCTTGAGTACGGGATCATCGCCCAGATCAACAACCGGCAGGTGAGAACGGCGCCGCTCAAATATTTCAAATACGATCTCGAGGCGCTGCGCAGGCGCATCGACCGCAAGACCAAGCTCGTCTTTATCGCCAATCCCAACAATCCGACCGGGACCTACGTCACGAAGACAGAGTTGAACGAGTTCCTGGATGATCTGCCGGATTCGGCGCTGGTGGTCCTCGATGAGGCCTACGATGCGTTCATCGACGTGGCGGATTTCCCGGATAGCCTGGCGCTCCTGCGCCGCCGGGCGGTCGTTGTCCTGAAGACGTTTTCCAAGGCCTATGGGCTTGCGGGGGCGCGGCTGGGGTATGCCCTGGCGCATCCGGAGCTGGCCGGTTACCTGGAGCGGGTCAGGCAGCCGTTTAACGTCAACCTCCTGGCCCAGGCGGCGGGGCTGGCAGCGTTGGATGACCGCACCTTTCTCTCCCGGACGCGCCGCGCCGTCCTGGACGGCAAGCATTTCCTCTACGCGGAGTTTTCGAAACTCGGTCTGGCGTACGTGCCGTCGGTCGCGAATTTCATTCTCGTCGACGTCGGTCTCGACGGGGTCGCGGTCTTCAGGGAGATGCTGCGCTACGGCGTCATCGTGCGCGATATGAAACAGTACGCGCTGGGCAATTTCATACGGGTGACGGTCGGCACCAAACAGGAGAACCGCCGTTTGGTCAGGGTATTGCGGACCGTGCTGCGTAAGGTGCCGGTCCGGATCGAGGAGAATCGGGTATGATTATCGTTCTTCGGCCTGAAGCGACACAAGAACAGGTGGATCACATTCTGGAGAAGGTCAAGAAACTCGGCCTGACTCCCCATATTTCTCAAGGCACCCAGCGCACGATTATCGGTGTCATCGGGCCCGAGGATGTTCTGCGGGTCACGCCCCTGGATGTCTTTCCCGGCGTCGAGACGGTCATGCCGGTGCTTGCGCCGTACAAGTTGGTTTCGCGAGAATTCAAGAAAGAGCCGTCGCTCATTACCGTGGGCAAAGGCGTGGTCATCGGCGGCGCGCAGATCGTGGTGATGGGGGGGCCCTGTGCCGTCGAGAACGAACGGGTCCTGAGGGAGATCGCGCTTGAACTCAAGAAGAGCGGCTGCTCGGTGCTGCGCGGCGGGGCGTTTAAGCCGCGAACCTCCCCGTACAGCTTCCAGGGTTTGGGCGAGGATGGATTGAAGATGCTGCAGGCGGTCGCCGGAGAACTCGGGATGGTTACCATAACCGAGGTCATGGATCCGCGCGACGTCGGATTGGTCGAGCGCTACGTCGATATGCTGCAGATCGGCGCGCGCAATATGCAGAATTTCAATCTGCTTAAGGAAGTGGGCCTGCAGCAGAAGCCGGTCCTGTTGAAGCGCGGCCTCGCCAATACCGTCAAAGAGCTCCTCATGTCCGCGGAGTACATTCTCTCCGGGGGCAATTTTAATGTTTGCCTCTGCGAACGGGGGATCCGCACCTTCGAGGAGGCGACGCGCAACACCCTGGACATCAGCGCCGTGCCGGTCGTCAAACAACTCTCGCATCTGCCGATCGTCGTCGATCCGAGCCACGCCGCCGGCAAGTGGGGACTGGTGGCGCCGCTTTCCAAGGCAGCGGTCGCCTGCGGGGCGGATGGTCTGATCATCGAGGTGCACACCCGTCCGGAAGAGGCTCTTTCCGACGGATCGCAGTCGCTCCTGCCCGAGAATTTCGCCTCTCTGATGCGGGACCTGCAAGCCATCGCCGCCGCGTGCGGGCGCTCCCTGTAAGGCCCATGGCCAAGAATACGGTTCTTTTCGACACCCTCGCGATCGTCGGTACCGGGCTTATCGGCGGCTCGATCGCCCTCGCTGCCCGTCGCCGGGGACTGGTCAGGCGGATAACCGGGATCTGCCGCAGCCAGAAGAGCGTTTCGTTCGCTCTTTCGCGCGGGATCATCGATTCCGGTTCGCGCGACCTCTCCGCGGTGCGGCAGGCCGATCTGGTCGTCTTCGCGGCGCCGGTCGGCTCCCTGGCGTCCCTGGCGCGCGCCGCCCGGCAGTATATCAAGCCCGGCGCTCTGGTCACCGATGTCGGGAGCACGAAAGCGGCAGTGGTCAAGGCGTTCTCACGCCTCTATCCGGGATACGTCGGTTCTCATCCGCTTGCCGGCTCGGAGAAGAAAGGCTCGGCATTCGCCCGCCCGGATCTTTTTCGGGATTCCCTGTGTATCCTGACGCCGCACCGGGGCTGCGACCGGCAAGCGCGGGCGCGGATCCGGTCGTTCTGGAGCGGGTTGGGGGCGAGGGTGGTCGCAATGAGTGCGTCCCGCCACGACCGGTTGCTCTCGTTTTCCTGCCTCATGCCGCGGCGTTCGCGCTCATGAACACGATGCCGCAGCCGGCGCTGCGCTATGCGGCGGGAGGGCTGCGGGATACGACCCGTATCGCCGATTCGGACGGGACGTTGTGGACGGATATTTTCCTGAGCAACCGCAGTGAGCTGGCCGCTGCGCTTGGCCGGTTCCAGGGGGAACTGGCGCGCCTGAAAGCGGCGGTTTGCGCGCAGGACCGGCGGGCTCTCCGGAGCCTGTTGAAGCGGGCGCAAACACAGCGCAGCCGCCTAACGGTGCGCGCGCGGAGCGCTTCACGATGATCATTGCCATTGACGGGCCTGCCGGAGCCGGCAAGAGCACGGTTGCGCGGCTCCTGGCCCAAGAGCTCGGATTCCTCTATATCGATACCGGAGCGATGTACCGGGCATTGACCCTGAAGGCGCTGGATACCAACACGCCTCTCGACGATCCCGATGCATTGGTGCGTCTGGCCCGGGGGACGGATGTGCGCTTGCGCGCGCTCCCCGACGGTTCGCTGCAGGTCTTCCTTGACGGTTCGCAGGTGACTGCCGCGATACGCCAGCCGCGCGTCACCCGCTTTGTTTCCGACGTCGCCAAGGTGGGGGGCGTACGGGAAGTGTTGGTCCAGCTGCAGCGTTCTCTCGGCCGCAGCACGAATGCGGTTCTCGACGGCCGGGATATCGGGACGGTCGTCTTTCCCGACGCGGATATAAAATTTTTCATCGACGCCGATTTCAAGGAGCGGGTGCAGCGGCGGTATAAGGAGCTGGTGCAGGCCGGCGTGAGCGTTTCGCGCGCCGACGTCTCCGCGGACCTGGCTAACCGAGACACGATCGATTCCAGCCGCGCCTGCTCACCGCTGCGCAAGGCCTCCGACGCGATCACCATCGATACCACGTCCCTTTCGATCCCCGCGGTCGTCGAAGCGATGCGCCGGCACCTTAAGCTTTCCGCCGGCAAGGACGCCCCCGGCCCGTGAACCCGATGGATACCTCCCGCATCCGCAATTTCAGCATCATCGCCCACATCGACCACGGAAAATCGACGCTCGCCGACCGTATCCTGGAGGTGACCGGCGCGGTCGATCGCAAGCACAAGGGTGCCCAGCTCCTGGACGACATGGAGCTGGAGAAAGAGCGCGGCATCACCATCAAGGCTTCGATGGTGCGCCTGCTCTTCAAGAGCCCCGCGCGCGCTCAGGAGTATATCTTCAATCTCATCGACACCCCCGGGCACGTCGATTTCAGCTACGAGGTCTCCAAGTCCTTGGCCGCCTGCGAAGGCGCGGTCCTGGTGGTGGACGCGGGCCAGGGGATCGAGGCGCAGACGGTGGCCAACTACTACCTTGCCAAGGATCAAGGGCTGGTGGTCATCCCGGTCATCAACAAGATCGACCTGAGCTCTGCCGATGTGCCGCGGGTCAAGGAGCAGCTCTGCAGCGTCCTGGGTTTCACCGAAGAGGAGATCATCCTGGCCTCAGCCAAGGACGGTACCGGCATCGTCGAGATACTCGAGCGCATCATTGAATCGGTCCCGGCGCCTTCCGGGGAGCCGGCCAATGCCCTCAAGGCCCTGGTATTTGACAGCCGCTTCGACGCCTACAAGGGGGTCGTGACGTATGTGCGGGTGGTCGAGGGGTTGATCACGCCCAAGACCCCGATCAAGATGATGCATTCCGCCGCGGACTATAAGATAGAGGAGTTAGGGGTGTTCCAGGACCTGAAATATACGCGCGTGGATTCGCTCACCTGCGGGGAGGTCGGTTATTTTACGGCCAACATACGCGACCCGCGCGAGATCGTCATCGGCGATACGATGACCGATACGGATAACCCCTGCGCCGAGGCGCTGCCCGGGTACCGGACGCTCAAGCCGCTCGTCTTTTGCGGGGTCTATCCGGTCAATCCCGGTGATTTCCCGAGCCTGCGCGACGCGATGGACAAACTGAAGCTCTCCGACGCCTCGTTCGTCTTCGAGCCGGAAAATTCACAGTCTTTCGGCACGGGATTCCGCTGCGGATTCCTGGGTTTGCTGCATATGGAGATCGTCCAGGAGCGCCTGGAGCGCGAATACGACCTGAATCTGGTCCTGACCGTCCCCAACGTCGTCTATCGCATCCAGACCACGGACGGCCGGATGCAGGAGGTCGATACGCCCGCGCGCTATCCCGCCCCCCAGGATATCGCCGAGGTCCATGAGCCGTTCGTGAAGCTGCTGATGATCATTCCGGTGGAATCCATCGAGGTCGTCTGTGATTTCACCAAGGCCCGGCGCGGCACCTTCGTTTCCAGCGAGTACCTCAGTGAAGACCGCGTGAAGCTCATTTTTACCCTGCCGCTCTCCGAGATCATCGTCGATTTCTATGACCGGATCAAGTCGATGACCCGCGGCTACGGCTCGATCGATTATGAATTCACCGAATACGTCCCGACCAGGATCGTGCGGCTGGACGTGTTGCTCAACGGCGTGATGTGCGATGCCTTCTCCTGTCTCATCCATAAAGAGAAGGCTTCGGCGAAGGCGCATGCGCTGGTCTCCAAGCTCCGCGAGCTCATCCCGCGCCAGCTCTTCGAGATCTCGGTGCAGGCGGCGATCGGAACGCAGGTCATCGCCTCGGAGCGCATCCGCTCGGTCGGCAAGGCGGTTACCGCCAAATGCTACGGCGGCGATATTACCCGCAAGCGTAAGCTCTGGGACGAACAGAAGAAGGGTAAGAAACGGCTCAAACAGTTCGGTCGGGTGGAGATTCCGCAGGAAGCATTCCTGGAGGTCTTGAAGATATGACAAAGAAAACACTGCGGCAGCGGGAACAGGATTTTTGGACTCAGGCGCTTTCTTTTGCCGACGCGGTCCAGGAGGTCTATCGCACGGCTGCGCCCGATGCCGTGCCGGTGCGCCTGCGGCAGCGGGCGGAGGGTTCGATCGCGCTTTTGCATACGATCGAGCGTCGCAAGTTCCTTCCCGCGTATGAAGAGCTGCGCACCATCGTCGACGGGTTGGTGAAGCTGCGGCGCAAGTCCCCGCAGCTGGCGGAGAGGCTCGATGCGCTCCTGGTCCGCGCCGAGTCGATCCAGCACGACGTGACGCCGCTCGTCTGGCGCCGGGTGGCGCGCGAATGGTTCGATGCCATCGTGGTGGCGCTGGTCCTGGCCGCCATCGTGCGCCATTTCGGGGTACAGGCATTCAAGATCCCGACCGGTTCCATGAAAATGACGCTTATCGAGAACGATATAATCCTGGTCAACAAGTTCATCTACGGGGTCACGGTGCCGTTTACCCGCTGGTCGATCCCGGCGCTGCGCGAGCCGGCGCGGGGGGACGTGATCGTCTTTCGCTCGCCCGTTGACCCGAAGAAAGACTTTATCAAGCGCGTCGTGGGCCTGCCCGGGGAGACGGTTTCCATCCGCAGCGGCACCATTTATATCGACGGGAAGCCGCTCCTTGATCCGCAGTTCACGCAGCGTTTCTATTACAACAACGGGGACTACGCGGCCGAAGGCCAGGAGGTTATCGTTCCCGCGGACGGTTTGTTCGTGCTGGGGGACAATTCCCGCTCCTCCCAGGATAGCCGGTTCTGGGGATTCGTTCCGCGCGGCAACGTTCTGGGTAAAGCCCTGGTCATCTACTGGCCTCCGCAGCGCTTGAGGATCATCAAGTGAATTTCGCCAACAAGATATCGACGTTCCGTATCCTGACCGTCCCTTTTTTCATCGCCAGCCTCATTTACTATTCCGCGCAACGTCCGCACCTGCGGTGGCTGGCCCTGGGGATCTTTCTCCTGGGGGTCGTCTCCGACGCAGTCGACGGCTATATCGCGCGCAAGGCCAAACAGCAGTCCAAGGCCGGGTTGGTCCTGGATCCCCTGGGGGACAAGCTGCTCCTCATGGGGGCGTTCATTTTCCTTTCGCCCCTGAGCAAGCTGGAGCTGACCTTCCCGACGTGGGTGACGCTGACGGTCATCAGCCGCGACGCGATCATCCTGATCGGGGCGATGGTCATCTTTATCGTGAAGCAGGATATCAATATCCACCCGACCCGGTGGGGGAAGCTCACGACCATTTTCCAGATGCTCTCGGTGATTGTCCTGCTGCTGCAGTCGCCGCTGGCGCGCCCGTTGTGGTGCATCGCCGCATTCTTTACCGTTTTTTCCGGTCTTGATTACGTGCGCAGGGGGTTTCAGATACTGTATGCTGCGGATCATCCTCGGGATAGCCGGTAGTTACCTGATCGGTTCGATTCCGACGGGATATCTCTTCGCCCGAATCCTCAGGGGCATCGATATCCGTCAATTCGGTTCCGGCAATGTCGGCGCGACGAACGTGATGCGCTGTGTCGGTCTCGGCCCGGGACTGCTGGTGCTGGCGCTGGATGCGCTCAAGGGGTATGCCTGCGTTTCCGGGGTGGCCTCCGCGGTGTTCTCCCGGTCGGTCCCTCTTGCCGAAGAGCCGCTGCGTGTCATTCTCGGGGTGGCGGCGATAGCCGGGCACAACTGGACGCTTTTTCTGGGGTTCAAAGGAGGAAAAGGGGTCGCGACGACCCTGGGGGTTTTGATCGGCCTGGCCGTGGTTGTCCCTGGATTCGCCCGGGTCCTGGGAGCAACACTGGGTTTCTGGTGTCTTGTTTTTGTTTCTTCCCGCATTGTTTCGCTCTCTTCCCTGGTTGCCGCAGTCGCGCTCCCCGTTTGTGCGTTTATTTTCAGGGTCTCTGTATTCCTTCAGGTGACCTGTCTGCTCCTGTGTGTATTCGTCGTTTTGCGTCATTTGCCGAATATCGCACGCCTGCGGCAGGGGACCGAGAAGCGCATCACCTTCAAGAAAAACCGTTAGCCGTTCTTCTTCCCGTCGAGCCTCCGGTGTTTTCCCGCAGTGAAAACGCTTTCCCGTTCGCTCTGTTTGCGTCTTGAAATGCAAGCAGTTATGAGAAATACTTTAAGCGGAAAATGGAGCTTCACGAGAAAGGCAAATCGTTCGTCCGGGATGGCGAATGAGGCGCAAAGCCAAGGATCCCCACCAGCCACAGGAGCATCACCGGGGATAGCCGGGTTGCCGAAGGAATCATTTAGAAAATGGGCAACCCGGCTTTTTATAAGGTCTCTAGACTGAGATGAAAACGCTGCTTTACAGGAAGATTACTTCTGCCGATTTGATGAAACGGCGTATCGCCTGCTGCGAGCTGTCGGACGCTCAGGGAATTCACAGCGCTATCCGCAGGCACTTCGTCTACATGGTGAAGGAAGTGGCCGAGGCGCCCGCGGAAAACCAGCTCCCGAGAGTTACGATCTTGCGCCAGCGAGATACGCGGATGCATAGAGAGCGTTTCTTGTGCAGGGTCAAGGGTGTGGTGTACGTTTCGGGAAACGAGAAAAAATTGAAAGTTTCTTTCATTCATTCTTTGGCGATCGATCTTTCGCTTTCTGAAAAGAAAGTATTAGATGTCGCTTGACAAGAGAGAGGAGAAAGAGTAAACTTACTTAAGACTTTGAAAAACGATTAATGCCGGTCGCCTTGGTGTGGAGGGCATCAAGGCAAGCCACGAATATACTAGCCGGATTGACTTTAAAAGGGTCAGTCCGGCTTTGTCTTTTGAAGGACTCAGATCTGAGAAATGCTTTGACAGTGTTTAAGCGGCGAGATATAGTACCCCTGACAAAAAGGAGGGGGGAAATGAAGGCAAAAATCAACAGGTTACGCTGCAGTGCGATTTTGATTTTGGCTTCATTGTTTCTTGCCGGGTCTTTGGTTGACGGGCTGGCTTTGGATGCTTTTACGTTCTCCTATCATCTTACGGACGGCGGTTATACTCTGGAGTTAACGCCGAACTATCCGTTCAAGGGGGTCGAATTCTCGGTCAACTCCGCCTCGACGCAGTTTGAGCTTCTGCAGGATATCGTGGTACCCCTGCGCAGCAGGGATAATCCTGCGCTTGCCCTTTCCTCGCCGCATTTTGTCGTACGCCGTTTGACCGGAAGCTCGGGGACCGGATCATTCTACGTGCAGTCCAACGATGTCCCGGTATCCGGCGTCCAGCGCCTCTATACCTCCGCCTCAAACGGCGGGTCGGTTTCCTTTACCCTCGTCTACGGTATCGCTTCCGTTGAATCGATCCCCGAAGGGCACTATTACGGCAAGGTCGGCCTGACCATGCGTCCGATCAACGCGGCGCGGGATCAGGTCGTGCAGTACCTGGATATCTATGTTACCGTTTCGCGCGAGACCGGCGCCAAGCCGGCGGTCGAGCTTAAGGTCCCGACAGGGGGCAAGACGATCGTGCTTGAGCGCAACCGCCGGGAAGCGCGCACGGGAGAAATCGAGGCTGCGGTGAGCGGGCAGTTCGCGCGCAAGACCAGCATCCAGCAGCAGCTGCTGGAGCCGCTGCGCGCCCTTGAGAGCGCCGCGGTCATGCCGCCGGAATCAATCATCTGCACGGCATTGGACGTCGAGCGGGGATCTGTGCCGGCTGCGCAGCCTCTGGCGCTTCGCCCCCTTGAGGCGTACGTATCGGAGGCTGACGGCCGTGCAGATGATGCGTTCCTCCTGCAGTATGCGTTGGATGAGTCGGCGGTCTTTGCGGCAGGGACGTACCGTTCGCGGATCCAGTATTATCTGGACGAGATGGGAAAGCGCACTAACCTGGATATCTTCGACCTGGAGGTGCGCGTCGAACGCGTCTTCGATCTTTTCGTAAAACCCCTGGATCCGACCGGCAAGATCATGTTCCGCCAGGACCGCACGAATCCCGATGTTGCTGATGAGTCGCTGCCGCAGAAAGAAGTGCTCCTGGAAGTCAAGTCGAACATATTCCGCCAGTATCAGGTTAACCAGAACGTCGAGTCCGATCTGACGATCGCCGGCGAAGTCCTGCCGGTCAAGCATTTGCGTGTTTCGACAGAGCCCGTGCACACGAAAGGAGACCTGAAGATCAGCGCGCCTGTCGAGGTGACCAAGGGGACCCAGACCCTTTTCGTTTCGGACGCAAAAGGGTCCGCGGATTCCTTCAAGGTGGTGTACCAGTTGGATATTCCCCGCACCTTGAACGTCAAGTCAGGGGAATACAGCGCCCGTATTACGTACTCATTGGTCGAGTTATAAAACAGAAAGGAGCAGAACATGAACACAAAGCACGGTTTCAAAAATATTACAAAGAAAGGGGGTGAATCAGCGATGAAAAAGACAATCGTGTTGTTGATGGCAGTGGCGATGTTGTTCGGAGTGCAGGCGGTTTCTTGGGCGGCGACCACGCAGAGCATCGGCGTGTCAGTGACGATTCCTGCTCCGGGGGTGAGCATTCCTTCGGGCAAGACGATCCTGCGTTGTCCTGGAACGATGCCGACCTCCGGTGACCCGTGGACGTATCCGGGCTGTGTAAAGAATCTGACAACTATGGACTTCGGAACATTGACCCACCTTCTCTCCGATGGCAAGGGAGCGGGATGTTTCTTTGGTCCGAATTACTTCATCGTCTACTTGTATCCTGATGTGTGGGGTGGCGTGGGATACGAGATTACACAGTCGTTCTCCTGGACGACCGCAGGGTTTCCTTCCAGCGCGCTGGTTATGACCGCCGTGTATTCACGCGAAGACCGGTATGACTTGAACGGTGATGGCGACGTGAACGATCCCGGCGAAACGCCGCAGGGAGATAAACCGGCAGCAGCGGTCCTGGGTAATGCCGGGCTTCCACAGCTTGCAGCGGGCGGGGTTCGTCAGGTGTATAAGAGCGAAAAACCCGGCTCTGCGCGCATCGTGAGAGCTCAGTACGGCTTGCCTCCGTATCCGGGAACAGATGCGACGCTTCCGGAGAACAACAGGCCGACAGGCTGGGCCCCGGTTCCTTTGACCCTCGGTCAGGGAACGTATTCGGGCACGGCTACGATTACGATCACGGCGTATTAATTGTCCGTAGCCTTTGAGCATCAAGGTGTTACTGACAATGCCGTGAAAAAAAGTTCTTTACTAATCGCAATTTTAATGCTACGCTAAGGGTAAGAGTGTAGCGAAGGAGGAGACGGGTTAACAATTCGGAGAGAAGGAGGAGCAACTTTTGAGAAAGACTCTTCTCGGTATTATCTTCTTCTTACTCGTGGTTGCCTCCCGTGCGGAGGGCATAGGTTTCAACCTGGATAGAGCAAAGGTAAGGCATTCTATCCCGCCCGGAGGGTCCGAGGGAGGCCAAATAACGGTTGAAAACGTTTCGACGTCCACGCTGTCCCTGCGCGTGTATGCCGAGGATTGGGCATACGGGCCGGACCAGGATGGATCGAAGAATTTCTATCCTGCGGGGACCTCCCCGTACAGCGCGGCCAACTGGATCACGTTTTCTCCTTCCGAATTCGTGCTGACTCCGTTCAGCAAAAAGAAGGTCAATTACCTGGTTAAAGTCCCTCCTGAGGCAAGCGGCGGCCATTACGCGGTACTCTTCTTCGAGGCCCTTACGGAGAAGACCGATATCCTGCTGGAAGGGGATGAGCAGCGGCAGCGCCGCGCCGGCATCGATGTTGCGGTTCGTTTGGGATCGTTGTTCTACATAGAGACAAAAGGCAAGTCAAAGCGAAGCGGCTCTCTTTCGGACTTCTCCGTAACCGGGGACGGTCCGGGAGAGCCGCTTCGTTTTTCTTTGAAAGTCCAGAATACCGGGGATCTGGATATCACCGCCGGAGGGACCTATCACCTTATGGACGGGCGCGGCGTCATCCATGCGCGGGGTGAGTTTTCCGACGTCTTTACGCTGCCCGGGGATGAGGGATTCTTGAGGTCCGAATGGAAAAAGCCGCTTCCGCCGGGATCGTATGATGTTATCATGACCGTCAATCTCGGCAAAGCCCAGGAAGAATGGAGGAATTTCGGGAGAGGACCGGTTATGGCCAGGGAGGCAACGCTGGTCATCGGTCAGGATGGCGCGGTCAAGAGCGCCAGCCAACTCAGATAATCCCCCATGAGAGCATTTGCGGCACTACATAAGAGCCTGCGTATTCTTTTGATCTTTGCCTTTGTGTCCGCATCCATGCCGCTGCGGCACGTTCAGGCTTCCGGGGCAAAGGATTTTCTCTTTGATCTGGGAGTCAAGTTCTATCAGCAGGGACGCTACGATGAGGCGCTGATCGAATTCAAGAAGTCCCTGATGGTGGACCCGAATTTCAAACCCGCCCTCCAGTATATTTCCCTCATTCAAAAGAAGAGTGCCGAATCGCAGGATGATTTCGTCCTGCCCGGCGGCTATCCGGCCCAGCAGGTTTCCCGGCAGTCGGCAGTGAGCGATGCTTTGGATTATCTGGAAGGCAAGCCCGTGTACGCGGCAGAGCCGCTTCCCGCGTATACGCAGCCTTTCGCCCAGATCATCGGCGCCGCTGAGGTCCCCCGTCAGCCGTCTGCGGCTCCCCAGGCTGCGCAGCCTGCGGCCTCGCCGAGAAGATCGGGAAAACCGGCGGCCAAAGAGCCGCGGTATCTCGTTCTGGACAGCTCCTACCGGCAATTGATGCAGCCGATCGAGATCGAGCAGAACGAGCCGGTCATCATCGTCGGCAACAGCATCAGGAAATATCTCTCCACCGAATCCGAAACCCTCTCGGTCAGACAGCTCGACCAGAATCAGCTGCTCCTGACCGGCAAAGAGGTCGGCTACGCCTACGTGCATGTCTGGGATGCGAATGACCGCTGGACGAGCGAATTCCTGATCGTTCCGGCGCGGCTGGAGGGAGTTCCTACGTACGAGGAGCTCACCGCAGAGGAGCTGGAGAAAGACCGGTATTTCCGGTTCCGGTATAACATGGACTGGTACTCGACTGAGAGCGGGTTGCGTTTCCGTTCCCTTGATCGCGATACCTATTCCTGGTCCCACGGCCTCACCATGAACGGGCCGACCCCGTACGGGGATTTTGACAGCTCCCTGTCGGTCCGCGTCGCCCCGACATCCACCGATCTGACGTACGTAACGGTGGGGCTGGAGCAGGGCCGCTGGCTCAATTTCAGGGATTTTTCCCTGCGCGCCTTCGATTTTTCACCCGGTTTCTCGAACCTGAGCTATCCCGGCGGGATGCTGCGCGGCGTTCGTTTTTCTTCCCCTGTTTTCAGGAAAAAACTCGATTATACGGTCTTCTGGGGGAGAGAGGGCGGCGGCCGCTACGGCAACCTTTCGCCGAGCCTCTCCAAGACCAAGAACTCTTTCCTGGAAGGAGCCAATGTCAATTTCGCCCCCACCCGCGGACAGGTCTACCGGTTTTCGGTGGTCCACGGACACGGCCGCGACCGTGACGCGGCCCTGAATAATTACGGTTACGACCTGATCTCGACTTGGAGCGCCGATAACCGCGGCCTCTCCTATGAGGTCGCGCATGATTCGCAGAAATTCGCGCACCTGCTTAAGAGCCGCTACACCACCTCAAAGCTGGGGCTGAGCATGGAATTACGCGATATAAACCGCGCCTACAACAGCGTCCTGGGCAGGGGATGGGCGCAGGGAGAGCTGGGAGCGCTTTTGGCTGCGCATTACACGCCGAGCGAAAAACTGAGCATGAACGGAAGCATCAACGTTTACCAGGACCGGTTGTATCCCGCAGAGGACCGGCCGAGCCGTCCGAACGAGGATCTGGATTGGCACGCCACGTATCAGCTCGACCCGCTCACCTCTCTGAGCGCCGGGTATTCCTTCAACAACGATCTGGGCAGGATCTCCCAGTCGCGCAGTTCCACCGGCTCCTTGTCGTTCAATAAGACCATCAAGACCTTCCGCGATATCTATACCTACGGCGGTTATTCGCATGCCGAGAGCAAAAATTACAACGCGCACCTCTCCGATTACATCAATGACCGTTTGAATGCGGGCGTGCGCCTAAGCCTTCTCAACGAGTTCTACTGGTTTGCCAACTGGGAGCAGAACTGGGTGAACGAGCGCTGGTACGGCTCCTGGGCGCAGCCCTGGGCCTGGGAGACCGGTGTTGACTGGTCGAACCAGATCGGATTGTCCGATTTCTACACGAATTTCCGTTTCCTTTACCGTGACGAAGAAGACACCGATTCGCGGATACGATTCCTTTCGGGTGAGGATTATATAGAGGGATATTCGGAGTTGACCTTCCGGCCCAGCGACGATACCGAGCTCTACGGCGCCTGCCGCATGCGCAATGTCTGGAAAGAATACCAGGAGGTCGTGCCGCGGCTGGAGATGAATTTCAACGCCGGCATGCGTTACGTCTGGCAGAGCGGGTTCCGTTGGGACGCGATCGGCTCCATCGAAGGGTATGTCTTCAAGGACCTCAACGCGGACGGTCTGCGGCAGCGAGACGAGGCTCCGATAGAAGGGGCCAAGGTTTTTATCGGCAAGGACAAGTCGCAGACAACCGATGTCTTCGGGCATTTCGCATTCCCGAACATAAAGGGCGCCAAAACGACGGTGGTGCTCGATACCAGTTCTTTGCCTTCGGGTTTCGTCCCCACGGTCCTGCCGCAGCAGGAGGTGAGCATCATGCACGGCAGGGCAGTGCCGGTTTATTTCGGGATCGCTTCGCGTTCGGAGATCAGCGGGATGGTCTTTGTGGACGGCGACGGCGACGGATTCCCGACACCGGGCGAGCAGGGGGTGGGAGGAGTTTCGCTTTCTCTCGATGACGGCGCTGCGGTGACGACCGACTCCAAGGGCCGTTATGTCTTCTCGAATTGCAACACCGGCATGCGCAGCGTCACCTTGAACGTCGAAAGCGTGCCGGTCGAATATCTGCCGCGCGTTCCCGTCTCCAAAGAGGTCGACCTCTACGAAGGGATCACGTACGTGTACAACATACCGCTGGAGCCCATCGAGCAATAGCGGCGGGTGTCGGTTGCGAATAATACAAAAACGCTCAAATCGGTTAGGACGAAGAATGCCGGTTCGAGCGTTTTTCTTTTAACGGCTGTACACGGTGCGTACGAGTGTTGCGCCTTCGGTTCGCTCCGCCAGAAGCATCGCCGGCGGTTTTTGTTTTGGTGCGCGAACTGTTGGCGCCGTTTCGACCGGTGCGCAGGGTTGCAGCGACGCCTCTGCCGGCGCGGTATCCTGACCCTGGCCTGTCAGCAGCGGGGCATTGACCCCCGGAATGGCCGGTATGGTACAGGAGGCCTGGATCGACATGCTCTCCGCGGCAGCTGCAATCGCGCTGGAGCATATCACCAATGCAATCGTCAGAAGAATCCCTTTCCTGTTCATAGCAGCCTCCTCAATTGTTCCCTTCCGTGGCTGGGGGGATTTTTTTCTCCGCAAGCTTCCTGAGCACATCCAAAAAACGAGATTCGAAGTCGGTTTCGCTCTTGATTCCCTCTCCGGAGAGCGGCATCTTTTTGGCCAGATGGATAAGCCAGGCGATGAGCTTGGCGCGGGAGACTTTCAGGCCGGTTGAAAAGAGCGCGTCCTTGCCGATCTTATCGAGAAAATCGACTTCTTCCCGGTTCAAGAACGTCACGACTCTCTGGTTGCTGCCATCTCCGTTCATCTCGGCTCTCCTTGAAGCTCAAAAAAAAAGCCCCGGCAGCAGATGCCAGGGCGAAGAGCAGAGGAGAGCAAAAAAAAAACCCTAAAAGGCTCTTTTAGGGTTTTTTCCCCTTTGGCAACCCCGCTATCCGCCATTACCGCATTGGCGGACCGGAAGCTTTGCGCCCTAGCATTACTGCTAGTTTGCCTTTTTCAGAAGGACTGTTACCTGATTGTCAATTTAACCCCGTTAGAATTTCCCAATCTTGCTTTCAGCCACACCATTTCTCTAACGGGGCTACTATAAATATAGCATACAATTCTAAAATGTCAAGGCTGGCAAATGATTTTTTGCGAAATTGCACCGTTGCATTTGCACAAAATGCACCGGGCGCGCTTATCCGAGTTCCACGTCAATGGCGTTGATCAGGCCCTGGCGCAGCTGGAGCGCATAGGGTGCCGGGATCGTATCCGCATCAATGACCACGGGTTTTGCGCCGGCTCCGGATAAGGTGATCGTGCGAACACGCACGCCGTTTTTCCCGAAGGTGTCTTTCATCTTCGGGTTGTGGTAGGTGATCCGGGTATTCTTTAGGAAATTGAACGAGTAATCCTTTTCTTTCGGCCTGAAAAGCCAGCGTGCCAGCGAAGGTTCCAGGACGAAGGAGAGCGCGCCGCGCTCGTCGATACGGAACGGCCGCTGTCCGATATTCATGAATAGCCAGATCTGGATGAACTCGGCGGTCGATCCGGAGAGCCGCGCCGCGTACCCGTTGCCGTGCAGTGACGGGTCGCTGAAGGCGCTGGAGACCAGGAAAGAAGAATTTTCCAGTACGTTACGCCCGTAACGCTCGGGAGGCTGAAAGCAGACGAGGCAATTCCTGAATTCCTCGTAAAAAGTTTCCGGGAGCCCCTGTTTGAGCAGCTCCAGAAGGTATTTGTACTCCATATGGAGCCAGATGGATTCGTTTTCGAGCCAGCCCGGCGGGAAGGCCCGACAGCGGCCGATGTCCAGGGGCATGGGCTCCAGCGGCGCGGTTACTTTGTACATCTTGAGCGTGCGGTCAAAGAGCGGGCTTTTTCTCGTCGCCCGGTGGATCCTGAGGGCTTCGTCGCGGGAGCTGCAGGTGCGCAGCGCGTGAACCTGGGCTTCCAGGAAGAGCGGTAGGGGGATTGATTTGAATGCGAGCGCGCGCACGAACGGCGCTTTCGTTGTCTGGTAGCGTGTTACCTCGTTCATGAAGTACGAATGGTAGAGGCTGGTGCCTTTGCACCTGGCGCGTGCGATGCCGCGTTCGAGTTTCAGGAGCGCAGAAGAGATGATGTCCAGCAGCTCGTTTTTCGAGAGGAGCATGGTCTCTCCGCTGACCCCGAGGCGCGTCTTGTGCCGGTAATCCTCTTTCAGGGTGGCCGATGCGTCCCAGTACTGATAGAGGGACTCCGTCGAATCCGGGGCCGAGGAGCTCTGGCGCAGGAGCGGATCGAGGCCTTTCAGGAATTCCCCGACCTCACGGGTGAGGGGATGCGTATCGAAAGAGGAGTTCGCGAGCGCTTCCCTCAGGAAAACGGCGAGGCGTTTCAGCTCGAAGGTTTCGTTGAGAGAAGAACCGAAAAGGCCCGGGAGGCCGTTGAGCGCGTCGTACCAGTTCGGCTTTTCCGCTTCCATCTCGATGCCGATGCCGGAAGGATCGAGGCTGGCGATCTTGTTCGCGAGAAGGCAGCAGAGCTTGTCGAAGAGGCTCGTGCGGTAGATGTTCCCGTGGCCGTACTGCGTGCGCACTGCGTGAGGCAGCTCGGCGCGCTTACGGATCAGTTCCCGTTTGGTGCCGTCGCAGGCGAGGGAATGCAGCTGTTTGATCGTTCCCGTCGGCTCGTAAAAGAGGTATTTCTCGCGGCGCGGCTTGACGGTTTCGGTGTTGTCGAAATAAGTGAAGGTTCGATCTTCGAAGAGCAGATGGTGACGGTCTTCGGGAAAGATCCCCAGGTAGCTTTCGATGATGTCGAGGTTATACGTCCAGTGGTCGGTCCAGAACCCTTCCCCGTGCTCGGCGTCGCTGCAGTTGCCCGAGTGCTTCAGGATCACATCGAGGATGCGCTCACGGTCTTTTTGGCGCGCCGGCAGGTTTTCTTCGATAAAGTGGACGATCTCCCCGGGGGTAAAGGGGCGTTTCAGGAAAGCGATGAGGCGGCAAGATCCTTCCGTGCCCAGGAGGGTATCAAGGGCCTGCGCGGTTTTCGATTCATCGCGAAGGCTAAAGAGCGCGCCTTTGACGACCAGCGGGTTGTAGCCGTCGGTTTGCAGGAGGTTGATCAGCGTTTTGACGGTTGCGTCCTTGATCAGGGGGTTGAACCAGATGTCGCTGCGGCGGTTCTGGTTGACGTCGCGGTAATTGCCGTTGCCCTGCGAAAAATAAGTCGCCTGAATGCTGAATTTGTTGTAGTCACGCTCCAGGTCGCCGTGCTTGCGCGAGTAGAGGTAAAAGATATCGCCGGAGGAGAGGACCTGGGGATAGCCGCCGCGCAGGATATTGTCCAGGTAGGTCTGCTGCGCATAGCGGTCGAATGCCGCGCTGCTTGAGCGGGTGAAGATATCCTTCTGCAGTCCGTCGATCAGGACGGTGTTGTCGTCTCTTTTCTGACGCAGGTAGCCTTTGGTGCGGATACGGCGGACCGCCTTGTCCAGGGCTTCCTGGGTGCGCGCATAGCCGAACACGGCGCAGAAGGTTTTTCCCTCGCCGGGGGCGAGGCTATAGGTATGCAGGCTGAAGGCGCAGGGCGTCTTGCTGTCGGTGAGCTGGCGGGCCGGTACGCTGAAGGCCTGTTTCCGGGCGAAGCAGTGCGGATACCCGAAGTCGGTCCGCTCGCCGAAAATGAGCTGCGGGTCGACGATAACCTGCGCGACGCTGCCGGCTGCGGCATCTTCCGCAAACGGGAGATAAAAGTTGCCCTCTTTGATATGGATGATCTCCGGCCGGTCCACGGGGTCGACATCGATCTTGTAGAAGGGGACGCGGCGTTTAAGGTTCTTGACGGTCATCCAGGCTTCGACCGTCCTGCCCAGTTTCTTGAGGAAGAGGTTACTGGTGCCGAAGGGCACGACCTGCGGCAGCCCGTCGAGCATCTGGATGCTGCGGGATGAGCGTTTGAGGTTGGTGACCTTCACCATGCGCGCAAGGCCCGCAAACGGTTCATGGGGGATCGTGAAGTAGTCGACCGTGATGCGCAGGCCCAACCGCGGGTTCGTCTCCTCGACCTGCAGCTGCGCCGGCCGGATGACCATGCGGCTCGTGCATGCGCTGTCCGGCTCGTTGCGGAAAGGTTCGTAGATCTGCCGTTGGCCGCCGATGCGCAGGAACGTGCGGAAGCCCAGGCTCGAGGCGAATTGCCAGGCTTTGTTCGCCGGGAAGAATTCCATGAACGAGTGGTCTTTATCGCTGGTGCCGAAGCCGCAGATCCCCTGGCCGCGGTTCACGTAAAATACCCACATCGGAATGCCGAAGGTTCCGGCTATGCCGGGAAAGAAGTTCGCGAACGGCCGGGAGGAGAGGTAGTTATCGATAACGAAGGATCCGTCATTTTCAAGGGCGTAGCGCGGTGCGGTTTGCTTCATGGAAACTCCTCGCGTAAAGGCATTTTGTCCGTTGCCGGGGAATACGCCCGGCGGCGTGGTCACTATTGTAGCGTTTCTGGTGGATTTGTAAATAGCTTTCTCATGCGGCGAGACGCCTCGCCGAGCGCTTCAGATTTTGCTTGCGGTCCGCTCATTTCTTGGGTACTATGGATGGAAGATTTCTCCCGTCCCGAAGTTGCAGCGGCAGCCGTTTTAGCGCCGCAACCCTGTTCAGGATGCCGATACGGATATTGATAGTTGACGATGAACCGGATGTCGCCGAATTCCAAAGGGCCTTCCTGCAACGGCGTCATTTCACGGTATTTACCGCCCTTAAAACCGAACCGGCGATGAGCCTTATCGAAACAGAGCGGCCGGACATCGTTTTTTGCGATGTGCGGGTAGATACGGATACGTCGGGGCTGGATATCCTGCAGCGTGCCAAGCAGATCAAACCCGATATCGTTGTCTATCTCATAACCGGGCTTCTCGACGCGGATCTGGAAAAGCGCGGGATCGAGCTGGGGGCACGGGAAGTCCTCTCCAAGCCGATCGCGATCAGCGATATCCTCAAAAAGATCGAAGAGGCGGGCGTGCCCGAGGGGAGGCAGGGATGAGTTTTTCAAAAGAGACCCTGAACCAGGTCGCCCGTCTTTCCCGCCTGTCTCTTTCGGCGGCAGAGATGGAGCGGCTCTCCGTCCAGCTGCAGGATATCATTACATTCATCGATTCCCTCGCGAGCGCCGATGTGTCCGGAGTCGAACCGGCTGACCGGGTCCTGAGCGCGCGATCCGTTCTGCGCGCCGATGAGCCGGGTGTCTGTCTTTCCCCCGATGCTGCCCTCCAGAACGCACCGGACCGGCAGGGTGCTTTTTTCGGAGTCCCCAAGGTTATTGAATAACACCGATACGGACAGGTTTCCATGGATATCACCCAGGCAACGGCTCATGAGCTCCTGAAGGAGCTTCGCCAAGGCTCAGTTTCGTGCGATGCGGTATACAAGGCGTTTTCCGAGCGCGCGCAGAAGGCGGATCCGCGTATCAATGCCTTTGTGCGCCGCAGCGGGCCTCTGGAGACGGCGTCTCCCGGGACAGGCCAGGGGAGTGGGCCGTTGCGGGGTTTGCCCATCGCCCTCAAAGACAACATTTGCACCCGGGGAGTGCGGACCGAATGCTGCTCGCGGATATTGAAAGGTTTTGTTCCTCCGTACGACGCCACGGTCGTGGAGCGACTCAAAGATGCCGGCGCCACGCTCGTCTCCACCAAGTTGAACATGGACGAGTTCGCGTTCGGTTCATCGACGGAGCATTCCCTTTTCGGCCCGACGCGCAACCCCTGGGATACGTCCCGCGTGCCCGGCGGTTCATCCGGCGGCTGCGCGGCTGCGGTCTCGGCGGGTGAAGCGCTTTGGGCGCTGGGTTCCGACACCGGAGGTTCGATCAGGCAGCCGGCTGCGTTCTGCGGGATCGTGGGGATGAAACCGACCTATGGCCGGGTTTCGCGTTACGGTCTCATCGCCTTTGCTTCAAGTCTCGACCAGATCGGTCCCCTGACCAGGGATGTCGAGGATTGCGCGCTCCTCTTGTCGGTCATCTCCGGCTTTGACCCCAAAGACTCGACCTGCGCCGATGTCGCCGTGCCGGATTATTGCTCGGCACTGGGCAGGAACCTCAAGGGTCTGCGCGTCGGCATCCCGGCCGAATATTTCGTCTCTGGAATAGATGCGCAGGTAAAGCGCCTGGTTGAGGAGGCGATCCGTCAGATCGAAAAACTCGGGGCGGAGATCGTCTCCGTGAGCCTGCCCCATACCCGGTATGCGGTGCCGGTCTATTACATCATCGCCACGGCGGAGGCCAGCTCGAATCTGGCGCGCTACGACGGCGTGCAGTACGGTGCCCGCAGCGCCGGGCCTTCGATCATCGATATGTACACGCGTACCCGCGCCGAAGGGTTCGGGGAGGAGGCGAAGCGCCGGATCCTCCTGGGTACCTTCGCACTCTCGCACGGCTATTACGACGCCTATTATTTGCGGGCGCTGAAAGTCCGCTCCCTGATCCAGAGGGATTTCGAGCGGGCATTCGGCGCGTGTGATTGCCTGGTCACGCCCACCGCGCCGACCGCCGCTTTCGGCATCGGCGAAAAGGCGCAGGAACCGCTGCAGATGTACCTGTCGGATATCTTCACGATATCAGGCAATCTTGCCGGCATTCCGGCGCTCTCGGTGCCGTGCGGGTTCACTGCAGAGCGGCTTCCGGTCGGGTTGCAGGTGATGGGCAAGGCGTTCGACGAAGAAACCCTGCTGCGCGTGGCGCACGCGTACGAGCAGAGCACTCCATGGCACAAGGAGCGGCCGCCGTGTTAAACCCCGGTGTCTACGAGACGGTTATCGGTCTTGAGGTGCATGTACATCTCAAAACCAGGACGAAGGCTTTCTGCGGCTGTTCGACCGGGTTCGGCGCTGAGCCCAATACGCAGGTCTGCCCGGTGTGTCTGGGTTTTCCCGGCGTGTTGCCGGTGCTCAACCGGGAGGCCCTTGCCTTTGCGGCAAAGGTCGGGTTGGCGCTGCACTGCACGGTCCAGGAGTATACCCGTTTCGACCGCAAGCATTACTATTACCCCGATCTGCCGAAAAATTACCAGATCTCCCAGTTCGATCATCCGGTCTCCAAAGACGGCTATCTCGATATCCCGTCCGACGCGGGGACTAAGCGGATCCGTATCAAACGGGCTCACCTGGAGGAGGACGCGGGTAAGCTGCTGCACCGCGCTGATCAGAGCCTCGTCGATCTCAACCGCGCCGGGATCGCGCTTTTGGAGATCGTGACCGAACCGGATCTGCGTTCTCCCGAGGAGGCGTACGAGTATCTGACGGGGCTCAAGGCGATCATTGAATATCTTGACGTGTCGGATTGCGATATGGAAAAAGGGTCGCTGCGCTGCGATGCCAATATTTCGGTGCGGCCCCGGGGGGCGCAGGAGCTGGGGACCAAGACCGAGTTGAAGAACATGAATTCCTTTCGCGGGGTGCGCGATGCCCTCGCCTACGAATCGGCGCGGCAGATCGAGCTGCTGGAGTCGGGCGGCGTCGTGGTCCAGGAGACGCGCCTTTGGGACGTCGCCGCCGGGCGCACGGCCGCGATGCGTACGAAAGAAGAGGCAAAGGATTACCGCTATTTTCCCGAGCCTGACCTGCCTCCGTTTCGCCTGAGCGCAGATTTCGTCGAACGCGTGCGCGCGGGGCTGCCTGAGTTGCCGGAACACAAACGCCTCCGGTTTATGGCCGAGTTCGGCATCCCTCACAAGGAGGCGTCGATCCTCGTTGCCTCCCGGCGCAGCGCCGAATTCGCCGAGTGCTGTATCCGGGAGTACGCGGCCGCAGATAAAAAGCCGCTGGTCAATTGGCTCCTGGGCCCGGTTCTCGCCGAGGCCAACCAGCGGGGGGTTGATATCGCGGGCCTGGAGCTTTCTGCGGGGCGGCTCCTTGAGTTGGTCGGTTGCGTCGAGTCCGGGCAGATTTCCCATCTTACCGCCAAGGGTGTCCTCTCCGAAATGCTGCAAACCGGCCGCGGGGCAGGGGAGATCGTGCGGGAGAAGGATCTTTCCCAGGTGTCGGATGCCGCCGCCCTGCAGGAGAGCGTCGAAGCGGTTATCCGCGAGCAAGGCAAGAGCGTGCTGGATTACCGCAGCGGCAAGTCCAATGCGCTCATGTTCCTGGTCGGCCAGGTCATGCGCAAATCCTCAGGCAAGGCTAACCCTAAGCTTGTCCAGGAGATTTTACGAAAGAGGCTTGATGCAACGGCCTCGTGAGAAACGGTTTTCCTAAAGAGGAGGATGGCAATGGCTGGATCGAAGGTGCGCAGGATCATCACGCGTTTGAGCGTGGCGGCGGTCGCTGCCGGAACGCTCGGCGCGGCGACCGTTCTCTGGGCCGCCGATAAGAAAAAAGAAGATCTCTTCCGGCAGGTCGAGCTATTTTCCGTCGCGCTCTCGACGATCCAGGCCGAATACGTCGAAGATGTCTCGCCGAAGGATCTTATTTACGGGGCGCTCAAGGGTATGGTCTCCTCTCTGGATCCCCACAGCCAGTTCCTCGACCCCGATACCTATAATGAGTTGAAGGTCGACACCGAAGGCAAGTTCGGGGGGGTCGGTATCGAGATCACCGTCAAAGACGGTTTGCTGACGGTCGTGACCCCGATCGAGGATACCCCCGCGTGGAATGCGGGGGTAAAGGCGGGCGACCGTATCGTCAAGATCAACAATGAGCTGACCCGGGATGTAACCCTCACCGACGCGGTCAAGAAACTCCGGGGGACCCCCGGGGAACCGGTCGTGATCACGGTCCTTCGTGAAGGGGAGAAGAAACTGATTGATATCAAGCTGGTCCGGGACGTGATCAAGATCAAAGATATCAAAGAGGCGCGCATCCTTGAGGATGGGATCGCCTATGTCCGGCTTGTCGAGTTCCGCGAGGGTACCGCCGCTGACCTGCGCAAGACCCTGGAGCGTCTCTCCCAGGAGGGGATGAAGTCCCTGGTTTTGGATCTGCGCAACAACCCCGGCGGGCTCCTGGATTCGGCGGTCGGGGTTGCCGAGCTTTTTGTCGAGCGCGGCAAACAGATCGTTTCCATCCAGGGGAAGCGTAAAGACCAGAATCAGGCGTTCGCGGCGCGCGCGAAAAAGACGTACGAGGCGCTTGCGATGGTGGTGCTCGTGAACGAGGGGTCGGCTTCGGGCAGCGAGATCGTCGCCGGGTGTCTGCAGGATTACCGTCGCGCGATCGTCGTCGGAACCAAGTCGTTCGGAAAGGGATCGGTCCAGACCGTCATTCCCCTCGGGGACGGCTCGGCGTTGCGTCTGACCACCAGCAAGTATTTTACCCCCTCGGGAAAGGTTATCCACAATAAAGGCGTCATGCCGGATATCATCGCCGAAGAAGGGCGTATCCAGATGGCAGAGAAAGAGGAGGAGACCGATCCTTCAGCCGAGACGGTTTTCGAAACGATAGATGCTCAGAACGCCAAGCCGAAAGAGCAGGCTGCGCACGACCAGTTCGACTACCGTTCGGACAACCAGTTGATGCGCGCCATAGACGTGCTGAAGGCGCTTTCTTTTTTTAAGGGCAACGGCGTTTCATAACCGTTTGTCCCGTCAGGCAGGGGAACGTGCGGCGCGACCCGGTTCGACCATATAGAGTCACGGTTATCGTCCTGGCAGGGATCGTGGTCCTGGAGACGTTCGTGTTGCTGGCGACGCTGGGCCGCGGCCGTGTAGCCGCTCCCGTGCGTGCGCGACCCGGCGAGCCAGGGGAACCCCTGCGCGGCACGATCGCGCTGGTGTTGGATGATTGGGGATACGACAAAGATTCGGTCCTGCAGCTTCGTTCCTGGGCGGGGGCGGTGACGCTGGCGGTTTTGCCGGACCAGCCGTATGCCGCGCAGGTCGCCACCCAGGCCCACCGGTTTGGCTGCGAGGTGATCGTGCATCTGCCCTGCGAGCCTCACGAAGCACATGCCCTGGAGCCCAACACCGTCAAGGTGTCCATGAAACAGAGGCAGGTGGAACGGATCCTGAGGGAGGCGCTGCAGCGGGTCCCGTTCGCCGTCGGGATATCCAATCACATGGGTTCGCGGGTAACCGAGAACAGGAAGACGATGGGATGGATTTTCGCTTTTCTGAAAGAACGGCGGCTCTTCTTCCTGGACAGTTTCGTCACCCACGCCAGCGTCTGCGAAAGGATCGCGCAGGAACAAGGCGTGGTTTTTGCCCGCCGCGACATCTTTTTGGATAACAACGAGGACCCTTGCGCGATCAGGGCACAGCTGGAGAAGCTCAAACGAAAAGCCGAAGCCAAGGGTTTTGCCGTCGGCATCGGCCATAACCGTCCCGCGACCCTGGCGGTGCTGGAGCGGGAAGTGCCTCGCCTGCGCCGGGAGGGTTTTCGTTTCGTGCGTCTGAGCGAAGGATTGAAGATCGTCCCGTAAGAACGGAGAGCCTGGTCTATGTTGACCTTGGGGATAGAGACGTCTTGCGACGAAACAGCCGCGGCTGTCGTTGCCAACGGCACGAGGGTCTGTTCGAGTGTCGTTTCCTCGAGCGTCTCTTTTCATGCCAAATACGGGGGCATCGTCCCCGAGATCGCCTTCCGCAGACAGGCGGAGACGATCGTTGCGGTCTGCGCAGAGGCGTTGGCCCAGGTCAGGCAATGCCCGGGCCGGCTCGAAGCGGTCTGCGTGACGAGCCATCCGGGCCTGGCAGGCTCGCTCCTGGTCGGCGGTCTCTTCGCGGAGGCGTTCGCTTTCGCGCGGAAATTGCCGCTGATTGCAGTCGATCACCTGCGCGGGCATATCTACGCGCCGTTTTTAAGCGAAAAGGTCCCCTTGCCGGCTGTGGCGTTGGTCGTCTCGGGCGGCCACACGAGTCTCTACCGGGTGCGTACGCTGCTGCAGATCGAGCCGCTCGGACATACCCGGGACGACGCCTGCGGCGAGGCATTCGACAAGGTCGCCAAGCTCTTGGGTTTGGGGTATCCCGGCGGGCCGGCGATCGAACGCCAGGCACGCCGAGGTGATCCGGAGGCGTTTCGGTTTTCCTGCTCCGGGACGAGCACGCCGTTCGATTTCAGCTTCAGCGGCATCAAGACCGCGGTTTTGCATACGGTCCTGCGCCGTCTCGGTCTTGCGGTGCAGGCAGGGTTGCCCGGGCCGAATGACCTGCGGCGGTTGCCCCGGCGGACCGTGAGCGATATCTGCGCTTCGTTCCAGCATGCGCTGGTGGGCGTGCTTATGCAGAAGGCGTTCGGTGCCTGCGCGGCAAAGCGGACCCCCCGTTTGCTCGTATCCGGGGGAGTGGCGGTTAACGGGTACCTTCGCCGTTCTTTTCTGCAGGAGGCAAAGAAACAAGGCATCCGGGTTTTTTTCCCCGAACCGCGCTATTGCACCGATAATGCGGCGATGATTGCCGGCTACGGTTTTCATCTGGCGCGCACGAAACGCGACCGCCCCTAACAAAAGGAGGGAGTGTGCTGACCGATCTTCAGGTGATGGAGCGTCTGCTGCTGGCGGTGCTGCTCAGCGGTTTGATCGGGGTCGAGCGTGAAGTCCACCGCCGGACCGCGGGGCTACGGACCCATATCCTGGTGTGTCTGGGGTCCTGCCTTATCATGTTGACATCGCTGTATGTTTTTGATATATATATCAAATTAGTGCCGCTTGATCCTTCCCGCATCGCCTCGGGGGTCATCACCGGGATCGGTTTTCTCGGGGCCGGATCGATCATTCGCGCCCAAGAGCGGGTTACGGGGTTGACGACCGCTGCCAGCCTGTGGGTGGTTGCGGGCATCGGGTTGGCCCTCGGGTGCGGTTTCGTGCGGGCAGCGCTTTTTACGACCGCACTGGCGCTGGGGGTGCTGTTTTTTCTGCGCCGGGTCGAAGGTAGGTTGGTTTCTCGCTGGGTAAAAGGGGGAGGCGCCCATGGCTCTCGTGAAGAGGAAGACTGAAGAGAAGATCCTTGACGTCGATGCGGCGATGCAGGGGACGCTGACGTTCAAGGATCCGGTTAATCTGCGCATCAACGGAAAGTTCGAAGGAAACCTCGAGACGAAGGGTAACCTGACGATCGGCCAGACCGCGCAGGTGGCGGGGGATATCTTCGGGGATAACGTGATCATCGGCGGTCGGGTCAAGGGCAAAGTCACCGCGCGCCAACTGCTGACGCTTTTGCCGACGGCAATCGTCGAAGGCGATATCTTCCCGGTCAAGCTCAACGTCGCGGACGGGGCTATCCTGGAAGGCCGCTGCAGCATGCTGCACGATTTTCTCAATTCCGAGGAGCTCTCGCGCTACCTGGAGGTAGACGCGCGTTCCATCCGGGAATGGGCCCATTCCGGGAAGATCCCTGCAGTTGCTGACGGGGACGACTGGAAATTCGAGCGCAAGGCCGTCGATGCCTGGGTTGCCTCGGGGGAGATCCGCGCTTAAAAAGCGCCGCGTTCGTCTGAGGGCGCGTCGCCGCAGAAGCCAGGAGCATACTGTTTATGACCGACGAAAAGCTGTTGACCATACGGGAAGTTTCCCTTTCGCTGAACATATCCGAACGCCAGGTAATCGAGCTGGCGGAGAGCGGGACCGTTCCCGCCTACAAGATCGGCGGAGTGTACCTGCGTTTCAAGCGCCAGGAGGTGGAGGAGTACCGCAAGAAACTCGCGCAGCACCCCCATGCGGCTGCGCGCCCCAGCCCCGTTTCCTTCGGAGAACGTCTGCGGGACTTTTTTTATTTCAACGATTTCTATATCTTCTCGGGGATCGTCATCGTTTCCATGCTCTACATCATTTTCCGTGGCTAAGCGCGTCCCTGGCGACTCCGGGTTTCTCGATCTTGGGTGCGCCCGGATCGATACCGGCCGCCGTGTCCGGCGCGGCTATCCGGAGGCGGTTTTCTGCCCCGGAAAGACGAGGCAGGCGCTCAGGACGATCACCGCCTCGTTCTTCAAGAGCAGAGAGACGCTGCTGTTGACGAAGCTGGACCCTGCTGCGTACCGTTGGCTGCGCGCCTCGTTCCCTACCCTGCGCTACCACAAGGAGGCGCGGCTGGGATACCGCGTTTTCTCGCCCAGGAAGCCTCAGGGTCTCGTTGCGGTGGTTACGGGCGGGACCGCCGATATAGCGGTGGCCGAGGAAGCGGCGACGACCCTCTCGGTCATGGGAAACCGGGTTAGGCGCCTCTACGACGTCGGGGTTGCCGGGGTGCATCGTCTCTTCTCGTCCCTGGATGTCCTGCGTCAGGCGCGGGTCATCGTCGTCGTCGCGGGGATGGAAGGAGCTCTGGCCAGCGTCGTCAGCGGGCTGGTCTCCTGCGCCGTCGTGGCGGTGCCGACCAGCTGCGGATACGGCGCCCACTTCGGGGGGATCGCCCCGCTGCTGACGATGCTCAACAGCTGTTCGCCGGGCGTGGCAGTGGTCAATATCGACAACGGATTCGGGGCGGGGTATCTGGCTTCGCTCATCAATAATCCGCGGGAACGCGTTGCAGTAAAAGACTAAGGAGGGTTCATCGTGGCGCTTTCGGGTCTGGATATCTATAAGCTGTTGCCTAAAACGAATTGCCGCGATTGCGGTTTTCCGACCTGCCTGGCGTTCGCTATGGCCCTGGCGAAGAAGTCCGTTGCACTGCAGAAGTGTCCGCACTTGAGCGCCCAGGCTCAGGAGACGCTGGAGGCATCGAGCCAGCCGCCGATACGGCTGGTCAGCGTGGGGGACCGGTTCCGGGCGGGTAACGAAACGGTACTTTTCCGTCACGAAGAGAAATTCCATAATCCCTGCGGGATCGGTTTTGTGATCGACGATACCGATCCTGCCGCGCGCGTGCAGGAGGCGCTGGCGGCCGTATCTTCGTTTGTCTTCGAGCGCGTCGGCCAGACCTTAAGCGCAGACCTCATCGCGCTGCGGCAGCGCTCAAGCGCGGCTGCGTTCGTGCAACTGGTCGAAGCTGCGGCGAAGAAGTCGGCGCTGGGCCTGGTCTTGATGAGCAGCGACGTCGCTGCGGTGCGCGCGAGCCTGTCCGCTCTGAAAGGCAGAAAGCCGCTCCTTTTCCCCGGGGAAGACGCGGACCGCGCGGCCTTCTGTGCTCTCGCCAAAGAATTTTCGGTCCCGCTGGTGGTGTCCGCCGGGGATCTGGCGAAGCTTGAGGAACGCAGCATCGAGGCGGCAAAGGCGGGGGTGGGCGATCTGATGCTTTATCCGGGCCGCAAAGATCCCGCGCAAACGCTCTGGGACTTGACCCAGATCAGGCGGCAGGCGCTCAAGAAATCGAACCGCGCGCTCGGCTATCCGGTCATCGCCGTGGTTGAGGCGGACGATCCTTTCGCGGAGGTCGCCGAGGCCGCCGCTTACATCGCCAAATATGCCGGCATGGTGCTTGTCAGGGGGACGCAGCCCTGGCAGGCGCTCTCGCTGCTGACGGTACGCCAGAACATCTACACCGATCCGCAGAAACCGCTGCAGATCGAGGCGAAGCTGTATCCGGTCGGCGCGGTTAGCGCGTCTTCGCCGCTTCTGATCACCACCAATTTTTCGCTCAGTTACTACACGGTGCTGGGTGAAGTCGAAGCAAGCAAGGTCCCTTCCTATATCCTCAGCGTCGATACCGAGGGGATGTCGGTCTTGACCGCCTGGGCGGCGGAAAAGTTCAACGCCGAGACCATCACCGCTTCCCTGAAGGCGCAGAATGCCGAGGCTGCCGTCAGCCGCCGGCGGGTCGTTATCCCCGGCTATGTCGCGGTCATGAGCGGAGACCTGCAGGAGCAGTCCGGTTGGGAAGTCCTCGTCGGCCCGAAAGAGGCAGCCGGCCTGCCGGCTTTCCTGAAAAACCTTTCCTAAGAAGAAGGCGGTGGGGCCCTGTGCCCGCATGAGCACCTGTACGGTCCATTTCCTTCCCGATAACAAAAAGATATCTGTTGAGCGCGAGACGACGCTGTTGTCGGCCGCTCTCTCCGCTGGGCTCTACATTAATTCCAGTTGCGGCGGGGAAGGGGTGTGCGGCCGTTGCAAGGTTATCGTGCGCAGCGGGCCGGTATCGGCGCACGCAACCGGCGCGCTCTCCCCGAAAGAACGTTCCGGCGGAATGGTCCTTGCCTGCGCCACGACGGTGCTCGGCGATTGCCTGATCGAGATCCCCCCCGAGTCGCGTCTTTCCCTGGATGGACTGACTCAGGAAGAGATACGCAAAAGGCTCGGTTCGGTCTTTACCGCTCCGGAAGACGTTGAGACCGCCGCGTGGCGGCCGGGAGCGCCTTTTGCGCTGGAACCGCTGGTCCAGAAACGATTCGTGCGTTTGCCCGAACCGAACCTGAACGACAGGGTGAGCGATCTGGAGCGCCTGGAGAGGGAGCTTGCCCGTGAACTGAGCTCTCCGATCGCTTACGCGCCCCTGGCAACCCTGAAATCCCTGGGAGAGCTGCTGCGCAAGAGCGATTGGCAGGTTACCGCGGCGGTGGGGCGGGACGGGGCATTCGCGGAGTTGGTGACGGTCGAACCCGCAGACACCTCCCCGCGCAATAAAGGAGTCTGTTTCGATATCGGCACGACGACCGTTACCGCGCAGCTGGTCGACCTGACCAAGGGGACGGTTCTGGGGACCAAGGCTACGTACAACAAACAGGCCGCGTTCGGCAGCGATGTGATCACCCGTATCATCTATGCCAAAGACGCCGACGGGTTGCAGGTACTGCATCGCGCGGTCGTCGAGGACATGAACGAGATGGTGCGAACGTTGGCGCACGAGCAAGGGGTGGACTTGAACGATATCACGGCCGCGGTCTGCGCCGGGAATACGACGATGACGCACCTGCTCCTGCGGGTCGATCCCACCTACATCAGGCGGGAGCCGTATGTGCCTACTTTTAACGCGGTGTCCTTGCTGCGTTCTTCGGAGATAGAGCTGCGCATCAATCCGCGCGGATTGGTTGCGTTCATCCCGGGAGTCGCCAGTTATGTCGGCGGCGATATCGTTGCCGGGATACTTTCCAGCCGACTGTACGAGCAGGAAGGGCTCTCGGCGCTTATCGATATCGGCACCAACGGGGAAATCGCCATCGGCAACCGGGAGTTCATCATCTCTGCCGCTGCTTCGGCGGGGCCGGCGTTCGAGGGCAGCGGTGTCTCCTGCGGCATGCGCGCGGGAAACGGCGCCATACAGCGTGTGGCCTTTAGCGCAAAAGCCGAACGGCCGCAGGTGGAGTGCATCGGGCAGGGGGCTCCCAGCGGCATATGCGGCTCCGGGTATATCTCGCTCATCTCGCAGATGCTGCGCAGCGGTTTTCTGGATAAGGACGGAAAGATCTGTCCGCATCCCGGCGGCAGGGTGCGGGAACGCGACGGGATAAAAGAATTCGTCGTCCTTTTCGAAGGGGAAGAGGGGGCGGTTCGGGATGTCGTGATCACCGAAGCCGACATCGAGAACCTGAAGCGCGCCAAGGCGGCCATCTATGCCGCGACCGCATCCCTGCTGAAGCATCTGGGGGTTGGCGCCGCTTCGTTGCAGCGGCTTTTCATCGCCGGGGGATTCGGGACGTTCCTCGATGTCGAAGAGGCGGTCAGGATTGGTCTTTTGCCCGATATCGAGCGCTCGCGCATTGTCTTTATCGGTAACAGCTCTCTTGCCGGCGCGCGCGAGGTTCTCCTTTCGCAGAAAGCCCTGGGGCTTTCCCGCGAGCTGGCCCGCCGGACGACGTATGTGGAGCTTTCGGTCGAGCGGGGGTATATGGACGAATACATGGCCGCGCTCTTTTTCCCGCACACGGATTTGGATCTTTTTCCCAGCTTCTACGGGGCGCGCTCATGAGCTTTACGATCGCGATCGCAGGAAAGGGAGGGGTCGGCAAGACAACCGTCGCCGCGCTCCTGGTGCGGCTCCTGAGCGAGAAGAAAGCAGGCTCGGTCCTGGCCATTGACGCGGACCCCAACAGCAATCTCGCCGAGGTCCTCGGGGTCCCCGCGGCAAAAACAGTGGGGGAGATACTCGATGAGATAAGCGCTCACCCCGAGAGCGTTCCCGCCGGCATGTCGAAAGACCGCTTTATCGAGTTTCAGGTGCAGACGGCGGTCGCGGAGGCTGGCGGTTTCGATATCCTCTCGATGGGCAGGCCGGAGGGGCCGGGGTGTTACTGTTTCGTCAACAACGTGCTGCGCAATGCGATCGGCCGCCTGACGCGCGAGTACGATTACGTGGTGATCGACAATGAGGCGGGTCTGGAACACCTCTCGCGTCGAACGACGCGAGCCGCAGAGCTCTTGCTGGTCGTCTCCGATGCGACGGTCGTCGGCCTGAAGGCTGCGTCGCGCATTGACGAGCTGTCCAGAGAGCTCAAGATCCAGGTCAAGAGAAGGGGGCTCATCCTTAACCGGATCGCCGACGCACAGGAGACCGGGGCGGGAGCCCCGCAGCTGAGCGTCCTGGCGCGCCTTCCGTCGGATGAGCAGGTGTACCAGCTAAGCGTTACGGGAGCGTCCATTTTTAACCTTGCGCCTTCATCAACGGCGTTGCGCGCTTTGGAAGCGGGAGGGGATGTGCTATGGCGGAGTTGATCCTGGACAAGCAGAGCGGTTCCATCCATTCGGTTACCATCGGAGCGACGCCGGCGCAGGGGGGCACGCGCAGCGCGACCCTTACCGTCGGCGGGCAGAAGGCGCTTCCCTACTTATTTGCCGACGGGCAGATCCCTCACTCCCCGGTTGTCGCCTTCGAGATCTGGGATTGCCCTCCCGATGACTGGCCGCAGGAAACCGTCGACGCTTACGGGGCCGCGGTCACCGATCCGGTTGCCTGGGCCCAGCAATGCGTTTCGAAGTTCAACGCGAACGTCCTTTGTCTTAACCTGCAGGGCGCGCACCCCGACCGCACCAATCATTCCGCATCCGCCTCGGCGGCCCTCGTGGCCAAGATCCTCAAGGCGGTCCCGGTGCCGCTGATCATCCTGGGTTGCGGGGACGATGCCAAGGATAATCTCGTTCTCCCGGCGGTCTGCGAAGCGGCGAAGGGGGAGCGCTGCCTCATCGGCTCCTGCGTTCAGAATAACTATAAGACGCTCGTCGCGGCGGCGGTTGCGGACAAGCAGAACGTGATCGCCGAATCGCCGATCGATATCAATATCGCCAAACAGCTCAACATCCTTATCTCGGACATGGGTCTGCCTCTGGAGCGTATCGTTATCAATCCGACGATCGGAGCGCTGGGGTACGGTCTGGAATACGCCTATTCGATCATGGAGCGCGCCCGGCTTGCCGCCCTGGCAGGGGATAAAACGCTGGCCTCTCCCTTCATCTGTTTCGTCGGCCTGGAGGCAGCGCGGGCAAAAGAGGTCCGGGCAAGCGCCCAGGAGTTCCCGGCCTGGGGCGATCGCCGGCAGCGTTGTGTCGCCTGGGAGCTGCTGACGGCGACCACCCTCCTGCAGGCAGGCGCGGATATCCTGGTTATGCGTCATCCCGAAGCGATTCTACGGGCTGAGGCGTTCATTCGTTCCTTGATGCAGCGGTGAGTCTCGGGGGTATCCGAACGCAAAGGAGACAACGGTGTTCATTATCGGAGAACTGATCAACGGGATGTACGCCGCGGTCGGCAATGCGCTGCGTGCGAAAGACCGTTCGGCCATCGAGCGGTGCGCGCGCGACCAGGTCGCGGCAGGCGCCAGCGCCCTCGATATCAACTGCGGGCCGGCGTCGAAGGATCCGGTTGCGGACATGCGCTGGCTGGTTGAAACCGTGCAAGGGGTTACCGATGCGACTCTCTGCATCGACTCCAGCAAGCCGGCGGTTATCGAAGCGGGCTTGCAAGCGGCCAAAAACAGAGCTATTATAAACTCGACGACCGCGGATGAAGCGAAGCTGGGGGCGCTCATACCCCTTGCCCTGCGCTACCACGCGCAGCTTATCGGCCTGACCATGAACGCGCGTGGCGTGCCGCAGACCAAAGACCAGCGGGTGGAGCTGGCCGCGACCATCGTCGCTGCCTGCGCGGATCAGGGGTTGGCGGCAGCGGACCTGTATCTGGATCCCATCGTGCTGCCCGTCAATGTCGCGCAGGCCCAGATAGGGGAGATCATCGAGGCGATACGGGAGTTCCGGATCATTGCGGAGCCGTCCCCGCGCACGATCGTGGGGTTAAGCAACATTTCCCAGGGGGCCAGCAACCGGCCGCTGATAAACCGCACCTTCGCGGTTATGGCCGCGTACAGCGGACTGGATGCGGCTATACTCGATCCGCTGGACAAGGAACTCATCGACGCGATCATCACGGCCGAGGTCATCGTGAACCGGAATATCTACTGCGATTCCTTTCTGGAGGCCTACCGGAGACGATAAATGAAGCGGACGCGGGTGGTTCGGCGTATATTCGGGGTGCAGGGGTTCCGCGAGAGTTTCAAGCTCGCCCTTAAAGGCGTCGCCTATCTGTTCTTCTATCACCGGAACATGCGCCTGATATTCATCTGCGGGTTTGCGGCTTTCCTCTTCGGCATTTGGCTGAAGCTCAAGGGCATCGAGCTGGCCGCCCTCTGCATCACGATAACGCTGGTCTTCATGGCGGAAATCTTCAATACCGCCATCGAGCTGATGATGGATATGCTGACCGAGGAATACCACGTGAAGATCAAGCTGGTCAAGGATATCGCCGCAGCGGTGGTGATCCTGACCTGCATGAACGCCGCCGCGGTCGGCTACATTCTGTTTGCCCGCAAGTATATCCGTTAGGGCAAGGGGAGGTGTGGTGCGCAAACGGGTTCCCGCCCTGCTCATTTTTGTCGGCGTCTTTCTGGGCACTGTTCTCCTTAAGGACCACCTGGTCAAAGCCGTGGTGGTCTATTCGCTGTCACGGACCTTCGGCGCCGACGCATCCGTCGAAGGTTTTTCTTTCGGGGTGCTGCGTCCCGTCATCCGGATCAGGCGGCTGCTGCTTTTCAACCCGCGGGGATTTCCGGCTGATGTGCTCCTGGATGTAGCGGGAGCGGAGATTTTTTACGACCGGACGGCGCTGCTTAAGGGAAAGTTGGTCTTTGACCAGGTGCGCCTGCAGCTGCGCGAAGTCGTTATCGCCAAGGCCGGCCATTCGAACACCAATATCGAGGCGCTTTCAATCTTTAAGGGAGAGAAATCGCTGCAGAAAATCCGTCTCCCTCTTTCGATCCGCTATCTTTCCCTCGATGTGGACCGTATCGTGTACAAGGATTTTACGAGTCGCCCGGCGGCCGGTGTCCAGGAATACGAGCTGGGCATACGCGACAGCGTCTTCCAGAATGTCAGCTCGCCGCGGCAGCTGATGGGGCTGGTGCTGGCCGAATCTCTCGGTACCGCGGCGGCGCGCAATTCGGGGGTTACCCGCGTTGCCGCGCTCTTCGGGGTGTCGGCGCGGCCGTCCAGGGTCCCGGTGCTCTATACGGGCAGGGACAGCGCCTTTGCGGTATTGGATCAGGAGCCCGGACAGGCGTATGATGCGGCGTGTGCGGTGTTGCGCCAGACCGGCAGGATCGACTCCGAGGACCGGCAGGCCGGGGTGGTCAAAGCGACGGTCCGGGGGCGCACGGCTGTTTTGACCGTTCAGGCACGCGGCGAGACGCGCGCGCGCATCACGGTATCGGCACGCCTTCTCTTTTTCCCGCAGCCGGCCCTGGCGGGCAGGCTTTTAAGCGACATAACCGCGCACTCCGCCCTGCAGTAAAGTGTTGCGTTTTCCGGCAATTCTGGTAGAATACATTTTCCTTGTCTTGAAATTGCGGCGGCGTAGCTCAGTCTGATAGAGCACTCGGCTCATACCCGATCGGTCAGTGGTTTAAATCCACTCGCCGCCATAAATGTTCGCGATGAGACGGCACGTTCATTCAACAAAGGAGGGGGTATGAAGCACCACGTAACGCTCGTAACGGTTTTGGTCATCTGCGGCATGCTGGCCGGCTTTGGCTGCGCACAGAAAGCGGCGTCCGCGCGCGAGGCAATCGAGTCTTCGAAAACGCTCAAGACCGCGCAGGAGCAGGCTGCGATGCTGGTCAAGCAGGCGGAGCTTTTTTACAGCTCGAAGGAATTCCAGCAGGCAATCGATATCGCGCAGTACATCCTCTCCAACCTCGATAAGGATTCTGCGCAGGCCAAGAGCCTGTTGGAGAAGGCCACGAGCGATTTGAAGGCTGCCGCGACGAAGGCGGCGGGTGATGTAGCCGGAAAACTGTTCGGAAAGTAAAAGGAGGCCGGAATGAAACGGATCTTCGTCGTATTGTTCTTGGGGGTGTTCGTCCTGTCGGCTCCTGTGGCGTTCGCAAAGGAAAAAGGAAAGCCCAGCAGCAAGGCGTATGAGCGCGCTTCCGAGAACGCGGCTTTTAAAGACGCCGAGAAATTGAAGAAAGAGGCGGAGCGCGAAGCGGAAAAGTCGAAGAAGAAAGCCGAGAAAGAAGCCGCGAAAGCACAGAGAGAAGCGGAAAAGGCAAAGAAGAAGGCCGAGAAAGAAGCTCAAAGAGCGAAGAATAAGGCCGCGCGCGATGCGGCAAAGCTCAAAGAAGGCGCTGCGCAGTAACGCGGTTCCCGAAACTACCGGCCTCCGAGCCGTTTTAAGACCGGTGAGTTCTTTAAGCGAGAGAGGGGGTGAAACAGCATGAAGGTCGTCAAAGTGATTCTTTCGATATTTCTGCCTCCGGTTGCCGCCTTTTTGCAGGTGGGCGCGACGAAACATCTGTGGATTAACATCATCCTGACGCTTTTGATGGGTATTCCGGGTATGATCCACGCCCTGTGGCTGGTCCTGACCGATAAGAAGCAATAGCGTTAGGGCCCGGTGTGTCAAACGGCTCCGTCCTTTACGGGCGGGGCCGTTTTTTTTCTCCTTCCGGGGCCGGGGGATGCTATAATACACCCATGAAAAAATGCCCCTTTTGCGCAGAGGAAATACTGGATGAGGCAATCAAGTGCAAACACTGCGGCGAATTCATGCGGCGAAACGCCCCGCCCTGGTACGCGCGCTCGTCGAGTTTCGTGGTCGCCTTTCTCTTCGTCGGGCCGCTTGCCCTGCCGCTTCTGTGGTTCAATCCGCGACGCAGCCTCAGGTATAAGCTTATCGGGACGTTCATCGTCGTCGCGGTAACCGCGTTACTGAGCGTCCTGATGGCCCGTTCGCTCAAGGCGATCATTTCCTATTACGGTGCCGTTTTCGGTCCCTGTCCGCTGCAGTAACCGCTGACCGCGGCGGCCCAAGGCACTACCCTATGAAAACCTCATTTTCTCTTGGTGATGCAGTCGCGCGCACGGTGCAGAAATACCGCCTGCTCCGCAGGGGGGAGTCGGTCGTCGTGGGCGTCTCCGGGGGCGGTGATTCGGTTGCGCTTCTGTATGCGCTGCTTGAGCTGCGGCAGCGCCTTTCCCTGAAGCTGCACGTCGCCCATTTTGACCATATGCTCCGCAAGACTTCCGGCCGCGACGCCCGTTTCGTCAAAAAACTCGCCCGGAAGCTGGATCTGGACTGCAGCGTCGGCGCCCAACGGGTCTCTGTTCCGGCGACGGGTTCTCTGGAGGAGGCGGCGCGCGAGGCGCGGATGCGTTTTCTCTTCGCGCGGTGCCGGCAGGTCGGCTCGCGCACCGTCGCCCTGGGGCACCATCAGGATGATCAGGCGGAAACGGTTTTGATGCGCATCCTCAGAGGCGCGGGGCTCTACGGCCTCTCGGCGATCATGCCGAAGCGCTCGTTCGGGACGGTGCAGGTCATCCGTCCGCTGATCGAGGTCGGCCGCCGGGACATCGAATCGTATCTGCGGGCGCTGCGGATCCCTTTTGTGCGGGATGAGACCAACGACGAGGAGTCGTTCCTGCGCAACCGGATCAGGCGACGGGTGCTTCCTTTCCTGCAGCGCGAATGCTCGGCGGCGGTCCCCGAGAGCCTCTGCCGCCTCGCCGAAACAGCCGCTCTGGATTACGAATTCCTGCGCCAGGCGGCACAGCGGCGTTTCCGTTCCCTGCGCTGTGCGCTTCCGGTCTCGGCGCTGCAACGGATGCATCCTGCCATGAGACGGATGGTGCTGCGCCTGGGCATCGAGCGCCTCCAGCATTCGACCCGCAGGATCGGTCTGCAGCATATCCGGGAGATCGAATCGCTGCTCTGGGAACGTCCTGCCGGGTCCCGCGTCGACCTGCCGGGCAAGATCGAGATCACCAAGACCAAGACGCGGCTTTTGCTTGAACGCTCCGCCTGATTCTTACCTATATTCTCCCTCATATTTTTCATCGAACAACGCTTGATTTTTAAGCACGTTACGTTTATAATACAAGTTCCCTATCCAAGCCGGAAAACAAAAGAGAGAAGGTTGCGCTATGGCCCAGAAACCGACCCCGAAGCTGATGAAACGATTTCCCTTTGCCCCGTTGCTGCTGGTGTTGTTTCTCTACCTGTTCGTTACCTCTTTGAATTTTTCCATCAACGGCATCCCGCGGGAGGTTCCGTACGGGGAGTTCTTCGCGTTGCTGGCGAATGCCCCGGATAAGATCCGTTCGGTCACCAAGATCGAGAACCGTCTCGAGGGCCAGTTCAGCGATTCTTCGCGGTTCTTCCTGTATATCCCTGAGAACGACCAGGAGCTGCTGGGGCTTTTGCGCACGCGCGTCTCCAATTTCGACGTCAAGCCGCAGCCGATCTGGGGGAGCCTGTTTATCCAGTTAAGCGGCGTTTTGCTCTTGATCCTCTTCTGGCTCTGGATGGCAAACCGCGGCGAGCAGCTGGGGAACCGTATCATGACTTTCGGCAAAGTGCGCCCGAAGCTGCATAGCGAGAAAGAGAGCGAACGGGTTACCTTCAGCGACGTTGCCGGCGTCGATGAGGCGAAGGAAGAGCTGCGCGAAGTCATCGAGTTCCTGAAGGACCCGCGCAAATTCCAGAAACTCGGCGGCAAAATTCCCAAAGGGGTCCTGATGGTCGGGCCGCCGGGATGTGGCAAGACGCTGATCGCCCGGGCGGTTGCGGGGGAGGCAGGGGTGCCCTTTTTTAGCATCTCCGGGTCGGATTTCGTCGAGATGTTCGTCGGCGTCGGGGCCAGCAGGGTGCGCGACCTTTTCGACCAGGGGCGCCGCGCGGCAAAGGCTTCCGGCAAGGGCGCGATCATTTTCATCGACGAGATTGATGCCGTCGGCAGACTCCGTTTTTCCGGGATCGGGGGGGGGCACGACGAGCGGGAACAGACGCTGAACCAGTTGCTGGTTGAGATGGACGGTTTCGACGCGCAGCAGGGGATGATCCTCATTGCGGCAACGAACCGGCCCGACACCCTCGATCCGGCGCTCCTTCGTCCGGGGAGGTTTGACCGCCACATCGTGGTCAATCTGCCCGACATCAAGGGCCGCGAGGAGATCCTGAAGGTCCATACGCGCAAGTTGAAGGTCGACGGCAGCGTCAACTTCAATTCGCTCGCCGCCCAGACCCCCGGTTTTTCCGGGGCCGATCTGGCCAATCTGAGCAACGAGGCGGCGCTTTTGGCGGCACGCCTGAACAAAGAATCGATCGAGCAGATCGATTTCGAAAAATCGATCGAGCGCGTTCTGATGGGCCCGGAGAAGAAAAGCCACATCATGTCGAAGAAAGAAAAAGAGATAACCGCGATGCACGAGTCGGGCCACTCGCTTCTTTCGCTCCTGTTGCCCGACGTCAACCCGCTCAAGAAGGTCTCGATCATTCCCCGCGGGCTGGCGGGCGGATACACCTTCACCCCTCCCGTCGAAGACCGGCACTACTGGACGCGCAACCAGCTTATCAGCGAGATCACGATGATGCTGGGGGGGCGGGCGTCGGAGGAGCTGATGCTCAAAGAGGTGACGACCGGGGCCCAGAACGACCTGGAGATGGCCACCCAGATGGCCCGGCGCATGGTGACCCAGTTCGGGATGTCCGAGCGCCTGGGCAATGTGACGCTCGGCCGGCGGGAAGGGCTGCTCTTCCTGGGGCGCGATATCATGGAGGAGCGCAATTACAGCGACGAGACCGCGCGGCAGATCGACGAAGAGGTGAAGCATCTCATCGAGTCAGCGTACGCGAGTGCCAAGGATATCCTCAAACATAACGAAGACAAGCTGCAGATGCTTTCAAAGGCCTTGTTGGAGAAAGAGGTGCTTGACGGCGAGGAGGTCAAGCGCCTGCTGAACATTGAAAAGACGGATGTCTCCTAACGAACCGCGCGTGCGGGTGTTCGAGGCGCATTCTCTCCTGCAGCTAAAGGATGAGATGCGGCGTATCGGCGTTGATCCGTACGGGATCAAGCTGATGGGGCCTAAGGGGCTCTCCCGCATCGTCAAGATCAGCGCTTTACCCACCTTTGCGGCAAACCTTCTGAAGCAGGAAATGCTTTCTCTCGGGGGCGATGTGGCGTTGATGCGCGCGGCATTGACCGGCGGCACGCGTCTCACGGATTGCCTGGTTATTGCCACGTTGACGCAGCTTTCGCGCCTGCGGGAGAAGTTGCGCAGGCAACCCTTCGGTCTCGGGAAGCTCGGCGATGCGATCGTGCGCGCCGTCGGGAATTTCGATCGGGATCGTTTCTGCGTCGACGCGGCGGGGAGGCGCATCGTCCTGTCTCGTCCCTTGGTGATGGGGATCCTGAACGTGACCCCGGATTCCTTCAGCGGCGACGGGTTGTGGGCGCTGCGCCGCGATCCCGCGGCGCTCCTGGAGCGGGCACGCAGGATGGTAGGCGACGGGGCGGCGATCCTGGATATCGGCGGGGAATCAAGCCGGCCCGGGGCCCGGGCGGTTTCGCTGAAGGAGGAGATGGGACGCGTCCTGCCGACGCTGCGCGCCCTGGCAAAGGCGTTGCGCGTGCCCCTGTCGATCGACACGACGAAACCGGAAGTTGCCGCCGCGGCGCTCGATGCCGGGGCTGTCATCGTCACCGATATCTCCGGTCTGCGTTCCCGGGATATGAGACGGGTGGTCAAGCGCTTTAAAGCCGCCGCAATCGTCATGCATATGCGGGGGAATCCGCGCACCATGCAGGCGAATCCCGTTTACGGCAGGGTGGTCGAGGATATCGTCTGCTCGCTGCAGGGGGCGTTGTGCGCGGCGGCGGATGAGGGAATCGACCCGGGCCGCCTCTTCGTCGACCCCGGTATCTGCTTCGGGAAGACCGCTGCCCATAACTTCCAGATACTTAAAAACCTCGGGGAACTGCGCACGCTCGGCAGGCCGGTCGTGGTCGGCGTTTCGCGCAAATCCTTTATCGGTTCGATTCTCGGGAAGGCCCCGCAGGAGCGGTTGGCCGGAAGCATCGCCGCTGCGGTGTTGGCTGCGGCGGCGGGAGCCAAGGTCCTGCGGGTGCACGACGTCAAGCAGACGAGCGAAGCGTTGCGGATCCACTCCGCGATCGAGGCGGCGCAATGAGCCCGCTGCAGCCATTCCTGCTCTGGTGGAAGCCGGCCCTGGAGATCTGCATCCTGTGGTTCCTCATCTACCACAGCATGCTCTTTTTCGAGGGGACCCGGGCGATGCATGTCCTGCGCGGGATCATCATCCTGATGCTGGCTTTTTTGCTCTTTCAACAGCTGCAGCTGCATATACTCTACTGGCTGCTGAACCGTTTTTTTGCGGTCTCGATACTGGCGGTGCTCATCCTGTTCCATCCGGAGATCCGCCAGGGCCTGGCGCGCCTCGGACAGCAGTACTTTTTCGGCTCTGCCCTGCGCGAGGAGGAGATCGATTTCGTGCTCCGGGAAGTCCTCTCCGCGAGCGAGCACCTGTCGCGGATAAAAACCGGCGCGCTCATCGCGATCGCCAACCGCGACCCGTTGTCGGCCTACGCCGAGAGCGGGATAGCGCTTGACGCGCGCGTCTCTGCCGAGCTCCTGCAGACCATTTTTACCCCGAACAGCCTCTTGCATGACGGGGCGGTGGTGATCGTCAACGGCAGGATCGCCGCGGGGGGGTGCCTTTTCCCCCTGTCCGAAAAACAGGACCTCAGCCGTATTTACGGAACGCGCCACCGGGCGGCCCTGGGCCTTTCGGAAGCGACCGACGCATTCGTGATCGTCGTTTCGGAAGAGCGGCAGGAGATGTCTCTGGCGTACCGGGGTGTCTTGTATAAATACCTCAATAAGGCGGATCTCTTTACCCGGATCAAGGAGATCACGAAGTTGCGCAAGACCCGCACGAAAGAGCGTTGAGACGATGTTTTCACGTCGACAAGTCCTGCTGCGCAGGAAACTGACCTACTGGCTGACGTCCCATCCCTGGATGAAGTTGATCTCTCTTGTTTTGGCGGTGTTGCTGTGGTTTTACGTCCGGGGAGAGATCAACCGTTTCAATTACTGACATGATACGACTCGGGGTTAATATCGATCATATCGCCACCCTGCGCCAGGCGCGGTGCGGTACACATCCGGATCCGGTCGACGCGGCACGCATCTGCGTCGAGGCGGGTGCTGACAGCATTGTCGCTCATCTGAGAGAGGACCGCCGGCATATCCAGGACGCGGATGTGCGCAAACTCAAAAAGGTTTTGCAGGTGCCGTTGAACCTGGAGATGTCCTGCGCCCGTGGGATCGTCGACATCGCCTGCAGGATCCGGCCGGATCAGGCGACCCTGGTCCCGGAAAACCGCCGCGAACTGACGACCGAAGGCGGGTTGGATGTCGTGCGGCGTTTCGAAGCGGTGCGCAGGGTCGTGCGGCGCCTCCAGGCGAACGCCATCCCGGTGAGCCTCTTCATAGAGCCCCGGCAGGAGCATGTCGAGGCAGCCGTCGCGATGGGGGCCAAGATCGTCGAATTGCATACCGGTTCGTATGCGCAGGCGCGCACCCCCCGCGCTCGCGCCGAAGAGCTGGAGCGTCTGCGCGCGGCGCTTTCCTGTTGCGCGCTCTACCGGATCCGCGGATGCGCCGGCCACGGACTCGATTACGGCAACGTCTCGGCGTTGGTGCGTCTTCCGGGGGTCGAGGAATTGAATATCGGTTATTCGATCATCTGCCGTTGCCTCTGGGTGGGGTTGGCCCGGGCGGTCAGAGAGATGAAGTCCCTGATGCGATGATCATCGGAACGGGCGTGGACATAACCGAGGTGCGCAGGTTGCGCCGGGCGGTCGAGCGGTGGGGGGATTCATTTCTCACCCGGGTCTTTACGCCCCGGGAGTTGGAGCACGCGCGCTCTCACAGCAGTTTTTACCAACACCTGGCAGGCAGGTTCGCGGCGAAAGAAGCGGTATTCAAAGCGCTCGGCGACCGCACCGTCTCCTGGCAGAACCTCCAGATCACCAATGATCCCGACGGGCGGCCTTCGTGCGCTCTTTTGAACCGGCGCGCCCGAGGGGTAAAGGTGCTGCTTTCGATATCGCATGTCAAGACCTATGCGGTTGCCAGCGCAGTTGTCTTCAAGGAAGTCTGATTCGCATAAGGGGGATTACGGGCACGTGTTTATCGTCGCCGGGTCCCGGCGTTTTGCGGGCGCCGCTGCCCTGTGTTCCCTGGCGGCGCTGCGCAGCGGAGCGGGCCTGGTGACGCTGGGTTGTCCCGAGGGCGTTTGTGTGTCCCTGTCGGGCATCAGGCCGTTTGAGAAGATGGTCTTGCCGCTGCCGCAGACCAGACAGGGCGCGCTGAGTATGCGCGCGTCCGCCCGGATCGAAGAATTCGCCGAACGCTGCAGCTGTGTCGCGTTGGGGCCGGGGTTGTCGCGCTCGGCAGAGACCGTTTCGCTGGTGAGGCGTCTGGTCCGTTCAATCAGGAAAACGCTGGTGATCGATGCCGACGCTTTGAATGCGCTCTCTCTTTGCGGCGGTGCGAAGCTCTTGCGTTTGCGCGAATGCCACGATACAATACTTACACCGCACCCCGGGGAAATGGGGCGGCTCATCGGCAGGTCTGTCGCGTATGTGCAGGCAAGAAGAAAAGCTGTTGCTTTAAACTTTGCTAAAGATTATAATTGCATAGTCGTCCTGAAGGGAGCACAGACCTGTATTACTTCTTCTCGGGGAGAGGTTTATATAAATAAAAGCGGTAACCCGGGGATGTCTACTGCCGGCAGCGGGGATGTTTTGACCGGCATGATTGCCGCGTTCGCGGGCCAGGGGATACGCGCGTTTGAGGCTGCCGTGCACGCGGTATATCTGCATGGCCTTGCGGGAGATATAGCGTCGAGAGAAAAGACGCAAGCCGGTATGATCGCTTCGGATATTATCGATTCACTCGCGCTGGCGTTCAAGAAAGCGGGCGTGAAATAAGATGTCGCAGTGCCGGCTTAGCTCAGTTGGTAGAGCAGCTGTTTTGTAAACAGCGGGTCGGAGGTTCGATTCCTCTAGCCGGCTTAAGCTAGATGAGCACAAGCTTACCAGCGTCTTACCAGCAAAGCTGTTTCTTTGCTTGTGTCTGGTGTGAAGCGGCAAGTATGAAGGGTCAGGTGTATAAGTTTTTTGCGATCATTGACCAGTCCGACTGTTTAACAGGGCAGGTACCCAAGTGGCCAAAGGGGGCAGACTGTAAATCTGCTGCACCTGTGCTTCAGAGGTTCGAATCCTCTCCTGCCCATTTGTTTGGTTTGTAGCTAGGAGTTGGGAGTAGGGAGTGGGGAGTTTCCTGGCGGAATCAACTGCGAGCGTAGTTCAATGGTAGAACAATGGCCTTCCAAGCCATATATGTGGGTTCGATTCCCATCGCTCGCTCGGATACCGCCGAGCGCAGTTTCCGTGCGACGGGGATTACCCGGTCTGAGCATGAAACGTAACGTCTGCTTATGCAAACCGTCGATACCGCAGGACAACGGATGAACATGGCCTCCGGCGACACACAGAAGCTTCTGGTCAAGCTCATCGACAACGCCGACGTCATGTTCCTGTACCTTGACATGAGCGAGCATGTCGCCTTGTGCAATAAGAAGATCGAGGATATCACCGGCCTGGCGCGCGAGTGTGTCCTCGGGAAGGCTTGGGCCGAGGTGCTCTACCGCGGTAACGCCAATACCATCCAGCAGCAGATGTTCAAGGCGATGATCGATGACGCGGTGACGTACCGCCGCGCGAATAATTTCGAGGGCGTGCTGCTTGACTGCGCGGGGACGCAGCGCCTGGTTTCCTGGAGCATCATCCCGATCCTTTCGGAGAGCAAGGAGTTCGAGGGGATCCTTTTTATCGGCAACGACATCACGGAGCTGCGCGAGCGCGAGACCGCTCTCAAGAAGATAGACGAAACGCTCAAGAGCATATTTTCCAGCATCAAGGAATACGCCCTCTACGTGATCAATCTCGACGGCAATATCACGTATTACGCGATGGCCTCCGAGATGATGTTCGGGTGGGCGAAGAACGAGATCATCTTCAAGCACGTCAGCGTCCTGCACTCGCAGGAGGACGCGGTCTCCGAGCTTCCCTATATGCTCGAGCAGGTCAGGAAGCAGGGGCTCTTCGAGACCGAGATGAACCTGGTCAAGAAGGGGGGGGAAACCTTCCCGGTCATCCTGACGATCAACCAGTTCCTCGATTCGGAGGGAAAGCTCTCGGGGTATATCTTCATTGCCAAGGATATCACCGAGCGCAAAAAACTGGAGTACCAGATCTTCCAGTCGGAAAAGCTCGCCGCTATCGGTCAGCTCGCCGCCGGGATGGCGCACGAGATCAATAACCCGATCTTCGTCATCTCCGGGCGCCTGGAGATGCTGCTGGAGGATGAGCAGATGAGCGAGCGCTTGCGCAACGACCTGAACATCATCAACGCCCAGGCAGACCGCATCCGCAAGCTGGTCGACCGGCTCCTGAAATTCGCCCGCAAGTCGACGCCGAAGCTTGAAGACATCAACGTCAACGACGCGGTCGAGAGTGTTTTGCCCCTGCTCTCGTACCATAAGCTGCCCGCTGCCCGCGTGGAGATAGAAAAGGACTTTTCCGCCGATGTGCCGACGGTCAAGGGAGACCTCAACCAGATCCAGGAGGTGTTTATCAACCTCCTCATCAACGCGCACCAGGCGATGCCTTCGGGAGGCAAGGTGGTGATCAAGACCGTCGTCGTTGACGAGCAGTTCGTCGAGACGCGGATCTCGGACAACGGCCCCGGCATCATCTCGACGAACCTGAAGAATATTTTCATGCCTTTCTTCACGACCAAGAAGGAGGGGACGGGCCTGGGTCTTTCGATTTGCCATAACATCATAAGGAACCATAACGGCAGCATCGATATCGAATCGCAGCCGGGCAGGGGCACGACCTTCATCATCAAATTGCCCCTGGTGCGGCCGATCGGCGTCTGAGACGTTCCCGGTGATTCTTTTTTAAAGAGCCGGCAGCGATACAAGGAGGAGATATGTCCCTTAAAGTTCTGGTGGTCGATGACGAAACCCCGGTGCGGGAGCTTTTCAGCGAGCTGTTGCAGCGCGAAGGATGCTCCGTGAAGACCGCGACCAGCGGGGAAGAGGCGGTCCCGGTTGTCCAGGCGGAAGATTTCGACGTCGTTCTCCTTGACATCAAGCTCGGCGGCATGTCGGGCCTGGAGACGCTAAAAAAAATAAAAGAGGTCAAGCCGCATTTCTCGGTCATCATGATAACCGGGTTCGGCTATGATGAGCAGCTTATCGCAAAATCGCGCGAGTACGGCTGCTCCGGTTATATCGGCAAGAACATGCCGATCTCCCAGATCCTGAGCAATTTTCGCCTTTTTACCCGTTCGATACGCGACAAGAAGAGCGGCGCATAGCCGTTAACGCAGGGGGTCTCTCCCGTGACGCACGATCCGCAGGGGCTTAAGCCGGTTGCCATAGAGGCGTTCGATCTGGATGACGCCTGGTTCCAGTGTCTTGCGCACATCCTGGAGCATGGGCACGTCTACGAAATAACGCGCGGCAGCTACCAGGGGCAGCGCCGGCTGGAGTTTGATTTCGTCACCGTGCGCGTGCGTAAACCTTCTCACCAGATCATTCCGATCATCCCCGAGGGCATGAATATCCCCGCGCCCACGGACATGGAATATATAAACGGGTATCTCAGTTACCTCCTGACCGGGGCAAAGACCGAGACGGAGGATTATACCTACGGCGAGCGTCTCGTCGATCCGAAGGTTCGTCTGACCGAGAAGGGCAGCGGCCTGGTCAGGGAGATTCCGCTGGGGGTCAATCAGGTCGAGGAAGTGATAAAGATGTACCGCGCCAAGGGAGAAGGGACGAATCAGGCGGTGATGGAGATCGGGATGCCCTCGGACATCGTCCTGGCCGATCCGCCGTGCTTACGACTCATCGATACCCGTATCCGCTACGGGAAACTGCATTTCGTGCTCTATTTCCGCTCCTGGGACCTCTGGGGAGGGTTTCCCTCGAACCTGGGAGGGTTGCAGCTGGTCAAGCAGTATATGGCCGATGAGATCGGCGTCGAAGACGGGGAGATCATCGCCGTCAGTAAGGGGCTGCACCTCTACGAGTACAGCTGGGAATTGGCTAAGCTGCGCACGAACAAAACGCACCTGCAGATCGGTGCCGTTGCCGGGGTGCCGGGCGGCGCACCGGGTTTGGAAAAGGAGCTGTAACCATGTCGGCGCACTATACCGGTCCGGAACGCAGGAAATTCGTTCGGCTCGAATATGTTTCTCCGTTGGCGTATAAAGTCTGCCGGCAGGATACGATCACCAAGCTCTTTAAGGGGTATACCGCCGACGTCAGCGAGGCAGGGCTGCAGTGCAAGATCAAGGATAAGGTGCATAAGGACGATCTGCTGTGGCTGTCTTTTGACCGCAGTATACTGACGGTTTGTTCCGAGATGGAGCACCGCTGTTTCATTTACCAGAACGGCGTCATCGGTAAAGTGGTCCGGGTCGAGCCGCACGGTCCGGACGCCTATCTGGTCGGGGTTCACTTCCTGATCAGGGAGGAGCAGAATCTGACGCATATCATTTCCAAAATCCAGCTGTTGCAGTTGCATCCGGAGCGCGCCGAAGTCCCCGATGAAGAAGATCAGGAGTGAGGTCGCCGTAATCGGTGACGGGGGCTGGGGGACGACCCTGGCGCTGGTGTTGCGGCGCAAGGGGGTGGGGGTGAGCGTCTGGGGGGCGTTCCCCGATTACGTGAAGCTCCTGCAGCGCTCCCGGGTGAATGCGCGTTACCTGCCGGGGGTGCGCATTCCCGCGGGGGTACGTTTCAGCGCCGATTTGAATGACACCCTTGCGGGCGCACGGACCGTCGTGCTTGCGGTGCCGTCCCAGTATCTGCGCAGCGTTCTCTCCCGTATCCGCGCGGCGGGTTTCCAGCGGGAGGCGCGCTTTGTCAGTGTGTCCAAAGGCTTGGAGCTTGGTTCTCTGAAACGGATGTCTCAGGTGATCCATGAGGAGCTGGGGGGTGTTTCCCTTGCCGTCCTCTCCGGCCCGACCATCGCCCATGAGCTGGCGCTCGGCAAGCCGACGACCGCGGTGCTGGCCTCCGCTTCCGGGAGCCTGCGGCATGAACTGCAGGCGCTTTTCATGTCCGAGACCTTCCGGATATATACCAGCTCCGATGTCATCGGCGTCGAACTGGGGGGCAGCGTCAAGAACGTGATCGCGATCGCCTGCGGCATTTCCGACGGCTTGGGGTTCGGCACCAATGCCAAGGCAGCACTGCTTTCGCGCGGCATCGCAGAGATCTCCCGGCTCGGTGTGGTCCTGGGCGCGCGCGCGTGCACCTTCAGCGGCCTCAGCGGCTTGGGGGATCTGGTGACGACCTGCATCAGTCCGTTCAGCAGGAACCGTTTTGTGGGAGAGGAGATCGGCAAAGGCAAGAGCCTTTCGCGTATCCTCGCTTCCATGCGAATGATCGCCGAGGGGGTCTCGACGGCGCGTTCTGCGCATGACTTGAGTCTGCGCCACGGCGTGGAGATGCCGATCACCAGTGCGGTGTACCAGGTGCTTTACCGGCGTAAATCGGCGATATCGGCAGTCCGTGAACTTATGGGGCGGCAGCGAAAAGCCGAATAGCTACAAAAAGATTCCGGGGGATGGCTCAGTTTGGCTAGAGCGCTTGAATGGGGTTCAAGAGGTCGTGGGTTCAAGTCCCACTCCCCCGATTAAATTGCACGGGTAACGGTTAACGCAAGGAGGGCGGCATGGCCTACGGAGGTCCGGAACGCAGGAAGCATTTCAGGGTAAGCGGCCGGTTCATCGTCTCATACCGTGTCTTGGAGGAGATCGATTCGATCGATATATCCCAGACAAAGAACCTGAGCCTCGGCGGCATGCTCTTGACGACCAACCGCCAGTTCGAGCCGGGAACTAAATTGGCGCTGGAGATCAGGCTTCCTTTCGACCCGAACCCGATCATGCTTATCGGCAGGGTGGTGGAATCAACCGAGATCACCCGCAACCTCATTTATGACACCCGGCTTTCTTTCCTGGCGGTCGATGAGCGGCACCGGAAGGTCCTCTCACAGACGGTCGATTACTATTTGAAACGGACTTGAGCACGGGACACGGCAGGAGGCAACAGGTGGCCATAAAAAAGATATCGGTTGGACTGATCGGTTTCGGGACCGTCGGCTCCGGTGTGGTCAAGATCCTGCGGGAGCGCCGGGCATTGCTCGCCGAAAAAATCGGGATGGAGATCGTGCTTAAGCGGGTCTGCGACCGTGACCTGGTGAGCAGGCGTTCGGTTTCCGTCGACCGTTCCCTCCTGACCAAAGATCCCGCCGAGGTGCTCAACGATTCGCAGATCGATATCGTGGTCGAGCTGATCGGCGGCACCGGCGCGGCAAAGGAGATCATCGTCGCAGCGCTGAATAAGGGCAAGCACGTCGTGACCGCGAACAAGGCGCTTTTGGCGGAGCAGGGCAAGGAACTCTTCGCGCTGGCGCGCGAACGCGGCAAGAACATCTATTTTGAGGCTTCGGTCGGCGCGGGCATACCGTTGATCAAGGCGCTGCGCGAGGGGTTGGTCGCGAACCGCTTCCGGAGATTCTTTGGTATCGTCAACGGGACATCGAATTACATCCTCTCCCAGATGTCGCATGAAGGCTGTTCGTTCGCCGCGGCCCTGAAGCAGGCCCAGCAGAAGGGGTTCGCCGAAGCCAATCCCATTTTGGATATCGAAGGGTTCGATTCTCAGCATAAGCTCGTTTTGCTGGCTTTCCTGGGGTTCGGTGTCTGGGCGCAGCGGCAGAACGTGTATGTCGAAGGCATCAGCCGGGTCTCAAGCGCCGACGTCGAATACGCGCGCGAGCTCGGCTATGAGATTAAGCTCCTGGCAATTGCGCAGCGGGAGGGTCGTGCCCTTGAGCTGCGCGTGCATCCGACGATGGTGCCGCGCGGTCATATGCTGGCGTCGGTCGCAGGGGTGTATAATGCCCTCTATGTCGAGAGCGACCTGGCCGGAGAGCTCCTTTTTTACGGGCCCGGCGCCGGTCAGCTCTGCGCCGCATCGGCGGTGGTTTCCGATCTGGTCGATCTGGCGCAGGACCTGAAGGCCGGGATGTTCCGTTCGACCCTCAAGACTGCGGTTGATCCGGCGGTTGAGGCCCTGCGGCGCATCGACGATTCCGAGAGCCGGTATTACGTTCGCTTCATGGCCTCGGATAAGCCCGGAGTCCTGGCGCATGTCGCCGGGATCCTGGCCAGATACCGCATCAGTATCGCCTCGGTCACGCAGAAACAGCGCAGCCGTCAGGAGGTCGTTCCTATCGTCATGATCACCCACGAAGCCCGGGAAAAGGATATGCGTTCGGCGCTCGAGCGCATCGGCAGGCTCGGGACGATCAAGGAAAAGCCGATCGCGATCAGGATCGAGACTTTCTAACCATGGCCTTTCCTCTGCGGTTGCCCAGAGAAACCTACCGGGGGCTCATCGAGCGGTACCGGGCCTATCTTCCCGTATCGCCGCGAACCCCCGTCATTACCCTTCAGGAGGGCAATACCCCGCTCATTTATTCCGCGTCACTGAGCGGGATGTTCGGCAAGGGATACGAGGTTTTCCTCAAATACGAAGGGCTCAATCCGACCGGCTCTTTCAAAGACCGGGGCATGACGGTGGCGATCTCCAAGGCCTGCGAGGAGGGATCGCGCGCGGTCATCTGCGCCTCTACGGGAAATACCTCGGCCTCAGCCGCGGCCTACGCGGCACGCGCGGGCTTGCGCTGTATCGTGCTTATCCCCAGCGGAGCGATCGCCCTCGGCAAGTTGAGTCAGGCCTTGATTCACGGTGCATCGGTTCTGGCGGTGGAGGGGAATTTCGATCAGGCGCTTGAGCTGGTCAAGGAGATTTCCGCCGGCTATCCGGTCACGTTGGTCAATTCGCTCAACCCCTACCGCATCGAAGGCCAAAAGACCGGCAGCTTTGAGATCTGCGACGCCCTCGGTGCCGTACCTGATTTCCACGCGCTTCCGGTCGGTAACGCGGGCAATATCACCGCGTATTGGCAAGGCTACCGTCAGTACCGCGATGCGGGGCGGACCGCTTCGGTGCCGGCCATGCTCGGGTTCCAGGCCGCAGGCGCGGCACCTATCGTGCGGGGCAAAGCAATCCGTCATCCGCAGACGATCGCCACGGCGATCAAGATCGGCAATCCGGCAAGCTGGCGCCGCGCAGAGGCGGCGCGCGATGAGTCGGGCGGCCGCATCGATACGGTAACCGACCGGCAGATACTCGATGCCTACAAGCTCCTTGCCGCCAAGGACGGTGTGTTTGTCGAGCCGGCTTCGGCGGCGCCGGTTGCCGGCATCCTGAAATTAAAGCGGCAGGGGTATTTCCCCAGGAGTCCGTCTCGGACACGCCGGATTGTCTGCGTGCTCACCGGGCATGGGCTCAAAGATCCCGACCGGGCGATTGCCAGCGTACGTAAACCCGTGGTCCTGAAACCGACGGTGCGTTCGATCCTCAAGGAGATCGGCTATCGCTAAACGCGGCGTTTCGGTCCTGATCACCGCCGGCCCGACCTGGGTTGCGCTGGACCGCGTGCGGGTGTTGGGAAATCTTTCCAGCGGCGAGACCGGTGGTTTGATCGCCCGCGAGGCGAGTCGGCATAATTGCCGCGTCACCCTGCTGCTGGGTCCGGCGCCGCGGCCGACGATCGCGGGGAAATGGCGGCTGAAGCGGTTTACTTTTTACAAGGATCTTCGCCAGCAGCTGCGCCGCGAACTGAAGGCGCACCCCTTCGATTGGATCGTCCATGCGGCTGCGGTTTCGGATTTCCGGCCGCAGCGCTTCTGCCGCGGGAAGCTCGATTCGGGAAAGGCTTTGACCCTGCGCCTGGTGCCGTTGCCCAAAATCGCATCCTCCATACGTACCTGGGCGCCGCGGGCAAGGCTGGTCGTTTTTAAGCTTGCACCCGGCTCCAGCGATAGGCGCCTGAAAGCTCAGGCGGTGGAAACCATGCGCAGTTGCTCTGCGACGTTGGTCGTCGCCAACCGGTTGAAGCCCTACCGGGCTTTTCTCATCAGCGCATCGGGAGAGACGGTTGCTGCGGAGAGCAAGGCCGGGATGGCGGCGGTGCTGGTAAGGTTCATGACGAAAGGCATTCTTCGATGAAGTACGCGTGTTTGGTCGCCGACGGAATGGCGGATTATCCCCTGAAGGAGTTGGGGGACCGCACCCCTCTTGAAGCAGCCCAGACGCCGCACATGGACCGTATCGCCCGCGAGGGGATCCTGGGCCGCGTGCGCACGATCCCGGGCAAGATGAGTCCGGCATCGGATGTCGCGAACCTTTCGATCCTGGGTTACGATCCGTCAGTGCACTACACCGGCCGCGGCCCGCTTGAAGCGGCAAATCTGGGCGTTATCCTGCAGGACGAAGACGTGGCGTTCCGTTGCAACCTGGTGACGGCCTCTTCGGACACCCTTGTCGACTACAGCGCCGGGCATATCAGCACGAAGGAAGCCATGGAGCTTCTGGAAAGCGTCAGCGCCGCCCTTTCCAGCGATGAGATTTCATTCCACCCGGGGGTGAGTTACCGCCATCTGATGGTGGTCAGGAACGGCACGGCGCGCAACCTGCACCAGGTACAGTGCCGGCCGCCGCACGATATCATGGGGCAGAGCATCTCGCGCAACCTGCCCAAAGGCGACGGGGCTGAGTTCATCGCTTCCCTGATGCAGGAGTCACGTCGGATTCTGGCGCAGCATGAGATCAATCAGGTACGGGTCGACCTCCGGGAGAACCCGGCTACCATGATCTGGCTTTGGGGGCAGGGGAGAAAACCGCGCATCCCGCTCTTTAAAGAACAGTTCGGCGTCACCGCGAGCATGATCTCGGCGGTGGATCTGTTGCGCGGGCTGGGCCGGATCCTGGGCATGGAACCGGTTCTGGTCCCGGGCGCAACGGCGTACTACGACACCAATTACGAAGGAAAGGGCCGGGCAGCGATCGAGGCCCTGCAAAAGAAAGATTTTGTCTTCGTGCACCTGGAGGCATCGGACGAGGCAAGCCATAACGGTGATCTGCGCGAAAAGATACTGGCGATCGAGCGCTTCGACCGGCATATCGTGGGCCCGCTCCTGGAGGCGTTCGGCGATTCAGAGCACTTCAGGGTCATGGTCTTGCCGGATCACGCGACGCCGATCGCCCTGCGCACACACGTCTCCGATCCGGTGCTTTTTTGCCTGTACGGGGCGGGCATCGCCGCGGGCGGCGCGAATTCCTTTTGCGAGCGGGAAGCGCAGGCCAGCAAACTCTTTTTCGAGAAGGGGCATGAGTTGATGCCCTATTTCATTACCAGCTGAGCGGAAAGCTACGGCAGAATCCATGAGCAGACAGTTGATCGTGCAGAAGTTCGGCGGCTCATCCGTCGCCAACGTCGAACGGGTGCAGAAAGTGGCGGAGCGCATCGCGCGCTACCGTCGCCGGGGCGACGATATCGTGGTGGTCGTTTCGGCGATGGGCGATACGACGGACGAGCTGGTGGAGAAGGCGCTGCAGATCGATCCGGAGCCGCCGGAGCGCGAGATGGACATGCTCCTTTCGACGGGCGAGCAGATCTCGGTCGCCCTCCTGGCAATGGCCTTGCACCGCTTGAAGATGGAGGCGATCTCCTTGACCGGGCTGCAGGTCGGCATCGTGACCGATGCCAGCCATACCCGGGCGAGGATACTCAAGATCAAAACGCGCAAGGTCCGGCAGGAAATCAAGAAGGGAAAAATCGTCATCGTCGCGGGATTTCAGGGGGTCAACGACAATTTCGATATCACCACCCTCGGCCGCGGCGGCTCCGATCTCTCGGCGGTGGCGTTGGCAAAGGCGCTCGACGCCGACGAATGCGAGATCTATACGGACGTGGAAGGCATCTACACGACCGATCCCCGTATCGAACCGCAGGCGCGCAAGATCGAGGCGATCACCTATGACGAGATGCTGGAGATGGCATCCCTCGGCGCCCAGGTCATGCAGGCGCGTTCGATCGAGGTTGCAAAGAAGTTCGATGTCCCCATACAGGTGCGTTCGTCTTTCAGTGACCGTCCAGGCACGATGATCGTCAGGGAGGTGCGCAGAATGGAGGAAGTCGTCGTTACCGGCATTACCCTCAACAAGAGCGAGGCGAAGGTTACCGTGTGCGAGGTCCCCGACCGGCCGGGCGTGGCCGCGCGTCTGTTCATGGAGCTTGCGGCCGGGGGCGTGAGCGTCGACATGATCGTGCAGAACGTCTCGCATACCCGCAAGACCGATATCTCCTTCACCGTCCCGAAGGTAGAGCTGGTGAAGGCGGTCAGGCTCGTCACGAAGGTGTGCGAAGAGGTCGGGGCAGGGGCGGTCCTCCAGGATGACGATATCGCCCGCGTGGCGATCGTCGGCGTGGGGATGAAGACCCACTCCGGCGTCGCGGGAAAGATGTTCGAGACGCTCGCCCAGAATAAGATCAATATCGAGATGATCTCCACTTCCGATATCAGCATTTCCTGTATCATCAAGAAACGCCAGGCCGAGACCGCGGTGCGCGCCCTGCACGGGCAATTCGGCCTCTCCAAACAGAAATAGGAAAGCGTATGCGTTCGGTTCTGCTCTACGATACGACCTTGCGGGACGGTTCTCAAGGGGAAGGCATCTCCTATTCGGTGAACGATAAGATCCGTATCGCCGAAGAGCTCGACCGTCTGGGGGTCCATTTCATCGAGGGGGGGTGGCCCGGCTCCAATCCCAAGGACATGCGATTCTTCAGGGAAATGGCGCGGCGCCGTATCCTCAGAAAGGCGCGTCTCGTCGCTTTCAGCATGACCCGCCGTCCTTCTTCGCCGGCCGCCGCAGACATGAGCCTGGCGGCTCTGGTGCGCGCCAAGGTCGAGGTGGCGGCGATCGTGGGCAAGACCTGGGACCTGCACGTGCGCGACGTCCTCAAGTGCAGTCTCGAAGAGAACCTGGCGATGATCCGGGATACCGTTTCTTTCCTGCGGGGCAAGGGGCTGACGGTTTTTTACGACGCGGAGCATTTTTTCGACGCCTACCGCAGCAACGCCCCCTACACGCTGCAGTGTCTTCAGGCGGCTCAGGATGCCGGCGCTTCCTTCCTGTGTCTGTGCGATACCAACGGCGGCACCCTGCCGCAGGAGATTTCCCGCGTCGTCTCTGCGATCCGGGAGCGTTTCAGCGTTCCCCTGGGCATCCATTGCCATAACGACGCGGATGTTGCCGTCGCCAATTCGCTGGTCGCGGTCGAGTCGGGGGCGACCATGGTGCAGGGTACGATCAACGGGTACGGCGAGCGCTGCGGCAACGCCAATCTCCTGTCGGTCATCGCCAACCTGAAGATGAAGATGGGGATCGATTGCGTCGGCAACGATGCCATCGGCCAGCTGACGAAGGTCTCGTATTTCGTCAGCGAGATAAGCAATATGCGCCTGCGCAGCGATCAGCCGTTCACCGGCACCTCCGCCTTCGCCCACAAGGGCGGCATGCATATCAATGCCGTCATGAAGAATCCGCTCGCTTATGAACATATCGATCCGCAGAAGGTCGGCAACCGCAGGCGTATCCTGGTCTCCGAGCTGGGGGGCAGGACCGGGGTCCTGTTGCGCGCTAAGGACCTGGAGCTGGATCTGAAGAAGGATGACCCGCGCACGAAGCGTATCCTGGCGCTCGTACAGAAACTGGAGAACCAGGGGTATCATTTCGAAGCAGCCGAGGCATCCTTCGAACTCCTGTTGAAAAAAGCGCTCAAGAGGTATGCGCCCTTCTTCCAGTTGGAAGGCTTTCGCGTCGCCATCGAAAAGACTTCGAACAAGAAGATCACTTCCGAGGCGATCATCAAGCTGAAGGTAAAGGGGCAGACCGAGCATACCGCCGCGGAAGGCGACGGTCCGGTGAACGCGCTCGATAACGCCCTGCGCAAAGCCCTGCGGGATTTTTATCCGGCGCTCGCGCGGATGCACCTCTCCGATTTCAAGGTCCGCGTGCTCGATGAGAAGTCGGGGACCGCGGCGCGGGTGCGGGTGCTCATCCAGTCGCAGGACGAGAAGGATTCCTGGAGCACGATCGGCGTTCACGAGAACATCATCGAGGCGAGCTGGCAGGCGCTGGTGGATAGCGTCGAATACAAGCTCCTGAAAGATGAAGCAAAACTGCCCCGCGCAAAGGCCCATCCCCGGACGCTCCCCCCGCGTTGATCCGGGGCAGGAGAGGGGCTGGTGCCTCTTGCCGTCCGGTCGCGTTCGCACCTTTCACAGAGGATACCGAGTGTAATGGAACAGATGCAGCCCCGTTATAATCACCTGGACACCGAAGACCGCCTGTACGCGTACTGGGAGGCCCACGGCCTCTTCAAGGGCCGCCTCCAGGAGGGCCGGGAACCGTTTACCATCGTCATCCCGCCGCCGAACGTCACCGGCATCCTGCATATGGGGCATGCCCTCAATAATACGCTTCAGGATATCCTCATCCGCTATCAGCGCATGAACGGATGCGCGGCGCTGTGGATGCCGGGAACCGATCACGCGGGTATCGCCACCCAAAATGTCGTCGAGAAAGCCCTGGCAAAGCAGAACCTGCGCCGCCAGGACCTCGGGCGCGAGGAGTTCCTGAAACGGGTCTGGGAGTGGAAGGAGCAGTACGGCTCCACCATCATCAGGCAGCTCAAGAAGCTCGGCGCCTCCTGCGACTGGGAGCGGAGGCGCTTCACGATGGATGAGGAATACTCCGGCGCCGTGCGCGAGGTCTTTGTGCGCCTCTATGAGAAAGGGCTCATTTACCGCGGCAGCTATATCATCAACTGGTGCCCCCGCTGCCAGACGGCGCTCGCCGATGAAGAAGCGCCGCACCAGGAGCTCAAGGCCAGCCTCTATTATCTGCGTTATCCGTTTGCCGGCTCTCCCGGGGAACATCTGGTGGTGGCGACCACCAGGCCCGAGACGATGCTGGGGGATACGGCAGTCGCGGTCAACCCCAAGGACAAGCGCTACAAGAAATTCGTCGGCAGAAAGCTGCTTCTGCCCCTTATGGGCCGCCCGATACCGGTTATCGCCGACGCTCATGTGGATCCCGCATTCGGCACCGGGGCGGTCAAGGTCACGCCGGCGCACGATCCGAACGATTACCAGATGGGCAAGAAGCACGGGCTGGACTTCGTGAACGTGATGGGGCCCGATGGCCGGATGAACGAGGAGGCGGGTCCGTATCGTTCTTTGGACCGTTTTAAGGCGCGCGATCAAATTGTCCTGGACCTTCAGGCGCAGGGGTTACTTGAGAAGATCGAGCCGCACCATCTCTCGGCGGGCCATTGCTACCGTTGCCATACCATAATCGAGCCGTATCTTTCGAAACAGTGGTTCGTGAACATGAAGCCGCTGGCCAAGCCGGCTCTGGAAGCGGTCAAGAAGGGCAGAATCGTTTTCTATCCGAAACGCTGGACCAAGGTGTACCTGAACTGGATGGAGAATATCCAGGATTGGTGTATCTCGCGGCAGATCTGGTGGGGACATCGCCTGCCGGTGTATTATTGCGCCGCCTGTCAGGAGGCCGCTTCGCCTGCCGATTTGACGAGCGCAGGTTCAAAGGGCGGCACACATGAGCCCGGGGTAATCGTTTCCCGCGAGCCGCCGCAATCCTGCCCGCGCTGCGGGAGCTCGAAGCTGGTGCAGGAGGAGGACGTGCTCGACACCTGGTTCTCCAGCTGGTTATGGCCGTTCGCGACCTTCTTTTGGCCTTCGTTCGCTCTCCCTGGTTCTTCGGGCACGGAGGCGTCGCAGCAGGCGCGACGGGAGCTGGAGTATTTTTATCCGACTGCGGTCCTGGTGACCGCTCCCGAGATTATCTTCTTCTGGGTGGCGCGCATGATCATGGCAGGATACGAATTCATGGGCAAAGAGCCGTTTGGCGCCGTGTATATCCACGGCACGGTCCGCGATATCGATGGCAAGAAGATGTCCAAATCCCTCGGCAACGTCATCGATCCGCTCGATATCATCAAGGAATACGGCACCGATGCTTTGCGGTTCAGTCTGATCGCGATCACCGCCCAGGGGCAGGATGTGTTCCTCTCCAGGGAGCGTTTCGAGCAGGGCCGCAATTTCGCCAATAAGATCTGGAATGCCGCGCGTTTCGTCTTGATGAGCCTCGACCCGGCGGAGCCGGCGCACGATGCAGCCGAGTATCTGAAAGACGGGTCCTTGACCGTCCCCGACCGCTGGATCCTGAGCCGCCTGCACGGGATGCTCAAGGGCACGGTCCGAAAACTCGGGTCGTATAAATTCAACGAGGCGGCGAACGGGCTCTATGCGTTTTTCTGGCACGAGTTCTGTGACTGGTATCTGGAGCTTTCCAAAAGTTCGCTGCAGCGTCCGCAGACCCGGGCGGTGATGGTTCACGTCCTGGAGCATTTCCTGTGCGCGCTGCATCCGTTCATGCCCTTCATTACCGAGGAGATCTGGCAGCGGCTCCGGGAGGCCGCCGGGAAGAAGGACCGGGAAGAGAGCATTATGAGCCGCCCCTGGCCGAAAGCCCAGGAGCGTTTCGCCGACCGTGACGCCGAGCGGGACATGGCCTTGCTCATCGAGGCGATCGTCGCATTGCGTACGGTGCGCGCCGAGTTGGATATCGCCGCGCAGGCGCCGCTGGAGGTGATCCTGTGCGCTGCGGATGAGGATACGCGCAGGCGACTGCAGAGCGTCTCCTCTGCGCTGCAGCTTCTGGCGCGCGTCGGCCGTCTTGACATCGAAACGCGTTACGAGCGTATCGCCGGCTCTTTTACTTCGGTCCTGCCGGATATGCAGGTTGTCGTCTTGCTCTCGGGTGTGGTCGATATAGAGAAACAGAAGGAGAAGGTCCGCGTCAAGCTGCGGGAGGTTGAGGCGGGGATCCGGGCGAAGGAAAATACGCTCTCCAATCAGCAGTTCCTTAAAAACGCTCCTGCAGAGATCGTGGAAAAAGAGCGTGCGAAGCTGGCGGAGTTGGGACTGACGCTGGAAAAAATAAAGGCGGTGAGAGATGGTATCGAATAACGAGTGTTTTTCCGAAAAGAGTGCGGTGTTGGATCCGGTCAAGCTCGATGCGATCATCCGTCATGCGCTTATCGAGGACATAGGCAAGGGAGACATAACGACGCAGCTGACGATCCCGAAAGACAAGGTGGTTGACGCCTGCGTTATCGTCAACGAAGACTGCGTCGCCTGCGGGCTGGGAGTCGCCGAGCGTGTCTTTGCGATCTGCGACAGCACGCTGCAGTTCGAGGCCCTGGTGCGCGAGGGCAGGCCGGTCAAGAAGGGCAAGAAGATCGCCCGTATTCACGGCGCTGCCAGCGGCATACTCACGGCCGAGCGGGTCGCCTTGAACCTTTTGTCCATGCTTTCGGGCATCGCCACCCGCACCCGCAGCTACGTCGAGGAGGTCGAGCCGCACCAGGTCAAGATCTCCGATACCCGCAAGACCTTCCCGGGACTGCGCGATCTGCAGAAGTATGCCGTCAGGGTCGGCGGCGGGGTCAATCACCGCATGGGACTGGACGAGATGGTGCTCATTAAAGACAACCATATCCAGGTGACGGACGGTTATACCCGGCTCCCCAGCGTTCCCAAGGGTTTCAAGATCGAGATCGAGGTGCAGAACCTGGATGAGTTCAAGCACGCGTTGCGCTTCAAGCCCGATTTCATCATGCTCGACAACATGAATGTCGAAGACATGAAAGAGGCGGTGCAGCTGCGCAACAAAACGGAGTTCAAGAGCCATCATCCACCGACGAAGCTGGAGGCATCCGGCGGCATTACCCTGAAGAACGTTCGTAAGGTCGCCGCGACCGGGGTCGATATCATCTCGGTCGGCGAGCTGACCCATTCCGTGGACGCGATTGACATGAGCATCGATATCGCCGCATAGGGAGGTTGCTGTATGCGCAGGTCATGGAGCGTCTGGATACGCGTTCTGGCGGGTATTGCGTTGGCTGTCTGCGCTGGAGCCACCGCAGGCACCGCTCAGAATTTCAAGGGCACGGCGAACGCCCAGCTGGCGGTCCCGCCCCCGCTGGCACAGTTGGGCGCGGGAGAAGAGCTTCAGTATTTCGTCGAGTGGCTCGGCGTCCCGGTCGGCTCGATCGTGCTGAAACAGCACGGCGTGGTGAAGGTGCGCGGATTCGACTGCTACCACATCAGCGCCCAGAGCCGCCCCAACCGCTTTTTGCGCAAGATCGTCGATTTGGAGTACCGCGTGCATTCCTACCTCGATACCCGCACTCTGGAGTCGCGGCGTTTCATAAAAACGCGCCGGATCAACAAACAGTTCAACCTGGTCTATATCGAGTTTTTTCCGGAGCAGAAACGGGCGGTCTGGCGTTCCTGGGGCAGGAGCGAGGTGGTGAAATTCTCCAAGAGGCGCGAATCGATGGAGGTGGAGCCGACGCAGAGGATCCCCCGGGGCACCCAGGATCTCCTGTCGAGCTTCTACTATTTCCGCCTCCAGCCGTGCGCGCAAGGTACGAAGCTGCCGGTGAACATCTATTACAACCGCGCGAATTGGCCGGTGGACATGCTGGTCGAGCGGGTTTTCCTGAAGGATTTCACCCGCCGGGGCTCGGTCGAGGCGATCGAGGTGGCGATCACCTCGCGCCTGAACGACTACATCCTGGGCAAGCGCAAGATCAGTTTCTGTGTGACCGCGGATGAGCGACGGATACCGGTTTCGTTCCGGATCGGGACGTCGATCGGCTCGATCACCGGGGTCATACAGGAGCTGCCACGCTAGAGCGGCTCGCGCCATGAACGCCTTTCGGGTAAAGAGCCCGTTCGCTCCCTGCGGCGACCAGCCGCGGGCGATAGAGGAGCTTTCCCGGTTCCTCGCCGCGGGGAAAAAACACCAGACGCTCCTGGGGGTGACCGGTTCAGGAAAGACCTTCACCCTCGCCAACGTCATTGCCCGCAGCGGCCTGCCGGCGCTGGTCATCTCCCACAATAAGACACTCGCCGCCCAGCTCTATTCGGAATTCAAAGAGTTCCTTCCCCAAAACGCAGTCGAGTATTTCGTGAGCTATTACGACTACTACCAGCCCGAGGCATACGTACCGACGACCGACACCTACATCGAGAAAGACGCTTCGATCAACGATCGTCTCGACCGCCTGCGTCTTTCGGCGACCTCCAGCCTTCTCTCGCGCCGCGACGTGGTGGTCGTGGCTTCGGTATCCTGCATCTACAACCTCGGTTCCCCCGACGATTACCAGGAGCTGCTGGTGCGCGTGCAGCGGGGCCAGCAGTGTTCTCCCGAAGAACTCCTGGCGCAGCTGGTCGCGCTGCAGTACGAGCGTAACGATTACGACCTCACCCGGGGGAAGATGCGCCTGCGCGGCGACTGCCTGGATCTCTATCCGGCCTACGCCCAGAGGACGGTGCGCATCCAGTTCTCCTATGATCGCGTCGAGCGCATTATCGAGACCGACCCGCTGACCCAGGAGCAGAGGCAAGAGCTGGAGCGGATCGTGATCTATCCGGCAAAGCATTTTATCGTCTCGCGCGAGCACATCGAGGCGGCGATCGGTTCGATCGTTCAGGAGCTGCAGGAGCGGCTCCTGCAGCTGCGCTCCCAAAACAAGCTGCTGGAGGCGCAGCGTCTTGAATCGCGCACCCGCTACGACATGGAGATGCTCAGGGAGATCGGCTATTGCCACGGGATCGAGAATTATTCCCGGCACCTGAGCGGCCGGCCGGCGGGAGCGCGCCCGTCCTGTCTGATCGATTATTTCCCGCGGCCGTTCCTGGCGGTGATCGACGAGTCGCACGCGACCCTGCCTCAGGTGCGGGGGATGTTCGAAGGCGATCGCGCACGCAAAGAGATTCTGGTGGAATACGGTTTCCGCCTCCCTTCGTGCCTGGATAACCGGCCGCTTCGGTTTGAGGAGTTTGAGTCGCTGCTGCAGCAGGTGGTTTATGTATCGGCGACCCCGGGGGAATACGAGTTGAAACTTTCCCGGGGGGCACTGGTCGAACAGATCATCCGGCCGACCGGCCTGGTCGATCCCGAGATAGAGGTGCGTCCGAGCGAAGGCCAGATTCAGGACCTGATCCGGCTGATCCGGGAGCGCGCGGCGCGCAAGGAGCGGGTGTTGGTGACGACCCTGACCAAGCGCATGGCTGAGGAGCTGACGGCGTTTCTCTCTCAGAACGGCATAAAGGTCAGGTACCTCCACTCCGAGATCGAGACGATCGAGCGCGCCACGATCCTGCGCCAGCTCAGGCAAAAGCATTTCGACTGTCTTATCGGTATCAATCTGCTGCGCGAAGGGCTGGACCTTCCCGAGGTTTCTTTGGTCGTGATCATGGATGCGGATAAGGAGGGTTTTTTGCGCAGCGAAACCTCGCTTATCCAGGTGGCCGGACGCGCGGCGCGCCATGTAAACGGCGCGGTCGTCATGTATGCGGATGAGGTGACCGGGTCGATGAAGCGTGCGATCGCCGAGAGCCGGCGCCGCAGGGCCCTGCAGACGGAGTTCAATGCCACCCATGCGATAACGCCGCGTTCGGTACAGAAGGCGATCCGCGACGGGATCGAGGATCTGAATGAGGCGGAGTCGTTCGTCATCTCCCTGACCGGGCAGCAAAAACAGGAGCATGAGTTGAAGGAATACCTTTCGCAGCTGGAGCGTGAAATGGAGCTGGCGGCGCGCAACCTCCAATTCGAGAAAGCGGCTGTTTTGCGGGACAAGATCGCCGAGATGAAAGGGCCGGCGGGCGTTTCTGCCCCCCAGTCCAGAGGGACGGGAAGGAAGCAATGAAACAAGGCCGTTTCCTTGCGGTGTCGCTGGGCAATACGAACTGTTCGTGCGCGCTCTTCCGGGGGGGGCAGATCGTTGCGCGTGTGCGCCTGCGGCTCTGCGAGGGGTATCGTCGCGCACTGGAACGCTTTCTGGCGCTCCGGCAGATCGACGCCTGCTGGCTCTGCAGTGTCGTTCCGGAGCAGACCAGGGAGGTGTCCGGTATCATCCGTGCCCGCTGCGGCATCCCGGTGAAGGTCCTGGATCGGCTCGATGTGCCGATGCGCACCCGTTACCGGGTGCCGGCCCATCTGGGGCTGGACCGGCTCCTGGCTTCGTATGCCGCCTATCGGCTCTACGGGGGTCCTTTGATCGTCGTCGATTGCGGAACTGCCCTGACGTTGAATTGTGTCGGCGCGAAGGGGATATTCCTCGGGGGCCTTATTGTCCCGGGACTGGCGCTGTTGCCCCGTTGTCTTGCGGAGGCTATCCCGCGCCTGCCCGCCGTTTCGATGCGTGGCCCCTTCGATCTTATCGCTGCCGATACCGACCCGGCGATACGCAGCGGCTGTTTTCTCGGTTTCGCCGCGCTCATAGACGGCCTCTGCGCCAGACTGAAAAAGCGCCTGGGAAGAAAGGTCCGGGTTATCGCCACGGGAGGGGCAGCACAGGCCGTGCGGCCGTATTGCGCATCTTTTGACCGTGTTGACCCCGATCTGGGGCTCAAGGGAATGCATTTTGTCTTTGCGGCGGACATCCCGGGCGACAATACGAGGAATACGCGCTCCGCAGGCCGCGGGGAAGGAACAAAATAGCTTGTATTTTCGATAACAGCGGATACAATTAAGGTAATACCGTACCAGCGTCTTTTGACGGACAGGGCCGAAACGCATGAGCGAAAAGGTAAGGGATAGCGAAAGCCACAGTCTGAACCGCTCGTTTCCTCAGGAGCTCAAGAGTCTCTTCGAGGAGATCAAGATCGAGAACCGCTCGCGTCTTGAGGAGAAGCTTTTCGACTTCATGGCGGCGATGCGTATCGAAAAAGAGGCTGCCTCTTCGCCGAACCTGGAAGGGTGCCTGCGTATCCTGGTCGACCGTATCGCCGACCTGATGTCGGTGGAGATTATCTCCCTCATGCTCATGGACAAAGAGCGCGGGGATCTGGTGGTGAAGCTCGCCAAGGGGCTCAACGACGAGGTGGTCAAGGAGACCCGGATCAAGATCGGGGAGAGCGTCTCGGGATGGATCGCCCAGACCGGCCAGCCGCTGTTGATCGAGGATATCACCAAGGATGCGCGCTTCAAAATCAAAGGCGGCCGCTATTATACGAATTCCCTGCTGAGTGTTCCTTTGAAGTTCCGTGACCGGGTCATCGGGGTCATCAATGTCAATAACAAAGCTTCGCGCGAGGTATTCCGCCAGGCTGACCTGGAAGTTCTCAATACGATCGCCGAGCTTGCGTCTCTTGCCATAGAGAACTCGCGTATCCAGGAAGAGTCAAAGGCCCTGGAGAAGCTTAAGGGCGAGTTCCTCTCCAATATCACCCACGAGCTGCGCACCCCCCTGGCGACGGTCAAAGAGACGGTGGTGATGCTGCTGGATGAGATAGCCGGCGCGATCACCAAGGATCAGCGAAAATTCCTGGAGATCGCCCGCAATAACATCGAGCGGCTGGGCAGGCTGGTCGACGGGCTCCTGGAGATCGCCAAATCCGACGCCCAGAAGCCGATCATGAAACGTACCCGCTTCGACGCGGTTGCCCTGGTTCGTTCGGTCGCGGATTCCTTAAAGGCGTTGATCGACAAGAACGGCTTGACCCTTGAATTCGCGCCTCCCGCCCAGGAGATTATGGTTTGGGGGGACCTGGACCGCCTGACGCAGGTGCTCACCAATTTGGTTGATAACGCGATCAAGTATAATTCCGTCTCCGGAAAGGTCCGTTTGGAGATCGACGATGCTTCGGAGGCGGTGCGTATCAGGGTCGCCGATACCGGTAAGGGTATTCCCGAACCGGAGCGAGAAAAGATCTTCGACCGTTTCTACCGCGTAAACAGCGATGAGGTGAAACAGGTCAAGGGGGCGGGACTGGGCCTCTACATATGCAGTCAGATCGTCGGGTTGCACAAAGGCACGCTTACCGTTGAGTCCGCGGTCGGCAGGGGAAGCGTGTTCTGCGTCACGCTCCCCAAGGATTTGAGGAAGAGCCGGGACCGGTAACGGAGGGGGTGAAAAAAATATGAAATAAGGGCTTGACAAAAAATTTTTTTTACTTATAATTAGCACTCTGTAAATAAGAGTGCTAAAACATCATCCCACAACATAACAAGGAGGTGCAGGATGGGAGTCGTTCCGTTAGGTGACCGCGTCGTAATCAAACCGCTGGAAGCTCAGGCAAAGACCAAGGGCGGCATTCTTCTGCCCGACACGGCGAAGGAAAAACCCCAGGAGGGTAAGGTCGTGGCAGTGGGCAAGGGAAAGCTATTGGATAACGGCACGTTCGCCACGCCCGAGGTTAAAGCTGGAGATATCGTGCTGTACGGGAAATACTCCGGCAACGAGATTACCTCTAAGGAGGGCGATGAACTTTTGATCGTGCGCGAAGAAGATATCCTGGCTATCGTTAAATAGACGCGGCACTTCTCAGTACCAAGACCCATAAAGGAGGAACACATGGCAAAGCAGCTGGCGTTTGAAGATGAAGCACGACGTAAGATCCTGCAGGGGGTTGAAAAACTCTCCGCAGCGGTCAAGGTAACCCTCGGGCCGAAAGGCCGCAATGTGGTCATTGACAAGAAATTCGGTTCCCCCACCATTACCAAGGACGGGGTGACGGTCGCCAAGGAAGTCGAGTTGGAGGATCCCTACGAGAATATGGGCGCGCAGATGGTCAAGGAGGTCGCCGAGAAGACCTCGGACGTCGCCGGAGACGGAACGACGACCGCGACGGTGCTTGCCGAGGCGATCTACCGCCAGGGACTCAAGAACGTCACTGCCGGCGCCAACCCGATGTCCTTGAAGCGCGGCGTCGAGAAGGCCGTCGAGAAGGTCATCGAGGAGCTCAAAAAGCTCTCCAAGCCGATCAAGGACAAGAAAGAGGTCGCCCAGGTCGGTTCGATCGCCGCGAATTGCGATACGACGATCGGTGATCTGATCGCCGAAGCGATGGAAAAGGTCGGTAAGGACGGCGTTATAACCGTCGAGGAAGCGAAGTCGACCGCGACGACCCTGGAGGTCGTGGAAGGGATGCAGTTCGACCAGGGGTATCTCTCGCCGTACTTCGTGACCGATGCCGACCGCATGGAGGCTGTCCTTGAGGATCCGTATATCCTCATCCACGAGAAGAAGATATCCTCGCTTAAGGATCTTCTCCCGCTGTTGGAGAAGATCGCCCGCACCGGCAAGCCGCTGTTGATCATTGCCGAAGAGGTCGAGGGCGAAGCGCTGGCGACATTGGTCGTCAACAAGATCCGCGGCACCCTGGTGACCTGCGCCGTGAAGGCTCCCGGCTACGGTGACCGCCGCAAGGCGATGCTGGAGGATATCGCGATCCTGACCGGCGGACGCGCGATAACCGAGGATCTGGGTATCAAACTGGAGAATGTGGATATCGATGAACTGGGACGCGCCAAACGCGTACGTGTCGATAAGGAGAATACTACTATAGTAGAAGGCGCCGGTAAAACCCAGGCGGTCAACGGCCGTATCTCCCAGATCAAAAAACAGATCGACGAAACGGATTCCGATTATGACCGAGAGAAGCTGCAGGAACGCCTGGCCAAGCTGGCCGGCGGGGTCGCGGTCATCAATGTCGGTGCCGCAACCGAAACCGAGATGAAAGAGAAAAAGGCGCGTGTCGAGGATGCCTTACACGCAACCCGCGCCGCGGTCGAAGAGGGGATCATTCCCGGCGGCGGGGTGGGGCTGGTGCGCACGCTCCCGGCGCTGCAGAAGATGAAGCTCAGCGGCGACGAGCAGATCGGCGTCGATATCGTGCTGCGCTCGCTTGAGGAGCCGATCCGCCAGCTCGCCAACAATGCGGGCCTTGAGGGTTCGGTCGTCGTGCAGCGCATCAAGGAAGAGAAGGTCAACGTCGGCTACGATGTGTCGCAGGATGCGTATGTCGATATGATCGAAGCGGGCGTCATCGACCCGACCAAGGTGACCCGTTCGGCGCTGCAGAACGCTTCCAGTATCGCTTCGCTTTTGCTGACGACCGAGTGCCTGATAGCCGATAAGCCGGAAAAAGAGGAAAAGGTTCCTCCGATGCCGGGCGGCGGTATGGGCGGCGGTATGGGCGGGATGTATTAAGCAGCTGCGCTACGAAGATGAAAAAGGCAGGCCGTCGAAAGGCGGCCTGCCTTTTTGTTTTGCCCTCAGGGGCATTCGCCGAGGCGGTATAAAATTATATTGACAATGAAGATAAAAAGGATTAAAATTCAGTATCTTTCCTTAAGTTTTAACGTTTAAATGGTATTTTTTTCGTAACTCCTTTTTTTTCAAGATGTTGCGGCTTAAATGAGCGGAGAAAGCTATGGCTGAATGGATCGGTAAGGACAGGCGGGCGCGCAGATGTTACGGCTTTGACGAGATTGCTTTGGTGCCGGGAGAGCAGACGATCAATCCCAATGAGGTTGATACCTCTTTTGTCATAGGCAAGAAGACCTTTTCGGTGCCTATCCTTGCGGCGGCGATGGATGGCGTTGTGGACGTGCGCTTTGCCGTAGAGATGTCCCGGCTGGGAGGCATCGGGGTGCTCAACCTGGACGGGGTTCAAACGCGTTACGAGGATCCCGATGAGGTGCTTGAGCGTATCTCCAAGGCCTCCCCCGATGAGGCGACCCAGCTTATCCAGTCGATCTACACGAAGCCGGCGAAAGAAAAGCTTATTTATAAGCGTGTCGCCCAGATCAAGCAACAGAAGGCGACCGCGGTAGTCAGCTGTATCCCGGCCAATGCCGAGCGCTACAGCCGAATCGCGGTTTCCGCGGGATGCGACATCTTCATTGTCCAATCTACCGTCACGACCGCGCGCCATGTCGCCACCAAGTATAAATCCCTGGACCTGTATTCGTTCTGCAAAAAGACCAAGATCCCGGTTATCCTGGGTAACTGCGTTACCTTTGAAACGACCCTGGAGCTTATGGGTACGGGCGCATCGGGCCTGCTGATCGGGGTCGGGCCGGGGGCTGCCTGCACCACGCGCGGTGTCCTGGGTATCGGCGTCCCGCAGGTCACCGCAACCGTCGACGCGGCAAGCGCCCGGGATTTCTATTTCAAGCGGACCGGACGCTACGTGCCGATCATTACCGACGGCGGCATGAACCGCGGCGGAGACATCTGCAAGGCCTTCGCTTCGGGGGCGGATGCGGTGATGATCGGTTCCAGTTTCGCCCGCGCCAAAGAGGCGCCCGGCCGGGGTTACCACTGGGGGATGGCTACCTCGCACATGAACCTTCCCCGCGGGACCAGGATTTTTGTCGGCTCGACCGGCTCGCTCAAGGAGATCCTCTTCGGGCCTGCCCGCGTCGACGACGGTTCGCAGAATCTGGTGGGGGCGTTGCGCACGTCGATGGGCTCGCTCGGCGCCTCGACGATCCCGCAGATGCAAGACGTGGAGATCATCATCGCCCCTTCGATACAGACCGAGGGAAAGATCTTTCAGGTCGGCCAGCGCGTAGGGATGGGCAAATGACACGCCAAACCGTATTGATCCTTGATTTCGGCTCGCAGTACACGCAGCTGATCGCGCGGCGCGTGCGCGAGAATAAGGTTTTTTCGCGCATCGTGCCCTACACGATGCCCGCCAAGGAGATCGCCGCCCTGGCGCCCAAAGGGCTCATTCTTTCCGGCGGGCCGGCGACGGTCGTCGGGAAAAAGGCGCCCCGCCTTGATCAGCAGATCTTCAAGCTGGGGATCCCGATCCTGGGCATCTGCTACGGCATGCAGTTGACCGCGGAGATGCTGGGGGGTAAGGTCGGGCATTCGCGCGACCGGGAATTCGGCAAGACCGAGCTTTTTATCGACGATACGCGTGATCTCTTCAGCCATCTGCCGGGCAACCTGACCTGTTGGGCAAGCCACGGGGATTTTGTTTCGAAACTCCCCCCCGGGTTCGCCACGGCCGCTCATACGGGCAATGCCCCGATCGCCGCGTTCGTCAACCGCTCGCGCAAGATCTATGGGGTGCAGTTCCACCCCGAGGTTACCCATACCGACCGCGGCACGCAGGTGATCGGCAATTTCCTTTTTAAGGTCTGCGGTTGTTTCGGCCGTTGGACGATGCACTCCTTTATCAAGGAGAGCGTCGAGCTGATCAAAAAAACGGTCGGCAAGGACAAGGTGGTGCTGGGTTTGAGCGGCGGGGTCGATTCCTCGGTTGCCGCGCTCCTGATCCATAAGGCGATCGGCCGGAATCTGCGCAGCATCTTCATCGACAACGGGGTGATGCGCAAGGACGAGCCGCAGCAGATCAAGGCGGTTTTCCGCAATATGTATCACCTCAACCTCGATTACGTCGACGCGAGCAAGCGGTTCCTGTCCCGCCTCAAAGGGGTGACCGATCCCGAGCAGAAACGCAAGGCGATCGGGGAGGAGTTCGTGCGTATCTTCGAGGAGGAGGCGCGCAAGCTCAAAGGGGTCAAATACCTGGCGCAGGGCACGTTGTATCCCGACGTCATCGAATCGATCTCGCCGACCGGGGCGCCTTCCGCCAAGATCAAGAGCCATCATAATGTCGGCGGTTTGCCCGCGCACATGAAGCTTAAGCTCCTGGAGCCGCTGCGCGAGCTCTTCAAGGACGAGGTGCGGCTTATCGGCAAGGAGTTGGGCCTGCCCGAACATATCGTGCAGCGCCAGCCGTTCCCCGGTCCGGGCCTGGCTATCCGTATCCTCGGGGAAGTGACCCCGGAGCGTTTGGCGCTGCTGCGCGAAGTCGACCGCAGGGTCCTGGAAGAGATCAGGCACGCCGGCTATTACGAGCAGCTCTGGCAGTCTTTCGCGGTGCTTTTGCCGGTCAAGAGCGTCGGGGTGATGGGGGACGAGCGCACGTACGAACAGGTGGTGGCGTTGCGCTGCGTGACGTCTCTGGACGGCATGACCGCCGATTGGGCAAAGCTGCCGCCGGAGCTCCTGGGAAAAATTTCGAATCGGGTCATCAATGAGGTCAAGGGCGTCAACCGCGTGGTCTACGACATAAGCTCCAAGCCGCCGGCGACCATCGAGTGGGAGTAGCCCTCCACTCTTCGCAAGAGGCTCACCTTCTGTAAGCGGGCGGATGCGCAAATCCTGTGGCGCGCAGACGGGTGACGTGTCTTAAATGCCGCACGCTGATTTTGTCCACCTGCACCTGCATACCCAGTACAGTCTCCTGGACGGGGCCTGTCGCATCCCGGAACTCCTCGCCCTGGCCGTATCCCAGAGAATGGATTCCCTGGCGATCACCGACCATGGCTCGCTCTTCGGCGCCATCGAGTTCTACACCGAGGCGCAAAAAGCCGGGATCAAGCCGATCATCGGCTGCGAGGTCTATGTAGCCCCCAAGAGCCGCTTCGACAAGTCTTCTTCCGGGATCGAAGAATCTTCCTACCACCTGATCCTCCTGGCACGCGACGAGACCGGCTACCGAAACCTGATGAAGCTGGTCTCCTCGGCCTTCCTCGAAGGATTCTATTACCGTCCGCGAATCGATAAGGACCTCCTTTCGGCGCATGCCCAGGGGCTGATCGGTCTGAGCGCCTGTCTCAAGGGTGAGGTTTCGTCGCTGCTGACCCAGAGGCGCTTCAACGACGCCCTCAAGACCGCCGATCGCTACGCCCAGATCTTCGGCAAGGATAATTATTACCTGGAGCTGCAGGAGAACGGGATAAGCGAGCAGGCTGCCTGCAATGCGGGCCTGGTGCGCCTGGCCCGCGAGCTGTCGTTGCCGCTGGTGGCGACCAACGACGTGCATTACCTCACCCGCGAGGCTGCTAAGAGCCATGATGCCCTCCTGTGCATCCAGACGCAGACTACGCTCGATGATCCGGGGCGGATGCGTATGCAGTCCAGCGAGTTCTTCTTCAAGTCGCCCCAGGAGATGAAAGAGCTTTTTCGCGACTACCCGCAGGCGATCTCCAATACCCTGGAGATCGCCTCGCGCTGCAATCTGGAGCTTGAATTCGGCAAGCCGCATCTGCCCCGGTATGAGCCGCCGGGGGGCATCGACAAGGAAGCGTACCTGCGTTCGCTCTGCGAAGAGGGGCTCAAGCGCCGGTTCGCGCAGGTGACCCCCGAGATAACCGCCCGTCTTGATTTTGAGCTGCGCATGATAAAGCAGATGGGGTTCGTGAGCTATTTTCTCATCGTCTGGGACCTGATCCATTACGCCAAGAGCAGGGGGGTGCCGGTCGGGCCGGGACGCGGGAGCGCGGCAGGCAGCCTGGTCAGTTTCCTCCTGGGTATAACCGATATCAATCCGCTCACCTACGGGCTGCTCTTCGAGCGTTTCCTGAACCCGCAGCGCATCGGGTTGCCCGATATCGATATCGATTTCTGTTACGAACGCCGCCCCGAGGTCATCGAGTACGTGACCCGCAAATACGGCCGCGAGAACGTGGCGCAGATCATCACCTTCGGGACCATGCAGGCGCGCGCCGTGGTGCGCGACGTCGGGCGCGTTATGGGGATGGCCTATGCGGACGTCGACCGGATCGCCAAGCTGATCCCCGCGGAAATGAACATGACCCTTTCCAAGGCGCTTCAGGGTGAGCAGGAATTAAAAGGGCTCTACGAGGGCGACAGCCGCGTGCACGAGTTGATGGACGATGCCCTGAACCTTGAGGGGCTCAACCGGCATGCGTCGGTCCACGCGGCAGGCGTGGTCATCTCCGATAAGCCGCTGCAGGAGTATGTGCCGCTCTTTAAGTCGCAGGACGATCAGATCACCACCGGTTACAGCATGGAGGCTCTGGAGAAGATCGGGTTGCTGAAGATGGATTTCCTGGGGCTGCGCACGCTCACCGTTATAAGCGAGGCGGTGAAGCTGGTGAGAGAGCGCCGGGGGGTGCAGCTGGATATCGATACGGTCACCCTCGATGACGAGGCGACCTACCGGTTGCTTCGCTCGGCCGAGACGATCGGGATATTCCAGCTGGAGAGTACCGGGATGCGCGACCTGTTGCGCAAGATGGAGCCGAGCAAGTTCGAGGATCTCATCGCGCTCCTTGCCCTATACCGGCCCGGTCCCATCGGCTCGGGGATGCTCGACGATTTCATCAAGCGCAAGCGCAACCGCATCCCCATCAAATACGAACATCCGAGCCTGGAGCCTATCCTGCGGGAGACCTACGGGATCATGGTCTATCAGGAGCAGATCATGCAGGTTGCCTCCAGCCTCGCGGGTTTTAGCCTCGCCCAGGCGGATCTTTTGCGCAAGGCGATGGGCAAGAAGATCCCCGAGGTCATGGAGAAAGAGCGCAAGAATTTTGTCCTCGGCTGCATCAAGAATAACATCAAGGAATCCATCGCCTCGAAGATTTTCGACCTTATCGAGTACTTTTCGGGGTATGGTTTCAACAAATCGCACAGCGCCGCCTATGCACTCATTTCCTACCGCACCGCGTACCTGAAGGCGAATTTCCCGGTCGAGTTCATGACGGCGCTTCTGACGTCCGAGCGCGACAATACCGACAAAATCGTCGAATACGTCGCCGAGTCGAACCGGATGGGTATTTCGGTCGAGCCACCCGACATAAATCAGAGCGATGCCCTTTTCACCGTGATCAGCGATACCGCGATCCGTTTCGGCCTGATCGCCGTCAAAAACGTCGGGCGCGCGGCGATCGATTCGATACTGGCGGCCCGGCGTTCGGGGGGGGCGTTCGCTTCCTTGCAGGATTTCTGCGGGAAAATCGATCTGCGCCAGGCGAACCGCAAGGTCATGGAGAGCCTGATCAAGTGCGGGGCGCTCGATGGTTTCAAGCTGGCCCGGGCGCGGATGGTCTCCGGGCTGGATACGGTGATGGAACAGGCAAACCGTCTCCAACGGGACCGTTCCAGCGGGCAGCTCTCTTTTTTCGATCAGGCCAGCGCCCCGGCCGGATTTTCATCCCGTGCCGGCGACCTGCCGATGGTGCATGAGTGGCCGGAGCCGCAGGTGTTGGCTTTCGAAAAAGAGATGCTGGGTTTCTACGTCTCCGGGCACCCCTTGGCGCGCTACGCCAACCAGATAAAACGTTTTGCCTCGACGCATATCGCCAAGCTTGCCGAACTCAAAGACGAGGATGAGGTCAAGGTTGTCGGGCTGATCGAGAAGATCAAGCATACGGTGACGCGCGCTAAGCAGGAGCGGATGGCGATCCTCAAGGTCGAGGATCTGGAGAAAGCGGTGGAGGTACTGGTGTTCCCGCAGACGTATCAGAAGGTTTCGCGCGGCATTCTTTTGAGCACGGTCGTGCTGGTCAAGGGCCGGCTGAACCTGAAAGAGGAGGCCCCGAAGATCGTCGCCAACGACCTTATCCCCGTTGATGACATTTACAAGCTGATAACCAGCATCAAGGTCAATCTCTCCGGGATCCGGGAGAATTTGTTCGAGAGCCTCAAACAGCTTCTTTCTTCTGAGCCGGGAAAGGTCCCGGTTTACCTGCAGTTGGATACCCCCACTCAGGCACGCATCAACGTTGTTGTGGGAGAGAACCTGTTCGTCACGCCTTCGGAACGGCTAATTTCCGCTATTGAGGGTCTGATCGGTTTCGAAAAGGTACTTCTTTTCCTCTGAAGAGCCGGGTTGCGGCTGCGTTTCGCTCTGCACCGTACCGAGGCGTTGCTGCTGCAGTCCGGCGCCCGAGTTCACTACCGCTTCGGGTTTCAGCTGGAGGTCTTTGAGGAGCCTTTCGAAGCCGAGTGCATTGACCTCGGCGGAGGAATCTTTGAATCCTTTGGCGATCAGGTGCCCGGTCCAGCGGTCAAGTGCCATCGGGTAGCCCTGAGCCGAATGCGGGGCATAGCGCGAACCGAAACCCATCATCAGCGTTCCGGCAGCGATAACCCATACAGCCGCGATAAAGAGCCACTTCTGCAGATCGTTGAGTTCCATCGTCGCCTCCTGTTGAGCACATTATACCCTAGTCAAAATATCTGTAAAGTATAATCTCGGCCCTGCCGGCGCGCGCCGCTACAAATTGAACGCACGGCGCGGAAAAATCCTTGACACCGTAACATTTTGTTGATACTATAGTTGCGTATTGAAAGAGCGGCGAATCACAAAAGAGCGGGAGGCATAAAGGCCATGACCAAGAAAGATATCATCCTCAAGGTTTCTGACGAAACGAACCTTAAGCAGATAGACGTCAAAAAAGTGGTTCAGAAAACATTCGATTGCATCGTTGAGGCTTTGCAACGCGGCGAAAAGATCGAGTTGCGCAATTTCGGCGTATTCAAGGTCAAGCAGCGCAAGAGTCGAACCGGGAGGAACCCGCGCACCGGCCAGCTCGTCCCTGTCCCTCCGAGAAGAGTTGTTGTATTCAAGCCCGGTTTGGAGATGAAGACCGACATAAAGTAGTCTTTCTGTTCTTCCCTTCCCCCTTACTCATGTTTAACAGAATTCAGGGCACCAAAGATGTCCTGCCGGATGAGGTATGCCGTTGGCGCCGGATCGAAGAGGTCTGCCGCCGGGTACTCGAAGTATACCGCTACCGGGAAATACGCCTGCCGCTTCTGGAGGACGTGCGCTTGTTCTCCCGTTCCCTGGGGGAAGGGGCCGAGATCGTCCAGAAGCAGATGTTCCTCATCCGAAACCAGGAAGAGACGTATGCCTTGCGGCCCGAAGGGACCGCTTCGGTAGTCAGGGCGTATCTTGAGAACAACCTCGACAAGACGCAGGGATTCTGTAAATTGTATTACCTGGGGCCGATGTTCCGTTTCGAGGAGCCACAGAAAGGCATGCAGCGGCAGTTCCACCACATCGGTGCCGAGGTCATTTCGGCTGTCGGCCCGGATATCGACGCCGAGGTTATCGCTCTGGCCGATGCGCTTCTGGCTGCGGTCGGCATCAGCGGCCACCGTATCCTCCTCAACAGCCTCGGCTGCGCAGAGGACAAGGCCCGGCTGGCGGTATTGCTGAGACAGAAGCTGGAAGCGCAGCGCCAGCGGTTGTGCCCTGATTGCCAGGCGCGTTTCGAACGTTCGGTGCTGCGGATCCTCGATTGCAAGAACGAAGGGTGCCGCGCGATCGTTGAGTCCTGCGTTTCTCACCCGGAGTACCTCTGCGCGGCCTGCCAGGATCATTTCGATCGTTGCCGGGGGATCTTGGATACCCTTGGGGTCGGCTATACGGTCTCTGCGCAACTGGTGCGGGGGCTTGATTATTATACCCGCACGGTTTTTGAGATCACGCATCCCGGTCTCGGCGCCCAGGATGCCATCGGCGCCGGCGGCCGTTACGACGGCCTGGTGCAGGAATTGGGAGGCAGTGCGCGTGCGGCGATCGGTTTTGCGCTCGGCATGGAGCGGTTGCTGTTGGCCCTGCCGGCCGAGGAACCGGCACCGTTGCGGCGTACGGGGGTCTATCTCATTGCATTGGGCGCTGAGGCAATGAAACCCGGGATCGCGCTTGTTCAGGAGCTGCGCGCCGAGGGGATCGGGGCGGATACCGATTACCAGGGGCGCTCCCTGAAGGCGGCGTTGCGTGTTGCCAACGACAGCGGGTCGCGTTTTGTGATCTTACTCGGAGAGGATGAATTGAAGAGCGGCAGTGTCACCCTCAAGGATATGCAGCAGGGGCAGCAGCGGCAGGTGCCGCGTGATGAGGTCATCAAGGAGATAAAGCACCTATGTTAAGGACTGAGTACTGCGGCGCCCTTCGCGCCGCGGACGCGGGAAAGGGCGTTGTCCTGTGCGGGTGGGTCGCGAAGCGGCGTGATCACGGAAAACTCGTTTTCATAGATATCCGCGACCGGACCGGGATCGCCCAGGTGGTTTTTCTGCCGAAGGACGCTCCCGAAGCGTATGCGCGGGCCCAGGAGTTGCGCAGCGAGTTCGTGATAAAAGTGCGCGGGACAGTGAACAGACGGCCGGAAAAAACGATCAACCCGAAGCTTCCCAGCGGAGAGATCGAGGTGCTGGCGCAGGAGCTGGAGATACTCAACCCGAGCCTGACGCCTCCGTTCGAGCTGGAGGATGCTCTTGAGGTTACCGAAGAGATGCGCCTGAAGTACCGCTACTTGGACCTGCGGCGGGAAAAGGTTTTGCGCAATTTCCTCCTGCGCAGCAGCGTCTACCGTATCGTGCGCTCGTTCCTGGATGAGCGCGGCTTCACGGAATGCGAAACGCCGATCCTGACCCGCTCTACGCCCGAAGGGGCACGGGATTATCTGGTGCCTTCGCGCGTGAGCCCGGGTTCGTTCTTCGCGCTGCCGCAGTCCCCGCAGCTGTTCAAGCAGATTCTCATGGTCGCCGGCATAGACAAGTATTACCAGATCGCAAAGTGTTTCCGCGATGAAGACCTGCGCGCCGACCGGCAGCCCGAGTTCACCCAGCTGGACCTGGAGATGTCTTTTGTGGAAGAGGAGGATATTTACGCCCTCTTCGAGGAGCTGATGCAGAAGATCTTCCAGGCGGTCCTGAACCGCACCCTTGCCGTCCCGTTTCCCCGTTTGACGCACCGGGAGGCGTTGCAGCGGTATAAGTCGGATAAGCCGGACCTGCGGGAGGAGCTGAAACAGGAGTATGCCTTTGTCTGGGTGACGGATTTCCCGCTTTTCAAATATAATGACGAAGAGAAACGCTGGGAGAGCGAGCACCATCCTTTTACCGCGCCGCATACCGCAGGCCTCGCCATCCTGGAGCAAGATCCGGGGAAGGTGATCTCGCGCGCCTACGACCTGGTGCTCAACGGCATGGAGATCGGTTCCGGTTCGATCCGTATTCACGACCAAAAACTCCAGGAACGGATCTTTCGGATGTTGGGAATAGCCGAAGAAGAAGCCGCGCGCCGGTTCGGTTTCCTCCTTGAAGCGTTTCAGTACGGTGCGCCGCCGCACGGGGGTTTTGCTTTCGGCATGGACCGGCTGCTGGCGCTCTTGGCGGGGGTCGATTCAATCCGCGAAGTCATCGCTTTTCCCAAGACCAGCGCCGCCGCCTGTCCGTTGACCAGCGCTCCGTCTCAGGTCGATGCGCGGCAGCTGAATGAACTGAAGATACAGGTACGAGCCTTATCTTAACCAAGGCGTCAAAAGAGGAGGGGGCATGGTAGCGAAGCGTGCGGGGGTAGGGGTGGTAGCGGCGTCAATGGGACTGATCTTTTTTTCGGGGTGCATGGTCCGTACGTACGAGCTGACCCGGGACCGGGTCGATCAGGATCTGGACGCCGGTAACCGCGGTTATGTTGCGGGGAGTGTTCCGTCGGGGACAGACGGGGAGAACCGGAAATTGACGCGTACCACGCAAGTCTTTGAAATCGAGTTCGGCCCCCGGCAGAAAGCGGCGAAAGGCGGGGGTGCGGCTCCCCTGCAGGCGCCGGAGCCATCGATAGCCACGCAGGATTGGAGCGAGAGCGATTCGTCTGCGGATGAGAATTTTGCGGCTACGGCAGCCCCGGGCACGTTCGAAAACTATACCGTTCTCAAGGGAGACACCCTGCAGAAGATATCGCTCAAGAAATACGGGACGACCAAACGCTGGATGAAGCTCTATGAGCTCAACCGCGACGTGCTCCTGAGCCCGGACATGCTGCGTCCGGGCCAGACCTTGCGTCTGCCGGTGGATCAGGGCAAGGACGTTTCCGAGAACCTCAAATAAGCAGCGCTCGGGCAGGTGCGCGTGGATAAAACGATACGGCTCCATTCCCAGCAGGAGGGACAGCTGCTCGTCGGGCCGTGCGACGAGTACCTCTCGCTTATCGCAGAGACGTGCTCGGTCAAGATCGCTCTACGCGGCGGGCATCTGAAGCTCAGCGGCACGGCGACGCACCTGCGCAGGGCCGCCGCGATAGTCGAGGAGTTGCTCATGCATATCCGCAGCGGCTCGCAGCTTGAACGCGCTTTGGTCTATGCGCTCGTCAAGGGCAAAGGCCGCTTGGACCCCGATGCGGGGACTCTCTCGGGGGCATCGCGCATGCGCGTCATCGGCCCTAAGACAGCCGGGCAGCGGGAGTATGTCGAGGCGATCCGGGCCTGCCCGATTGTTTTCGGTCTGGGGCCCGCAGGAACCGGCAAGACGTACCTGGCAATGGCCTGCGCGGTGGAAGCGCTTAAAAAGCAGGAGGTCAGGCGTATCATCCTGACCCGGCCGGCGATCGAAGCGGGGGAATCGCTCGGATTCCTCCCCGGTGATATCCACGCCAAGATTTCGCCCTACCTGCGTCCGCTCTACGACGCGATTTACGATATGATGGACGCGGAGCGCATCGAGAAGTACCTGGAGACCGGCATAATCGAGGTTGCGCCTCTTGCGTACATGCGGGGCCGGACGCTCAACGACGCCTTCATCATACTCGATGAGGCGCAGAACTGCACCGCTGAGCAGCTGAAGATGTTCCTGACGCGGCTCGGTTTCGACTCGAAGGCGGTCATAACCGGCGACCCGACGCAGAGCGATCTTGCCGGAAGCCGGCCGGTCGGCCTGCTGCAGGCGCAAAAGACCCTCAACGGTATAGACGGCATACAGTTCATCTATTTCAGCGGTTCGGATGTCGTGCGCCATCCGCTGGTACAGCGCATCATCGAGGCCTATGACAAAGCTATCCCCCAAAGGCTCTCCCAGTAATAAGAACGCTCAGCTGCTCAACGGCGTTTTCGCCGCGATGCTCAGCGCGGCGGTGCTGAGTTTCGCGCGCATCCTGGATATCCCTCTTTTGGTGGGACTGTTTCTTATCATCCTCTACGCGTACCTGAAGATGCGCCGGATCGTCCCGCAGGTCGTGCGGCCGCTGTACCTGGGGTTGCTGTTTACCCTGCAGATAGCGGTCGGCTACGGGATCCTGATGCAGGGATTGCCCTTTTATTTCGTCCCTTTTTGCGTCATCCCCTCCTTAAGCGTCCTTCTTTTCAATAATCTTGAGATCGCTTTCCTCCTGGCCCTCACCGGCGGGGTTGTGGTCGGCTCGATCTCGGTCTATTTCTTTTATTTTCTCTTCCTTTATCTCATCAGCGGCGTCCTCTCCGCACTCCTTATCGCCGGTGCGCGCACGCGTAATACCGTCCTGCGCTGCGGCTTTCTGGTCGGCCTGGCGCAGGTCTTTACGCTGCTGTCTTTCGAAAATTTCCAGTTCCGTCTTTCCTACCGCTACCTTTACCTGTTGCTCAACGGCGTGGCCTGCAGCGGCCTGATCCTGATCTTGCTCTCGGTGCTGGAGTACCTCTTCAACTGCGTCACGCATATGAGTCTGCGGGAGCTGGATGATTTTAACCACCCGTTGCTGCAGCGCCTGATGCAGGAAGCGCCGGGGACGTACCATCACAGCCTGATCGTCGGGAACCTTTCCGATGCCGCCTGCCAGGCGGTCGGCGCGCACGCGCTCCTGGCGCGCGTCGGGGCGTACTACCACGATGTCGGCAAACTCTCCAAACCCGATTATTTCAGCGAGAACCAGTCGATCAAGATGAGCAAGCACGACGCCCTTGCCCCGATGATGAGCAAGCTGGTGATCATGAACCACGTCAAAGAAGGGGTGGAGCTTGCGCAGCGCTACCGTTTGAACCCCGCCCTGCGCGAGTTTATCCAGCGCCATCACGGCACCTCCCTGGTTTACTATTTTTACCGCAAGGCCCTGGAATCGGTCGAGGATGCGCAGGTCCGCGAGGAAGGTTTCCGCTATCCGGGGCCGCGGCCGAATACCCGGGAGACGGCGATCGTGCTTTTGGCGGATTCGGTCGAAGCGGCGACCCGGGCGATGAAGGATCAGGCCCCGGCGGCGATCGAAGAAATGGTCCATAAGGTGATCAACAACAAGTTCATCGACGGTCAGCTCGACGAGTGCGATCTGACGCTTAAGGATCTGGAAAAGATTTCCCGGACGTTCATCCATATCCTGACCGGGTTTTATCATAGCCGCGTCAGTTACCCCGGGGGGGAGCGTGATGAAAGTAACGGTGCGCAATCTGCAGAAGAAGGTCAGGGTCAGCGCCGCAACGGTGAAAAGGGCGGTGCGGATCGCGGCGAAACGGCGTCTCCCCCCGGACGTTGAGATCACCGTCTGTATCGTCGACGACGCGCTGGTTCGGGCGCTGAATTTCATCTATGCCGGGGTGGATGCGGCAACCGATTGCCTTGCCTTTGCGCTGGACGGCCCCGCGGATACCCTCATGGACATCGTTGTTTCTGCCGAAACCGCCGTTCGCAACGCCCCGCGTTACCGGACCGACCCCAAAACCGAGCTGTGCCGTTATGTCGTCCACGGCGTTTTGCACCTTGCGGGATCCTCCGACACGACCGCTGCCGGGCGCGGTCGGATGCGCAGCGCAGAGAGATGTATTCTTAGGCAGCTTTATGCACCCTAACGGGTTTTGAGGGTCCTTCCCCATACGCATCGCACAACCGTAGCCTGCGAATGTCAATACACAAGACCGAAGCGTTGGTGATCCGCCGGTTCGACTTCCGCGAGACCTCGCTGCTGGTGACCTTCTTTACCCGGGCTTACGGGAAGCTCTCCGGGGTCCTGAAGGGGATTCGCACCGATCCGGAAAAATTCGCCAGCACGGTCGATCTTTTTTCCTGGAACGATATCGTCTTTTACCGTAAGCGCGTATCGAGCGTTCATCTGGTGACGCAATGCGATCAGCGGGATCCGTTTTACCCATTGCGTCAGGATATCGTGCGCGCCGGCGAGGCTTCCGCGATGATGGAGATGGTCAACGCGATCATGCCTCCGGAGGACCGTAACGAAGCGGTATTCGAACTTGTGTTGGAGGCGCTGCGTTTCCTGCAGGCCGCCCCCGAGCCGTCCCGGGTGGGGCGGATCTTCAAGATCAAGATGCTCACCCTCTCCGGGTTTCAGCCTCACGTCGAGTCCTGCGTGCGCTGTAGCGGCAGCGTCGCTTCCCAGGCTCGTTTCAGCCTGGCGCTGGGGGGGTTGGTCTGTCCGCGCTGCGCCGTGCGCGAGAAACAGACCCGTTCGATCTTTAGAGGCACGGTGGCGACCCTCCTGCATCTGCAGCGAGCCTCTTTTACCGCGGCGTTGAACCTGGGGTTGAACCCGCTTATCAGGCGGGAACTGGATACCGTCCTGCAGGCATTCCTTCAGTTCTACCTCGAAAAGCGGTTCCGTTCGGATCGGGTGCTCAAGCAGCTCTATGATGACGCGCAACAGTGGGACGCGCGCGCTTCGCGCGCCGGCACTGTCGTCGCGGCAAAGGAGAGGGTATGAAGATCGCGGTAGTCGGGCCGGGTGCGGTGGGCTGTCTTCTGGCGGCGCTCTTTGCGAAAGCCAAGGAAGATGTTTTCCTGGTCGACAAGTCGAAGGAACGATCCGAGGCGTTATCGAAGGGGGGGGTGAGCGTCGAAGGGCTCGGCGGCAGCTGGAACGTGCCGGTCAGGGCCTGCGTATTCGGCGCTGAGCTGAGACAGGCTGACCTGGCGATACTCTGCGTCAAGGCATACGACACGAAAGAGGCGGCGGTTTCCTTGCAGCGCTTTACCGGGGACTCAACGCTGGTCATGACGCTGCAGAACGGCATCGGGGCGCTTGAGCAGCTCGAGGAGATCTTTCCCCCCGAGCGGGTGCTGGGGGGGGTGACCGGCCTGGGGGCGACGCTTCTGGGCGCCGGTTCGGTCCGCTTCGCGGGTAGAGGAGAAACGGTCGTCGGCCGTTCGGACGGCTCGATGACCGCGGGGATGCGCCCGTTGCGGGAGAGTTTCACCCGCGCGGGGCTGCCGTTTCGTTTTACCCGGGACATCAAAGGGGCGCTCTGGTCGAAACTTATCGTCAATGTCGGGATCAACGCCTTGACTGCGCTCACCCAATTGCCCAACGGGGCGCTCTTGAAATACGAAGGGACGAGGCGTATCCTGCGCGCCGCGGTGACCGAAGGGGTCAAGGTCGCAAAACGCAAGCGCCTGCGCCTGCAGTTCGACGATCCGCTCGCGAAGGTCGAGTCGGTCTGCGAAGCGACCGCGCTCAACCGCTCATCGATGCTGCAGGATATCCTGAAGAAGAAACGCACCGAGATCGATTACATCAACGGGGTGATCGTGCGTCTCGGCCAGGAGCTGGGGATCCCGACTCCGGTGAATTCCCTGTTGCTGGATCTGGTCCACGGGCTCCAGGAGGCATTCTAACGTGGTCTCCCTCGATGTTTGCGCTCAATAAACAGCTCTCCCGATTTCTGCGCGACCATGCCGTGCTGCTGGAAGTAGCGGGGGAGAATGTTTTCCGGGTCAGGGCATACGAGCGGGCCGCGCGCTCGATCGAATCCTTGGGCGAGGATATCGCTTCGGTGGCGCGGGCGGGAGCGCTGCGTCGGATTCCCGGCATCGGCAAGGAATTATCCGCCCATATAAGCGAGTACCTGGTTTCGGGCCGCGTGGCTTCTTTCGCCGCCGTCGAAAAGAAAGTGCCTTTGGGCGTACTTCAGGTCCTGCGGATCCCTTCGGTCGGACCGAAGACCGCGCGGCTCTTTTATGAGGCGGCGGGGGTGCGCAGCGTCGAAGACTTGGAGAAGAAGCTGCGCACCGGGGCTCTGGTAAAGCTGCCGGGTATCCGGGAAAAGACGCTGGAAAATATCCGGCAGGGCATACGTATCTTCAGGGCCGGCAGCGCCCGGATGACGCTGCGAGAGGCGCTGGAGACCGCACGGCAGTTCGGCACGCCGCTCTCCCGCGGTAAGCTCGCGCGCCGTATCTCGGTCGCCGGAAGCCTGCGCCGCCATAAGGAGACGGTGAGAGATATCGATATCCTCCTGGCGTGCGCGCAGCATGAGCGTGTCGCAGGATTCATGCGTTCCCACCCGCTGACCGAAGAGTTGATCGAGGCGGGCAAAACGAAGATTGCCGTGCGTACGCGCGACGGCGTCCGGGTCGACTGCCGGATCGTCCCCGATCGCTCTTTCGGCGCCGCGCTGATCTATTTTACCGGTTCCAAAGAGTTCAACATCGAGCTGCGCCAACTGGCGATCAAGAGAGGTTTTAAGCTCAATGAGTACGGGCTCTTTGACCGCCGGGGCAGGTACCGCGCCGGCGCCGACGAAGAGGAGCTCTTCGCCCTCCTGGGGTTGCCGTTTATCGCGCCCGAATTGCGGGAGGGGACCGGAGAGATAGACGCAGCGCTCAACGGGACCCTGCCGGATCTGGTCGGCATCAAGGATATCCGCGGGGATTTGCACGTGCACTCCACCTGGTCGGACGGCAACAGCACGATCCGGGAGATGGCGGCAGCGGCAGGGGCCCTCGGCTACGATTATGTCGCGGTCACCGACCACTCTCAGAGCCTCAAGATCGCGCGCGGCCTGAACCGCCGCCGGTTGCAGCAGAAGCGGGCGGAGGTCGATCGCATCAACGCCGAAGGGGGTTTTCCTGCCGTACTCTTCGGGACCGAGGTCGACATCATGCCCGACGGTTCGATCGATTACCCGCCGGATATTTTGCGGCAGTTCGATGTCGTGGTCGCGGCAGTGCATACCGCATTCAAGCAGGGCAGCAGCGCGATGACTAAACGACTGGTGAACGCCTGCCGCAATCCGCAGGTGCATATTATCGCCCATCCCAGCAGTTCGTTATGGGGGGTGCGCGAGCCGTCGGAATTCGATTTCAACGCTCTCCTGAGGGCCGCGGCGGATACGAACACGCATCTGGAGATCAACTCGTCTCCCGAGCGGCTGGATCTCAACGGCACCTGCGCGCGCACCGCCGTTGAAGGAGGGGTGCGTGTCGCGATCAATACCGACGCTCATCACGCCGAGCATCTCGGGTATATGCAGATGGGGGTATGGACGGCGATGCGCGGGTGGCTGCGCGCAGAACAGGTCGTCAATACGCGGCCGCTTTCTCAACTGCGGTCTCTTCTGAAAAAATGAGCCCCTCCCGGCTCTTCTGTCGACGGACGGCGGTCTTGTCGGGTGCGGTCTGTTGTGCGGTCGGACTCTGGGCCGTGGTCCTGGGCGGGTGCTCACGCATCCTTCTCCATGAAAGCCGCCAGCTGCTCATGGGGACGTATGCGACGGTCGTTTCCCCCGACCCGCGCTGTGCCGCGATCGTCTTCGGAGAATTCAGGAGGCTTGAGCGGCTTCTGAGCAAGTACGACCCGAACAGCGACATCAGCCGGCTCAATGCCTCGGGAGCGGCGCGGCTTGACCGGGAGACATTCCGGCTTCTGCAGCGATGCGCCTTGCTGGCCCGCGCCACCGGGTGGGCGTTCGATGTTACAGTGGGGCCGCTGGTCGATCTGTGGGGTTTCAGCGCCAAGCGGTTTGTGGTTCCCTCATCCGTTCAGATCGCGCACGTCCGCGAACGCATCGGCAGCGATAAGCTGGTGTTCGACGAAGAGTCTGCGACCGTGCGATTCGCCGTCGCGGGTATGAAGGTCGACCTGGGAGGGGTGGCAAAAGGCTACGCGCTGGATGTGGCCCTGCGCAAAGTTAAGGAGCAGGGTATCAGGGACTGTTTGATCAGCCTCGGCGGTCAGGTGGCGGCCATCGGGAAAAAAGGAGGCCTGCCGTGGACGGTGGGGGTGCGGTCCGCATGCGGTCCGCGCCGTGTGGTCAAGGAGTTTGCGCTGCGTGACGCATCGGTCTCTACGTCCGGGGACGCGGAACAGTTTTTCCTGCACGAGGGCAGGCGGTACAGCCATCTCATCGACCCGCGCACCGGTTATCCCGTGCAGCGCGCCTGTTTCTCGGTCACCGTCAGTGCCGCGGAAGCAGTGCTCGCCGATGCGCTTTCGACCGCGCTGGCTGTTTTGGAACGGCCGGCCTGGGACCGTATCCTGGGTGTTTTTCCCGGCGCCGAACTTATCTTTGAAGAGGGCAATGATGTTGGAGATACTCGAAAAAAAACAACTCGCTGAAGCAGTGACCCAAATGCGCATTGCCGCTCCTGCGGTGGCGGCAAAGGCGCATGCCGGTCAGTTCGTCATCGTAATGGCCGATGAGCGGGGAGAGCGGATCCCGCTGACCCTGGCTGATTGGGATGCCGGCGCAGGCACGATCACGCTCATCTTTCAGTCGGTCGGACATTCGACGAGGGCATTAGCCGCTCTGCCTCAGGGAGCGCGCCTTCCTCATCTTCTGGGACCGCTGGGCCGCGCCACCCGACTGCTTAACGGCGGCACGGTCATTTGCATCGGGGGAGGGGTTGGCATCGCCGAGATCCTCCCGGTTTCCCGGGCGTTTGTGGATTCCGGCAGCCGGGTCATCGGGATCATCGGCGCCAGGACCAAGGCACAGTTGATACTCGAAGAGGAAATGGATCGTTGCTGCGCGCAGCTGTTTGTGACGACGGACGACGGGTCGGCGGGCACGCGCGGCTCGGTTCTGATACCCCTGAAAGAACTGTTTGACAGCATAGAAAAATCAACGCATACTAAATATCCGGATTTGGTCTATGCGATCGGTCCGGTCGCGATGATGAAGGCGGTCAGCGACTATACCCGCGGCGCCGGGGTGCGCACGGTGGTGAGCCTCAATCCGATCATGGTAGACGCCACCGGGATGTGCGGAGCCTGCCGTTGCAGCGTCGGGGGAAAGACCGTTTTCGGGTGCGTCGACGGCCCCGATTTCGACGCCCATGCGGTCGATTTCGGGGAGTTGTCCCGCCGCCTCAACCAGTACCGCGCTCAGGAAGAGCAGAATCCATGAAGAACGGCTCGCGCAAAAAGGTCGATATCTTCGCACTCATGATCCCGGAGATACGGGAGTATCTTAAAACCAAGAATTTCTCCGAGCTCAAGACACTGCTCAAGACGGTCCATTCGATGGACTTGGCGGAAGGGTGGCATACCCTTGAGCCCGCGGATAAGATCCTTGTTTTTAAACTCCTGGGTACCAAAAAGGCGGTTGAGGTATTCGAGTACCTTTCTTTCGAGGAGCAAACGTACCTTCTCAATAACCTCGATAACGCCGAGGTCGCGCAGATCATCAACGAGATGTCGCCGGATGAGCGAGCGGATCTCTTCAAGGAATTCCCGGCAAAGGTTTCCCGCAAGTTCATCTCTCTCGTGCGCCGCGAAGAGGCGGCGAACATCAAGGAGCTCATCGAGTTCCAGGAGGGCACAGCAGGCAGCCTTATGACCACGGACTTCGTGACCCTGCGCAAGGACATGACCGCGCGTCAGGCAATCATTTCGGTTCAGGAGAACCTGCGCACCGATTCCCGTGAGAGCATCAACACGGCATTTATTACCGATGATTCGCGCAAGCTCCTGGGTTCGGTATCCCTGCAGGACATCCTCAAGGCGCCCGCGGATATCCCGATCAAGGAGATCATGTCCGGGGTCGATTTCATTAAGCTGGAGGCAACCTCACGGACCGCCGAGGTTGCCGACCTCTTCAAGAAATACGATCTCCTTGACGCGCCGGTGGTCGATACGGCCGGCAGGATCGTCGGCATCATCACGGTCGACGATATCGTCGAGCAGATCGAGCGCAATACGACCAAGCAGATGTACGAGATCGGCAAGATGGACGCCAGCGGCGGGGAGATCATCTCCTACGCCCAGGCGACGGTCTTTGAGCTGGTGAAGCGCAGGGCCGGCTGGCTGATCCTTCTGCTCGTTTTCGATTTTCTCACCGGCACGGTCCTGAAGAACTTTGAGCACACCCTGAGCGCGGTGGTGGCGCTCACCTTCTTCATCCCCATGCTCCTTGATACAGGCGGTAATGCCGGCGCCCAGACGTCGATCACGATCATCCGCGGCTTGGCGACCGGGGATGTGAAGCCGGGAGCGGTCAAGCGCATCATCAAGCTTGAATTCAGCGCCGCGCTCCTGATGGGCCTGATCATCGGCGCCGTAGCGTTCGGGAGGGCCCTGTTGCTGCAAAAGGACCCTGTCCTGGCATTGGTCGTCGGTCTGAGCATGCTGATTATTGCGGTTTTGGCGATCGGCACGGGGATTTTCCTGCCGCTCTTCTCGAAACGCGTTGGCCTCGATCCCGCGGTCCTCGCCGGCCCGATCACCACGAGCATTGTCGACGTTGTCGGTTTGATCATCTATTTCAAGATCGCGCAGTTTTTCATCCCGGTCCTGCGCTTCTAGCCATGCGTACGCCTTTACGCCGGCAGGACGCGCGTGAACGGGTGAAGAATTGGGAGGAGGTCTCCCTCGGGTTCTCGCAGGAAGAGGCGGTCCGCGAAGCGGGACGGTGCCTGCAATGCAAGAACGCTCCGTGCAGCAAGGGCTGTCCGGTCGAAATCGACATTCCGGCGTTCATTCTGCTCGTCAAGGCGGGGAAGCGCCGCGAGGCACTCGGTAAGATCAAGGAAAAGAATAACCTCCCCGGTGTCTGCGGCCGCGTCTGTCCCCAGGAAGACCAGTGCGAAGCGGCCTGCGTCCTGAACAAAAAGAAAACGCCGATCAATATCGGGGCGCTGGAGCGTTTCTGCGCCGATGTCGATTCAGCCGAGCCTGCGCCTGCGCCGGAGACGGTTTTGGCGGCATTCCCGCAGAGGGGCGCGGGAAAACGCGTTGCCGTGGTCGGCAGCGGGCCGTCGGGCCTGACCTGCGCCGGCGAGCTGGCACGCTGTGGCTGCCGGGTGACGGTTTTTGAGTCCCTGCACGCATTTGGCGGGGTTTTGACGTACGGGATCCCGTCGTTTCGCCTGCCCCGTTCGATCGTCTCCGCCGAGTCCGCGTGTATCGCCAAGCTCGGCGTGCAGTTTTGCGCCGATACCCTGATTGGAGCGACCTACGGGATAAACGATCTGCGCGCGCAGGGGTTTGATGCCGTCTTTATCGGAACCGGTGCGGGGTTGCCTCAGTTCCTGGGCATTGAAGGGGAGAACGCCGCGGGGGTTTATAGCGCCAACGAATTCCTGACGCGGGTAAACCTCATGCGTGCACATGAATTCCCCGGGTACGCCACGCCGCTGGACATCGGCAGGCGCGTCGGCGTCGTCGGCGGCGGCAACGTCGCCATGGATTGCAGCAGGGTGGCGTTGCGCCTGGGCAGGGAGGCGGTGTTGATCTACCGCCGCAGCGAAGCCGAAATGCCCGCCCGGGCCGAAGAGGTCGAGAACGCCCGGGATGAAGGGGTAAGGTTCTCTCTGCTGACCCAGCCACTGCGGGTGGTGACGAACGAGCGCTTTGCGGTGACCGGCCTTGAATGCATCCGCATGCGCTTGGGGGATCCCGATGTCTCGGGCAGGAGGCGCCCGGTGCCGGTCGAGGGGTCTTCGTTCGTGATGCCGCTTGACACCCTGATCGTCGCAGTCGGACAGAGGCCGAACCCGCTTATCGGCCGCGCAACTGCGGGATTGCGCTGTAATGACGACGGGACCGTCGCGACGGATGAAAACGGCGCAACGTCGCTTCCGGGCATATTCGCCGGAGGGGATATTACGACGGGTGCCGACACGGTCATTGCGGCGATGGGGGCGGGAAAGCGCGCCGCCTCGGCGATATTGGCGTATCTTAAGGCGCAGCGGTAAGGGAGACGGGGGAAGCAGCGATGGAGACGAGGGTTACGGTCGAACAGGTCCGTTCGCTCAAGGGCAGGCGTAAGATTTCGATGCTCACCGCCTACGATTATCCGTTTGCCCGTCTGGTTGACCAGGCGGGGATAGACATGATCCTGGTCGGCGATTCTCTGGCCAACGTCGTTCTCGGCCTTGAATCGACGACCCAGGTGGGCATGAAGGAGATGTTGCATCATGCGCAGGCGGTCACGCGGGCGGTACAGCGTTGTCTGGTGGTCGGCGATATGCCGTTTGAGTCGTATCAGCTCGATACGGCAGCAGCGGTGAAGAACGCGCGCCGTTTCGTCGAAGAAGCCGGCTGCGGGGCGGTCAAGCTGGAGTGGTTCGATGCCTGCCCGTCGGTCACCAAGGATATCGTTTCAAGCGGTATCCCCGTTATGGGGCATATTGGCCTGACCCCCCAGACCGCGGACAAACTGGGGGGATTCAAGGTCCAGGGTAAAGATGCCGAGGCGGCCCGCAGGCTTATGGAACAGGCGCAGCTGCTTGAATCGCGCGGGTGTTTTTCCCTGGTCCTGGAGTGCGTCCCCGATGAGATAGCCGCTCTTATCACGCGGCGGCTCTCGATCCCGACCATCGGCATCGGTGCGGGGGCGCAGTGCGACGGGCAGGTGCTGGTCCTTCACGACTGCCTGGGGCTTTTCGACCGCTACCGCCCGAAATTCGTCAAGCGTTACCTGGATCTCTCCGCGCTGATCGTGCCGGCGCTGCAACAGTACCGCCGGGAGATCGAGGAAGGGCTCTTTCCCGACAAAGAGCACAGCTTCGGGATCAAGGCCGAGGAATTGAAGAAACTGCAAGATGGCGAATAGGCTTTTTAAACCTCTCGCTCTTTTGGTTGTCCTGGGCGCAGCGGTCCTGTTCATCGTGCGTTTTGGCGGGCCGCAGCTCCTGACCTTTTATGTGCGTTCCGGGCTGGGGCAAGAGGTTCATCTCCCCCTGTTTTATTCTTCGCTGAGTGAGGAGCGGGAGGTCCCGGCTGTCTCGGAACAGGTGCTCTCTCGATTGAAACCGACCCGCATGGAGGACGTGGAGCTGGGGGTTCCCAAGGAATTCGTGATCGTCAAAGGGGCTTTGAAACGTTCGTATTACAAAAAATGGCCGCCCAAGTCAGCAGGCTCCCAGATTCACCTGTTGACACAGCAGAAGAATTATTTCGTCCAGCTCAACCCCCAGGTCGCGGCGCAGGGGGTGAGGGATGATTATGAGTTCTTGCGTCGGGTCCAGGATGCCCGTCTTGACCGGATACGCTCGGTCACCGATGCTTTCTTCGTCATCATGAAAGGTATTTTTACTCCCGACCTGGGGGATCAGACGGACGTGCGCATGGGTACCTTCATCCTCCCGGGGAAGCGCGGTTTTCTCACCGAGAGCCATGCCGCGGAAGGCGATTTTTACGACTGCAATTTCTTCGACGACCGGGACCGGTATTTCAAGCTCTACATAAAAGATCCCACCCGCAGCCTCAGCCGCGCAGGGGTCTTGGCGATCGTTTCAACCGTGCGCATACGGCCCGACTAAGGCCGCGGTAAATTAACTTGACGAGCGGAACTTTTTAAGATAAAACAGGAACTCTATGGCCGAAACAATAATGGAAAAAATCGTTTCCTTGTGCAAACGGCGGGGTTTTATCTTCCAGTCGTCGGATATTTACGGCGGGCTCTCCAATACCTGGGACTACGGTCCGTTCGGGGTGGAGCTGAAGGCCAACCTCAAGCGCGCTTGGTGGAGATCCGTCGTCTGGGACCGTGACGACATGTACGGCATGGATGCCGCCATCCTGATGCACCCTGCGGTCTGGGAGGCCTCCGGGCATGTTTCCCAGTTTTTCGATCTGAAGAGCGACTGCCTGTCCTGCAAGAAGCGGTTCAAGACCGCTGACCTGCCCGGCCCGGCCTGCCCTGATTGCGGCGGGACGCTCACTGAGGCACGGCCCTTCAATCTGATGTTCAAGACGCACCAGGGCCCGGTCGAAGAATCCTCTGCCGTCGTCTATCTGCGGCCCGAGACCGCGCAGGGGATGTTCGTCAATTTCCGCAATATCCTGGACAGCCGGCATCCCAAGCTTCCCTTCGGCATGGCGCAGATCGGCAAGGCCTTCCGCAACGAGATAACGCCGGGGAATTTTACCTTCCGCACCCGCGAGTTCGAGCAGATGGAGATAGAATATTTCGTGCGTCCCGCAGAGGCCGATGAGAAACTAAAGGAGTGGATCGAACGGCGGTTCGCCTGGTATCTCGGCCTGGGGATCAGGCAGGAAAATCTTCGCCGCCGCGAGCACGGCAAGGACGAACTTGCCCATTACGCGCGTGCCTGCGTCGATATCGAATACCGGTTTCCCTTTGCGACCCGCGGTTCTTCTGCGCAGGGAACCTGGAGCGAGCTGGAGGGCGTGGCCAACCGAACTGATTTCGACCTTCGCCAGCACGCGGAAAAGTCGGGCAAGGACATGATGTATTTCGACGATGCGGCCAAAGAGCGGTTCTTTCCCTTTATCATTGAGCCTTCGGGCGGGGTGGACCGGGCGGTGCTCGCGTTTCTCGTCGACGCCTACGCGGAGGAAAAGGTCAAGGACGATACGCGCGTGGTCCTGCGCCTGCACCGGGACCTGGCGCCGGTCAAGATCGCGGTGCTGCCGCTTTTGCGCAACCGCCCCGATTTGGTCGCCATGGCGCGCGCGCTTTCTGCTGCGCTGAAAAAACGTTTCCGTACCGTCTACGACGATACGGGGGCGATCGGCAAGCTGTATCGCCGGCAGGACGAGGTGGGGACGCTGTTCTGTCTGACGGTCGACGTGCAGTCGCTCGAAGACAAAAAGGTAACGGTTCGCGACCGCGACACGATGCTCCAGGACCGTGTCGGGGTTGAGGGGATACTCGATTATTTCACGGACAAACTCGGCGTCTGACGAGAGGTATGCGTTCAGGATCTGGCCGCACAGCACAAAAAGGAGGGTTTTAAAGGGTATGCCTAAGTACGTGTATTCGTTCGGCGGCGGCAAGGCGGATGGCAATGAGAGCATGAAGAACCTGCTCGGCGGCAAAGGGGCGAATCTCGCCGAGATGGCGGGACATCCTGCGTTGCGGCTTCCGGTGCCTCCCGGATTCACCATTACGACCGAGGTCTGCACCCATTATTACAAGAACAAGCGCACCTATCCGGCATCGTTGCGCGCTGAGGTCGAAAAGGCCCTGCAGCGCGTTGAAAAACTGATGGAGCGCCGCTTCGGCGATCCGGCGAATCCGCTGTTGGTCTCGGTGCGCTCGGGCGCCCGCAAGTCGATGCCCGGCATGATGGAAACGGTCCTTAACGTCGGCCTCACCGCCAGAACGATCCCCGGCCTCGTCAAACAGGCGGGCGGGAACGAGCGGTTCGTCTACGACGCGTACCGGCGTCTGATCATGATGTATTCCGACGTCGTCATGGAAAAAGCTGCCGGGGTTGAGCCGAAGGAGGACCAGGGTATCCGCCGTCAACTGGAGCGGATCATGGACGAGCTCAAGAGAGCAAAAGGGTATAAGGCCGACACCGACTTGACCGCCGAGGATCTGAAGAAACTCTGCGCGCAGTTCAAAGATAAAGTTAAGGAAGTGCTCGGGACCGAGTTTCCCGATGAGCCGATGCAGCAGCTCTGGGGAGGGATCGGCGCGGTCTTTTCCTCCTGGAACGGCAAGCGGGCGATCTCCTATCGCCGTATCGAAAACATCCCCGACGAATGGGGCACGGCGGTCAACGTGCAGACCATGGTGTTCGGGAATATGGGCAACGATTCAGCCACCGGCGTTGCTTTTACCCGTAACCCCGGAACCGGCGAGGCCCATTTCTACGGTGAATATCTGGTCAACGCGCAGGGTGAGGACGTGGTTGCGGGTATCCGCACGCCGGCGCCGATCAACGCCTACTCATCGTCGGAGCATAATAGGGATCTGGTGACCTTGGAGAAGGGAATGCCCAAGCTCTACAAAGAGCTGTTTGAGATCCAGAAGCGTCTTGAAAAACATTATCACGACATGCAGGATATCGAGTTTACGATCGAAAAGGGCAGGCT